>JALNXD010000045.1 GCA_023230565.1 Syntrophales bacterium
CGATGCCCTTCTTGTAGCCGCGGGACGCCGGCCAAATACCGAAGCACTGAATGCCCAGGCGGCGGGAATCGAACTTGACGATAAGGGTATCATCAAAGTCAATGACCGATTCGAAACGACCCGACCGGGAGTCTATGCCATAGGAGAAGTTGCCGGACAGCCCGCTTTTACCCACGTCTCCTGGGAAGATTACCGGCGTCTTTTGGCGATACTCGATGGAAATCAACGTAGCAGGAACGACCGTGTGCTGGGATACGCGGCCCTGACCGAGCCGCAAGTGGCGAGAGCCGGGCTGACCCTGAACCAGGCCAAGAAACAGGGCTACAATGCCCGGGCGAAACGGATGGAGGTCAGGCATATGGCCCGTGCGATAGAATGGGGTCACCATCTTGGCTTTTATGAACTCGTCGTCGATGACGATACGGACAGGATCATCGGAGCCACCCTCGTGGGCTATGAAACAGCCGAACTGGTCCACATCCTTCTCGATCTGATAGAATCAAAAATCACATGGCATCAACTGGATACATTCCAGCACATACACCCGACCTATGCCGAAAATATACCGAGCATCGCGAGGATGTTCAAGGAGGAGTAGGAGATTCGGTTATCACCACCTCGACTGCGTGTGCGTGACGATCGTCAACGAGAGCAATCTTCTTATCCCGCTGCAGGACTCCGTCGACGGTCACGTTCGTTGTGCCGTCATCGCCCTGTGCGCGTACAATGACGATGCGGTAGACCGTTTCGCCGTACCGGTAATGAACCGTGAAGCCTCCCCAATCAGGCGGAAGGACCGGTGCAAAGCTCAGTCTATCCCCTTGCCGCCTCAGCCCCAGGAGCGATTCCATAATCAGCAGATACATCCAGCCGGCCGAACCCGTATACCACGTCCATCCCCCACGGCCGACGTGAGGTGCGAGGGCATAGACATCGGAGGCCACAGCGTACGGTTCCACCTTGTACGTCCCGATCAACTCAGGAGATCGTGCATGGTTCACCGGATTGATCATGGTCATTAGTTCCCACGCCCGGCGGTTGTCACCCAATCGAGCAAAGGCCATTGCCATCCATATAGCCGCGTGAGTGTATTGTCCGCCATTTTCCCTGACACCGGGAACATATCCCTTGATGTAACCGGGATTCAAATCTGACTTGTCGAAGGGCGGCGCCAGGAGCTGTATCAGCCTTTGGTCCCCTTTGATGAGACGCTGGTCCGCCGCTTCCATGGCCTGGCGCGCGTGTGCGGGATCGCCCGCACCAGATAGAACCGACCAGCTCTGCGCAATCGAATCGATCCGGCATTCGGCATTCTCTATCGATCCCAGCGGTACACCGTCGTCAAAGTAAGCACGGCGGTACCACCCGCCATCCCAGCCATGCTGCTCGATGTGCAGGCTTATCCGCGCCGCCTCCGCCTCGCACCGGTCTGAGAAGGACAGATCACCGCGCTTGCGGGCCACCTCCGTAAACTGCATCAATACATCATAGAGGAAAAAGCCCAACCAGACACTTTCACCTTTCCCTTCTGCGCCCACCATGTTCATGCCGTCGTTCCAGTCGCCGGAGCCCATGAGCGGCAATCCGTGGGTTCCAAACCTGAGGCCCCGTAGTATGGCTCTTGTGCAATGTTCATACAAACCGGCTGTCTCATGAGATCGACCGGGCAGGTCGTAATAGGAGTCCTCGCTGGCGTTTATCAAGCGACCTTTGAGAAAGGGAACGGGCTCATCCCACACACTTTCATCGCCGGTGCTCCTGACGTAACGGCACGCTGCCACCGGCAGCCAGAGATAGTCGTCGGAACAGTTCGTGCGCACGCCGCGGCCTTGAGGAGGATGCCACCAGTGCTGTACATCTCCCTCCGGAAACTGGCGGCTTGCGGCAACCAGAAGGTGTTGCCGCACAAGGTGCGGTTCGGCATGAACAAGCGCCATGACGTCCTGCAACTGATCGCGAAAACCGAAGGCGCCGCCGGATTGGTAGTAGCCGCTCCGTGCCCATAGACGGCATGCCAGTGTCTGGTACACAAGCCACCCGTTTATCAACACATCGAGCGCCGGGTCCGGTGTTTCCACGGTCACGCTTCCAAGCGTGCGTCTCCAGTATTCCCAGACCGCCTCGAGCGCGTTGCGGGCCGCTTTCGATCCCCGGAAGCGCTGCACCATAGATCGGGCATCCTCGGCATTTTTCCCTGCGCCTATCCTGAACACGATTTCACGTTCCTGACCATCTGCCAGCTCGAAGGGAACCTGGATCGCCGCACAGGGATCCAGGGCCGCCCCTACCCTGTCGGAGAGCCGCGCTCTGGTCATAGCGACCGGTTTTACGAGCGTACCGTTTCTTCCCAGAAATTCCATTCGGTCTCCGCTTACCGACCTTGCCGCATCATCCGCATCGAAAAAAGCAGTCCGCTCGGGGAACTCCGTATTATATGGATTCCTCGCAACAATTGCGCCGCTTGTGGGATCGATTTCGGTGATCACGTGCATGGCCGTTTTGGATCGCAGATCTCCCAGCACCCATTCCGCATAGCCGGTTGCAGAGAGCCGCCGCACTCGGCCCGATTGGTTTTTGACCTTCACCACCGTAAACTTGACGGATGCGTCCGTGGCCACATATACCCACACCTCGGAGCGGATGCCGCTCTCTTCGTGTTCGAATACACTGTAACCGAATCCATGCCGGGTCGCGTACGGCGTCGCACCGCGTCCGGGAAGCGGCATCGGTGACCAGAAGAGCCCGCTCTCTTCATCGCGCACATAGAACGCTTCGCCACAGGTATCGCTTACGGGATCGTTATGCCAGGGAGTGAGACGAAACTCGTGGGCATTTTCGGCCCATGTGTAACTTGAACCGCTTTCCGATATAACGGTTCCGAAGTTCGGATTCGCCAGGATATTCACCCATGGCGCCGGCGTCACTTGATTACGTGCGGTTGTGACGATGTACTCGCGGCCGTCAGGGGCGAATCCGCCGATTCCATTAAAAAACAGAAGGTCATGGCGAGGCAGGGCGGCTACTGCCGGGGAAACGCGTTCAATCCGAGTCATGTTCAAGAGCGGCATGGTCGTTGCCGCCGATTTTCTGCGGTTGACATGATCTGCCAGCATTCCGCCGCTGTCGGTGACGATGGCACGGGCCACCGTTTGAAACAGGATACGATCCTCGTCCGATATCTGCTCCGCAGGCCGTACGAAAATGCCCCCCGGCTGATCTGCCACATAGGCCCCTTCGCCTGCGGCAATAAGCCCCATAATCTGATCGTGGAGGAGTTGCCGATAGCCGGCGTGATCTTCGTTCCAGATCACCAGGTCCACCGCCAGCCCTTTTAAGCGCCAGTACGTATGAGCCTGTATGAGCTGGCGCACCAGAGCGATATTGGCCGGATCTTCAATCCGCAGGAGCAGGATCGGCAAATCGCCTGAAATGGCGTAACCCCAGAGACCCGATTGCCCTCGGTGATTCCTTTTAATAACGCTCGCATCGGCGCGGAGCGAGGCATCGGCATAGATCATTGATCCCGCGAGGCTTCCGTACAGCTGTGCGTCTGCCTGCGTTGCATTGATCTGCCGCAGAAAGATATCGCTGTGTGTCCAGGCCAGATAAAAGACCCGATCCGCAAGACGCCGATCCTGATATTTTTTGACCAGGCCTAAGGCTGCGTCGCGGTTCTCGCCTATGCCGGAGACAATGTTCACCGTCGCCGTACCGTCCGCATCGAGAATTATGCGATAGCGGATCGAGACTATCGGATCCAGCACGGAGCCGTCGCTGCCGGAGAGCACCGATGCGCCATCCATCGCCTGGGGATCGGCAATCGTTTTTCCGCGGCCGACAAACCGGGAACGGTCGGTTTCATAGGAAATGTCTCCTATGTCAGCGCCGTGCACGGCCATCAGATGAAACATCCATGGTGCGTGTTCGTCCCGGGATCGAGGACGGCGCGTGCAGAGAATCGCCCGTTGGCTGACAAGGATCTCCGTCTGAATGAAAAGATTGCTGAACGCAGGATGCAGCGCATCCGCCGCGGGCGCAGCGAGAACGACCTCTGCGTAACTTGTGACATCGATCACCCTTCGTTTCCCTGAACGGTTGATGATGGTGATGCGGCGCAATTCGATGTCATCCTCGGGCGAAACGGCAATTTCCGTATGCATGTCAAGCTCGTTTCGGCGGCAACGGAACTCAGCTTTCGCTTCCGAAAAGATCGTTTCATAGGCGTTTGCCTGCTTGAGCGCGGGTTGGTAGGTCGTCGACCAGAATTCTCCGCTGGCCGCGTCGCGCAGGTAACAGAACGTTCCCCAGTTGTCGCAGGCAGCATCTTCGCGCCATCGGGTAACTGCCGTGTCTTTCCAGCGGCTGTAGCCGCCGCCCGCATTCGTGATCATTACGTGGTATCTGCCGTTTGACAATAAATTCACTTCCGGTTTCGGGGTGTTCGGGTTCGCAAACACGCGTACCGGCGCCTCCGTTTCCAGAAACTCAGCACGCTGGCCGGAGTTGGCGGATGTATGGGCTAAGACTGCCGTCGCTTTGGGAATTCGCTCCTGAAGCAACAGCATGGTCGCCTGGAACATCGGCTCCGACTCGAAGCGCTTCTGCATCTGACGATTCAGAAGCACATGGGCTAAAGAAAGGAGGCTCATTCCCTGATGGTGCGTCATGAAGGACCTCACCACGGCGCGCGATTGCCCGTGCGGCAGCCGTGACGGCGTATAGTCGATCGCTTCATAGAAGCCGTAATTTCCGGCCAGACCGTCAGCCTCCATCCGTTCGAGATTCAGGCACGCCTCTTCCGGCGCCACCATCAATGCCAGTGCCGAGGCATAGGGCGCAATAACCAGATCATCGGCAAGCCCCCGCTTGAGACCAAGCCCGGGGACCCCAAATGCGCGATACTGGTAGTTGAGATGGACATCAATGGCGTTATATCCTGATTCCGAAATGCCCCAGGGCATTCCCGATTTATTCCCGTACTCGATATGCCGGGCCACCGCCGCCTTGCAGGTCTGGTCAAGCAGGGTATGTTCGTACGTCGGCATCACTAGAAGCGGCATAAGATATTCAAACATCGATCCGCTCCATGAAAGGAGGATCTGCTTTCCGCCAGCGCTGGTCAGCAATCTCCCCAAGGCGAACCAGCTCTCCTGCGGCAGCTGTCCCTGGGCGATTCCAATGAATGCGCTGAATCGCGCTTCGGAAGCCAGAAGATCGTAGTAACTCAGGTCCCGCCGGCGTTCGTCTACGTTATAGCCAATGGCCATGAGGTTGCAGCCCTTGTCGAAGAGGAACCCGTATTCGATATGAGTGAGTTCATCGATTCTCCGTGCCAGATCTTCGATAGCCTCTATTCTTTTCCTCGCCCGCAACCGTGCCTCGATGACAACGGGACGGATCGCCTCCCTCCACGGGGACACACCATTTGCCTGACCGTCAAGGTCCGCCAGCTGGCGCAGCGTCGGGATAGCATCGCCGGAAATCTTCCGGCGATCTGCATTCAGCCCTGCCGGCAGAGATATCCAGGCCGCGAGAAACTCCAGATCTGAGAGCGCATCCCGGCATTGACCGGCAAGAGCGCGCGCCCACCAGTGCGCATGGTTCTCGGGCTCCGAACCGGAAGCTTCGAGTGCAGCGAGCACTTCCGCAGCGGACGCAGCCAACTCTGTCAGGCAGGTATGCACCGCCGCCGGCGTCACCGGGGGGGAATTCAGCGCCGATGTCAGCCGTTTTTGCAGAGGCACAAGGTGATGTACAAACGTTTTTCCGCCAATGTCCGCCAGAACATTCACCGTGTCGCTTAATCCCTCAAGCCATCGAGGCCCCGGGATCCTGTCGTCGGGCAGTGCGAGCAGGCCCTGCCGCAATGTCAACAGATGACCGACGAGGTTCCCGCTGTCTACGCTCGAGATGTAGGCAGGCTGCAGGGGCTGCAGGGATTGCGTGTCGTACCAGTTGTAGAAGTGGCCGCGATACCGCTCCAGCGCTTCCATCGTATGGAGTGTCCGCTCGGTGCGTTCGATGAGCTGTCCTGCCGAAAGATAGCCGAAGTCATAGGCGGACAAATTGGCGAGAAAGGCCAGCCCTATGTTGGTCGGCGATGTGCGATGCGCGATGCGCGAAACGGGATGTTCCTGAAAATTGTCAGGGGGCAGCCAATGATCTTTAGGGCCGACGAAGGCTTCGAAAAACGACCAGGTCTTACGGGAAATCTTGCGAAGAAAAGCAGTCTGCGCGACCGTCAGCTCTGTTTCGCTTTCGGCCAAAGGCCGGCTGATCCACCAGGCGACAAAAGGAGCGGCACACCAGAGGCCCAGTATGGGGCCTGCTACAGCCAACGCCATCGGCCGCGCATACAAAAGACAGGCAAAGACGGCGGCGGCAAACACGGGGGCAATCCACATGGTCCGGAAAAAAGAAGCGGCGCTCCCACGGCTGCTGCCGGACCGGTCGTCTGATGTATTCCATTCAAGAAGCCGCGTGTGCGTGATCAGCATCCGCCATCCCGTGCGCACAATCGCGTCGAGGCTGAAATACGCCTCGTATGGAAGGCAGGCGAGTGTAAATGCCGACTGTGCGAAGTGCCGCCCGGCGGAGTGCAAAACGGAATCGAAGTGCTGACTCAAAAGCATGTCGTCGGGCTTCCGAAGCGCTTGCAGGAAGGAGGTCAGAATAGGAGGAATCAGAATGATGCCCAGTACTGAAAGGGTCCAGAACCAGACAGACGGTAAAAGCATCCAACTCAGAAGCAACAGGATCGTCATCGCCGCGGGCACAAGACTGCGCCGAAGATTATCGAATATCTTCCACTGAGACAGCCAGGAGAGCGGATTCTTTTGAAGACGCCCTTCAGGGCCGGGGATGCGCGAGCGCACCCATCGCAGGAGCTGCCAGTCGCCGCGTATCCAGCGATGCCGGCGGGTCACGTCTGCATTGTAGTGGGTCGGATATTCCTCAAAGAGCATGACATCGCTCAACAGCCCCGCCCGCACATAACATCCTTCCAGGAGATCATGGCTGAGTATCCGGTTTTCGGGAAAACGCCCGTTAAGCACCCGCTCGAATGCATCTACTTCGTAAATGCCCTTGCCGATGAAGGAACCTTCGCCAAACAGATCTTGATATACATCTGAAACGGTGCGCGTATACGGATCGATACCGGGCTCGCTCCCGCACATTGCCGCATACCGCGAACGATTCATGCCGGAAAGGCTTACGGCGACCCGCGGCTGAAGAATTCCATAACCCTCGACGATGCGCTTCTTCTCTTTGTCATAGCGCGGGCGATTCAGGGGGTGGGCCATGGCGGCCACAAACTGCCACGCAGCATCGCGTGGCAATTGCGTGTCCGTGTCCAGAGTGATTACATATTTCACGCCCGACATAACCATTCTGTCACCGACAATGAGTGAAAACCGGTCCTCGGCATGTTCCTCTCCGCGAAGGAGTGCATTCAAGGCCGCAAGTTTTCCCCTCTTTCGTTCGTAACCCATCCACAATTGTTCCTGAGGGTTCCATTGGCGCGGGCGATGAAAAAGGAAAAAGGTGTTATTCAGTGAACCGGCATAGGCGGCATTCAACTCTTCAATCTTCTGCCGCGCATAACGCAACAGCGTTTCGTCTTCAGGAAGCGTTTCTTTCTGTGAATCTTGAAAATCGGTCAACAGTCCGAAGTGCAAGTGAGGATCCTGATTTGCCAGAAACCGCACTTCAAGCGCCTCGGTCAGCTTCTCGATATTCTGCATGCTGGCGAGCATCGTGGGAACCACGACCAGTGTCCGATATTCCGTCGGTATGCCTTTGGAAAAATCCATCCGCGGAAGCGGACGGGGCGTTGCCAGAAGCGTTGCCATCAGGTTAATTAGGGAAACTGCCAATTGACTTGCACCCAGAATAAAGACGGTCGCGATCAAAACCACGGCCCATACCGGCAGGGAATAGGCCTGAGACTTCGTCAGAAAGACGCCGGTGAAGGTTGCCGTGAGCATGACAATCGCTCCCATGTAGAAGAAGAAAGGAAATCGGCGCCATCGTTTCGGAAGATAGATAAACGGCGAACGGCGTATCTCCAGCGCCCGCTCGAGCTGCGGCAATCCTTTGCCGATGAGGTAAAAACCCACGTGTGCAGCGCGTGCATCGCCCTTATTTCCTGTAAGGCCATCATGCGCCAGCTCAATGGCGGTGCGCGCCACCTTGTCTTCCGAAAATCGGCTGCGCCGTGCAAGCTTTTCTACCACATGTCGGTAACGGTCGCGGGACAAAAAATCCATTGTGCCGTAAACGCCTCCGGGGTCCTCGCGAAGCGCCTGGTCGACTCCGCTCATCGTCTCGACAAACTCGCGCCAATCCATAACGCCCAGAAATCGAAGGCTGCCGATGCTGTTGCTCATGGATACCTGATCGGCGGCCTGTTGCTGATTCTCCTCCTGCACCAGTTGCTGAATGGTCTGTCCGCACTCGTTCAGCCTCTGCTCAAGCCAGGTAAGGGGCAATGCAAGGGAGGGCCCCTGCCCCTGAAGGCGGCGCGTGATTTCCGCTATAAAAGCGCTCACCATCGGCACGTTCGATCGTGCCATGTCCGCAGTTACCAGAATCAGGCTCTTCGGATCCTTCACGGCGCTCTCCGTCATCCGGTCAGCCCAGTAATCGGCACGGTTGCGGTCGACTCTATCCGCAGCGATCCGGGTGGAAACGCGCCGCAGATTCTCTATCAGGGCAAGTCGCAACATGATCGGGATGGCCCACAGCTCGCCAATCTTCAGGGGAGTGACGGTTTGGTAGGCTGCGACAAATCTGCTGAGAATCTCAGGATCGACCCTCCCATCGCCGTGCGAAATCATTTCGAGTGCAATATCATATACACGAGGCAGGGCATCCGAAGGACCATTAAGCAGGTGGGGAAGTTCCCGGCTATACCCCTTTGGCAAATGCCTCCTAGCCGTGCGAATCTGCTCTTCGATCAGGTAGAAATTATCAAGCAGCCATTCCCCGGCAGGCGTAATCCGCCGTCCTGCCTCAGCCGCCTCAGTCGTCAAACGGTGGACTCCAAGCAGGAGGCCTTCATTCTCGTCCAATCGTTTCAAAAGCCGATTCTTGACGCGTCTCGGATTTACCAGGTGCGAGGCCGCAAGATTCCTGCCGTGCTGCTCCATCTGATCGGCGCTGAACAATTCCGCTCGCAGGGGCGACTCGAAACAGGCATTCTCCTGTGCCACCCCACTTCCAGCCAGATTTCTTCGGAGGCGGGACAGAAGCCCGGGAGCGATCTTTTTGTTTACATACATTATTAAACCTTCTTTGCAAGGCGCAGTGAAAAACTGCACGAACATTCATTCGCAGATCGCAGCAAAAAAAGCGCTGATCAGCGATTCATTGATATTTTCCGGATCGACAATCATTCGCCACGATGCTGGCGAAAAGATAGTGCGCGGCAAGACTCCAGGAATAGTGTCACACTGTTATCGCACATAATCGCTCCACAATCCATTTATTCCTCAATAATTAAAAATTCTTCATCGCTTATGTCCATATATATAGAGAGAATCATGTTCAGGAAGGCGGGAATTGTCTGAAGGACATAAAAGATGGCAGCAGGCATGATTCGAGTAGGCCGCTAAATGTCATCCATCACTCTTCGGTCAATAATGCAGGCTGATCGTGAGCTCCAGATTCCGCCCGTCGTACACAAAACTGGCATCAGAAAACGAAGGTGCGCTGAACCTGGCTTTTGCTTCATTTGAAAAGCCGTAACCTTCCTTTGGGGCGCCCAGCCAATTAGAGTCAAGCTTGCCATCCATATTTTCATCATGAACGACGACAAGCGCATACGTTCCCGGCGGAATGCCTAGAAAATGGCAACTAGCCTGCGTATCCCGGATTTTTGTGACTATAATATTGGTCGCAAAGTGCAGGTACTCACGGGGGAAGCCATCCGGCGATTCGAAAAGCGCACAAGCAACATTGCCCGTGCTGTTTCTAATGTTCAGAATTTTCACGTGAAGTCCGGGGCATGTCGATTGGGCTGAGGCGGTGGGGAGAAGATTCGCAAAGACCAGCGCTGCAAGCAATGCCAGGCAACAGACTCCCATGGGAATCGTAATCCTGATATTCTGGAACGTGAAGAACAGCACGGAGTTACGCTTGATTGATTCATACATGTTTTTTCTCCCGTTCCAGGTCCGAATTTTAAGTTTCCGCGTGATAGGCCATATTAGACTTAGAGATAAGACAAAAAACCCTTCCTCCGAAATGTGCCAGCCTTCTAGTTATTGCACGGATGCGTAATCAAGCCTTCTCTGCAGCAAATTGGAGAGGATAGTAATAAGGAGGCAATCCGCTGCGCGAGATGGATACCCGGCAACATGCATTTTTCTCACAGCCGTAAAAGGTATGCCTAATTGATCTTTAATGCAAGTAAACATAAGTGATCAACGATAGTTCATCAGTATGTACAAGTGCTTCCTCGTCCACACCTCCGCAAAGGGAGCCCCTGCCGGATGCCAGTACCGAGAAGCAGCTCGATGATGATCCGGTCCCGTCGAGTCAATAGGTCCAAGCGGCTGCGGAGTTCCTTGAGCGGGCGGCGTTCGGGAAAGCCTGCGCAGAGTCAACGTCGACACCGGGTTCTCCTGGATGATCCCGTTTTTCTCGGCCCAGGCGAAAAACGACAGAACGGCGGCCTTGAGCCGGTGCATGGACGCCGAAGACCGCACGCCTCCCCGGACCGACCGAGTTTTGTCACCGCCTCGCCGATCGTAGCACGGGTCACCTCGCCCGGATCGATATCCGGGTGGCTGCAAAGTAGTGATTCCGATGGGGTCGATAGGTCCCGCAGGTAGGCGCTGATGGTGTTCGGCGAGCGCCCTTGGGCGGCGAGTCTTCTGCCAAAGGCTTCCAGGGCGCTTCGAACCCGCGTCCCGCCAAGGCGGGTTCATGACTGCTCGGCGACCGGAGCCTAGACGGCTTCGTGTTCGTCATGGCGATTTGCTCCTTTCTTCACGCTTCGGCCTACGGGGGATGTCCTTTCAGCAAACCCCGGAACGGTCATATATGACCACCGGTTAAATATGACCCCGGTACCCACAAAGAATTATACCAGCCCTGTGAGTATTTTAATAAGCTTGTTCTCTTTGTAATCAGCATCATACGATATAAGTGTCCTAAAGTTAGAGATTGGCATGAAGGCTGCAGTTAAATTGGAAAAATTCTCGAACTAATTTTTTAGGTGGCTTTCACCCAGACGATGCGACCGCTCGTTCGCAGTAAAATAGGAGAATTAGACATGAGAGAGACTATATTATCTGCAGAAGCAGGCCAGCAGTATGCGACGGCTTATGACACGCATTACACGACAAAGGATATTCATAAAGCCTTCGCACTTTATGAGGACATTATTGCTGCCCATCCGGATACCAAAGAGGCCGGGTATTCAATATCTCAAGTCCAAACCATTGTGAATGCCGTGGTTCCAAAGAAGGAAATCATGGATTCGTTAATGAATTTGGCTCGTATTCATTTTGCCCAAAAAGCGCTATTGGATGCCGAGCCAGCATCGGCATAGACCGAAAAATTGTATTTAAGGACCGCCATT
Organism: Syntrophales bacterium; assembly: GCA_023230565.1. Taxonomy (GTDB): domain Bacteria; phylum Desulfobacterota; class Syntrophia; order Syntrophales; family UBA2210; genus JALNXD01. The sequence continues at coordinate 11,591 of JALNXD010000045.1, forward strand.
CACAGAATTTAATTCTATGAAATATAGCGAAGTGCCCATCCATAAATTGGCTTTTTAATATAGATGGACACTTATAAGTTTTTACAATTTTATCGTAGTGAAGACGGCGATCAGCCTTGCCATCCGTGTGAAGTCAAGGCGCAACAGGAGTTTCTCCATGAAAGAAATGAACGAAATTATTGCAAGAGCATTAGTCGATGAGCCGGAATTAGTATCCATAGGCGAAGTCGGCGGGATCCACAGGTCAATATTGGAGCTCACCGTCGCAGAAACAGATATCGGCAAGGTGGTCGGTAAACAGGCCGTACAGCCGATGCGTTGCGGACTTTATTAAGCGCCGTTTCTGTCAAGGCAAAGAAACGAGCTTTGCTCAAAATAGGTTCTAATGGAACAGGTCGGCATTTCAGGGAGGGTACCATAATGATCATCATTAAAATCATCATGAACGCCATCCCAGGCAAACAACTGGAAATGACGCAAACCCTTCTTTCCCTGATCAAGCCGACGGAAAGGGAGGCAGGGTGCATAAGTTGTGGCGTTTTTTGCAATACCAAAGACAAAAACCGTTTCTGTCTGCTGGAGGAGTGGAAAACCCGTGAAGCGCTGAATCAGCATATCGCGTCTCACCAGTTCAGCATTTTGTTTGGGACCAAAGCGCTTTTATGTGAACCATTGGATATTCAGATTTTCACGGTTTCCCGTTCAGAGGGAATGGATGCCGTCCATTCGATCAGAGATCAAAAATCAAATAAATCTTTCCCAGAAGGGCACAGGAGCCTTATCAAATGAACATTCTCCTTATTTACCCTAAATTTCCCAATACGTTTTGGTCTTTTTCGTACGCGTTGCGTTTCATCGGAAAGAAGTCGGCCTTTCCACCGCTTGGCCTGATCACGGTCGCGACCATGCTGCCGGAACAATTTCAAATACGTCTTGTCGACTTGAACGTCGACCCTCTTGGCGACGACGATCTGGAATGGGCTGACACAGCTTTTATCAGCGCAATGGCGGTTCAGCGCAAGTCGGCCGTTCATGTCATCGACCTGTGCAAGGCCAAGGGCTTGAAAATTGTAGCTGGCGGACCGCTTTTTACTGCACAGCCATACGATTTCGGGCAAGTGGAGCACTTGGTTTTGGGCGAAGCAGAGAGCACGCTGCCGGCCTTTATCGCGGACCTGGAAAGCGGGCGCCCTAAAAAAATCTACCACGCCAACGGGCATCCCGACATCCACCAGAGCCCTATCCCGTTCTGGGGCTTGATCGATACAGGTCGCTATACCTCGTTGAACATTCAGTACTCCAGAGGATGTCCTTTCAATTGTGAGTTCTGCAACATCACGGCACTTTTCGGACGCACGCCGCGCATCAAAACGCCGCGACAAGTAGTCGCTGAACTTGACGCAATTTACCAGACGGGCTGGCGAGGCAATATCTTTTTTGTGGACGACAATTTTATCGGCAACAAACGCGCCCTTAAAGAGCATTTGCTGTCGGCCCTGATTCAATGGCGCAAGGGTAAAAAGGGATGCGTCTTTTTTACCGAAGCACCGATCAACCTCGCCGATGATCCTGAACTCATGGACATGATGGCCGAGGCCGGGTTCGATTCGGTTTTTATCGGCATCGAGACGCCGGATGCCAACAGCCTCAGCGAATGCTGCAAGACGCATAACAAGAACAGAGATCTGCGCCAGGATATCAAAAAAATACACCTCTACGGATTGCAGGTGATGGGCAGCTTTATCGTTGGCTTCGACAGCGATCCGCCCTCGATTTTTCAGCGTCAGATCGATTTTATTCAGCAAAGCGGCATCGTGACGGCCATGGTGGGCATGCGTCAGGCCCCTCCGGGCACCCGCCTGTTCAAACGCCTTGCATCAGAGCATCGTGTATCCGAGGAGTTTTCCGGCGACAACGTGGACGGCCGCACCAATATTATCCCGGCCATGGGAATGGATAAGCCGATCGATGGATATCGCGCCATCATGCAACAGATCTATTCGCCGCGCCAATACTACCAGCGCGTCAGACGTATTTTGGAGGAGGTCAAGGTACCGGTGGCGACCACTCCCGTTGATTGGCAGCGCATCCTCGCGTTCTGGCGGGCAAGCCTGTGGCTGGGCGTTTTGGGGAAAGAAAGGTTCCAGTATTGGAGACTGTTGACGTGGACCCTGGCGCGCAGACCCAGGCAGCTTCCGCTGGCGGTTACCCTGGCCATCTACGGTTACCATTACCGTAGGATATGCGAGCTGCATATTCTTTGAACAAGAGGAGTAAAAATTCATTGCAAATTAATGGTATTCACTTTGGACAAAAAAGCATCTTTGAAGTAGATCGGTTAATGAATAGGAGGTAAGTTATGACTGAATGGAATCAACCCCCAGAGGGATCCACACCGACGATGGAAGACGTGCTGGAGAAAATTCGGCAGCAGTTTAAACGTGTTAAAGGCGGTCCGCTCCTCATCCTTGTCGCCATTGTTGTGGTGATGGTCTTATGGACCGCATGGTTCACCGTCCAACCGGAGGAGACGGGCATTGTACAACGCTTCGGCAAGGTCATGCGCACGGCCGGTCCGGGACTGCATTTCAAATTGCCTTATGGCATCGAAAAGGTTCGTCTGTTACCTACGGCCCGTGTCCTCAAAGAGGAGTTCGGCTTTCGGACGGTGTCTGCCGTCCCCGGTGAAAAGACTCGCTATGATACGCGTGGCGCTTACAAGGACGAATCGCTGATGCTTACCGGAGATCTGAACGTCATCGATGTCCAGTGGATCATCCAATACCGCATTGAAGACCCGATCCGTTACCTGTTTCAGGTCCGCGACACGTCGAAAACAATCCGCGACACTACAGAGGCGGTCATGCGCCGGGCGGTGGGCAACCGTCTGGGCAGTGATGTGCTGACCACCGGCCGGGTGGCTGTGGCCAGTGAAGCCAAAAACGAGATTCAGAAAATTCTGACGGCCTATGAGTCCGGCGTGCGCCTGGTGACCGTGGAGCTGCAGGACGTAACCCCGCCGGATACGGTTAAACCGGCTTTCAATGAAGTCAACGAGTCACGTCAGGACAAAGAGCAAACGATCAATAAAGCCCAGGAGCAGGCCAACAAGGAAATCCCCAAAGCCCGAGGCGTGGCCGCGCAACGCATCAGTGAGGCCGAAGGCTACGCATTAGAACGTATCAACCGGGCCGAAGGCGAGGCCACACGCTTCGAAGCCATTCTGGGGCAGTACCAACAAGCGCCTCAGGTCACACGCCGGCGGCTGTACCTCGAGGCGATGACCGGTTTCCTGTCGGACATGAAAGGGCTCTATATCGTAGATCAGGACCAGAAGGCCATGGTGCCGTGGCTTCCAATTGAGTCCGGCACTCAACCATCGGCACAAGGGAGGCAGCCATGAAGTTTACCGTCAAAGCAATATCTATCGCGATCGCGGTGTTGATCGTTATCATGCTCTATAACAGCCTTTACACATTGGAGGAGGGCCTCCAGGCGATTGTCGTGCAGTTCGGCCGGCCAGTTGGGGAACCGGTGACCGATGCGGGGTTGCACATGAAACTGCCCGTTGTACAGGAGGTCCGCCGATTTGAAAAGCGTCTGCTGGTCTGGGACGGTGATCCGAACCAGGTGCCCACAAAGGGACGCGAGTTCATATGGGTGGATACCACCGCCAGATGGCGGATTGCCGACGCGAAAAAATTCCTGGAGAACGTGGCCAGCGAAGAAGGCGCTCAGTCGCGCTTGAACGATATCCTCGATTCGGTAGTGCGCGATCAGGTGTCGAGCAGCGAGCTTGTGGAACTCGTGCGCAGCGCCTCGTGGGAAGTGCCCGAGGACCAAGCCTTGAAGGAGGTCCCAAAGGAGCGCGAAGAAGAGCTTAAAAGGGAGATTGCGCGAGGTAGAGAGGAGATTACCCGCACCATACTGACTGAAGCACAAAAGATCATCCCTCAATACGGCATCGAGCTCGTGGACGTGCGCATCAAGCGCCTCGATTACGTGGAAAGCGTTCGCGAAAAGGTCTACGAACGCATGATTTCCGAGCGCAAACGCATCGCCGCGCAGTTCCGCTCCGAAGGCGAGGGACGCAGTGCCGAGATTTTAGGGACAATGGAAAAAGAACTGCGCCAGATCCGCTCAACCGCTTACCGCCTGGTGCAGGAGGTCCAAGGTAAAGCCGATGCCGAGGCTACGCGCATCTACGGTCGAGCTTACAATAAAAATCCGGAATTCTATTCCTTTTTGCGCACCCTTGAAAGCTACAAAGAAAAGACCAATATGAACTCTGTGTTGATTTTGACCACGGACAGCGACTTCTATCAATATATCAAAAACGCGAATCCAGTCCAAGCTCAGGTTCCATCGGCTCCGTTGTCGCAAAAAGATTCGATATCGAACGATTGATAGACGGGGGCGATGAACTCATACAACGAATTAACTTCGATGTCCTCAACGAAATGGAAGAAGAGCATCGGTTGCAGTTTGAAATTCATGCTCAAAAATTTGAAAAAATCAAATCCGAAGTTCATTATGGACGCTATAAGAAAAAAGCGGGCAGCATGCTCCAGCGCGGAAGGCGTTCATGAAGCGATTCTTGATATTGTGAAGGCCATGCAGGGTTGCGCAAAATCACTTTCCGGATGACAGCCGAGCGCTTTTGAATGAAACAGGAAAAATAAAATGGCACCCAATACAAACAAAGATCCCATCGGCGATCTGATCGACAAACTGCGTTCCTATTTAGGCTTTGGCGATCGTCTGAAAAATCAGTCTGCGTTACCGGCAAAGAAGCGTTTCAGCATCTGGTATTTTGTCTTCGCCATGCTGTTGTTTTCTTATCTGCAACCGCTTTTCTTTTCTTCAAAAAAAGAGACGATTTCCTATAGTCAATTTAAAGAGTATGTCGAGCAGGGAATCGCGGGCGATTTGGTAATCGGACCTGAAAGCATCAAAGGCACGCTGGCAGGATCGCCCAAACGAGCGTTTGCCACCGTTCGGGTGAATGATCCGGGCCTGGTGAAGATACTGGACGAACGCAAAATCAGTTATTCGGGACGGCATGAAAATAGATTTATGAGCAGCCTCCTATCCTGGGTTCTGCCCCTTGGCATTTTTTTCCTGGTCTGGCGGTTTGCCATGAAAAAGATGGGATCGAGCATGGGGGTCATGTCTTTTTCCAAAAGCAAGGCCAAAATTTTTGCGGAAAGCGACACCAAGGTCTCTTTTGCCGACGTAGCCGGAATCGATGAGGCCAGGGAAGAACTTGAGGAAGTGGTGGAATTTCTCAAAACTCCGGAGAAATTTCAGAAACTGGGGGGCAGAATACCCAAAGGCGTGCTGCTGGTCGGACCGCCGGGAACCGGCAAAACCCTTCTGGCTCGAGCCGTGGCCGGGGAGGCCAAAGTGCCATTTTTTTCCATCAGCGGGTCTGAATTCGTGGAGATGTTCGTCGGCGTAGGCGCGGCCCGCGTTCGCGATCTGTTCTCGCAGGCCGCGGCACAAGCGCCTTGTATAATCTTCATCGATGAACTGGACGCCCTGGGCAAAGCCCGGGGGATGAATGTAATGGGCGGGCATGACGAGCGGGAGCAAACCCTGAACCAGCTCCTTGTGGAGATGGACGGCTTTGATACCAATAAAGGCGTCATCATCATGGCTGCCACCAATCGGCCGGAAATCCTGGATCCGGCCTTGCTGCGCCCGGGGCGGTTAGACCGACAGGTCCTGGTGGATCGCCCGGATATCAATGGGCGGGAAGCCATCTTAAAAATCCATTCCAGGAATGTGAAACTAGGACCCGAAGTCGATCTGCGCCAGGTCGCCGGCCGCATTCCTGGCTTCGTGGGCGCAGACCTGGCCAATATCATCAATGAAGCCGCGCTGCTGGCAGCCCGCAACGATAAGGAAACCGTGGAGCCGATCGATTTAGACGAGGCCATCGATCGGGTGGTGGCGGGTCTGCAGAAAAAAAACCGAGTGATGAATGCGCAGGAGAAAGAAATTGTCGCCTTTCACGAATCCGGACATGCCATTGTGGCTGAATCTGTGGCTCTTGCCGATCCTGTTCATAAAATATCGATCATTCCCCGCGGAATTGCGGCACTCGGATACACTCAACAGCAGCCCACGGAGGACCGTTATTTATTGACGCGCTCGGAGTTGAACGATCGACTGGCCGTTCTTTTGGGCGGCCGGGTAGCAGAGGAACTGGTTTTTAATGAAATCTCCACTGGGGCACAGAGCGATCTGCAGCGGGCCTCCGACATCGCCCGGGCCATGGTCACGGAGTACGGCATGAGTGATTCCCTGGGCCTGGTGAGCTATGAGCGTCCACGCCAGGCGATGTTTCTGCCGGAAAGCTTTTCTTCCTCGGGCAAAAATTACAGCGAAGCCAAAGCCGCGCAAATTGATGACGAGATCAAACGGTTTGTTGATGAAGCCCATCAGCGCGTGCGCAAGATCCTTTCGGAACAACGAACAGTCCTTGATGATTTGGCCCGTCTTCTTTCGCAGAAGGAAAGCATTCAAGGCGAGGAACTAAGACAGATGATGGCAGCGGCGGTACCCGGAAGAGCGTCTTCATCACCTGTTCAGCCCTCCCGAAACACTTCTGGAAACGAGGAAAAGGGAACTGATATAATAGCGTGAGTTGCAACACTGAACTGGACCGTGAAATAAATTGATATGATTCGGATTTTCTGATAGTTTATCTGCATTTACATCTATGCCGATAACCATGGAACCGTTGAATGTTAAAAAGCTTTCTGGAAATTCACAACAACATCCTGGGGTCGATTCGCGAACCCTTGATCCTTTTAGATTCGAGTCTGAAAGTTGTAACGGCCAATCCCTCTTTTTACCGGACATTTAATGTCAAGCCCGACGAGACAGAGCGCGTGGTGATATATGATCTGGGTAACCGGCAATGGGACATCCCCGATTTACGGAAATTGCTGGAAGATATTCTTTCTCAAAACAACAGTTTTCATGATTTTGAGGTGGAACATGACTTTGAAACCATTGGACGCAAGATCATGCATCTGAATGCCCGGCGGATCTACGACCAAGGCAACCAGGCCCAGTTGATTCTATTTGCCATCGAGGATGTGACCGAGCGCGAATATTACAAAAAGCACCTCGAAGAGCTTGTTGAGAAACGAACGGCCGAAATAATAAAGCTCAAAGAGCAGCTCGAAGCCGAGAGAACCTATCTTCAGGAAGAAATCAAACTGGTCTACAACCATGAGGACATCGTCGGTAAGAGCGATGCCATCAATTACGTATTTTTCAAAGTGGAACAAATCTCCGACACTGATACAAACGTGCTGATTCTCGGAGAAACCGGAACCGGTAAGGAATTGGTGGCACGCGCCGTTCACGGCACAAGCCTGCGCAAGAAACGCTCCCTGGTTAAAATGAATTGCGCCGCGTTGCCTTCGAACCTGATCGAAAGCGAACTCTTCGGCCATGAAAAAGGCGCCTTCACTGGCGCGCAATCCAGACGTTTGGGACGCTTTGAAGTGGCCGACGGCGCGACCCTGTTTTTGGACGAGATCGGCGAACTGCCGCTGGAACTGCAGCCCAAGCTACTGCGGGTTATCGAAGACGGAGAGTTCGAACGTGTGGGCAGCTCGGAAACCAGAAAGGTGGATGTGCGTATTATTGCGGCCACCAATCGCGACCTGCAGGCGGAGGTCCAAAAGGGCGCTTTCCGGGAGGACCTGTGGTACCGGCTGAATATTTTTCCGATCACCATCCCGCCCCTGCGAGATCGCTTGGACGACATCCCGCTGTTGGTCAATTTTTATATCGACCGGATTTCAAGAAGATTGGGCAAAGACATCAAGATGGTTCCAGCCGGCCTGATGGACGCACTGAGACACTACCATTGGCCCGGCAATGTGCGCGAACTGGGAAATGTTCTCGAACGTGCGGTGATCAGCTCCTCGGGCCCCAAACTGCGGTTGGTGGACGAACTGAAAAACCCTCGGAAAGGTACTCCCAGGCCCGATCAAACCCTGGAACAAGTCGAATACGACTATATCAAGGGCGTGCTTGAACAGACCGGCTGGAAAGTCAGCGGCAAAAACAGTGCGGCTGAAATACTGGGTCTGGAGCGCAGCACGTTGCGCGCTCGAATGCGCAAACTCAATATCCGCAAACCGTAAATCCTCAATCCCCCTTTAATTCCAAACCGCATTTAGCTTCACCACCCCCTGCGCGTAGAAACCTCGGAATATGAATAAATCACAAATCTCGGGTATTCAAGACCAACCAGAGAGAACGATAAAGAAAATTCTCATCGTGGGATGAAGATCGGCATGGCCTTTCCTGCAAATCTCCAGCAATTCTAGCTGAATGCGATTCAGTTCACACGCCTGTGCATTCAACGAGAATTGCTGCATAGGATCTGCCGTGGAATATAGTTGGACAGTCGGCCTCGACCGCCCGCTTCGATTCCCGTCATAATTCGCCTATGCTGAGGATGCGGACGGACAGAATCCGTTTTCGAGGAAAATCGAGCAGCACCAATCCAATGCTTTACGTTTATTTTTATTAAAAAATCGGTAAAAGCATGTATTTGATCCTGCAACAAAAAAGTGGAATCAAAGTTAATGAAAATTATCAGTGCGATAGAGGAGATCCGCCGCTATTCCGAGATTCTCCGCCACATCAACCACTGTACGCCCTGGCTCTTCAGCGAGCTGAACAGCATTACGTTTAAAATCAGCGTCATATTTTCTTCGTTCCTGAACACTCATAATATTCCTCCTGCCATCCTTTTTATCAATGGCTTAACTGAGTGTCCACTTTTTCATAGCAGGTTCACCTTGAATGTGATCATATAGGGAGTAGTCGTTTCAATCCACGCTCCCGCGGGGGGAGCGACATCCGGCGCTGAGCATAGGCGCGGCAACGAGCACGTTTCAATCCACGCTCCCGCGGGGGGAGCGACGGGATCCGGCGTGTTCCTGTCCCGCGCTATTATCGTTTCAATCCACGCTCCCGCGGGGGGAGCGACGATATTCATCATCTTGTAATTATTGATCAATTAAGTTTCAATCCACGCTCCCGCGGGGGGAGCGACCTTGCCTTCTCAAGTTGAGCCATTGCCTCTAAAAGTTTCAATCCACGCTCCCGCGGGGGGAGCGACCTCCGACCTTTTGAGCCGCGGCAGGGGTTAAACCGTTTCAATCCACGCTCCCGCGGGGGGAGCGACCCAGTGTTCAGCTCCCAGCCAGTAGCACCATCCTGTTTCAATCCACGCTCCCGCGGGGGGAGCGACTGGCACCACCGACATAACCACCCTTCGTCTTTGGGTTTCAATCCACGCTCCCGCGGGGGGAGCGACGCGGTCCTATCTTCAGGCACCCTTGAGGCTGGCAAGTTTCAATCCACGCTCCCGCGGGGGGAGCGACAGAGCGGGTTAAGGGTTAAAGGTTAGTCGATCGTGTTTCAATCCACGCTCCCGCGGGGGGAGCGACCGAGGGGAAGGCGTGGCACAAATCGTATGAGCAGTTTCAATCCACGCTCCCGCGGGGGGAGCGACCTATATCTGGCCAGCGGGTCATCGGGGATCTTTGAGTTTCAATCCACGCTCCCGCGGGGGGAGCGACGGATGATCACCGACGGACCGTACGGGTATGCTGGGTTTCAATCCACGCTCCCGCGGGGGGAGCGACGGCATCATCCTTGACAGGCAGGGGACCACCTTTGTTTCAATCCACGCTCCCGCGGGGGGAGCGACAGGGCGCATTGCCTCAACCTCATCGGGCAACCGTGTTTCAATCCACGCTCCCGCGGGGGGAGCGACGGCTAACGGGCTCGCCTACGGATCGGTTTTCGAGTTTCAATCCACGCTCCCGCGGGGGGAGCGACAGCTGCCATTGAAGAGTTGGATCAATCGTTTCGAGTTTCAATCCACGCTCCCGCGGGGGGAGCGACGCGAGACGGACGCCGATGACGCCGGATCGGTTGAGGTTTCAATCCACGCTCCCGCGGGGGGAGCGACGATCAGCGTGCGGTAGGGAATGCCATTATAGATGTTTCAATCCACGCTCCCGCGGGGGGAGCGACGCCGATGTGCGGCAGCGTTATGTTGCTTACGGAGTTTCAATCCACGCTCCCGCGGGGGGAGCGACTGAGCAGGAGTGTGAAGAGCTTAACCGTTTAGCAGTTTCAATCCACGCTCCCGCGGGGGGAGCGACCGGTAATGAATTCACAGCGGGAGGTCCCTCTCGAGTTTCAATCCACGCTCCCGCGGGGGGAGCGACTGACCTGTGCGCCGTTCCCGGCCACAGTTTCAAGTTTCAATCCACGCTCCCGCGGGGGGAGCGACAAAGATCGGAAATCATGGAATCAATCATGTCTGAGTTTCAATCCACGCTCCCGCGGGGGGAGCGACCTCAGCCACCTTCAACCGCGCCCTTTCGTCCGATGTTTCAATCCACGCTCCCGCGGGGGGAGCGACCTTTTGGATGTGGTGTGTAATACCTTTGGATAATTGTTTCAATCCACGCTCCCGCGGGGGGAGCGACCTACGTGAGTGCAATTTGGTGACAACATTTATCCGTTTCAATCCACGCTCCCGCGGGGGGAGCGACTGAAATTCCTCGGTTCGTTGCTGTACCCGGTCGGTTTCAATCCACGCTCCCGCGGGGGGAGCGACGCAAATTACTCTGCGATACGCCGTACTATTCTGGTTTCAATCCACGCTCCCGCGGGGGGAGCGACCTTTAAGGTATGCCGAG
>JALNXD010000046.1 GCA_023230565.1 Syntrophales bacterium
CACGCCGGACAGATTCAGGGGTTCTTCAATGTTCCTGTTGATAATCTTTATGCTCAAACCATTCTTCTCGAGTATTTGAAAAGCAACTTCAATAATAATCCGGTTGTCGTATCTCCTGATACAGGTGGTGTGGTTCGGGCCCGTGCGTTTGCGAAAAGTTTCGGAGCGGCCCTTGCGATCGTGGATAAAAGAAGAGATGTCCCGAATGAATCAGAAGTGATGAACATAATAGGAGATGTAAAGGGTAAAAGAGCGATAATTCTGGATGATATGATTGATACTGCAGGAACAATGGTTCAGGCGGCGCATGCTCTTCTGGAGGCGGGAGCACTTGAGGTTATTGCCTGCTGTACGCATCCTGTTTTATCAGGACCCGCAATTGACCGCATTGAGTCGTCAAATATAAAGGAAGTAATCGTAACGGACACAATACCTCTTCATGAAAAGGCAAGGGCCTGTGACAGAATTAAGGTCCTTACCATTTCGGGATTGATCAGCGAAGCAATAAAGAGGATTTATTATAATGAATCCATCAGTTCGCTCTTCTTATAAATCCCTCATGCTTTTAGGTATGCATATATATACATATCCCGTCTTATCGGGTGAGGAGATACTATGAAGACAATAACTATCAAGGCCGAGACAAGAGAAAAATCGGGGAAAGAGGCCGCCCGGAAACTGAGAGCCCAGGGATATGCACCTGCAGTATTCTACGGCTTCAATATGGAGCCCGTAAAACTTGCATTCGATACCTCGGAGTTAATCAAATCATTAGGCGGTGACAGGCCTGAAGGAACTTTCGTCAAGCTGAAGATAAATGATAACGGGGCAGATGGCAGGCTCTCAATCATCAAAGATCTGCAAATCGATACGGTTAAACGGAGTATCCTTCATGCGGATTTTTATGAAATAAAAATGGATCGCGAGATAACACTGGATCTTTCAGTGTCGCTGAAGGGAGATCCTGTAGGGGTTGAATCCGGCGGCGAGCTTCAGATTCTGAAGCGCGAAGTAAAAGTTTCCGGCCTGCCGGGCATACTGCCGGAAATGATCGAACTGGATGTGAGCGGCCTTAATATCGGAGATACTATTAAAGTGGGTGATATTTCTCTGGGAAGAGAAATCACTGTTCTCGACGGAGAGGATGTGGCGCTGGTTACGGTTGCAAAAACAAGATCGGCATTGCCGGTTGAGGAAGAAGCCGAAGCCGGAGTCGAAGAAGGACCTGCAGAAGAAACTCCGGGCGAAGAAGAATAATTGGTTTTCCCCTGGGGGATTTGTGAGGCTTATAGCAGGATTGGGAAATCCCGGATCGAGGTACGCCTTGACACGGCACAATATGGGTTTTATTGTCCTGGATGTCCTGGCCGGGGAAACGGAAATACCGGTAGGAAAAAGAGGGTATAGTTCCCTCTATGGCGTCGGTAAAATCGGTGAAGAATCCGTTATTTTGGCTAAACCTCAAACTTTCATGAATTTGAGTGGCGTTGCCGTTGAGAAGCTTGCGCGATTTTTCAAAATAGACAGAAGCAATATCATTATTATCCATGATGATATGGATATTCCGTTCCAGGAACTTCGAGTCAAGGAAAACGGCGGTGACGGAGGCCATAAAGGACTTATGTCGATAATCAATCATCTCGGCGGATCTGACTTCGTCCGGGTTCGGATGGGTATAGGAAGGCCTGATCTCAAAGAAATGGTTGAATCCTTTGTTCTCAGCCGTTTTTCCAAAGAAGAGATGGAATATGTCCCTTTCGTTGCGCTGAGAGCATCACAGGCAGTGGCGGCTGTTATTTCTTCAGGAACTCAGTCTGCAATGAATGTCTTTAATGCGAGGATCCCAAAAAAATTACGTGAGGAGGAGGTATAAGCAGGAATATGGAATTTCTAGTTAACTACTCGTGGTTGTGGGGCGTCGTCGGGTTGGTTCTGGCGTTCGCGATCTACAAATATGTCATGTCGTTTTCCCCGGGCAACGAAGTGATGGTTGAAATAATGGAGAGGATCCATGCCGGTGCAATGGTGTTTCTGAAGAGAGAGTATAAGATAATTGCGATATTTATCGTAATCGTCTTTTTTGTGCTCCTCTTAGCACTCAATCTGATGACGGCGATCGCGTTTCTCTGTGGTGCCATCGGTTCGCTGATTGCGGGAGCTTTCGGCATGCAGGCGGCGACACAATCGAACGCACGAACGGCGGAAGCTGCCAAGACATACGGTCAGGGGCGGGCTCTCACGGTGGCGTTTTACGGCGGCTCGGTAATGGGTCTTTCCGTAGCCTCCCTGGGTCTGCTGGGGCTGGGCATTTTCTTTTATTTCTTTGCCGAAAAGGATCCCGCGGTTATCAATGGTTTTGCCATGGGTGCGTCATCTATTGCCCTCTTCGCCCGTGTCGGCGGCGGAATCTTTACGAAAACCGCTGATGTCGGTTCCGATCTGGTCGGCAAAGTCGAAGCCGGTATTCCTGAAGACGATCCAAGAAATCCAGGTGTCACTGCAGATAATGTCGGCGATAATGTCGGAGATATCGCAGGAATGGGAGCGGACCTGTATGAATCTTACTGCGGATCGGTTGTAGCGGCTATCGCCATCGGTGCGACCATGGGGTTGGGAATGCCCGGAATGTCCATGAAATGGATGATGCTTCCCATGCTCTTCATTATCGTAGGACTGCTCTCATCTGTTATAGGAATTGGACTTTTTAACTATTTAAAAAATATGAAACCCCAGTCGGCCTTAAGCAATTCTCTGTATATCGCAGGTGTTCTCTTTATTATCCTGTCTTTCTTCGTAGTAAAAATTATGACAAACGGAATGTCGGAGGAATACCTCAAGCAGTTGGGAATGATAAGTGCTCTGGGTCCTTTCTGGGCGGTTCTCCTTGGAATAGTAGTTGGTATGCTGATAGGCGGTATAACCGAATATTATACGGCGCGAGGTCCCATCAGGCGCATTGCGGAAGCGTCGCAAACCGGTGCCGCGACAAACATTATCGGCGGCTTCGCTGTAGGGCTTGAAAGTGTGGTCGGTCCTGTGTTCTTTATCGCGATTGCAATCTGGCTTTCCTATATCACTGCGGGTCTCTATGGAATCGCGATTGCAGGCGTCGGCATGCTCGGAACAGTCGGCATGACAATGTCTGTCGACAGCTACGGTCCCATCGCGGACAACGCGGGCGGTATTGCGGAGCAGGCGCACATGCCTCCCCAGACTCGTGAAATTACAGACGGTCTGGATGCAGTGGGCAATACGACGGCTGCAATCGGAAAGGGCTTTGCGATCGGTTCGGCCGCACTGACCGCACTTGCCATGTTCGCTGCATTCACAGCGACGGTGAAGAGTTTCCCGGGTTTTGAAAATTTTGCCCTTGATCTTACGGAAGCACACGTTATTACGGGAGTATTCCTGGGTGGTTTAATCCCCTGCCTTATGGCCTCCCTGACAATGACGGCAGTAGGTGATGCAGCCTATGACATGATAAATGAGATAAGAAGACAGTTCAGGGAAATACCGGGAATTATGGAAGGAACAACGCCTCCCGACACGAACAGGTGTGTCGATATCGCCACCACGGCTGCCCTTAAGCGTATGATACTGCCCGGTGTCTCAGCCGTCCTTGCTCCTGTTATTGTGGGCGTATTGATCGGCCCCCATGCGCTGGGAGGATTCCTTGCCGGTGCTACCTTGACAGGTGTGGTGATAGGTCTCCTCATGGCCAATGCGGGCGGTGCCTGGGACAATGCGAAAAAATACATCGAGCAGGGAAATTTCGGTGGCAAAGGCTCAGATGCTCATAAAGCGGGTGTGATCGGGGATACTGTCGGCGATCCCTTCAAAGATACGTCGGGCCCGGCAATGAATATTCTGATTAAATTGATGTCGGTCGTTTCGCTGGTGACCGCACCGGCTATAGTTGCCCTCTATCAGGCTATTTATTAAAAGAGAAACATTATAGTTATTTTGAAGGGGGTGGGAGTAAATCCACCCCCTTTTTTTTTACGGCCGAATAATTCGCGAATATGGTATGAGGCGAATACAAAGGCTGTAATTCAAGCGGAGGCTGTCATGGGTTTCAAATGCGGTCTTATCGGTCTTCCAAATGTCGGAAAGTCAACCATTTTCAATGCATTGAGTGCTGCGGGCGCTCAAGTGGCAAATTATCCTTTCTGTACGATTGAACCCAATGTCGGTATTGTTCCTGTTCCGGATGAACGCCTTTTTCAAATAGCCAGGATTGTTGCACCGCCAAAAGTAACTTCGACCACAATTGAATTTGTCGATATTGCGGGACTTGTTAAAGGTGCGAGCAAGGGGGAAGGATTAGGTAATAAGTTCCTCGGCCATATACGGGATGTAGATGCGATTGTTCATGTTGTTCGCTGTTTCGAGCATTCCGATGTCGCGCATGTGTATGGTTCGGTAGATCCGGTTCGGGATATAGAAATTGTAAATGCGGAATTGATTCTGGCGGATCTCGAAACGATTGAAAGAAGAATAGAAAAAAATGAACGACTCGTGAAGACAGGCGAAAGATCTTTCGCAAAACATATTGAAATTTTAAAAAAAATCTTCAAAGAACTGGGAAAGGGAACACCGGCGCGCCATGCGGTGGCTGAAGAGGAGAAAGAACATATTGAAGATCTTAGGCTTTTGACCTCAAAGCAGATGCTGTATGTAGCCAATACCGGTGAAGAGTCTTCGAAAAGTGAAGACTCTTATGTGGAGAATGTGACCCGTTTTGCGCAGCAGGAAGGCTCGAAAGTGATAAATATCTGCGGCGATATGGAATCGGAAATTGCCGCACTTCCCCCTGATGAAAGAAGAGAATTCATGATGGATCTCGGAATCGAGGAACCGGGCCTCAACACACTCATACGGACAGGCTACGATATTCTTGATCTCATTACCTTCTATACGACGGCGGGGGCCGAGCTTCGGGCCTGGACCGTGCGGAAGAAAACGCGAGTTCCTGCCGCGGCGGGGAAAATACACAGTGATATGGAAAGGGGCTTCATTCGTGCTGAAGCCTTGAAATATGAAGATTTTATAAAGGCCGGATCACTGGGAAGGGCCAAGGAAAAAGGCCTGATACGGATCGAGGGGAAGGAGTATGAAATATCCGACGGAGATATTGTATTCTTCAGATTCAATGTGTAGCTGAGTCGACATTATTCAGCCGGTTTTACTTCGGGGGATAATGATACTTGCGTTTTCTTTTACCTTCGTGCGTGTATAAAAAAAGGGTGGTTTCACTTTCAAGTAAAACCACCCGTAAACCTATATAAACCGAAGGGACCTTTCAGCTCCCTTTCAGATTCAAGGGGGGTGTCGGTGGGAGGAAAGGAGGGAACCGAAAACCACCCACCGACAGGTGTAAAGCTTTTAATATTTAAGCCGGTCTGTTTTTTGATTCATCCGGTTTGTTTTAATGATCACTTTTGAACGCACAATAACCGTATTTGTGTTTGTAATCAATTAGATAGAATCTGATTTATTGGGTTGAAATCCCTTAACTTTCATAAGAATAGAGAAGAAAAAAGGATAAGGGAAAAGATGATCGTATCTAAGAATATGGTGCAGTAATCTGTGGTTACCATTTGCAGCTCAGTATGGGCAAATGTTTCAAAAGGAGCAAATGAGCCAATACCTTAGGTTTTTGTGGCTGTATTCAATCGTGGCATGTTCTTTTTATTATCATCAGCTTTTCGCAGCCGAAAAAATTCAAGACGTAATATGCGGGCAACTGCCGGCTTGCCCGATTACAGGAATCCTCGTTTACTGCACCCTTGACCTGAAAGATTAGGAAGTGCTGTTGCCTAGATTTTATCATATCGCGAAAAGTGCATTGAGAATGTTGCCCTGCCCTGAGTCAGTGACCGCAGATCGGTCGAATATCCGAACATCTGCTGGAGAGGAACCTGCGCTTTAATTTCACTTACCGGCGGTTTCTGACTTATGTTCATTATTTCACCTTTTCGTACATTGATGCTGCCGATGACTTCGCCCATAAATTCAGTCGGAGTGATAATATCGACAATCATTATAGGTTCAAGCAAGAGAGGCGATGCATGTGCGCATCCTTTCCGGAACGCTGTCGAAGCCGCAATCTGATAACCCAGGTCGGAGGACTCTCCTTCGCGATAGGAGCCGCCCACTATCCGGATGATGATGTCGAGAACGGGATACCCGGCGATACCGCCGCTTGCCGCCGAATCCCTTATGCTCTGTTCGATTACGGCGTAGAAATCTTCGGGGATCATGAGGGGTGACAGTTCGTTCACTATTTCAATGCCGCCGCCGCGAGTATTCGGTGATAGATTCAGAACGACGTGGCCGAAATGTTTTTTGTCTCCAAGTTTTTTATCAAAAACTTCTTCCTGTGTAACTTCACTTTCGATTGTTTCTCGAAAAACGACCCGAGGCTTGCCTACATTTACATTTGTGTGGAATTCTCTGACAAGCCGGTCGATGACTATTTCAAGGTGCAACTCTCCCATCCCGGAAATAACCGTTTGGGCAGTTTCCTCATCATATGCCGTCTTCAAGGTGGGATCTTCATTGGAAAGTTTTTCCAAAGCCTGTGATAATCTGGATTGATCGTCGGGTGTTTTTGCTTCTATTGCTCTTGAAATAACGGGTTCGTAAAACTCGATTTTTTCAAGAAGTACAGGATGTGCTTCATCGCAAAGAGTATCGCCTGTCGTAGTTTCTTTAAGTCCCACGACACCTATTATATCGCCCGATCCGGCTTCGTTAAGCCGTTCACGCTTATTTGCATGCATTTTCAAAAGTCTCGCGACCCGCTCTTTTTTTTGTATGCTTGCATTGTATACATCTTCACCGACCTTCATTTTACCTGAATATATTCTAACATAGGTGATTTTCCTTCCCTCATCCATCATCACCTTGAATGCCAGAGCTGCAAGCGGTTCTTTATTCCGGCTCGCCCGCACCTCTTTTTCTCCGGTATCAGGATTGATCCCGGATATGGGGGGGACCTCTTCCGGTGATGGCAGGAATAAACCCACCGCATCCATGATCGGTTGAACACCTTTATTGCGAAGCGCCGAGCCGCACATAACAGGAACCGCTTTCAAAGACAGAGTGGCTGACTTCAATGCATCCAGCAGATCCTGCGTTTCAACAATCTCGCCTTCCAGATATTTTACGGCTATATGATCATCAAACTCGGCGAGCGATTCTATCAATTCTTCACGATATTGCCCCACCTCTTCGCTTCTGTCATCGGGGATATCCTCGTACGTGTATATCAGTCCCATGGAAGCTTCATCCCAGGTTATCACTTTCTGCTGTATAAGATCGATAACCCCTTCAAAGATTCCGTCCTTTGAAAAAAGAGGGAGTTGAATCGCTAACGGCTGTGACCTGAAACGCGTCTTCATAGTTGCGATCGTACCCCAGAAATCGGCGCCGGCGCGATCCATTTTATTGATGAAAGCGATTTTAGGAACATGATATTTATCAGCCTGCCGCCAGACGGTCTCAGATTGCGGTTCCACACCTGCAACGGCATCAAAAACAACGACAACCCCGTCAAGTACTCGAAGGCTGCGCTCAACCTCAATCGTGAAATCGACATGGCCAGGTGTATCGATTATGTGAATTTCATTATTATTCCACATGCAGGTGGTAACGGCTGATGTAATCGTAATTCCTCGTTCCTTTTCCTGTTCCATCCAGTCCATTACAGCTTCCCCGTAATGAACTTCACCTATTTTATGTGTGATGCCGGTGTAAAAAAGGATCCGCTCCGTTACCGTCGTTTTTCCCGCATCTATGTGGGCCACGATACCGATATTCCTTATATTTGTAAGCCTTACTGCCGCCAATGAAAAAACCTTTCTTTGAAATAAATTCCCGTTATGTTTCGATTTTAAGGCGCGAGTGTTTATACGGAATCTTTGACTATCAAATCTCTTTTCATGACAAATCGGGATTCCGTATTGATATGCCCCTTCAGCGTTTTTATGTTTTTACCTTCTATTTGAAGGGAAATGCTCTTGATCGAAGGGATATTGTGGGTGAGGGTGTTTGTAAGCGAATAGACAGTCATTATTTCACTTGCACAGCTTCCGGGATGCAACTCTCTTATATTCTTGTTAAAATTTACAATTGCCACTTGATTTTTCGCCAATGTCACTCCTATTAAAGTAGTTCCCTCGGGGAGCGTACGGACATGACCTTTTTTGGGTCCGTCAATGAGGGCCTTTATCATCTCTTCCGCCTGATCTTTTGTTTCATCCCTTTTTTGAATATAGCGGATTTCCGGAACAAGAAACCGCTCGTTATCGTCGGAAAAGAAAAGCGCAACTTTGGTTTTATTCTTGTCGGTTGCCGATGTTGTTCCAGTTGCGGGAGGATATATATAATCAAACAGTGACACAAAAAAGAATATGAGAAAACCAAGGCAAATAGCTGAAATAATTGTTAATCCAATAATGCGCCGAGTTTTTTTCTGTTTTTTTGCCTTAATCTGCTTTGATTTTTTCTGCTTTTTTGTCGCCATAAATTACAAACTCCGATCATAAAAACAGGCACAATTTAAGGTAATTTTCCACAGCTGTCAAGGAATCGTTATGACAAAGGCGGGATTATCACGTATTCGTGAGAAAGCTCACAGAGACTTCAGGCTTCACGTTTTATTTTTCGCCGAGAATTTTCTTTGCCTTCAATCCGAATTCGGACTGCGGCCCCAGCATCCGGGCGGTTTTCAATTCTTTGACAGCGTGTGTCCTGTTCCCGTTAAGGAGATGCGCACAGCCCAGCAAATAATGTGATTCAGTAATATAGGGAGCCAGCTCAATCGATTTTTCCAGATTGCGTACCGCTTCTGCCGGACGGTTCATTGCAAGAAATAAGGCGCCCTTATTCATATAAATGATCGGCAGGATTTTATTAGGTCTTATTTTAAGTGCTTCGTCGAATCTTGAAAGCGCCATAGCGTAGTTACCTTTTTTCAGATAGGCTTTTCCAAGATTGTTAAGAGCGAATTCCGGTGTTTCATAAAACACGTTGGAAAGGGCTTTCGTAAAATTGCCTATTGCTTCATCATAATGTTCTTCCTCAAAACAGATAAGGCCAAGAAAATTGTAAGCCTCCGAATACTTTTGATCAAGTGTGCAGGCTTTGTGAAACTCCTGAGCCGCCTCCTTTTTCAATCCTCTCCCATAATAGGCAACTCCTGAATAATAATACACTTGAGGGTTGTCGGGATCGAGGTTCCTTGCTTCAAATAATTCCTTAAGAGCTTCGATATAGTGCCCGGATTCCAGGTTTGCCATTCCCGTTTTCAGATGGGCGCCGGCCATCTGTTTTTTCGCCGTTTGATCAGTTGCACATGAACTGTGAAACACACAAAAGAAACATAACAAGATAGTTAAAACATATAGTCGGCGATGCAGCATTTCCCGGTACTCCTAAGTATTTTTTCCATTAATCCACCAGTCGCTTTTATCCTTGAACCACCATTCCGAGGAATCAGTCTGGATTATCTGACGGGCCAGTATCTTTGCAGTCTCAGTGGAAAGTCTCTTGACGGCGAACGAAATCCAGTCTTTACTGTATTTGTTTCCCAAATCACCATATTCTTTCAGCTGAATGATCAAAGCCAGCTGGTCGGCATCATTTGCAATAAGAGATTCGCGGGTTTCTTTTTTATTAAACTCTTCCATGGCGGATGTAAGCTCGCCACCGAAAAAAAGTGTTTCCGCGAGTTCCCTTATGGCCTTTTCTTCGTCCACTTTAACATATTTTTTATTCACATAATTCATATCGCCCGTCCGGGCTTCCGCCAAATCGTGTACGAGGCAGAGTTTCAATACTTTCAGTTCTTCCACCTCCGGTTCCAATTTGGAAAGCGCATATCCTATGAAAATAGTTCTCAGAATATGTTCCGCTACCGATTCGCAGCCCGACCCCAGAAATTGAAACCCGGTGCGGGGTGTTTTTTGAAGCATTCCTACTTCAAAGAAAAAATTGACGATATTTTTCATGATCTTCCTTTTTTCAAAATTGAAATCCTGTTTTCCATCATTGAAGAGAGCTTCTTCAGCTCCAGAAGTAATGGTGCGATCCCTTCAGGTTTCATTTTCTGGATTTTTTCCACTTTTTCTTTCCAATATTCGATTACCGAGATTTCATTCTCCCGCATTTTCTTTTCCGTCCGGGCTTGAATTTCCTTTAAGAGTTTCTGGTCTTCAATGGAGTGTTTCAATGTGATTCCCCCTTTAAATGGTTCCCTGTGTCTCTTTAATATTGATGTTTTCTTATATCAGATAGACCTTCTTTGCAATACTCAATACTCAATCTGGCTGCCATTATACAACGAGACGAAACAATTGACTTTATACATCGTCTCACGTATAAACGACCCATTGGCTCCATACGGGCCGAAACTGAAAATAAAATTTGACGGACTTGCGAAGTCCCGAACACCTTTGATTCGAGAAGAACAGATCGATACTTTTTGAGGATGCTTTATGGCCAGATCTTCGTTAATTTTTATGCTGTCCTTCATTTTCCTTGCGGCGTGGGGTTTCGTGCCGATGCCCGCCTTTTCTTCTGAAGATACAGTGCACCTTTCCTTTACGAAACAAGTCGAAAAATACACGGATGTTACGGATTACGAAGTACAAAGCGGCGATTGGCTCATGGGAATCGTAAGGCGCCAATTAAAGCCGCCGGCGGACGAAATTCCCGGAATAATAGAAAAGATAAAGGAAATAAATCCCGCTATCAAGAATGTCAATTTGATTTTTCCCGGACAGATACTTCACCTGCCCATAAAAAAGAATGAGTCCGATAAAAATCAGAAAAAAGGCAATGCGAGTGTATCATCAGAACACACAAAAAAACCAGGCACACAAAAAGCGGATCGCTTCGTTCATGTAGTCCGTAAAGGGGAAAGTATTTCAAAAGTTCTGATTCAGAGGTTTGGAGTGTCTCCTTCAGAAGCAGTTCGTTACATTGGACGAATCCGTTCCCTCAATCCGCATATTTCCGATCTGAACAGGATATATCCGGGTCAGAAAATATTTCTGCCTGTGGAGAAAAGGGGCGCTGCGCAGGAAGTTGCCGAGTCGGCCCTTTCTCTCGAAATCATTTCCGGAAAAAAAGATCATGATTTTGTCCTGCCTCGCAAGGAACGGTTGCCAGTTTTAGCGGCAATATTCGATTTTCTTCAAGGCGAGGTAATAACTTCCGGTGATTACTATGTCCCTTTGCCGCCTTCCAGCCAAATGACAATCGATTGTTCCAACGTTCCTGTAGCCGAGATGAAAAACGGCAACAAGTTTCTCATCGACCTCGACGGACTGCTTCCTCTGCCGGTGAAAAAAGCCATTGAATCACGATGGAAGAATCATCGGATCATATCGGGGGGAAGTGAGACATCTCTTTCGGACATTCTTGATAAAACGATAGAGGCATTACGCTCCTTCATTATTCAAAAAAACGGAACTGTGATGACGATAGGAGAAATGCCAAAGGTGCAGGTGTATTGTGACTGGATTCTCTCTCGCAGAGACCCGGCCGCGGGCAGTTCTTCGGTTATTGGTATAAGGCTGGTAAAAGAAAAAGAGCAGATTATTCCTCCTGAAGTTCGGCAGTATGCAAAGGTAAATGGGGTGAACGTGATAGAGATCATGAACGGCCGGGGAATTGTCGCCCATGAGGAGCCGGCATGGAGCCTCCCGGTGCCTTGCCTGGGGAGCGGAACCCCGAAAAACATGACATTCAATCTCATTAGTGAACTGGGATATGTGCCGGTAAAGGATGACGTAATTCCCCTTTTCACGATGGCGAAAGATGGATTCGACCTTGCGGTAACCGCCGATATCTCTTTTGAAGCGGAAGGCAAAAGAATACTTGTGAACAGCGGTTCTATTTCCCCGGAATTTTGCGATCTTCTGAGGAAAAAGGGAACTCTTGTAGTCGATGTAAACGGGAAAATACAGGATACTGATGTAATCAAAAACCTTGCTGCAGTGTTGAATTTATCGTGTACAGAGGATGAATTCAGCTTCAGCCATACTATCGCGCCGCCGGAGAAGGGCTGGAAGATTGTTTTCCCTGGTATGAGAATGAGAAGCCAAAAGGGGGAACTATACTTCGTTCACAATGAATTCAATGGCGAAATTCATCATCTGATAAATGAAAACTGGAAAGTTAAAGTGGTAAGTTATTGAACATAAAAGGAATTTCACTATTTTCCGGGGGGCTCGACAGCATTCTGGCCGTTAGCCTCATCAGGAAACAAAATATAGATGTAATCGGTGTTACCTTCGAAACACCTTTTTTTACCGCCGGCAGCGCGCTGAAAGCCGCAAAAGATATCGAACTGCCGCTGAGGGTGATTGATATTACCGAAGCTCACCTTTCGATGTTGAAAGCGCCTGTGTACGGTTACGGCAGAAACATGAATCCCTGTATTGACTGCCATGCCCTGATGCTCAAAGAAGCCGGAGACAGAATGAACGAAGAAGGGGCGGATTTTGTCTTTACCGGAGAGGTCCTTGGCCAGCGGCCAATGTCACAGACCAGGCAATCTCTTCATATTGTTGCAAAACTTTCCGGATACGAAGGGCTGATTATCCGTCCTTTGAGTGCAAAACTCCTTGAAGAAACGATACCCGAGAAAGAAGGTACAGTGGACCGGCTCACACTTGCCGATATACAGGGGAGGGGCAGGAAACGCCAGATGGAGCTTGCTCGGGAATTCGGAATAAAAGAATATTCGAGTCCTGCCGGAGGCTGTCTTTTGACAGATCCTGTTTTCGCACGGCGCCTGAAAGATCTCTTCACCCATGGCGGCGATTCCGTAAGAGATATAAAACTCCTGAAGATCGGACGTCATTTGAGATTAAGCGATAAAACCAAAATCATTGTAGGCAGAAACCGGGATGAAAATGAAGCGATCGAGGGAAGCGCAGACTCCGGCGATGTTCTGGTCCAGATTCAGGGTATTCCGGGGCCGGCAGTATTGATCCCCTCTGGATGCGATACAGAAACGCTGCACAAAAGTGCAGCGGTCTGCGCGCGCTACAGCGACGCCCCAAAAGGGGCAACAGTGACAGCAATGGCTAAATGGGGATCCGAAACCTGGACCTTTGAAATAAAATCCGCAGACCCGGAAAAGACCGCCGAACTTCTTATTTAGAGATCTGTGTTGCATTTCATTTTCTGATGGATCCGTAAGAGTCCGAATTTGATATGACCTCGTAAAAAGCACCTCATGCCGCCGGCTGCGCCGGCGATACAATTGGAAGTAAGCGAAGCCGTCGCAATGCTCATTTATTGCGACAGCGCCAATTACAGGCATAAGGTGTGCCCGCTCAGACCTGTGTTTCGACCATGCTGCGTCCCGCGAAGCTGTCCCGGCACACTCGCGCCTTGCGCTCAGACATAGCCGGGACGGGCGCTTCGCATCGACGGCATGGTACACGAAACACAGCTGATTCGCGACACACCCTCATGTCTGTAGACAGAAAATCAATGAACTCTCGCTTCACTTACCTGGAAGCCCACTATGCCGGCTGCGCCGGCAATATAAGTGGAAGTAAGTGGATCTGATGCACCTCTCTTTCGTCAAGGGCATTAAGAGTCATGGGGAATATTAATGCTTTCGTACTTAGGAGCGTTAAAAATAAATAACGTGTAAATAATTCTTGACAATCGGTTACGACTTATTTTAAAGCACATAGACACAAAACATATCCGACACTTATACCTTTCTTCTCTCGAAGATTGTTTCCTCCCCGCTTCAATACCGATTCCTACTTTTTCAGTACCTTAATTACCAGGCGGTTACTCATTGGAAGTGATTGCATCATTGTAACCGAACCGCTTCGATTGTTTTGATTATCGGAGCTTTTTCACTTTCAAGAAACGAAACTACGAGTAATCGCAATCAGGAAAGCCTTCGTAACGCAGGAAAATTAATATTTGCAGAAATGGGTTTTTTGTGAATGCGCAATGTCCCGGGCACATTTTTAAGCAAGAGGAGCTGCGATGAGATATGTAAAAATCTTTTTCCTGATGTTCGTCACTTTAGCGATACCCTTAAAGTATGTAAATGCGCACAATGCGGTGGATGATCTGATCCTGCAGAATGAGACGGTACCAGGCGGCCAGGTTGTTGAGTACGTAGCTCTTGATACAGTAACCGCAGGCCCCGGCTATGTCATACAAGGGGGAGCTCAGGTGACTTTTGCCGCCGGAGGCGCCGTTATTCTCAATCCGGGGTTTCATGCTGAGGGAGGCAGTCAGGTAACGGTGAGGGTATGGGAAGAGGATTCCGAAGCGCCTGCCATACTAAGTGGTTTTCCTGAAACAGGTACACTAGTGCCTGCGCAGGGTGGCAGTATCACGATGCTTCTTACCTTTGGAGACAGTGCCTCGGGGATGTATTCCGTTACATTGTATGATGATTTGGATAATGATATTACCTCCCTTGCGAATGTTACGGAAAACACCATTGAATTGTTAATCGAAAATCCCGTCGACGGACATGAATACCACTATATCCTCGTCTTGGAAGACTGGGTGGGGAATACGAGCAATATTGATATTTCCTTCACGGCCGATACAACCATTCCCGTGACGACTGCCAGCATAACGGGCGGCAATTTTGAAGAACCTATAATTGTAGAGCTTACCTGCTCGGAAGATGCAACGGTCTATTACTCGACTGACGGATATCCACCATATGCAGGAGCCGCAAACACAATCGTCGCCGATGCCCCGGTCCGGATCACCATAAGTAAAAGCCGGCGCCTTCAATTTTTTGCTGTCGACAGGGCCGGTAACATAGAGGAGACGAAAAGCGAGATATACCTCTTCGGCGAATTGCCCGGATCGCTTGCCGGCCTCGAGGCTGTGTATGATGTTGAATCGGAATTTGTTATTTTATCATGGATGGCCATGCCGGTGCCGGTACGCGGGTACCACCTCTATCGCTGTGTCAGTGCCTTTGACCGCACCATTCTCGAAGAAAGCCTTGAAGGCGGCTATCCGCCTCCGAAAAAGTTGCGTTTGACATCCGCACCTGTAACAGAGACGCAGGGCTTCGACAGTACGACTGCATCCGGCATTACATATTGGTATGGAGTGACCGTTGAAAACGAGCAAGGTATAGAAGGTACGATTTCAACGCTCGTTCCGGTAACGATTCCTCCGGCCGCGGCGGCAGACAGTCGAGAGGCAATCCTGAAGGCACGGGCCTATCTTGAAATGACTCAAAATAAGGAAGGATCCTGGGGCGAGAAAGAAGAACTTCGTCTTCTCTACACGAGTCAAGTCTTGAACGCCCTCAGATTGACCGGCGACGATTCCGCGGGCATACGCAAGGGGCTCTTTTACCTAAGGGGCCGTCATGCCGACAACAATGACTATCTTGCAAGAAAAATTCTGACGCTTCACAAATACGGCCAAAATGTTTACGAATCGGTTAATCGTTTAATCTCGGAAGCCTTTAGCGTGGGTGAGGGATTATATTCCTGGGGCATTCAGAAAAGGTTTGGCCCCGATGCACTTGATATGGCTCTCTGTTCAAGAGCCGTAGATTTTAAGAACCCCAATACGCCGTGGAAAAATTACGGTTATATAGCATTACGCAATGTAGATTATATTAAAAGTAACGAGATCGATAAATATGGCTGGGTACCTGGAGGACCGCCGAATATCTATGTGTCATCGTTAGCATATAATGTGTTGCGCGACTATTTTGTTGACGACGCACCTGTATATGACGATCAATGGATTCTGGACACTCAGGCCGAAAATCAAAACGGATCATTCGGTAATGGCCTGATCGATACCGCCGCTGTACTCCTATGGTTGGAAATTTCACAAGAGGCGAAACAGGCTGCCGTTGATTACCTTGTATCAAATCGGGAAGAAAACGGCAGTTGGAGCAATGATCCATATGTGACGGGTCTTTGCCTCGAGGCTATGTTGACAGCAAAGATATTGGTGCCGACACAATTTGACGGAGGTTATTTTGACGGAGATGACTATATAAGTGTCCCCCAAAGGGATGAATGGAAACTTGCTGGGCGTGATTTCACCATTTCATTTAAAGTTAAGCTGGAAGATGACGGCAGACCGTATCATCCTTTTCTTGCTCACGGGAATGAAGGATGGAGACTTTTTTATAATAGCCAGGCCGGTCTGATCTGGTTTGATTCTCCTTCTTCTTTATACTTTAATTCATATCCTCCCATTAACCTCTTTGACGGCCAGTTTCACTGGATCAAACTCTCACGCACAGGTTCTTACTTTGGGTTGTGGGTCGATGATGTGTTGTATTCTTCCTGTGTTTATACGCCTAAAGTATTCGATCAAACGACTGGTATTTTGCAGATTGCAAAGGGCCTATACTCTTGGGCATATCTTAGAGGTGATCTGACCGATATTTCTATAAAAATAGATGGTCCTCTTTACCTGAGCGGTCATAATTCGGTCTATTATAAAGACTCGCAAGATTTTTCCTTAGCTGATTCAGACTTCAAAATTTCACTCAAAGTAAAGCTTGAAGATGACGGAAGAGCTGACCACCCTCTTTTAGCAAAGGGAATCAATGGGTGGCGATTATATTATTCCAGAACATATGATGTCTTATTTTTTAAAGATGGAAACCTATCAGTGAATACACGTTGTCTGGACCTTCTTCTTTTCGACGGACAGTATCATCAGATAGATCTTCAAAGAACGGGATCAAGCTTTTATATACGAATAGATGGCGAACAATATTCATCGCTCACAAGTGATTTACCGATTTCTGAGGATTCAGGCAGCCTTTATATCGGGCGGCGATACATTAATTCGAAATGGCACTACTGCAAAGGCAGTATGGATGAAATCAGAATTGTAAAAGACGGTGCCTCGATTTTGCCGTGAACAACAACTGAGATAGATTTCTCATGACTGCAAATCATTATAGGAGTCAAAGATGAAAAGACTCGTGAAGAATGCAAGCCTGTTATCCATAATATTTCTTTTGACGGCAGTTTTTTTTCTGTCTTCCTTGGCTTTTGCCGCGGATGATGCAGATCCTGATCTTGCGGAAACTATGGAATGTCAATTCACGCCGGAACTGGTCGCATTGGCTGACGAACTCGACCGTGATCCTGTCAAGATATACAATTGGGTATATGAGAACATTCAGTTTGATCAATTTGATAAGGATGATTTAGACAATATTATTTCTTATAAACATTCGCGTCTTGGTGCCTATGGTACATATCTGAGACGCCGTGCTAATCAATGGGACACTTGTTCGCTATTGATTACACTTCTTCGAATTTCTGATATTCCAGCCCATTATGTTAGCATGGGGAGTGTTAATCAACTCTATGTTGAAGCTTTGTTGCCCACTACCCATTATAGAGGGCAAGGCAGTGGTGTTGGTGAAAGAGAAGGCTGGCTTCCTTTAGTTCCCTGGTATAAAGAGCTGCGCATAGAAGATGGTATTGATCTTTTCCCTGATGGATCTGTAGTGGCTGAGTTGGATTTTGATTTTGCAAGATATCTGGACAACGAAGATTATTTGGGTGATGTTGAGGTGGAGCACAAGAAAACGGCGCTGGAACTCTATGAGGAAAAGCTCCAAAATTACCTCGCCACCCATTACTATGGCAAAACCCTAAAAGATATTCCCTTTAAGGAAACGATAATCAAACGGCCTTTATCGATCCTGCCTGGAAGCTTACCGATAGATATGGATGTATCAGATGATAAGACAATCTTCAGCGAGATAAACGATGCCGATCGAGCTAATATAACCTTGGAATTCTACAAGAAAGATATCGACGCGAACGGCAATGAAATCGAAACCGAGCTTTTAACCAAGATCATATACCTGCCCGAGATTGTGGGGAAACGTTTCTGTTTGGATTTCATTCCCGCATCTGACGAAGATGCGCAGACAATTTCCGAGCATGGGGGAATGTGTTTAACACCTGCCGGTGCAGCCATGCTCAAACCAGTCCTCAAAATTGATGGGAAAATAATAACTGACCCAGAAGATACAGCCTCCATTGCAACGGGAGAATACTTTGTTACTGCCTATACAGTACGTGATTATGACAAATTAGTGTGTCAGAAACAAAAGGCGGGAACCTTTATAAGCATGGCTTTTGAACCCCTGGCAGCTACTGCAGAAGTCATCGAGAAACTGAAGAAGGAACTGGAAGATGTTGACATCGAATTGACCTATGAGGATGGTACGCGAGAAGAATTCTTGGGGCGCCTGGGAAACATCCTGGGTGAGACTTATCTCCTTCGTTATCGTGAAGCGGGAGAAAGGGCTGCCCGGTTGCTTTATGGTAAATTAAGCGCGGAGATATGTCCGACTTTTATTTATACTTTTGCTGATCAATTCTTAGCCGATGATGAATCTAAATATCTGATCCATCCGCAGTGGAATATCGATTCACGGACATACGCAAATTTTTATCGGCGGCTGAATGGGGATAATGTAAAGATTGCATGGAATGATCCCATGTTTAAATTCTGCCGCAGTCTTTATATGTATGGAACCTCATACAATGAAGGGATTATTTTTGAGGACTGGCAGGATACGACGGGACTCAGTACCATTAAAGGGATTATGATGGCTTACGAACAGGGGATGGACGTTGTTACTCTGACATCGGTAAGTGATCTGACGGCCCAATTTTTCGATGCAGATGCCAATGGTGTTCGTACGCCTCTTGAAGCAGAAGCCTATCAAGCAGTACTCGAAGAGTTACAAGAGGGTAATACTGTA
The DNA here is from genome assembly GCA_023230565.1 of Syntrophales bacterium. GTDB lineage: Bacteria > Desulfobacterota > Syntrophia > Syntrophales > UBA2210 > JALNXD01. The sequence goes on from JALNXD010000046.1 coordinate 18,791, forward strand.
ACAACACCCACACAAATCATTACCTATGTAGAAGATGAAGGTGAAGATATGTGTGCGTATGTAATGATCAGTGTCGCTTCTGATAATGTGAGTTATTATTTTAATTTGGATAACGGGGGCGCTTCCAGCGAATACGTAATACCCGAGACCACGCACCAAGAGGTAACAACCGGTTATTTCGCCGACGGCATCACATCATATGAAAATTATGAAGAGTTAAGTAAAGATGAGGTATTTGTAGCCGTATGGGGAAATACTACGCGAGAGATTGTAAATGCGGAAGTCAGCAAGGCCGGCGATCCCGTCGATATGGTCAAGGGCGAATTCTATCAGGAGGAGAAGCCTGACATTTTCATCAAGTCACGCGGATTCGACTTGGAAATCAAAAGAAAATACAAAAGCCAACTGATATTCAAAGGACCCTTCGGTTATGGCTGGGCTTGGAATCATGCCGAACGGATTCTCCCCGAGGCTGACGGCGATATTGTGTATTACAATAGCGACTGCGTTCCCTATAATCTGGGTTTCAATGGAGACGGCACCTACCAGAGTCCGCCCGGCACGACCTTCGTTCTGATAAAAACGGGGAATACCTACATGGCAACCCTGAAATCGGGCATCAAATATTATTTTAACAGTATGGGGTTTCTGACTCGTAAGGAAGACCGGCACGGCAATGAATTGACCTTCGAATACGACGAAAATGACCAACTGGTGGCCATCAAGGATTCCCTGAATCGTGCCCTGATATTAATCTATCAAAACGGGAAGGTCGTACGAGTTGAGGATTCGTCTGATCCCAGCCAAGCCTGCGCTTATTCTTACGGGAATGCCGACGATCCCTTCGGAGACAGCGATGATCTTCGGTCTTTCGTAGATCTCGAAGGAAACACGACGGAATATCAGTATCTGAAGGGTCAGGAAAATCCCCTCAACAATCATAATATGTGCAAATATATCCTGCCCAAGGGGGATTACCTGGAGATCGGCTATTACAAGAACGATCAGGTGGCCTATCACACCAACGCAAAGGGAGAAACCTTCAATTTTCTGTGTAGCCGCCTGAACCGCTATGCCGAAACCTGGAACGAATCCGGGTATTACCGGAAGATATTTTTCAGCGATACAAACGACGTAATCCGCTACAGCAACGAAGACGGCACCGTCGAAACAATGGATTACGACGACAACCACAACATGGTCTCCCACACCGATGCGAACGGTTATACCACCACGTATACCTACGACGCAAACCGGAACATGACCTCAAAGAGCAACGCTCTGGGAGAAACCTGGACCTACGTCTATGACCTGACGATCAACAAGCCCCTCACCATCACGGACCCGAAGCAAAATGTGACGGTATTTGTCTACGATACCCAGGGCAAGGGCAACCTGCTGACCATGACCGACCCGCTGGGAAAGGTCACAACCTTTACCTATGATGACTATGGAAATAACCTCTCGATTACCGACCATTTAGGATACTCCACGATAAAGATCTATGATGCGAACTGTGTCAATGTCGCCTCTATTACCGACAAGCGCGGATATGGAACAACCTTTACCTACGACGCCGCCGGCAATGTCCTTACCAAAACCGATCCCGCCGGATACATGACAACCTTCACCTACAACAAATACAACCAGAAAACAGCAGTAATCGACGCCCTGGAAAATGTGACGGCCATCGACTATGACGAGAACCGCAAGCTGCTGCGAACCGTTACGGCCGACGGCGCCGTGACGGAACACATCTACGACACGGCAAGGGATATCGTGACCGGCGCGAAAATCATCCGGACCATCGATCCCCTGGGCGGCAGCGAATACTACGACTACGACGAGGTGGGGAACCTCATTCGAAAGACCGACCGGAACGGCAACGTCACCCGCTATTTCTACGACGGGATGAACCGTCTTGTCGAGGAATCGGACCCCTACCAGAACTCGACCCGTTATGCCTACGACGGGAACGGAAACGTGGTGGCCAAATGGGACACACGGGGTAATGTCACCCGCTTTACCTACGATGCGGCCAACCGCAAGACCGGCGTAACGGATGCGGAAGGCAACACGACCGGCTATCTCTACGATGCCAATGGCAACCTGACAGATGAAATAAAGACCTTAAGCGACCACACTATCACAACGCATTTTGACTATGACGGGATGAACCGCCTCGAAACCAGGACTCTCGCCTACGGAACCGCAGACGCCCGCATCTATCAATACCAATACGATGCGCTGGGCAGGCTGCGAAAGGCCGTCGAACCCAAGGGGAATTATCTGAAGTACGAGTACGACGAAAACGGCAACAGGGTCAAAGAGGAATCCTTCGACAGCCTGGATGCGAAACAGTATGAAAAGATCTATCATTACAACTCACGAAACCTCCTGGATTACGAGATCGATGCCAACGGGAAGACCTATGCCGCCGAATACGATGCCCTGGGCCGCAAGACGGCCGTGATCGATCCTCTGGGAAACAGGGTGGACTATGTCTACGATTCGGTGGGTAGTCTCATCATGGTCATGGATCAGGGCGGCGGCGCCACGGAACATTATTACGACCGCGCCGCACGTCTTATCAAAACCGTCGACGCTATGGGGCAGACCACAGCCTGCCGCTATGACGCGAACGGCAACCGGACTGCCGAGATAGATCCCCGGGGCAACGAAACGCTGACCTATTACGACGCCCTGAACCGGAAAATCGGACTGGAAGACGCACTGGGCAATGTGACGACCTATGATTACGATCCGAACGGTAATCTCGTGAGAAGCACCGATGCCCTGGGGAGCACTGTCAGTTTCGACTACGACGGCAACAACCGGGTAACCAGAAAGATCGATCCCCTGGGCTATGAAACCGTTACCGAATATGACGCTCTGGACAGAGTCATAAAGAATATTGACGCGAAGGGTGCAGAGACGCACTACGCCTACAACGATTTCGGCGAAAAGATTCAGGAAATGAAGGCCTACGGCACCTCGGACGAGGCGGTCATTCAGTATGACTACGATGCGAACGGCAACCTCGAAACCATCACCAGCGCCGGGAACGGAGTGATCACCTACGGCTACGACGCACTGAACCGTAGGATACAGGAGTGGGATCACGACAACAGCCTCTTGCAGGTCCAGTACGACGGTAACGGTAATATCGTTCAAGAGCTGCACCGGGACGGGGTGACTATCACGCGTGAATACGATGCCCTCAACCGCCTTGAGACGATAAAAAAATCAGGGGTCGCCGTGCAGACCTTCCAGTACGACTCGCTCTCCCGCATGACGGGCGCCACCGATGCCAACGAAGGCCGTCAGACCCACACTGTGGCATTCGAATACGACCCGCTCCACAGAGTCATTGCCGAAACACAGGACGGCAG
>JALNXD010000047.1 GCA_023230565.1 Syntrophales bacterium
GCCGGACAGTTTCTGTTTGCGTCTCCGAAACTGGGCAGGAAAAGAGCAAGAGCCGCCGCCCTAAGCGCCTGTATTCTTGCCGCCGCTCTCGCCGCCGTCACCCTCGTGCCCTTGCCTTTGAGCACCGTCACGGAGGGCGTGATATGGCTGCCGGAGGATTCAATCATCCGGGCGCAGACAGGGGGATTTGTAGAACAAGTGACGGCGGTGTCAGGATGCGGGATAACGGCGGGGGATGAAATTGCCCGGTGTTCGGACCCGATCCTTACCCTCAAAGAACGCGTTCTCGAATCACAGCTGAGGGGGCTTGAAATCGAATACGACATGAAAGAAAGGATCAATCTGATCGAAGCGCAAATCAAGGCCGATGAAATAGCGGAGGTTTCAAAGAAACTTGAGGATATCCGGCTCCGTCTTGATAACCTGACAGTCAAGGCAGGGACGGAGGGCATTCTTATTATCCCCCGGTCCGAGGATTTGCCCGGCCGGTTCATAAAAAGGGGCGAAATCATCGGCTATATCATCGAACCCCATTCCGCCACAGTAAGATCAACGGTACTGCAGGCCAGTGTCGATATGGTGCGAAGGAATACGCGGGAGGTGGCGGTACGCATGCCTGACAATATATCGAAAACGCTGAGGGCAAGGCTCGTCAGGGAGGTTCCGGCGGCAACGGAAAATCTGCCGTCTCCGGCGTTGGGCAGTATAGGAGGCGGTACGATTACCGTAGATCCGCGGGACGACAGGGGTATGAAAACGATTCAAAGGCTGTTTCTGTTCGATATAGAGCTGCCGCCGGGATTCTCCCCCGCCAATGTGGGAGGCCGGGTGTATGTGCGTTTCGATCATGGATCTGAACCTTTGATCGGCCGGTGGTCGAGGGCGGTGCGTAACCTGTTTTTAAGGAGGTTCGGTGTCTAGAAGCTCATACAGAACGGCGGGGTCAATGGGCATCTGCCCTGAGCGGGGAGAAGAGCGCCTCAACCGATTCGATCGCTTTGCGATTTCATTGTGGGGACTTTTGATACCGTTGATTCGTCCCCGTTCCTCAGGCTTCCAGTGGGTTATAAAAGCCTGCGGGATCCATGAAGCACGTATAAAGATGATGTCCGATCATGATATTCTTGCGGCGGCGCGGGAGACGGGAAAAAGGCTGCGCCGCTTCGGGTACCGACCTGACCTGATCGCCAGTGCCTTTGCCCTGATTCGCGAGGTGGCATGCCGCCGTCTCGGGACCCGTCATTTCGACGTCCAGCTTGTGGGCGGCCTGATTCTTCTCAAAGGTTTGATCGCCGAAATGGAGACGGGCGAAGGGAAGACCCTGACGGCTACTCTGGCGGCCGGCACGGCGGCTTTGGCCGGAGAACCGGTTCATATCATAACCGTAAACGATTATCTGGCCCAGCGGGATGCAGCCTGGATGAATCCGGTCTATGACGGTATCGGCGTGAGCGTCGGGACCGTTGTACACGGCCTTGCTCCTGAAGCGCGGCGCAAGGCGTATACCTGTGACGTGACCTACTGTACGAATAAGGAGATTGCCTTCGATTATCTCAAAGATAGAATCACGCTGTGGGACCGTCCCGGAGAGCTGCGGCTCCAGCTGGAACGGCTCTGCGGAGAAAAATCGCGTGCACGGAACCTTCTGATGAGGGGGCTTCGCTTCGCCATAATCGATGAGGCGGACAGCGTGCTCATCGACGAAGCGAGAACCCCTTTGATTATTTCTTCCGGTGAAGACAGAGGCGGCGAACTGGCCCTGTACAGGGAAGCATTGAATCTTGCGGATGCTCTGGCGCCGGAACGAGATTTTTCCATTTTCCCGGAGGAGCGGAGTCTGGAATTATCAGCCGAGGGCAAGGCGAAGATCGACGATCACAACTGGCCCGAAACCGAAGGCATGTGGACCAGCACCGAACAGCGCCGGGAGGTGGTGCGCCAGGCACTGACAGCGGTTCACCTTTTTGCCAGGGACAAGGATTACCTGATAAAAGACGGCAAAGTGCAGATCATCGACGAATTTACCGGCCGGGTCATGGCCGACCGTTCATGGGAGCAGGGCCTGCACCAGCTAATAGAGGCAAAAGAAGGTCTTGAAATGACGGTACGCAGGGAGACACGGGCCCGCATCAGCTATCAGCGATTTTTCCGCCGATATCTGCGTCTGGCAGGTATGACAGGAACCGCCCGGGAGGCCGCGGGCGAGCTGTGGGCCGTCTACCGGCTTCATGTCGTGCCCGTTCCGACCAACCGGCCCATGAAGCGGCGGAAATTGCCCGATCGTTTTTATGCCACGGAGGAAAGTAAATGGAATGCAGTCGTCAGAGCGATTTCCGATGAAATTGCCGCCCAGGCGCCCGTGCTGGTCGGCACGCGGTCGGTAGCGGCTTCAGAGCGGTTAAGCGAGATGCTGAACGGTGCCGGGCTTGCCCATCGCGTGCTCAATGCGAAGCAGGACAAGGAGGAAGCCGAAATTGTCGCCCGGGCCGGTGAGGCCTGCCGGATTACAGTGGCAACGAACATGGCGGGCCGCGGGACCGATATAACGCTGGCCGATCGTGTGGCCGAACGGGGCGGGCTGCGCGTGATCGCGACGGAGTTCCATGAATCTCATCGAATCGACAGACAACTTTTCGGCAGGTGCGGACGGCAGGGGGATCCGGGGCTGTGCCGGGCCTTCGCATCCCTCGAAGACGAACTGATCACGATCCATGGCGGAAAAATTTTCCCCCGCCTCGCCAGGTATGTTTCAATCGGGAAAAGAGGGCCTATAAATGCTTGGATCGGAAAGGAATTGTTCCGAATAGCTCAAGCATCGGCTGAAAGAATACATGCCAAGGCACGAAAGAACCTTTTGAAAATGGATGAGCAACTGGGAGATGTACTCGCTTTTTCAGGTCGGCAGGAATGACTGAAATCTAATCCAATCAGGAGAGCGTCATGAAAAGACTTCTTGCAATCATAATTGTCCTGTGTTTGTCAACCCCTCTTTGCGCATGGGCCGGAGAGTTCCGGGGCCTGATAGAACCTCACCGCATTGTGATGATAGGCAGCCCGGCGGAAGGGATAATCGAGTCCGTCGCCGTTGAACGGGGTGATCCGGTCAAAAAGGGGCAGATAGTGGCACGTCTCCATTCCGGGGTCGAGCGGGCCACTATGGAATTGGCAAAGGCCCGCGCGGAAATGGAAGGATTTATTAAAGGAAAGGAAGCCGGCAAAGATCTTTTCCTGGGTAAGAAAAATCGGATCGAACAGCTGCACCGTCAGGATCTGGCATCACCCAGCGAAATGGAAGAGGCTCAGGCAAATTGGATCATAGCGGAAATGCAATGTAAGGAGGCCCAGGAGAACCGGAATATCGCCGAACTGGATTACAGGCGTTCCCATGAGATCCTGAAGCGCTTGACCATCGAAAGCCCCGTTGACGGTGTTATCGTCGAACGGTATCTTTCTCCCGGCGAATATATAAAAGAACAACCGATCGTGAAAATCGCGGTACTCGATCCCTTGAATGTCGAGGTCATTCTTCCCGCATCCGAGTACCCTTCGATAAAGAGAGGCATGAAAGCAACCGTTATACCCGAATATCCTGTCCGTGACACGTATACGGCAACGGTGAAGATCGTCGACCGGCTCATCGACGGGGCGAGCGGTACCTTCGGCGTCCGACTTGAATTGCCCAATTCCGATTACCGCATCCTGGCGGGCCTCAAATGCAAAGTCATTTTTCCCGAATAAAAGGGCGGCAATGAGAATTGTAATTTTCCATCACGGAGATGATCCCATCGCCTTTTCGAGATGGGAAGCCGCTATTTTATGATCGTAATTGGCCGAGATGTTGGCGTATCTGGCGTTCGCATTGGAGAAAATCGCATCGGCCACTTCGACATGTATTGCAAGGCCTGCCGCGTATCGCTCCATAGCCAGATCGAGGTTTTCTCTCGCATGTCTGATCGCCACAAGGGTGCTCTGAATACGTTCCCTCGATTCCCGAAGTGCGAGGAAGGCCTGCTCGAGTTCCAGGGCAATCTTCTGTTTGAGTTCTTTCATGCGGGCATCGACGACAGCGATATTGGCCCGGTTTTCAGAAACTTTGTATGCAGTTGTGAAGCCGCTGAAGAGAGGAACGGTCATATAGATTCCCGCCGTCCAGCCGTGATCGATGGGAAATTCGGTTCCTACGAAAGTATAATTTACGTTTCCGCTGATTACCGGATAATGGGTTCTTTCTGCCGCTAAAAGCGACTGTTCCGCCGATTCCCGCTGTTTTTGCATGGAAAGCAGATCGGGGCGTCCGGCGTAAGCCTTCTTAAGGGCTTCTTCATAGTCGATTCGCGGTGCTTCATAAAAGGGATCTTCTTGGATTGAATATGAAGGGGCATCGGGCAGCCCCAGCGCATTGTTGAGGGCCAGTCTGTAATATCGTACCCCGTTTTCCGCTTTGATCAAATCGACCTGTGCATTGTTCAGATCGACCAGTGCCTTGGTCGTATCGAGCTTCGACTTGGCCCCCGTATCATAGAGGGCCTGCGCATACCGGACGTGTTGTTTGAACAGTTCGACCTTTTCCGCCGCCACATCATGGCTTTCGCGGGCGATCAGAAGATTGTAGTACGCTTCTTTGACGGCCAGTATGACCTGATCGCGCATTTCCTGAAGATCCATCAGGGTCGCCTGGACGTTCGACTTCTGTGCGCGCAGGTTTGCCCAGGTTTTTCCGAAATCGAAGATGAGCTGATTCAGACTGCCCGTGGCCGCATACTGATTATAGGTATCTTCGGCCCCTGTAGGGATATACTGACTCCCCGGCGGCAGACCGGCACTGCTTGTTGCCGCCCCGGTAGCGGCATCGACAGGTGATATCCTGGTATAGGCGCCGCCGAGAGTCAGCCGCGGCAGAAAATCGCCGCGGATCTGTCCGATTCTGGCTTCACCGGCCTCTATCTGGCCGTGCTGAGCTTCGAGTATCGGCTGGTTCTGCAGGGCTATCTCGATGGCTTCTCTCAATGAAAGTGTTTGCCCCGCTTCCAGCCTGAAATCGCTTGCGTCAGTTGCGCAGATTGAAAAAAGAAAAATACAAAAGGCGGCAGTAACTGTCTTTACCATAGGATCCCCCTTATCTTTTTTTCTTTAAACATAATTAAAATGTCTTGAATTTACTTTTATATTAAGAAAAGTATTTGCAGGGTTGCAAGAAAAAACTGGGGGTTCCATTACGTCATGCCAGTCATGCAGAAAAAAGGCGCATGATTGGAAGAAAAAAAAGGGGGATCACGCCGTATGATAGGGGCAATCGCTGGATGCCTTTTGAATCTTTTTTCCAGAAACGCTCTGACGGCCGGTCGTTCCCAGCCGCGAGGGTGTCGAAATGGGCGATAAAGGCCGAGATCGCCTTCATAGAAGCTGTTCAGCTCCAAAAAAGCGGCATCGGGGCCGTATGCAGGCAGATTGAAGAGGGCCAGATTGAGAAACCCGATCGACTCGTGATGGCGCACGACAAAATCCAGCGTCATTTTTGCATCTTCCTCTTTTTCAAAGGGGGTGCCGAAGAGGAGATAGCAATACGTGGCAATCCCCGCCTTTTTCAAAATGTGCAGGGCCTTCGATGCCGTTTCAAGAGTTATTCCCTTATCCATTTCCTCGAGGACCCTCGGACTCCCCGATTCGAGTCCGATTTTAAGCATTGTGCAGCCTGACTGCTTCAAGGCAACGCAGAAATCGGGTTCCGCAAGCAACTCGCTTATCCGGGCAAAGCCGTACCAGGGTGCACCCGGAGGATTCCTCACAATGGCTTCAAGCAGTGCGGGGCTCATGGCGTTATCGACAATGTGGATCAGAGCGGGATCCCAAAATTGCGTCAATTTGCCCAGATTTTGCGCAGTCTCAAGAGGCGGGAGCGGGGCATACGGATTTCCCTCGGCCCGTTCCGGACAGAAGGAGCAGCGCTGCCAGTAACAGCCTCGGGAGGCACTGAAAGGCATAATAAAACCGGGTGACAAATACGAGGGCAGGGGAAGTGCGGAATAATCGGGAACCTGATCGCCGGTCGTAAATTCCTTTCCAGAAAGTTCGACCAGAGGACCTTCTCCCGGGCCGTCCACCAGAATATCGATAATTCCGGAGAAGGGATCGGACCAGCAGGGATTTCTCATCCAGGAGGTAATAAGACCGCCGCCGGCCGCTATCGTAACTGAAGGTACACGCGACCGTATATACCCGATCATTGCAAAGGCCGTAAGTGCCTGGCTTAAAAAATTAATAGAGAATCCCACCGTACGGGGAGCGAATCTATCGAAAAGGAGCGGGATCCTTTCTTCAAAATAGGGGTAGAAAAGATTATCTTCAGGATGACGATACGCTTCGATTAAATCGTCGCTGCGAACTGGTGAGCGACTGCCATCCTGATAATCGGAGAAACTGATATGAATGCCCTGTTTCATGCCCTGCACCTGCAGCAGGCGATTCAAATCGGCTATTGTCCGTTTATAACGGTCCAAATTCGCATAGAGCTTGCCACGTCTCATGGCATTAAGGTTTTCAGCACGATGACGAAGCGCCCGTTTCGTCCATGTGTCTGAAACGGGTGATCCAAGACTGATGAGATAGAGAATCCCTTCGATGTTTGCATCCAGAATAGTAAAGGGAATGGAGCGACTGCCAAGCGCACCGGCAAGAACGGCGAGGCCGGGCGGAGCTTCACAGGGTTTGACCAGGGGCGGATGTATGAGAAGAAAGGACATAATTATTGAGGCTCTCTTTGCAGAAAATTTTAATTAAATGAAGATGAGGCCGCTTCTCGCTGGAAAGCGGCCCCATCTGTTGTAATTGTATTTTGTCTGAATGCCTTTTCAACCGATATTTTCTATTTCCGGATATCTGAAAAATTATTTGGATTTATCCAATTCCCTTATTCTGGGTACATGGGTCCGTATTGCTTCTTCAACGGCTTCGACAGGATAAAATTCACCGGTTTCCCTGGCAGGGCTGTGCTCCGCTCCGATGAACCTGATCGGGTATTTGAGTCCCTTTGCCGATAATTTTTTTAATCCTGAAACAGCTCTTTCGAGATCATGCGGCGGCAGTGCCAGTATCACCTCATCATCCATTATCTGACCGAAACACCTTTCCCCGTAACTTGCCATGCTCAATGCCGGTTTGCCTGTGACATAACATTGCGCAAGAGAATTGCCGCAATTTCCCTCACTGACGAATGACGACCAGATTCGCTCGTATTTCTGCTTCAGAAGGCCACACATAATCATCATTATTTGAGCGGCGTTTGCATAAATCAAAATAACGTCAGGATCAAACTTTCCTTCAGACAGCGGCGCAAGGACAATTGCCTCGGCGGCAGGAATCCGGTAACAATCTTTTTGCTGCTGCAAAGATTCTTCAGGCGAGCCGAACCAGGTTGTGGTCAAGACAGCCGCCGATTGATAGATCTGTTCATCCGTGGCGTCAGCCAGGCCGCAAAATGACATGCACCGGTCCCCCATTTTTCCATCATTTACCAGGCCAACTGTCCACCCGTGGACTCGCACCATATCAGGAACCTGGCAGAAAACCAAATTGTGCGGAACACGGCGGAGCCCGGGTATGTGTTCCAATTCTTCAGCTTTTTCCAATCGCTTATACGCAATGATCCTGGTTCGAAGCCGCAATGCATTTTCCAATTCCGTACTTAATGCCGTCAAATCAGCCATTTTCATCTCCTTTTTATTTTAATTAAACCGATAGTCCCGTTCGGTACCCGTCGCTTACCGCCTCGATGATCCCCTGAGGCTGGGCGGAGTCGCCGATACAATAAAGTTCCGGTACTTTATCCTTCAATTTCTTAAAAAGAATATCATTTGGCCTGTATCCCGCAGCTACAACGACAGTATCAGCGGGAAGATTTCTCTTTTGGTTGTCTTCAGTTGTAACTGTGACGCCATCAGGTGCGACGGCCGAGCATTTTGTCCTGGTCAGCATTGTAACGTGTTTCTCCTGTAAACCTTCCATCAATCTTCCCCGTACCACAGGCCTCATATCTCCGGCCATCCGCTTTAATTCCTCTATGATAGTCACATTTTTGCCTTTTGTTGCAAGGTAATGGCCTGTTTCGCAGCCGACTAATCCGCCGCCAAGGATAACGATATTCTGTCCTGTTGCAGCATTGCCTGCCAATACATCCTGCGCCATTATGGCATTATTCTCATCTAAACCCTGGATATCAGGTATGATCGGGATGCCTCCGGTGGCAATGATTACCGCGTCAGGCTTCATTTCTTCTATATCTTTTTCGGTTGCATCGCTGCCGCATTTGATGTGTACCCCTGCTTTTTTCAGCTGGAGCTTTAAATAATCAAGCCATGGCAAAATATCGCTTTTATTGGGAGGTAATGCGGCAATGCCCAACAGGCTTCCGAGTTCAGACTTTTTTTCAAATAATGTCACTTGATGACCCTTGAGTGCGGCTACTGTTGCAGCGTGCATTCCAGCGGGACCGCCGCCGATTACCGCCACTTTTTTTATGTTAGAGGTTTTTTCAATCTGATACTGTTTCTCCATCCCGGCGGTGGGATTGATTGCACATGCCATTCCGTTTTCATTCAGCCCCATTTTTTCTATACAGGACAGACATCCGATGCAGGGCCTTACATCATCAAGTCTGCCGTTCAAGATTTTCGAAGGTAAATCAGGGTCTGCAATAAGGCGCCTTCCGAATGCTATCAAATCGGCGTTTCCTTCTGTAAGCGCCTTTTCGCCAAGGTTCATGTCCAATCTTCCCACTGCTATTACAGGTACATTGGTGATTTTTTTCACTTCTTCAGCCAACGGGAGGAATATGCCAGGTGTGTCCGGCAAAGGGGCTTTTGTAGAAAAAGGGGATCTCAATTTCGCAGAACCGGCGCCAAATGCAGACACGTGAATAGCCTGAGCGCCAGCTTTTACTAAAAGCGGAACGACACGTTTCGTCTCTTCAATCGTAACGCCGTCTTCCACGTTATATTCACGTGCATTAATACGGATCCAGACGAGGAAATCCGGCCCCACTGTTTTTCTTACAGCTTGAAGAATTTCCATGGGAAAGCGGGCTTTGTTTTCTATTGATCCTCCATATAAATCATTTCTGACGTTTGATGCGGAAGAAAGAAATGAAGATACGAGATAATGATGTGCGCCGTGTATTTCCACTCCGTCAAATCCTGCGTTTTTTGCTCTCCCTGCCGCTTCCGCGAACCATTGAACGACTTCTTCGATTTCCGATACTGTGAGTTCCAGAGGGGGTTTATCCGGAGTTCCAATAGAGCGTGCCGGGCATGCATGTGCAGACGGGCTTACCTGTACCGGTTTCCCATCGCGTATTTCCCAGCCCGCGTGCATCAGTTGGACAGCGATTTTTGCTCCATGCCTGTGAACCGCCTCTGCAAGTTTCCCCCAACTTTCAACAGCATGATCATAGCCGAGAGTAAGTTGCCGTCCTACGCTGCAACGTATGCCGGGCGCCGAACCTTCAACTATTATCAGCCCTGCTTGCCCCTTTGCACGTGCTTCATAATAGTCAATGGCACGCTGATCCATGTACCCATCGTTTCCGCCGTAAAATGTACCCATTGGTGCCATTACAATCCGATTTTTTAATTGCATGCCTCCCAGTCGAAAAGGTTCAAAAAGTTTTGATGCCATCACAAAAAATCTCCTTTTTTATTTTCATTAACTTTGGTGAAGATGCTTTTATTCATCGAAACCCGGTGTGAAAATTTGACTGCAATTCTTGTATCATTCTGTTTAGAGCATCAGATTTTGCTAAAGAACGATATATCGCAACTGTCTGAGGGAACCAATGTCATCTGATAAAAATGAAAATACGTAATAGAAACTGCTGTAAATTGATGCGCATGCGCAAAGCGTCTGAAAATCGGAACCACCGTATCAAAAGATACGGGAACTATCAATAAATAAAATGAAAAAAGCCCCCGGGCCCGAATTCGAGCTCCGAGAGCTTTTCTGGTAATGCAGGTATTCAGAAGTTGAATCTTATATTCGCACGAGCTAAGATTCAGGCTATCAGTCAATGACACCTTCCGGGATATCGAGCGTTCCAATGAATACCGCTTTACCGCTCTTTATCACATATGCAGTGATTGGAAACATAAGCTGCCGTTTAATGCCGAATACTTTCTTCAACCCGAAGCTGAGTTCTCCGAAGGGAGAATCCCATGTCATATTTTCCAGATGGTCGGCCAAAACTTTTGAATCAAAGCTTTGGGTATCTACAATGGCCTTTGTGAGGCAGAGAACGAGTTCCGTGTGAGACCATACATTGGGAGACCATTCCTTTACTCCCCATTTTGCTACATAACGGTCATACACATCCTGCTGAGCCTTATTTTGCGGTTCGAACGGGCCGGCAACCGCCAGATATGCACCTTCGGCATGCGTGCACGCTATTTTGAGAACCTGTTCGGGATCAGGCCCCCATGCAAGGAGAATGTCACCCTTGTATCCAAGCTCTCTTGCCTGTTTGCACATGAGCGCTGCGCTTGTCGGATCAGTATAGCTGGTGTCGATTAAATCAGGTTTTTGAGTGGCTATCAGCTTGGTTAATATGGAGGTGAAGTCTTTCGTCCCTCTTTCGAAGAAAATTTTCGCGACAATTTCCAGATTATTAATATCGGCAAGCAGTTCGGCTGCCTTAAGGCCGCTTTTCCCTGTTTCGTCTTCAGGGTTGATAACCGCTACAGTTTTTATCCCTTCCCTCTCCTTCAGCATCGGGAAAAAGGCGGCATACATATTTTCAATGCCGGGATTATATCTGAATACAAGCGGATTTTTCGGATTTGTAAGAGATTCTCCGCCACCGGCGAAATTAAGAGACAGCATATTATTGCTTTTCAACAAGGGCAGACATGCTATCGCGCAGGCTCCTCCTCCTATGGCAAGAAAGCGGCACTTGTCACCGTAAATAGCCTTATTGGCTGCCTTCACCGCTTCGGCGGGAATGTACTTTGAGTCATAAGACAAGGTATTCCATTTATAGGTTTTCCCTTTTACCGTAAAGCCGCCCTGCTCATTTACAAGATCGGCCCCCATATCGATCGACCGATAATCGGTTATTCCCCATGGTGAGGCCGGACCAGTCAAGTAGCTGATAATTCCAAGATTTACGGATTCAGCTTCCGCCGCGACACTCTGAAATGGGGCCGCAATCAAGCCGATAGTGAAAAGGCAAATCCCAATGGCCAAAGTATAACGTTTCTTCATTCTTTTGCTCCTCCAATCTATACGCTTTTGGATGGCTGGCCGAAATGGCATTCCAGAACACTTTAAACTTATGCGAATTCTTCTGACTCTCAGGAAGAAAAAACGCAACCAAATCGGTTTTTATGCCATCCCAGTTTGCAGGGATGATTATAGGAAATGCCTTTGCATGTCAAGCTGATCTTGAAAAGAAGCAGAATGCCGCTTTATATCCGAGAAACTGAATTCACAGATATATCTTTTGCAGTATATGTCTGCAGGATTTATAGTTTGACCGGCGGGTGACGTATCTTGCTTACAATGAAACGCCTTGTTAAAAGCGTCTTGTGCAGGCCGGCAATATATTTTCGTATGCGGAATAAGCCTGGACCTATGAGAAGAACAAGGTGCGGGAGAATAATTCAAATAAATAGATAAAATAGATTGAAAAAGGATTAAAAATTAGAGATAAACACAAAAAACAATTTTTTGACGGAGGGCTACAGTGGACTTTAAAGAAATCTTGTACGAAGTTAAGGAAGGGGTTGCCGTAATCACGCTGAACAGGCCTGAGCGCATGAATGCCCTGACGGTACGGACTCATAATGAGCTGGAAGAAGCTATTGACGGAGCGGAAAAAGATGATGCCGTTCGGGCTATTGTGCTGACCGGTGCAGGCAAGGGTTTTTGCTCAGGGGACGATGTGCAGGATATATTCCTTAGCCCCGAGGATAAAATCGCTCAAAATAAAGATTTCCGGCTTCAATTTCTGCAAAGAAAAAAACATTTTATGGGGGGAGCCCATCGTCTGGTTGAAATAAATAAACCCTCGATCGCCGCGGTGAACGGCGCAGCCGTAGGCTATGGGTGTGACATGAGTCTGATGTGTAATATGCGCATTGCTTCGGACAAAGCTCGTTTTGGGGAAGTATTTCTCAGGGTGGGACTGCTTCCTGACGCCGCCATGATCCTGCTTCCCCGCATAATCGGAACGGCGAAAGCATATGAGATGATTTTGACGACTGATATAATCGATGCACAGGAAGCCGAGCGAATCGGTTTGGTGAACAAGGTTGTGCCTCATGATCAGCTGATGAGCGCCGCTTTGGAAATGGCACACAAAATTACCAGCAAGCCTCCGATTTCGGTGCAGCTGGCAATCGAAGGGGTCCGGCGGGGTCTGAATATGCCTATGCCCGACTATATGGAGTGGCATGCCCAGGCCTTCATGTATTGCGCGGAAACAGAGGATCATATAGAAGGATCCAAGGCCTTTTTGGAGAAAAGAGCTCCTGTTTTCAAAGGCAAATGATGATGCTCTCGTAAAAAGTCCGAGGAGCTTGACTGTAAGGCGGTTTCGTAAAAGCTCCTCAACCGTTGCGCCGGCAATATAATTGGAAGTAAGTGACGTTTTGCAACGTCACTTACTTAGAAGCTCAAGAGCAAGGAGCATGGAATCCTTACTGCGGGCGTACACAGGCCTGCGCGGCAGGTGCGAAAAATGAGGCGCGGAACGGATTTTTAATTATTGAAGTTAGAATTACCTATAAAATAACGGAGGAGAATATGATTAAGACGAAATTTACAGAAATGTTGGGAGTTCAGCATCCTATCATGCTGGCTGGAATGAACTGGATTACCACACCTAAGCTTGTTTCTGCGGTCTGCAATGCGGGCGGCCTGGGCATACTTGCTACCGCAGCATCCACACCGGAAGAAACACGGAAAAACATTCAAGAGATCCGCAGTCTGACAGACAAGCCCTTCGGTATAAATCAGATATTGATAGGTCCGGGAGCCAAAGAAAACGTTGCAGTTGCAATCGAGGAAAAAGTTCCGATTATCAATTATTCCCTGGGCAAACCATGGTTCATAGACGAGGTTCATGCCTACGGCGGGAAGGTGATGGGAACGGTTGCGCTGGCCCGGCACGCCGCTCGGGCCGAGCAGCTTGGATGTGATATGCTTGCGGTCACCGGACATGAGGCTGCCGCCCATGGCGATGTGGCAACATCAATGGTCCTGATCCCCCTTGTGGCCAGCATGGTAAAAATTCCGATTATCGCAGCCGGCGGAATCTATGACGGCCGTGGTGTGGCAGCCGCGCTTCTTCTGGGGGCGTCTGCGGTTTCCATGGGTACCCGCTTTATCGTCACCCAGGAAAGCGATGTGCATGATAATTTTAAAAATTTGATCATAAAAGCGTCTGAACAGGACACATTATACAGCGATGTGTTTGATGGTATGCCCGGAAGAGTACTCAAAAGCCCTGGAGCTGAAGCTATAATGAAATCAGGGCTCAATCTGATCGATTCGATGAAAAGCGCCCTGGAAATAAAGAAGATTTTGAACCTCTCGACAACCAAGTTCCTGGCCCTGAGCAAGGACATGATGAAATCGGAAGAAGGGAAAAGCCTCCTCATGCAGGCACGCCAGGCGAACGGGACCATCAAGCACTTGAAGGCACTCAGGGAGGGAGATGAAAAAGAAGGCTTTATGTTTGCCGGACAGTGTGTCGGAGGAATTCAGGACATTCCCACCTGCAAGGAACTGATCGATAGAATTATTGCCGAAGCGGAGAATGAAATCGAATCGGCCCGGCAAAAGATAAGCGCCTGATGGCATGCTTCAGAATGTACGAAATATCCGCGGGAGGTTTTAACGAGAATGACTTTTGAAACAATTTTGTACGATGTTGCGGATGAAATAGCGACAATTACCCTGAACCGTCCTTCCAAGCTCAATTCTTATACACCAAAGATGGGCAATGAACTGGTTGATGCCCTCACCCAGGCCGATGAAGATCCGGGGGTGAGGGTCGTAGTACTGACGGGTGCCGGCCGGGCATTTTGTGCAGGCGCGGATATCGGAAGCTTTGCCGAGGATATCGATACCCGTGCGGCAGGAGGAACCGGGCAGCACAGCAATCAAAGGATCAAGTATTATCCGACCCTGATGCAGAGATTTTCGAAACCCACCATTGCGGCGATCAATGGATATTCGCTTGGCATCGGATGCACTCTGACATTAAGCTGGGATATGCGGATCATTGCTGAAGATGCCAAAATGGGAGTGACATTTCCCCGTGTCGGTCTGATGATGGAACTTGGTTCGACATATCTGCTGCCAAGATTGATCGGTGTATCCAACGCTGCCGAAATGATGCTTACAGGACGGCATTTCACAGCCGAAGAATGCTATCGCAAGGGACTGGTGAGCTATGTCGTGCCTGGCGATAAACTGATGGAGAAGGTAAGGGAAATCGCTGACGAAATGCTTCAGTGCTCGCCGACTTCGCTGGCATACACGCGGAGAGCGCTATACGACGGGCTGAGAGGATCGCTCGAAAACGCATGCAGCTTCGAGACCCTGGGAATGGAACATTGTTACCTCAGTCCCGAGCATAAAGAATACGTTTCCGCATTCATGGAAAAACGTAAGCCTGATTTTCGGCGGGTGAAATGAAAAGAAACAAGGAAAAGATCAGCACATACAAATAACCTATAGCGCCTGAAACAGGGCCTAATATCTTTTGATGAGTATCTCATAACGGTAATCGTCGCGTCGCATGGTGCGATGCTTCGATTACCGTTATTTGCCTGGGATGTAGTTCCAAAAAGCAACATAAAATGGGCAAGATGACTGAAATATAACTGGTCAACTTATTGATTATACCTTTCTATTGATATAACTATTCAACCGTTTTCCGCAGAATAAAGAGAATTTCCTCCATCCCCAATTTTCCGTCATTATTGACATCTGCATCCTTGTAAACAGGCTCCTGCGGCTTTTTTTGGGCCAGCACCTGCATAACAAGAATGGCATCAGAAAGGTCGACAGTCTCGCTGTGATTCACATCTCCCCTTTCAGCCTGAATGAATGGACGTCTAAACCGGGATAGGTCCACTATAGCAACACCACCGTCATGAGATATAAAAAGCATGTTGCCGGACATAAGAAGACCGGATCCATATCCGCACCTAATGCCGATATCCGCTATTCTGACTGGGTTTGCCGGATTTCGGGCATCAACCACATCAAGAACGGTTCCTGTCGATGCTATGAGAAGTCCTTCAGACATGGCAATGTAATCCACAAAATAGGGGTATTTTCCGATCTCGGTCATTGCCTGCGGATCGGAAGTCCCTATGAATTTGAGTGAAGCCCCTTCCTCCCATGGCCTGACTGCCGCGGCCATTACGGTGCCTGAAAAGGCAATGGCAGGAGGCCACACCAAGTCGCCCGCATCGTAAGAGCCGATGAGGATCGGATTTTCAGAATCCTCAATATCGATTATTTGAATAAGATTGCCGCCGAGTGTGGCATAGACCTTGTTTCCGGAAATGAAGACTTTGCCAAAATAACCATTATCACGGTAGGTGGCCTTCAGGACAGGTGAGGCAGGATCGGATATGTCGATGATTCGAAGTGCGCCGTCTGAATCAGCGGCACAGATATGTGTATCAGACACATCAAAGCCCTGTATATAGCCGCCAAGGATATATTCCCCCGCTTTTGTCATTTCCGAAGGATTGGCGATATCTATAATCTGAAAATTACCGTTTCCATCAGCTATTACCAGTAAATTATCCTTTATGCGCAGGCCGCCCGAGTTTCCAAGGCTTTCGCTGTAGGCGCCGAGAAGAACCGGCAAATCAGGGTTGGTCATATCATAGGCCTTAAGAAGACTGTCTTGTGCATCAACAAAATAGAGTGTGCTGCCGGAAACACCGAACCACCGGATTTCACCCCAATTTGTGTCATTTGCTGAACGGAAAAGGATTACCCGGTATTCATCGAGATTGGTTAGTCCGTCATTATCCTGATCGCCGCCTGCATCGTCTAAAAGCGGGTTTGTTCCCATATCTATTTCCCACTTGTCCGGCATGCCGTCACCGTCCGTATCCTTATTGTCCGGCAGAGCGCCAATACGAAATTCCGTAAAATCGGAAAGCCCGTCACCGTCATAATCCCCTTCGCCATCTCGACCGGTGTCGCCGAAGTGCTCGATTTCCCAATCATCGTCCATCCAGTCACCATCGGTATCGGCGGCCGTCGCGCCCAAGGCAAGCACCTTTAACGGAATACCCGAGGAAATAGTCGTTCCGTTGCCGAGCTGACCGTAGCCGTTGCTCCCCCATGCCCAGAGGCTTCCGTCTGCCTTCTGCGCCAGGGAAAAACCGCCTCCGCTCACAACCATAACCCAGTCATCGTCCCTGCTCACCGGTATGGGAAGAGTATTGTTGAGATGGTCAATGTTTTCAGGCATGGTATTCCAGATATCACCCCATGCCCAGAGTGTGTTGTCCCACTTTATGCCTGCTGTGTGGCTGTTACCGGCCGACAGTGCCGCCCAGGCGTCATATGGGGTTATTGACTGCGCCTTTGTATAGTAATTCATAGTGCTTTCCATGCCAATCTGGCCGCTGGTGTTGTAACCCCACAGGTGAATGCGACCGTCGGATCTAAGTGAAGCAGTAAATGAAGCTCCGGCATATATAGAGATGTGACCCGAGGACAGTTCTGCCCATTCCACAGAATCTCCCTGAAAGGGCACTAGAGATTCTGTCGCAGTAGCAGTTCCAAGCTGTCCATAGGAATTGGCGCCCCATGTCCAGACCGAACCATCTTTTTTTATGGCGGTGCTGTGGTATGAACCTCCGGAAGCAAAGGCCCAATCTGAATCCGATCCAACCTGAGACGGGTAATTTCTGTTGGTTTTTGTCCCGTCACCAAGCTGACCCCCGTTGTTATGTCCCCATGACCATAGTGTGCCGTTGGTCTTGATAGCGAGTGCATGGCCATGTCCTGCATCAATAGACGACCAGTCTGTGTCGGTTCCAACCTGAATCGGTATGAGCGAATCATTGTTAGTGTTGTCTCCAAGTTCACCATAGTAGTTTTGACCCCATGCCCATAAGGTTCCGTCGGTCTTGAGCGCTATGCTGAAATTATTGCCTGCTGAAACAGCCTCCCAGTCTGTATCTATACCTACCTGTAAAGGTTTGGAACTCCTTTCTGTGTTTCCTGTTCCGAGCTGTCCCTTATGGTTTTCGCCCCATACCCAGAGTGTTCCGTCATCCTTGACGGCAAGGACATGGGATGATCCGGCGCTTAATGTGGCGGGAACAGATACAACAGGCGCAGGATCATAAGATGAATCAAGTGCGGCAGGTCCCCGTGAACGGTGAAGCTCATTATGAAAATAACTCATGGGATACCCGTGACGCACATGGTCATAATAGACCCACAGATCATTTTTAAAATTAAATGCCATGCCGTCTGAATTGACCGGGCCTTTGACGGATTTCCATGTAATACCATCTTCAGAAATCCACAACTCATTTTGAGAAATATATACTCCCTCAGTATGGGTCTGTCCCCCGAACATCCATAAACGGTTGGAAAATGCCGTGATGCCGGTTCCATACCGTGCTGCCCATTCCGGTGTATTGTTCGCCATGGTCCAGTTTGCACCGTCAGCAGAGTTCCATATATCGGAATAGGTGGTAAATGTGCCCGACTCATACAGGTCGCCTCCCATGATCCACAGCTTATTGTCAAATACAATGCTGCTGAATGAATCCGATCTTCTCAGGGGCCAGGGCGCTGATTCTGTGACCCTTGTCCACTGGATTCCATCCACGGATTTCCACACATCTTTCTGGTCTCCAATTAATTCGAGACTCGGATTATAAAGATATCCTCCGATCAGCCATATGTTGTCTCCAAAAGAGTGGACATGGGCATTCCTTCGCGGCCCGAAGGCGGACGTTTCACGAACCATGTTCCAGTTCGTCCCGTCGTCGGAAACCCATACATCGGATAAAAGGTCTCCTGTATTTCCCTCAATACCGCCGATCAGCCATAATCGGTCGCCATGGACTGTCATGGCGTATGAACTTCGAGGGGCCCATTGAGGAATATTTTGACCCTTTGACCAGCGAAAACCGTCATCAGACGACCATACCTCATTGCTGCCAAAGGCCCAGATGCGGTCTTTAAAAGGTATGACTTTTTGGAACTTGAAAGAATATTCTGAAGCAGGCGCAATATCTATATACTCGGATATCTTTTCCCAATCCACTCCGGTGCGCATCACCGGAGAGAATAGTCTTTCAGGAGCCGGCGCCTGCGGTATATCCCCGGCGTTCAAAGGATCGGACCCGGCTGCTGCCTCGATATCATCACTGTAGGAATCATTGTCCGTGTCCGCGTTCAGGGGATTGGTCATGAGACCCGCCTCCTGCGCGTTGGTAAGACCATCGCCGTCGAAATCGCCTTCTCCGTCGAATGCCTGGGAAGGATCAAACCCGTAAAGTATCTCCCATTCGTCACTGCAGCCGTCGCCATCCGTGTCTGCTGTTACGGTGACTGCAGTGCTCAAAGAGGCAAGAATTGAGGGGCCTGTTCCACCGCCCGGATTATAGACAACGGAAAAATTGATTATTATGTCACCTGCCTCACCATAGGGGCCTGGATAAAATACTGCAATGCCCTGTTCATCAGTGCTTGAGACCGCCAGGCTGTGAAGCGATTCCGCATCATAATCCAGGGACACGGCAACACCGGGTACAGGGGTTCCCGCACTGTCAACAACACGAACAGTGAAGGGGATCAGGCTTTTCAGCTTCAGGGGAACAATGTAACCCACAGGAGTTACCCTTTCAATAACCAGCCCTGTGCCGTATGTTCCGCCTGTCTGGGCATCGACCCATTTATTTATTTTGGGCAATCCTTTGCGTATCTCGTCAAGTGTAATGTAGCCCATCGGTTCTGTATATGGCCTCTTGTGGTACTTCAGAAAACGAACCTTTGTGAACTGATCGACCACGTCCTTATTTTCAGCAAGAACCGCAAAACTTTCACCTGCATCGAAACCGGTTCCCACGCTCCAGGGGTTGGGTTTCATCTCAGGGGCGGCAAAGGTCAGATTGTCTGTTATTGACCATATCTGCTCTGTAAGATACGCGAAACGGTTCAGCGCAACGGTTCCCAGTGAATTGATATACTCAACATGCGGAAGTATCTGTGTCTCGATATCGGGCGGGTTGGCGTGGTAATACCAGGTATCCACATGCTGCCAGAGATCGTTATCCAGAATCTCCAGTGAATCAAAGAGATAGCCGTGATCTCCGTCGCCCAGGAACAGGTCCTTTTCATAATCAAACTTGTAATCCAGCATCTCCTTTGCAGCAGGAAGTTTTGATGAAATTGAGTCGTTGAATGTGAGTGTCCTGTTGATATCAAAGGCAATCTTATCCGCCCTGTTGCCTATATGTGTTGCCTGTCCCTGTATTTCTTCTACAGCAACACCAAAATCATATATGACCCTTTCAAGAAAATCTATGAACACCTCTGTTTCCAGGACGGAAATACCATCACCGGCAAAGGTTGTTCGGGTTGAGATACCGGAAACATCCGCGTCAGTTACATTAACGTGTTCGTCAAACTCGAAATCAGGCGTTGTGCCGGGGTTGTCGGTGAGAAACTGCCTGTAGGCATCGGCCTTTGACTGAAGCGTTGAAAGGTCCGACTCGAGGTTTTTAACCTCATCCACGGCACTCCTGAAAGCGGAATAATAGCGGTTGGCTTCGCTGCGTATAGCATTGAGATTTTCCAGCAGAATATTGAGGCTTCCTCTTTTCAGTGCCAGAATTTGGTATGGCTGGCTGGGGTCCACCGATGTGGAGAGCGCCTGCCAGTCCGCATAGGACATGCTGGAATAGGCGCTCTGCCATGCCTTGCCGTAGAGATTCACTCGTTCCACAAGACGGGCAGGATACGAGGCTGTATATTCATACCAGTCGCCTGCGCCAATTCCTGTCTGCACCGGGACAATGGGAGGTCCGGTCGGTGCGGAAAGCAGGGTCGCGTATTCGGGTTTCCACGCTCTGGGTTCCGAATCATCCAGCACAAGGCTGGCATCCGCTTCATGCCGGTCGGAACAGTCAGACAGGGTCACAGGATTGCCCAGAGATATGTTCATATATGTCTGTAAAATAGAGGTGAGAACCTGACGCCACTCTTCTCCCAGGGCTTGCAGCTCATTTATTTTGGAATTCCTGCCTTCTGTGAGACTGGATTTAAAGGTGTTGTAGGAGGATACAAAGCTGTTGTAGGCGGATGTGTCGCCATCCGTTTTCGCGGGTATGGAATTATAGACGCTGTCCGCAATTGTTTTTACCCCTTCAATAATTTCAAGACCGCTTTCCCAGGCCATCTCCGCTATAGCCAGATCCGCTTCGACAGCATCGAGATTCGCGTTATAGGGAGCGCTGTCAAAGCTGGCCTGAGAATCAGGAGGAATGGGCATATCCATTCCGCTGTTAATACTGTTTCTTGCCACTGCCATGGCCTTTTCTATGCGGTTCACTTCAGGTACAAGTATTTCCACATTCCATCGTGTTTGCCTGAGATCTCTGTATATCGCTACAACTTCATCTTTGAGTTTTGTCAGTTCCCTGACAAGAAGACCGCCCTGTTGAAGCTTGTCAAAGTTGTTCTGAATATACTGGGCTGTCTGCTTGGCCTTTTCATTCATGTCATAGAGGTTTTTGGGCAGCAGAAGGGGGTTGCCGGTGATGGCGCCATGTATGTCATTTGCCATATCAACGGCATTGAAGAGAAGTGAGAGCATAGTTCTAAGCTGCTGCGTTTTATATGCAATCTGTGCCTCTTCTATCTTTGCGATCATATCCCTGTAGGAGGCCCTGGAAGCATCCATTCCCGAAGTGTAATATGATACTGTAAGAGAAACGGGAAGCGCATTTAAAGTTATGGGACTATAACCGGGATTGGTCTGCCGCTCCGACCAGATAAAGGCACTCCAGGCAGAAGACATTTCAAGATTTCTTGCCACATATTCAAGGCTGGTTTTGGCTGAACCGGGATCACCGGACTCCACGGCAATTACGGCCTCATCCATAAGCTGATTTATATAAGAGATGCTTTCATCAATACCTTCAGCAAAAATCGTGTCCGGAGATAGGAGAAGAAACAGGCCGAACAGGTAAAAGATACTACTGCCTCTAAATCCTTTTTTCTTTGTTTTCCGCATGCAGTTTTCCTTTCAATTCTTTTAACTGTCTGTCTTGATAATAGTGAGGGGATAAACGCCCTTTTCCTTCGAATATCCGTATGTTGGTAATTCTCTCGGAATCCTGTTTTGTCTTCTTTTTCTCAGAAATATTAATTCGCGCCGGGCGGCAGCGCATTAAAAAACCGTTTCCTTAGCAGTTCTCTGTGCTGATAAATAATCAATTATATTTTATATTGGTACAAAGCAATCAAATATCGATGGTTTCTTAAAAAGTCAGATACCATATAACAATATAGAATTACTGATAAAAATGTCATCTATTTGTTGTCTCTTTCCTCTCAATATGCTAAGTTATCCTGTAGATTCAATAGATTGAAGGCGAATGCATGGTAAGTGTGAAAAAGATCACAACTGATTCAAGACGGTGTCGATCTTTATGCGGTTCAGAAATTCGGAAGATGGAAACCCGTGACGATGGTCCATCGATATGGCTCCATCATCCTGAAAACCCTCGGATCGGCTATTGAGGTCATGGGTGGGATTAAGAAAAAAGAAAGTTATTACATATCTGTCACAGTGCCAAAAAAAAAGGGTCACAAGCCCGGCTACACTTGCAACCCTTGATTTATTTATGGTGCCGGAGCTCGGAATCGAACCGAGATGACCGTAAGGTCGGGGGATTTTGAGTCC
>JALNXD010000048.1 GCA_023230565.1 Syntrophales bacterium
GGAATTACTGGGAAACAAGAAATAAAATGGAGAATCAGTACAGGGGAATATAATAATTTATCACAGCCAGGGGTGGGTCAATTTTCGTGAAAAAAGCGGGTCAGTTTTCGTGATAATTGACAATATGCCAGGGAACCGATCAAAATAGGATTCATCGGAGCACTTTCAACTCCGTATGGAGCGAGTAACAAGACCTCTCTCGAGATCAGTATCGAGGAACTTAATGCCGAAGGAGGCATTCTAGGCAGACCAGTAGAACTGATTACGGAAGACTGGAAACGTGAAGTGCCGTTAGCCGTTGCCGCTTATAAGAAGTTAGTGTTAAATGATAAATGTCTGCTTATCTTTACTGAGGGAACAGAGGGAAGTACAGCCTGCGCACAAACGGCTTCAAGACTCTATTCTACCCAGCCTCACTTGATGTTTGCTATCTGGACATCTCACTATGGATTTACAGATATGGTGGCCGATGAATATGACAAATATAAATTTGTCTTCAGACCGTATTCAATGTCAGCAGATTCTTACGATCCGAACCTCGGATTTATCGAATTTTTTAAAGATACTATCGGCACGAAAAAGATAGCTCTCTTAGTGGAGGATATAGGCTGGACTGAAGTATATCGCAAGGGAGAGCCCGGCAAATATCCGACAATGAAGGAATTTTTCGAAAAGAATGGGATTCAAGTTGTGTACTATGGCGTTACGGACATTAAAGAAAAAATGTTTTTGCCTATTTTCGAAAAAGTGGCTGCGAGCGGTGCTGACAGCATGTACTGGGCAACAGGATACACAGATACGGTGACATTGGTTAAGCAATGGGTGCAATCACAAGCCAAAGATATTAATCTCGTTTTGATGAGCGGCGCCTGCAGCTATGCTGCATTTTGGAAGATGACCGGCGGCCAGGCCCTCGGTGTTCCCGCCGGGTGGCCGGAAATTTTAATTCCATATACAGACAAATCGAAGCCTTTTCTGGATAAATTACAGTCACGAGGCTCCGGACTGCTTGCTTCTACCTACGGCGCATACGATGGTCCATGGATTCTCAAAGAGGCGGTTGAAAAGGTTGGCAATTCAGATAATGTGGATGCCATAATAAAGGCTATTGAAACAGGGGAATTCCAGCGAGGTTTCTGGATCTGGGCTTTCGATAAACGGCACGAACCGAAGAAGGGACACCCTTATCATCCTTCTATCTTCGGTCAGTTTCAGGATAACGGACGCTATGTTGTCGTTTCTCCGCCGGAACTTGTAAAACTGGCCAATCCGGATGCCAAGTATATACCGGCAAAAGAATTAAGAAAGCAAGCCGGACAATGATTTCAGATTAGAAAACGATAAAATAACTCGTACATGATCGGAATTTCGAATTCCTTAATAGTCAGTTGGAACTTGTAGTGTGTAAAAATCTCCCTTGAAATAATCGTAGCATCTGTTGAGGGACACAGACCAACTTAATAGAAAAGTTGAGGTTAATCTTTGGATGCCCTGCTCAGCCGCGGCTTCGAATATACTGCTTCAATGCCCATCATCCGCAGGAGCCGGCGAACCCGTTTGGGGTTGACATGATGCCCACGGCGTCGCAACCACTCGGTCATCTTGCGGACCCGTAAAAGGGGGTATTGGTAAACTGTTCGTCTATCAGGCGCATGAGCAATAGATTGCAGCCGTTATCCTGCGCCGGCCGTTAATAATAATAAAACGACCGGGGAAGATCCAGCAGCGCGCACTGTCGGGAAACTGAAATTACTGAGTGTGCCGGTTCTATGAGCAGGCGCTTTTCCTCAACGGAGCAGGTGTGATTTTTTTCAGCCAGTCCAATTCGACTTTTAATTGCCCGATCTGTCGATACAGTTCTTCTTGGAGCGCTTCGTCATCTTTTTCTTTCTTTGATCGACGATCGGAAAATAAACTGGGCAGATCATCGAGAAGCTGCTTTTTCCATTGGCGAATCTGATTCGCGTGGACGCCAAACTCGCTGGATAGCTGGGCTATGGTCTTTTCTCCTTTTGCCGCCTCAAGCGCCACTTTTGCCTTGAATGCTGCATCGTGCCGTTTCCGAATGTGCATCGAGCCTGTCTCCTTCAGTTCGTTCACAGGCTACCATGCACCTTATTGCATTGTCCAGTTTTTGGGGAGCAGTATAGCCCATCATTATTCTCCAACATTTTATGCGCGTTTAGACCTTATTCAACTTACTTGTCCATTTCACGCAGCCATCCACTCTTTGCATAGAACTTCTGCCTGCTCCAGCACAGTCTGCGTCGCCTTTTCCTGCTTGTCCGGGGGATAGCCGTATTTACGCAGGATGCGCTTCACGATTACCCTGATCTGTGCGCGGGCATTATCGCGTACGGTCCAGTCAATCGTGATACTCCTTCGGACCGCTTCAACCAACTCGTGCGCAATTGTTTTCAGCGTTTCGTCTCCCAAGACCTTGACTGCACTGTCATTGACTTCCAGGGCATCATAGAAAGCAACTTCATCCTCAGTCATGCCGAGATTATCACCCCGCTTCTGTGCCTCTCTCATTTCCTTGGCAAGCTCGATGAGTTCCTCGATAACCTGGGCGGCTTCAATCGATCTGTTCTTATATTTCCGGACGGCATTTTCCAGCATTTCCGCAAAAGAACGTGCCTGGACGACATTTTTGCGGGATCTCGTTTTTATTTCATCATTCAAGAGTTTTCGAAGCACTTCGACGGCAAGATTCCGGTGAGGCATTTGATGGACTTCCTGTAAGAAATCATCCGACAAAATCGAAATGTCCGGCCTCTTCAATCCCGCCGCCGCAAAAATATCAATGACCTCATCAGATACCACAGCTCGGGATACCAGTTGGCGAATTGCGGTATCCATCTCTTCGATGGTCTTGCCTTCGCCTTCGACGGTAGATTTGGCCAAGCCTGCGCGCACTTCCTGGAAGAATCGTATCTCATCGCGAATCCTGAGCGCTTCTTCATGGGGAACCGAAAGGGCAAAGGCCTTCGACAGGGCCATTACCTCCTCAAGGTACCGCTTCTTGCCGTCTTCAAGTTGAAGTATGTGTTCCATGGCGGCTCTGATGCCGGCAATTCTTACTGCCGGTTCTGCCTGGAGAAGCGAGATATAATCGAAACCGTGGAGCATGGCGACCACAATGTCATACTTTTCCAGCATTATCGCCACGGCTTCTTCCTGATCAATCGTCGCCTTGCCGCGACCGCCCGCCTCAGTATAGTCGGCCAGGGCCTGCTTTAAATGGTATGCGATTCCTATATAATCGACTACCAACCCACCGGGCTTGTCTTTAAATACCCGATTAACTCTGGCGATCGCCTGCATCAGGCCGTGCCCGCGCATCGGCTTATCAACATACATGGTATGCAGTGACGGGCAGTCGAAGCCGGTTAGCCACATATCCCGCACAATCACCACTTTCATGGAATCGCCTGGATCTTTGAATCTCTTTGCCAGTTCTTCGCGGCGCAGTTTGTTTCGGATATGGGGCTGCCATTCGACACGATCCGATGCCGATCCGGACATGACGATCTTCAGCACGCCCTTGTCGTCGTCACCGCTGTGCCAGTCCGGACGCAGCTTCGCGATGGCGTTGTACATATCCACACAGATTCGACGACTCATGCACACAATCATGGCCTTGCCGTCCAAGGCTTGCAGACGATTTTCGAAGTGCTTTATCAAATCCTCCGCGACGAGTGAGATTCGTTTTTCTGTACCAACCATCGCTTCAAGTGCCGCCCACTTGGTACGCAGCTTCTGTTTTTCCGATTCTTCTTCGCCTTCCGTGATCTCATCGAATTCAGGATCAATGGTCGGTTTTTCTTCTTCCCGCAGATCAATCTTCGCCAGCCTGCCTTCGTAAAAAATGGGAACGGTCGCGCGGTCTTCCACCGCTCTCAGGATGTCATATTTATCTATGTAATTCCCGAATACCGCCGGCGTGCTGCGGTCGTCGCGCTCGATAGGCGTGCCTGTAAATCCGATGAATGACGCTTTGGGCAATGCATCGTGCATGTGACGCGCGAATCCGTCGATGAAGTCGTATTGGCTGCGGTGCGCTTCGTCGGCTATAACAACGATGTTCCGCCTCTCAGATAAAAGCGGATATTGTTCTCCTTTGGCATCGGGCATGAATTTCTGGATTGTTGTAAATATCACCCCGCCGGCGGGAACGTGCAGCAGTTCTTTTAAATGATCCCTGCTGTCGGCCTGTACGGGTGTTTGGCGCAAAAGATCGCGGCACGATGAAAATGTGCCAAAGAGTTGGTCATCGAGATCATTCCGGTCCGTAATAACAAGCAGCGTCGGATTCTCCATGGCAGGATGACGGATCACTTTTCCGGCGAAAAATGCCATTAACAGACTCTTTCCGCTTCCCTGAGTATGCCAGATTACCCCGATGCGACGCCCGCCGAACTGGGTCGATCCCTTTCCGTGATGTGTGCCTGAATCTTTTGCCGTAAATGGATTCAGTTCGTCGAGTGGGGGGAACTCTGCGTATAACTGTCCGGGCTCTGCCTCGATCCCGCAGGCCGACAAGGTGCAATCGACCGCTTTATTCACGGCATGAAACTGGTGGTAGGCAGCCGTCTTCTTGACAACTGCGGCTCCGTCATCTTCAAACACGATGAAGTTAAATAGAAGATCGAGAAAGCGCCGCTTGTTGAAAATTCCCTTGATGAGCACTTCCAGTTCCACTGAGCCTCGCGGCGCGACGTCCTTCCCGTCAATGGTGCGCCAGGGCATAAATCGGTCCCAGCCGCTCGTGTGCGTTCCGCCCCGGGCCTCCAGGCCATCAGAAATCACCAGCAATTCGTTGTAGATGAAGAGCCCGGGTATATCGCTTTTGTATGTCTGAAGCTGGTTGTACGCATGGCGGATAGTTGCCTTCTCATCGGCGGGATTCTTGAGTTCGATCACGCCAAGGGGCAGTCCATTGACAAAAATCACAATGTCGGGCCGCCGGTTTCTGCGATCCTCGATAACGGTAAATTGGTTGATAGCAAGCCAATCGTTGTTCTCCAGGTCCTTAAGATCGAACAGCCAGACTTTGTCATGAACCTCGCGGCCGTCCTGCATGTAGGAAATATCCACGCCATCGGTAAGCATTCGATGGAAACGACGGTTGTTTTCAATGAGGCTAGGGGATTCGGCCCTTTCAATTTTTCGAATGGCTTCTTCAATAGCATCCGGTGGGATATTCGGATTGATGTTATGAAGCGCGGACTGAAGTCTTCCGACTAGGACGACCTGATCGTAATCCCGGCGTTCACAGGCCGGACCGTCAAAGCCGATGTCCGGGCCGAAGGCGGTCTGCCACCCCAATGACCCAAACCAGTCGAGGGCGGTTTGTTCCAGGGCGGTTTCGGAGGTTTTATTCATCGTCTCCCTCTTGAGGACCCTTGAGGCGCTTAATTTCCCGGTCGAAATCTGAAACATATTCCAGATCCTGTCGCCTTCTATACGTTTCGTATTCCTGCTCAGCCTTCAATTTTGCCTCCAGCGCGCTGACCTTTCCTTTATCTTTGAGAATGGGGTAGTTGGAAAGCTCAAGGAAACTGTGCAGAAATTGAACCCAGTCTTCCATCTTCATGACAATCTGCCGCTCAGCCCGGTTTTCAGCAAGGTCGAGGTAGGCGGCCACAATCCGGTTTAATTCCTTAATGTGTCCTTCGCTCAGATAATTTTTGGCAATGGAGACATCGGATTTCAGGATTTTCCCGTCAGGCGCCTCCTTCCAGCTTGTGAGTCCCATGTGCATTTTTTCGGCATCCGCCGAGTCATAGATGATTTCAGCGGCGGTTTTTCCGGTAATGGCCCAATGCAGCTTGTTCTGCACCGTCGCGAAAAATTCCTGAGTAATGGGAGCGTTTCTGTCATAGTCTGCCGAAAGCGCGTAAATATCAGTTATCTTTGGTAAAACCGGCGCTCGCTGGCCCGGATTTCACGAATCCGCTCCAGAAGCTCATCGAAATAATCCTTGCCGAAATGCTTCCCCTGCTTGAGCCGTTCATCGTCCAGCACAAAACCTTTGATGATGAATTCCTTCAGGGTGTTCGTCGCCCAGATGCGGAACTGGGTGGCCTGATAGCTGTTCACCCGGTACCCAACGGCAATAATGGCATCGAGGTTGTAATATTTTGTTTTGTAAGTCTTGCCGTCAGCGGCAGTTGTTTCCAAAATGGAAATAACTGAATTTTCCTCCAGTTCACCTGAATCAAAGATATTTTTAAGATGCTTGCTGACGGCCGGCACATTTACATTGAACAGTCCAGCCAACGCCTTCTGGGTCAGCCAGAAATTTTCGTCGTGATACAAGACACCGACTTTTTTGTCGCCCTCCGGGGTGCTGTAGAGGATTATTTCGTTAGTCATGATCATCCGCACCTTGGGCGGTTTTGAAGTCCGCCCCTACCGCGGGATTTTCCCGGTCAAATTCCCATTTCAGCGGATTGTTTTGGATATATTCCCGGATGCGATTCAATTCGTTTTCATTGCGGATGATATGTTCATAATAATTACGTTGCCATAATTTACCGGGATATGGCGGCCAACCGGATTGTTTTACGCCATCGGTATATCGTTTTGTGGACATGGTTTTGAACCGATGTACAATATCCGGCAACGACAACGTAGGGGCAACCCCCTGTGGTTGCCCTATATCAGGGCAGGCACGGGGGCCTATATCAGGGCAGGCACGGGGGCCTGCCCCTACAAGAACTACAATTCCATGGATGTGATTTGGCATGATGACAAATTCATCGGTTTCAACAC
This sequence comes from Syntrophales bacterium, assembly GCA_023230565.1. GTDB lineage: Bacteria > Desulfobacterota > Syntrophia > Syntrophales > UBA2210 > JALNXD01. The sequence continues at coordinate 6,781 of JALNXD010000048.1, forward strand.
CAGGATAATTTTCTCGCATTTCATCCCATATGATTTGAACCATCCGCCCGGCCTCATTTAACACCATTTCTCCATCCTCGATTTCACCAAACAGACATTCCCGGTTCTGCGTGCATATGCCCCTGATTGGGAATAATTGTATCCCTTCAATCGAATCGACCGGCGGTGGTGAATATCGGGATTGTATTTCATACACCGGCCTCCTCAACGAACTTCTCGGCATCCGGGATGCGCAGCTCGCCGGAGATGAGTTTGGGGAGGAGGGCGTCGCGGAGAGAGGCAAGGGTGGCGTTTTCATGTAAACTTGCTAATACGGATTCCATAAACGGGTTTATCGTTTCTTCGTATGCAATGGTAAGATTAGGTGGTGGGCATGCGATTCGAATGGTTTTGAACGTATCTCGTGTAATCGTATTAAAAACTGATCCATGCCCACTTCTCTGCAAGTCAGATACTTGCCTTCTGATAGTAAAATAAACGAAATAATCGCTTTCTCCATTCTTGCCTTGGATACCATAGCAAGATTGATTCATAGCCATTGAACGTCCAACAAGACCGCACTTCCCAACCGTCCCTCGTGCGCTAATTATTGTTGTCCCTTTGCGCAGCAGTTTGGTCGATGATTTGTCTACGCCAAGCTGCGTAATATGCTTCTCTGTATCAATAACAAAAACATCTGTTTCACTGGGCGCATCTACGACTGAAAACCAGGGTATATCGCCCCCCCAGTATTCTTCCTCTCTTATTTTTGGAGTTCCACCACCAATAATGTTCACAATTTCGGATAGCGGCAAGACTCTCCACCCCTTCGGAATCTCCCCAAGCTCTGAGTTTTCGAAACTCTCAGGAAAAAGTGCGGCGATATCATTCGGCAGACCTGTCGGGCGGCCTTCGGCTTTGGCGCGCACCGGATCGAAATCCACGAACCAGGACTTATAGGTGACACGGGCCATGGCCTCCAGCGTCTGGTTCATCCGGCGGTTCAATTCGATCTTGTCATCCAGTGTTCCGAGGATGTGGGCTATGGCGCGTTGTTCATTTAACTTCTCTGGAATAGGTGCTATAAACTTGACCAACGAATCTACCGGTACGCGTTGACGGCCAGAACTACCTGTCATTTGAGAGATAGCGAAGCAGCGAAATTCTTTCCATTGGGTTAAATAATAGGCGTAATTATTGTCAGTTACTCCATCACGTCCTCGGATTACAATAAATTCGGTTGATCCAAATGCCGGAGTGTCAACATCGGAAGAAGGAATATATTGAGCTATCTTTCCGTTCTCCAAACATGGGGTGATCCTTGCCATCAAGGTGTCATAGGGAAAAAATCGGGCTCCGCCACCTTTGAATTCTCTAAATTCTGATTCAGATGCACCACGTTGCGAGGGCTCAACCGCCTTCATTTCGACGAACGGATAAACGTCACCTCGGTTAAGTGAGACCGAAGGATTCACCGTAACTGCTTCAGTGAAGGGGAGGCAATGCCAGTTATTGCCCATACCCCAAGACCTCCAAATTCCTTTTGATGACGGCTTCGAGCCGGTCCGCTTCGGCGAACTGCTCGTAGAGCGTGGCTGAAAGTTCGGCCATCTTTTCCTCAAAGGGAACGCCGTCGTCCTCGATCTCGGCTGCGCCCACGTACCGTCCCGGGGTCAACACATAGCCGTGTTCCCTGATCTCATCGATCGTGGCGCTCTTACAGAAGCCCAGCACATCCTGATATTCCGTAAGGGCAGACCCCTGTGCATGCCCGTCGTCTGAATTCGGGCGAACACGGGGGTTCGCCCCTACCCCGCGCCAGGCATGGTAGGTAGCGGCGATCTTGTCGATCTCTTCGTCAGAAAAATCTTTATGGGTCCGGTCGATGAGGCTTCCCAATTTGCGGGCATCGATAAAGAGGGTGTGCCCGCTCCGGTCGCGGAACTTGCCGTTTTTCTTGTTGCGGGCCACAAACCACAGGCACACCGGAATCTGCGTCGTGTAAAAGAGCTGTCCGGGCAGGGCGATCATGCAGTCCACCAGGTCGGCATCGATGATGTTCCTGCGAATCTCTCCTTCGCTGGCGGTATTGGTGGACATGGAGCCGTTGGCCATGACGAAACCGGCCACCCCCGTGGGTGACAGGTGATGGATGAAATGTTGAATCCAGGCGTAGTTGGCGTTGTTTACCGGCGGGATACCGTACTTCCAGCGGGCGTCTTCACGAAGGCGTTCGCCGCCCCAGTCGCTCATATTGAAAGGAGGATTCGCCAAGATGAAATCGGCGCGGAGGTCTTTGTGCAGATCGTTATGGAAGCTGTCCGCATTCTGTCCGCCAAGGTTGGCGTCCAGTCCTCTGATAGCCAGGTTCATCATGGCCAACCGCCAGGTAGTGGAGTTGGATTCCTGTCCATAGATGGCGATATCGCCCAGACGGCCGCCGTGCTCTTCCACAAAACGTTCGCTCTGAACGAACATGCCGCCCGAGCCGCAGCAGGGGTCATACACGCGGCCCTTGTACGGTTCGATCATTCTGACAAGCAGATTGACCACGCACCGGGGTGTGTAGAATTCACCGCCGCCTTTGCCCTCGGCGGCGGCGAAACGGCCGAGAAAATATTCGTACACCCGTCCAAGAATATCCTTCGAGCGGGATTCATCGTCCCCGAGCCCGATCTTGCTGACGATATCGATGAGTTCTCCCAGGCGGTACTTGTCGAGCGATGGCCGGCCATAGTCCTTGGGTAAAACTCCTTTGAGCGTCGGATTCTCCTTTTCGATAGCCACCATCGCGTCGTCGATCAGCTTGCCGATAGTCGGCTGCTTGGCATTTGACTGCAATACGGACCACCGCGCCTCTTTCGGTACCCAGAAGATGTTAGCGGCCGCGTATTCGTCCCGATCTTCCGGATCGGTGTATGCTGTCTCTTTCGACGCTTCAAGCTGCTTGTACATGGCCTGGAAGGCATCGGAGATGTATTTGAGAAAGATCAAACCGAGAACCACATGCTTATACTCGGAGGCGTCCATATGCCCCCTGAGTTTATCCGCAGCAGCCCACATTTGATTTTCAAAGCCAAGATTTGCGCCATTTCCGTTACTTTTTGCCATGTATTGCCTCTTTATTTATCTTCCCTATAATGCTGTTATTATGACTCATTCATCAGGTGCTAAATAGAAAACCGGACGTAGAGGTAGTAACTGTCTTTGTGCTTCGGGAATCCTGTTATAGTGTTCCGTCCAAAGGTCAAACAATTTCTTGAGATCCAATAGCATAATACGCCGCTTCTCTTGACGCCGTGCCTCTTCTTCGGCGTCGCGTGTGAATCCGCCTGTACACACAAAGAGTCCAACATCGGAATCTCCAAGCAGAGCCATGAATCCTCGAACACCATCCACCGCTATTTTGTCTGCTCTCCGCTTGACCTGCACTTTGATTCGGGGACCTTTTACACCGAGTGGATCTGTATGGGCCACAATATCGATGCCTCTATCCGGCCCCGGCGGTGATATCCAATCCACATAGTACCCCATCCCTCGAAGAAGTCCTGCAACCAGTTCCTGGAAGTCGTAAGGACTCATCCCCTCAAGGAAGTTCTCAATTTGGGACCAGGCACTTTCGGCGGCTTCTTCTAAGGTCGTCGCAGCCTCTCCGGCATCAACTTCTTCTTCATCATTTTCACCTGCCGGTTGATCGGCTTTCCATTTTCGATATAACTTCCGTGCCGCACGATGAAAATCTTCAGCGTCTGAAAATTTTTCAAAAGCTGCGCGACCTTCATCGGTAAGAGACCATGAACCTTTATCTTTGAGAAGCCATCCTGCCCTGACAGTGTTTATTGTTGAAAAACGGACTATTTTTTCGTAACGGCGAACATTGGGGCGGTTGGGATACATACTTGCCTCGAAGGGTGTCGGCGGGACAATGTCCGTGAGTTGCCTGAGCACTTCTTTTGCAGGTAAGCCGTCAGGATGTTTCAGCAATATCTTGAATACACCTCGTACAAGTTCCCCCGAGCGCCTTTTGGTGATTTCTGCCATGGCTATAATCCCTCCTGTCCTGGACCCATGATAGCGTCCGACATTAAATGAAGGTCTATTCGTCTCTTAAACTGATGGTTTGGGATACTTATGGGATATCTCTTTTTATATTTTAAGAGATGCGACATTATCTGTGTCTCTCGAAGTAGCAACTTTATTAATGAGATTTAGCTCAGACACAAGTAAAAGAAGATGTATCAGGTATCTAACACTAACTTCTGAATATGTAAAGAGAGTCTGTAAATTTTTATTTTACCCTGCTTACATGCTCTTCATTTTCAAGGCATAAAAAAAGGCGGGATTTTCCGCCATTTTTTCAAAAGTGCTTACAATGCGCTTACACCATATTTAAACCATGAAAGGGGTCACAATCCTAAGGCTGTAACCCCTTGATTTTATGGTACCTGGGGAGGGAATCGAACCCTCACAGTCGCAAGGACCGAGGGATTTTAAGTCCCTTGCGTCTACCAGTTCCGCCACCCAGGCATTATATTTCTTCCATGAAGCTCTATTGCATCTACTGTAATATTTGTGCTGATATAACGAATTGCGCCGGAAATGGCAAGGACAAAAGAATTCGAAAGGTTTATAGCGCGGCCCTTCTTATGCGCACTTATAAAATATGATTCTTTTTTTGCAAATTTTGATGCCTCATAAAAGTATAATCATTCTGCATAGGCGCAATATATCGTTTGAAAATACGTGTGTTCATGTCATCGCGGGAGATGGAAAGAGCTTAATACCGGCTTTTTGCGCAATCATCATTTAAATTCCCAGGAGTTTACTGTATTTATTTACGTCAATGACTTGACAGTGGCGTCCATTTCACATAGAGTAGCGCTTATTTTAAAGAAGGCATCTAATCTTATTGTTTTTATTAACAATGAGGAAGAATTGTCAGAAAATCGAAGTTCAGGCAGGTAGATTTTTCAAAATGCACCAGCAGATTCACTCTTTTTGGGAAGCCGCCGACCGACCCGTTGACATGAAATCCTATCACAAATATCCCAGAGAACGAACGTTTCATACTGCCGATCCTGATTTCAAACGGCCTCTTTATAAAGTTCCCCGGGAAATGAAGCTGCGTCTTACGGAACGATTACTATTTCTATACGGACATTCGGCCGCCCTTGCATTCATGCCGGAATTGGAAAGGATGCTCCAGGTTCATTTTGCGCATAAGCCTGCTGAGATGATCGAGAAAGAAGCGCAGTATGATCCATTGGAGCGATTCTCGGAAAAAGACCTGATCCTGATCAGCTATGGCGATATGGTGGCCGATAACGGCAAGAGCACTCTGGCAACGCTTAATAAATTCCTCGATCTCATCAATGAAGGTTCAATAAATACCCTTCACATTCTTCCTTTTTTCCCCTATTCCTCCGACCGGGGATTCGCGGTTGTCGATTTCAAACGTGTTGATCCAAAGCTTGGAGACTGGTCTGATATCAAGGGACAAAAGCTCCGTTACGATCTCATGTTCGATGCTGTCCTGAATCACGTATCATCCCGCAGCGAACTTTTCAGGGAATTTTTAAAAGGAAACAAGCGGTACCTCGATTTTTTCACCTCTTACGATTCCCCGGAAGAGCTTACAGCCGATCAGAGAAGAAAAATTTTTCGTCCCCGGACTACGGACATACTTACCCCTTTCCATACCATACACGGTCCTAAATGGTTGTGGTCGACATTTTCAAAAGACCAGATCGATCTAAACTTTCGCAATCCCGATGTTCTGATGCATATTGTTGATGCCTTGCTTTTTTATATACGGAGGGGCGCGGATATCCTTCGCCTTGATGCAGTGACATATTTGTGGGATGAGCCGGGGACTGAATGCATTCACCTGCCTCAGACCCACATGATTATAAAATTGCTCAGGGATATCATAAATGCAGTTGCATCGGGCGTCGCAATTCTGACCGAGACGAATGTCCCTCATGATTTCAATATATCCTATTTTGGAAATGGCTATGATGAGGCCCATATGGTGTATAATTTTGCGCTGCCTCCGCTGGTGCTCTCTGCTTTTTATCGCGGAGATGCACGGAAACTGTCAGAATGGGCCGCCGGACTTGAACCCCCCTCGCCTCTTTCAACATTTTTCAACGTTCTCGACACACACGACGGCATAGGGTTGATCGGCGCAAAGGGAATCTTGCCGGATGAAGAAATAAATTACCTCATCGCACAGGTAAAACAGCGGGGAGGATATGTTTCGTATTCGACAAATTGCGAAAAAACCCTTGAACCCTATGAGTTGAATACCACATGGTGGAGCGCCGTAAACGGGGATAGCGCATGCGAGGACGAATTCCTGCAAATAAGGCGTTATTGCGCAACACGAAGCATTGCGCTTGCAATGAAAGGAGTGCCTGGGATCTATATGCACGGCGCGCTGGGGACCGCAAATGATCATGTCCGGGTCGAGGAGACTGCAGTTATTCGCGAAGTGAACCGCGGGATTATTAAAAGCGAAAAAATTGAAGAAGAACTGAAGAATCCGTCATCACGCATGTGCTGCATTACAGCTCATATGAATCGGCTCTACAATGCTCGAACCACACATCGCGCATTCCACCCCAGGGGCGGGCAGAAAATACTCCGCCTTTCCCCTGCCCTCTTTGCAGTATTGCGCACATCACCCGAAAAAGACAAAACTGTCCTGGCTCTTACGAACGTGACATTTTCCATCTGTACTGTTGAAATACCGGCATTAATGCTGCAATCACCATCTGCGCGATGGCATGATATTCTCAGCTGCCGAACATTTACGACCGGAAGCACAGGCACAATGAGAATCACTCTTGAGCCATATGAGATTCTGTGGCTGGAACCCGCATAGCAGGAAGGAATCTCTTGTACAATTACTGCGCATGAATCATTATGCGTATACGATGGAACCCTGCGATCTATTAAAGGGAATCCCCGATAACTGGTAAAATGTTGAGGTGAACGGATGATTGACGCTGATATACTTATTAAAAACGGTACGATCCTGAAAGTTGACGAAAAGGATACCAGGATACACGGAGGCGCCGCGGCGGTAAAGGGAGACAGGATTGTCGCTCTCGGCACAACGGAAGAGGTCCTTCGCAATTACACAGCCCGGAAAATCATCGATGCAGCAGGATCCCTCGTCATGCCCGGCCTTATTAATTCCCATACCCATGCGGCAATGACCTGTTTCCGGGGAATTGCCGATGACATGGAATTAATGGACTGGCTCAACAACTACATCTTCCCCGCGGAAGCGCAAAACGTCAATTCCGAGCTGGTCTACTGGGGAAGTTTGCTCGCCTGTGCCGAGATGATCAGATCGGGAACGACCACCTTCTGCGACATGTATATCTTTGAAGATGAAGCGGCTCGAGCCGCCAAAGAAGCCGGAATGAGATGCCTTCTGGGTGAAGTTCTCTTCGATTTCCCTTCGCCAAACATAAAAACGCCGGAAGACGGAATTCGTTATTCGCGCATGATGATTGAAAAATGGTCCGATGATCCGCTGGTAAATATCTTTGTGGAACCTCACGCGCTCTATACCTGCTCTTCGGAACTTCTGAAAAACTCCAAAGCTCTGGCGGATGAATACGGGATACCACTCGCCACTCACCTTCTGGAAAACAGGGGAGAACTCCTGCAGTTGAACGACAAACTGGGGAAAAGGGCAACACGATATCTTGAAGAACTGGGGCTTCTGGATGATCGCTTCTTCGCCTTTCATTGTGTCATGATGGATGATGAAGACATGAAAATATTCGCCGACCATGGCTGCAAAGTGGTGTACAACCCGGAAAGCAATATGAAGCTGGCATCGGGTATGGCACCGGTCTCTTCCATGATGAACGCGGGAATCATCGTGGGACTTGGTACCGACGGCTGCGCAAGCAACAATAATCTCGACATGTTCCAGGAAATGGATACGGCTGCGAAGCTTGAAAAAGCGGCACGCCTTGACCCCACCTTGCTGTCCGCCGAAGAAGTTATCCATATGGCTACAGGTAACGGGGCAAAGATCCTGGGTATGGAGAATATCACCGGTTCGCTCGAAACAGGGAAAAAGGCCGACATTATTATCATCGATTGCAATAAACCACATCTGACGCCGCTTTATAATGAATACTCTCATCTTGTCTATGCCGTAAACGGCAGCGATGTCGAAACAGTTATCATCAACGGAAAGATGGTAATGGAAAAGAGAACACTCCTTACCATAGACGAGGCGAGAGTGATGGCGGAGGTAAGAACGATTGCACAGCGCGTCAAAGAGAGCATACATTATTAGGGACACCATGGAAGAAGAAACACTGGACATTCTGATCAGGGGCGGAATAGTACTTACAATCTCGAAAGATAAAGACGTAATCGATAACGGTGAAATCGGAATCCGGGACGGAAGGATCGAGTTCGTGCGCGCAATCGGAACCGATCTTCACCGGCCGGAAGCAAAGGAAATCATCAATGCCGAAAATATGCTTGTGATGCCCGGTCTCGTCAATACACATACTCATCTTCCCATGATTTATTTCCGGGGCCTCGCCGACGATCTGCCGCTGAACGAATGGCTGGTGAATCACATTTTTCCGGCGGAAGCCCGTTTCGTGAACAGCGAATTCTGCAGGAACGGAGCAAATCTGGCAATTGCCGAAATGATTCTTTCTGGAACAACTACCTTCTGCGATGCCTATTTTTATCCTGAGAGTATCGCTCAGGCTGCTATAGAATCGAAGATGCGGGGAGTCATCTGCGCCGGATTCGCCGATTTTCCTGCGCCGGGGAATCCTGATCCGGCCAGGAATGCCGAAGTGGCCAGGGCTTTTCTTGATACGTGGACAGGCTTCTCTTCTCTCATTACCCCTGCCCTCTTCTGCCACGCCCCTTATACCTGTGCACCGGAAACTTTCCGCGACATTAAAGATATTGCCCGCAGCAAAGGTGCCCTCTTTATGACTCATTTGGCTGAAACCAAGTGGGAGGTGGAAGATATCAAAAACCGGTACGGAGACACCCCTGTCCGGCTTCTTTCGAAGCTTGGGATTCTGGATGAGAAGACAGTTGCAGTCCATTGCAACTGGCTCGATGATGAGGAAATCAGTATAATGGCCGATTGCGGGGCAAAAGTTTCTCATAATCCGGAAAGCTCGATGAAACTGGCCGCAGGTGTGGCACCGGTTCCGGCGATGCTTGAAAAAGGAATAACCGTAGGGCTTGGAACGGACGGCTGCGCGAGCAACAACGATCTTGATCTTATAAAGGAAATGGGAACGGCGGCAAAAATCCACAAGGCAGTGACACTCGATCCGACAGTAATGGATGCACGGACGGTACTCGAACTTGCGACGATAGAAGGGGCCAAAGTACTGGGAATGGAAAAGGAAATAGGATCGATAGAGAAAGGAAAGCGGGCTGACATACTCCTGATTGATCTGAATAAACCGCACCTGACCCCGCTGTACAACCCCTACTCCCACGTTGTCTATTCAGCCTCGGGAGCCGATGTCACCACATCGATCATTGACGGAAAGGTGGTCATGCGGAACCGGAATCTCACCACCATTGATATCAACGCTGCAGTTAATTGGGGACGGGTTCACATTTCCCGCAAGCGGGAAATGTGAACCCGTCCCCAATTAGTATTGGATGCTCCCGGAGCCGCCGCTTTTTGTAATTACCATTCCGAAATCGTCAAAAAACTGATCGTTTGCAGCGGTTGAATCGTAAAAGGCGTGAACGCCGATTTCTGCAGGCCTTTCCGTATCGAAGTTCTCAGAGGTCAGAGCGCCGTCGATAATTTGATTGCTTTCCTGCCACACGGCAGTGCCATCTACGACAGTGGCGTCTCTCGCCGTGGGCCAGGAGGGTGACGACGAATCGCTTATTCCGGATCCCGTACAGACATAACAATGGCCGTTCTGGGAACCCGGGCGTACCACGTCACCACCGTCATAGGCGGTATTCGCATGCCATAAGGGATGAGCGCTGTATTCGGACCAGTGCACTGGATTGAAATTATCATAATTCCAGCTTCTCGTCCCCCGCGGGTGTTCGTCTGTCCCCTGTACGTAGGCATACATATGGTTTTGCCTGGCGCCATCCTGCCCTGAATATTCTTCCGCCACCTTGATCAGTAACGTAGACCAGTCTTTGAGGGAATCATTATCGATTACACCGTAGGAATTCGTCATCTGCCGGTAATCGATCACAGAATAGGTCCCGCTGATTTTTTTCCAGAGCACGGCGTACACGCTGCCGTCTCTGAGAAATGAAAAAGCCGAAAATTCGGCAGAGGTGATCCAGAACGGCGCATTTTTATTCGAGGCGACCGACCGGAAAAACGAGAAACCATACGAATCATCGTCTCCGGGATCCAAATTCCCTTTCGTGTCGAGGCGAAATGAAAGTCCCATCATGTAGTGATCTCCTTTTCCGCCTTCGGAATTCACATTCACTTTTATCTGCATTGCATAGCCGAGCAGTTGATCGTTCGTGCTCCATGCCGCCGCGAGATCCGGTGCATCCGCATTGCCGTCCCAGCTTAAATTGAGCATTGCTTCGTTTCCCTTGAACTGAAGGGCGGGATCGCCCCCCGAAGGACCGGTTGATGAAAGCGTCGCATCCGTGCCGGTATCAGCATCCCATGTGGTATCCAGAGTGGTGTCGCCGTCTTCATCGAACCCGATTGGTGCCGGCGCATCGTTACCCGGCAGCGTAGCCATGGCTTTCACTACGTTCCAGGTAATCTTGCGGTGCGTCGATATCCATCCCGAACCGAGAATTCCCGTGGATTCGATAAGCAAGCGCGTGTTGTCGCCCGGATTATCATAGCTCTTAACGGCAAACCGGTCACCGTTTGCCATGGTGTAGGTCGTCTGATCACCGAATTTGGTGCCATCGGCAATGAACTGCTGCAGTGCATAGCGACCCCCCGATTCCGCAAGATAGTAAGCCCTGGCCTGCCTGTTGGCAAAAAGCTCTCCATAGGTTCCCGTTGTCGTTATGTACACCATTCCGGCCGCAAGAACCGCTATGGCCGTCATGGTAACGATGAGGCCTATGAGTATCAACCCGTTCTGGTTCCGTGCGATTTTTTTCATTATATTCCTCTAGAGATTGCGCGGCCGCACACGTTGTATGAATTCCAATGTCTCGCCGCCGGATGCGGCCATTGTTATGGTAATTTCCACAATCTTCCGAGTGGCCGCCCAGGCGCTCTCACGCGCTCCGTCATAGGTATCATAGTAGCCGAGTTCCAAATCGCTCACTCTGTCCGTTAAAATATCTCCGTCATAGGTAATCGTGTTTCCCGCAAGCGCAACGGTATGCACATGCAGGGTCCCTGCCCTGTACGATGAAAAGGTAATAGAAGTTGCATCAGCCGTGGTAACCGAATGCAAGTTATTTAATTCCCTTATAAGTTTTGCCATTGCAAGCTGTCCTTTCTGCACGATGGCTATATTACCTTTTGCGAAAACAAATCCCTGCACCACCGAAACAATTCCTATCCCGGCCGCAGTGGCTATTATTCCGACCATAGTAAGGACAACAATGACTTCAATCAGAGTAAAACCCTTTTGTCCAGTCATACGTTTCCACCTTTGTTCTTCCCTCTCCCCTGGTGAGCCCTGCCGGAAGGGGATTAAAGAAGGGGAAGATTTTTTAACTACGGCTGATTCCATTGCTACTGTACAAAAATAACTGTAAGAGATTCATCTTGCTCATTTTTTATTGTTACCTTCAATATATTCGGCGGATCGCCTTCGGCGAGAGCGGTTTCATTCTGGCCGGTGAACTTGATGAATCTATTCTCGACAACTCCATACTGCCCGTAGGAATTGCTCTGATTGCTTCCTTCAGCGCCTATCCGCGCCTGAAGGCCCGGTAAGCTCGACGAATAATTCTCAAGATAATCCGCGGTTATGTTTTCCATTACCCTCTGCAGAGCGAAACTCTTCTGCAAGCGGAATACAGGCACTGCACTGTGCGTCATCGAGGTGCCGAAATACTGATACATTGCAGCACTGAGGATCGCAACGACAGCAAGCGTCACGATGAGCTCAATAAGTGTGAAGCCGGCAGCAGCACAAATGGTCAAATCCTTGCCTTTGATACCTGATAATGTAAATCTTTGTTGCATATTTTTGAAAATCATTGATGTGGCAAGTTTCCTGTTTACATTGTCAATAATGATTTTATCGGATGTCACTGGATAAATCCTGTATGTTTAGTGATCCGTATGGACTGCGATCCGCCTCCTCCTGAAAGGGTGATTGAAATATCGGAGTCGCCGGGACTCCCCCACTCATCAAAGATTACCGTCGTTCCGGAAACGGAATATCCCGAAGGCAGCGCATGTGTTGACGAATCCTCATTCGGCAGGCTGTGGGGCCAGACTTCCCCGTCTCTCAATACTGTATAAGAATTGCCGTCAAACCTTACGCTCCAGGGTACATTGTCGCTCAGCGCCCTGTATTGCACAAACCGGAGGTGTGATTTCAAAATATCCATCTCCGAGTAAAGCGCAAAGGATGCCTGTGAAAGAACCACTCCAACAGCAACCACCGCAACAATGCCGAGAACGACGATGACGGCAATAATCTCGATAAAGGTAAAACCTTTCTGCCGTAAGGAAATTTCTTTTTTGATTCCGGTTCTCTTCACACGTGTGCCCTTTGTGATGCTTTCACAATCTGTTTAAACAATATACAGGTAAATCAGAGAAAAGTCACATTCATAGTGAAAAGTGACAAGACCTGCAAAAAGTTATGTACTTTTTCCTTTTATATGTGACTTTTTCTGAACACAATTGTATATCCCTGTAAAGAAACCTTTACAGAGATTCAAGTGATCACTGGAAAAGAATAAAAAAACAAGTCATTGTTTCGAAAACAGGAATCTACACCTATCAAATAAACACTGAACTTGGTATCGGCTTTAATGGCGATAGGACCCAAATCGACTTTAACGAAAGCTTCAATCGAAGAAAATGGAAGAATTCAAACATATTATTGACCGTATCGAGGGCATGCCGAAGGTTTTGCCGCCGGCGGACTTTACTGATAAAGTCATGGATAGAATTGCCTGCGCTCACCGGGAAAAGAATTATCTTAAACGATCTTTAAGGGGGACGGCGGGCAGAGTATCTGCCAGAGTAGAATTCACCAAAAGCGAATGCTCTCTCTTTTTTTTCATGGCAGGCGTTTTTCATCTCATTCTGGCATCGATTCTTTTTATGGGATTCGAAAAAATTTTCTGTATGTATCCTGATGCCTTATGGATCATCTCTCAGCCTGCGATTTCCCTTTTGACGGCCTTCGGTTTTATCTCTCTGGGCGTGCTTTTGTACAAAAAAAATGTGAACGCAGTAAAAACCGCCCAGATCGGCATTGCAGCCTATATCGCATTCGTAATAATCAACGGCCTTGCAATCCACCGGCATTTTGACATTCCCCTAATTATGGTGATGTTTCTTTCTTTCACTGTGGGTGGCATTCTCGTGGGAATTATTTTGGGTATACTGGTGCACCGTTGTGAAAAACCTTCGGCCCATGACGGATATATGGAGACTTTTTAACATGAATATATGCAGACGGCGCAATTCCGGATTTACCATGATCGAGATTATTGCAATATTGGTGGTAATCGGAATCGTCGGCGTTACCGTAGTGGGGCGCCAGATATCCTACAATACGGAGCTTCACTCTCAGACACGTAATGTGAAAACCCATATCCGTTATGCTCAAAGCCTCTGCATGAATTCAGACAGAGCATGGGGAATATGCTGTGACGGCAGCAACTACTGGCTTTTTAAAAACGGCAGCACGGGGGATCAAGTGATGCTTCCGGGAGAGGATTCCGTTCAAGTCGATCTTTCCGACAAGGGAATCAACATGGGCGCTTTCACCATATCTTTTACTGAAAAAGGAATCCCCTGCACTGATGCCGGTGCAACTGCCGCCCAGAGCGGAAACAGAACGATCAGTATCTCCGCAGGAGGCGATTCGGAATCTGTACTTATTACGCAGAACACAGGATATATCCCATGAATAGGATAAATACCAGACATTACAACTCTTTTCAGGATCCAATCTCTCCTTGTTCATTAACAGGAGGAGATTCGGGTGGCAGCGATACGCAAAACCGCAAAACCATACTACGTTGCCACAAGGGATTTTCTCTCATTGAGCTTATTGTAAGCCTCGTAATTGTCGGTATCATGTCCGCAGTCGTCTACGCCTATATGGGAAGCAGTTTGACTAACAGCGTCTTTCCCGTCGTCTGGCTGAACGATGCCCAAACGGCAAATTCGGTAATGGAACAAATCAAGGCCGATTATGATGAAGAATTTCCTTCGCATGCAGGTTCCATTGACCCTTGGATTGAAAGTTTCTTCGACAACGTTATAAAAACATCCAGTTATGCCTCTGAAGTGGATTCAATTGAAACGGAGTTGAGCAAATTTACATTTAATGAAAACTCATCTGAGTGGGAATGGGAAGATCCTTGCACAGAAAATTGTAACTACCTTAGGGTTACTGTCACAAAGGGCCTGCAAAAGGTAATAGCAGTGTTTTCGGAGTAGAGGATGGCAGAAAAAGATAAATGCCAGATAAAAGAGAATCTTGGCTTCACCCTTATCGAGGTAATCGTCACCCTGGTTCTCGTAGGAATTCTTGCGGCCACTGCGGGTATGGGAATCGTCTCCAGCGTGACCGGCTATCTTATGGCGCAGGAAAATGCCACAGTCTCCCAAAAAGCGGAATTGACGCTTCGCAGAATTAC
>JALNXD010000049.1 GCA_023230565.1 Syntrophales bacterium
GTGCAGATGCCGTAAAATTCACTTCTTCAACCCAAACGACGGTCGTGGCGGATTTCTCGGCTGCACCGAGAAGCGGCGATGCCCCCCTCATGGTATCTTTCACCGACTCATCCACGGGGGACATCACCGGCTGGGCCTGGGACTGCGATAGCGACGGCGTTATCGATCATACCACCCGGAATCCCTCTCATACGTATGCCGCACCCGGTTTTTACACGGTAAAGCTTACTGCCAGCGGACCAGGAGGAACTGATACGGAAGTAAAAACAAATCTTATCAATGCGTCAGCGCCCGAGACCGTCATTGATAACGGCGCGCCCGGAACTTCCTACACCGGAACATGGAATATTTCGGGAGCTCCCTATCCCTACGGCGCCGATTCCTTATGGAGCCGCGACGGCTCAACGTATACATGGACTTTTGTTCCAGAAATTACCGGATTTTATCAGGTCTCAATATGGTGGACCTGGTCGGCGTCAAGAAGTACGAATGTACCCGCCGATATTACCTACTCGGGCGGCACGGACAGACTGTACCTCAACCAGCATGAGGGGGGAGGCTGGTGGCACAATCTCGGAGTATATTTCTATGAAGAAGGCTCTCAATATAACATGAAAATCACTTCACCGCCTTATCCGGAAAGCACCTGCGCCGATGCAGTGAAATGCCGCTTTATCGGACCCTCTTACAATTCACCGCCCCTTGCGAGCGATGATTCTGCCGTCGCTGATCTGAATTCACCGGTACAAATCAATGTACTCGAAAACGATGAGGACAGCGACGGTACGATTATTTCCACTTCGATCATAATAATCGATGAACCGGCTCATGGATTTGTGGATATTTCGGATAGCGGTATTCTTACCTATACCCCGGATGCCGGATATATTGGAACAGATGTGTTCTCTTACCGGGTCGAGGACAACGGCCATGTAGAATCGAACAGATCGTATGTTCACGTCACGGTCGGCGGGTATGAAGAGCATATTTATTATTGCCCTCTTTACAACGGAGGCGGCGAAAAGCCTCTTTTCCTTTCCACGCTTGCCGACATAGGATTCCGGCAGGAAGATACCGATCTCTGGAGATACACCAGTCCCGCTTCGGGAAAAGTCTACTGGGTACACATTACTGAAGACATAGAAAGCATGAAAACGGCCTTGAGTACTGAAGGCACCCACATGATAATCGCGGGGCATTCGAATTACGGATCGGGCGGCCTGTTCGCAACCCAGGAAGAGTGCAACGAGCAAGAGGTCAGCAATCTTCATTATATTGATGACGACAGGATTTTCAATTACTCATCGCCCGTCTATCCGATCAGCTTCAGAAGCTGCAGAAGATCGCATGCATGGCCGAATTTCTGGTGTATTTTCAAAGACGGCGAGTACGGGCTCATGCCCTATGATTTCGATGATCCCGCGAGCGATCCGGCATATAACTACTATCTAACGTATCAGATCCCCGGCGATTCGACCCGATACAAGATCGAGACGGCAGCCAACAGCGCCCTTGAACGGTACCCCGATGCGGACCAGCCGCCCTGGTATAGTCCGAACGGCCTTCCTCCTGATCCAGACGATCCCGATGAGCGGCAATATTTCATAACGAATCCGGGAGCCTGGATTCCGCCCTTCGAGGTAATCGGAAACTGGATACAGGATAACCAGCTTTCCGGCTGCTACAGCGAGAATTACACCTCTATCCAGGCAGGGTACGGAGCCAATGAATTCATTTGGAAATTCCAGATCACCCAGCCCGGGAACTACCTTGTAGAAGCCTGGTGGCCGGCCTCCACATCGAATACACGCAATGCGCCGTACACTATCAATCACGCATCCGGAAGCACCGTCGTCAGAAAAGATCAGAGGAGCAGCGGAGGCAGATGGAATTCTCTGGGCCAATTCTATTTCGGGGCCGGAGAATATACGGTCGTATTGACGGACGGCGCCGATCCGGGCCGCGTTGTCGCCGATGCCGTCAGAATAACCGATGCGATAGCAAACTACTCCTATACGAAAACGATGGATAACATCTCCTACCCAAAATATCACTATGGATCAAAGACTATTTTCTATATCAGAGAGCTCGAAATCCCGAAGAATGAACTGAGATATTCCCGGATGATCTACGACAGCTGCACCAGCGGGAACTATTATCTCGATACCTTCGGCCACGGCATTGTCTTTTATACGGTCCAGGGCGCAAGCGGCCAGGGCATCAACTACTACATCAGAGCCTATATCGAGGGGAAAAG
Organism: Syntrophales bacterium; assembly: GCA_023230565.1. Classification (GTDB taxonomy): domain Bacteria; phylum Desulfobacterota; class Syntrophia; order Syntrophales; family UBA2210; genus JALNXD01. The sequence continues at coordinate 2,258 of JALNXD010000049.1, forward strand.
CGATTACGAGATATGGCAAACCCTGCAGAATTTCGATCCCATATACGATTATTATGATTTCAGCAAAACACCCTCAGGGCAGTAAAACATAATGTCATCGAAGCGGCATACGATTCCGACGAAAAAAACCGCACTTTGCTGGGGTTTCGCATTGCTCCTCCTGACCGGCTCCTGCACTTCCGATAACGGCAGCGGCAGTTCGAACCCGGAGGAAGACGGCAATTCACCCCCTGTTGCACAGGATGACTCGATATCCACGGATGTGAATTCGCCGGTGAATATTGCCGTGATGGACAATGATGCTGACAGCGACAGTGCCATCGATCCGGCTTCAATTATGATAATCGATGAACCGTCTCATGGAAATACTGAAGTTAATGGTAATGGAAGCATTACCTACACACCCGATACCGACTATCTCGGCACCGATGCGCTTTCGTACATTATAGCGGATGTCGAAGGCGCGGAATCGAATGAAGCTTCCGTACGTATTGCCGTAGGCGGTTTCGAGGAACATATATACTACTGCCCGATTTATAACGGCGGCTCTGAAAAAGGCATTTTCCTGTCGACCCTTTCCGATATCGGCGCGCGTGAGGAAAACATGAATCTTTGGAGATATACCGATATCCGGGGCAAAGATTTCTGGATTCATATTATCGAGGATATCGAACGCATGAAAGAGGCTCTCAAGACAGAAGGCGCCCACATTATTATTGCGGGCGAGTCCAATTACGGACTGGGAGCCGTGTTTGCTACGGAAAAAGAATGCAATTATAAATTGATCCGCGATCTTCGCTACATTGATGATACCAGGCTGCTCACCTATTCTTCACCCGTTCTTTCCCTGAATTTGGAACTTCTGAGAGCACAGCATGCGTGGCCCAATTTCTGGCCCATTTTTCAGAACGGCGAATACGGACTCATGCCCTATGATTTCGGCGATCCTGCGGGCGACCCTGCATTCAATTATTACATTACCTATCGGATACCCGGGGATCCCGCATTTTACAAAATTGAAACAGCGCAAAACAGCGCCCTCGAACGATATCCTGATGCCGATCAGCCTGCCTGGTATGATGCGAACGGCCTGCTTCCGAACCCTCTAGATCCCGCCGAGCAGCAATATTTCATCACACACCCGGGTGCATTGTGGGAACCGTCCTTCGAAGTCAGTGGAACCTGGCTCCAGGATGATGAATTACCCGGCTGGTACGATGAGAATTATACGTATTCCTCTTCCGGGACTGTAAATGATCAGTTCAAGTGGAAGTTCGTGATCGTCCGGCCGGGGAATTACAGGATCGAAGCCTGGTGGCCGGCATCCTCTGAGAATACTTCGGATGCCCTGTATATTATTACTCACGCATCTGGAACCGCAGCGGTGAGGCAGGATCAGAGAAGCGGCGGGAGTCAATGGAATACGCTTGGGCAGCACTATTTCAATACGGGTCAATACTCCGTCATTTTACGCAATAATGCGACCTCAGGCCGCGTCGTCGCCGATGCGATCAGAATTACCGATGCGATAACGGACTTCGATTTTACCGGAGTATTGGACAATATAGAGTATCCCGATACCCATTATAAATCCAAAACGGTAATTCATGTGACAGACCGGGATATCTCAAAAGAAGAGCTGAGATACTCGAGAATGGTCTACGACAGCTGTTTCAGCGGAAATTATTATCTGGATACCTTCAGTCACGGTATTGTTTTTTATACCGTATCGTATACCGATGGTCGCGGCATAAATCCTTATTTGAGAGCGTATCTCGAAGGGAAAAGCGATCGCGAAATCTGGCAGGCTATGCAAGAGTATTCACCGGTGTACGATTATTACAATTTCAATGAAACCCCTGCGAAACAATAAGACCATTGGTCCTTTTACCTCAATGGGAGATAAATGATCTTTGTCAGAAAAAAATCAGGGAGAAAAGATTATGAAAATCAAAAGCATAACTCTAATCGTACTGTCGATTTTAGTGCTGTCGATGGCAGCAATCGTTTCAAATGCCGCCGAACCTGTAAGGCCTTCGGTGGATTACGAATTCACGCCCGAAACAGACACCGAAATTAAAAACCTGGAAACTCTCCCCGTCGAAAATGCATTTGATGCGCTTAAAAAAGTCGAGTTTATCACAAATGAAAAAGCGATGAACAAGGCCGTATATGTCGCGTTTAACCGCAGTGAAAATGCGGCAATAGCTCATGCCTTGAATCAGCTCCGGATACCTGCCATGCAAAATGTTGACGGACGGCTGGTGAAGCGAACTGATTCTTTGTACGTAGCGAAGAAAATATTTCATATCTTTCCCGAAGAATCGACTGATGATTTGATCAACCTGTACGAATCAGGCAATGAAACAACAAAGGCCAATATACTGTATGTACTCGGAAGGATGCCAGGCGGTGATGCCGTCAGGGAAACTTTAATTTCGGCACTTGATGACCGAAGCCTCTGCGAAGAGCTGCACCCTGAAATCGCAGGTCTTCCCTTGCGTATCTGCGACATCGCGTATAACGAACTTGTTCTGCGGTATGATATCAGAGACGTTCTTCGCACATTAGGAAACATTCACAGGGCCGAAGTTCGTGATTACCATATCGCGATGCTCAAAGATGTCGTTTTAAACCGTCCACAATCAGCAGCCGAATAAAGGGATCGGCTTTTGATGCCACTTCGAAACTCGCAATAACTGCCCATATATCAGTTATTTTATCATGAAGGGATTCTTCTTTTGACAGCAGTAACCATCGCAAAACAGGCGGTTAAATCGCTTCCGCCCGTCATCCGGCGCCCGTTCGAATATGCCTACGGGGCGGTTCCCCTGAAAATCCGTTCAGGGAAAGAGTTCCGGCATACCTACGACTTTCTCCAGGCTTCTCAATGGTGGAAAAAAGAAAAGCTGGAGGAATATCAATGGCGTAAACTTCTTCGTCTTCTGCGGCATGCCTATGATCATGTGCCCTATTACCGGCGTATTTTCGACGAAAGAGATCTGAAGCCGGAAAAGATTAAAGACTACGATGATTTCAGAAAAATCCCTGTTTTGACCAAGGAAATCGTCAGGGACAATTTGCAGGAGTTCATTCCCAGCACCTGCGTGCGTTCCAAGTTGCAATATGTAACCACAGGGGGGTCGACGGGAATCCCCATGGGCTTTTACTATGAAAAAGACAAAACATTCAGAAAAGAATGGGCTTTCATCCTGTCCATGTGGAAAAGGGTGGGATACGGTATCGGCAATACGCGTGCAATTCTGCGAGGGACTGCAATTCAGCCGGAAAGAAACGGCAAATTCTGGGTATACGATCCCGTCGAAAAAACGCTTATTTTATCGTCGTACCATATGACAGATGAGATACTGCCCCACTACATCAGCATAATTAACACATTCCGTCCGGATTTTTTCCATGTCTATCCTTCATCAATTGTCATGCTTGCCCGTTATATGAAAGAACATAATATCCCGCCTTTTTCAAGTGTGAGGGCAGTATTGTGCAGCTCCGAAAATCTTTATCCCTGGCAGCTGGAATTGCTGCAGGAAGTATTTCAATGCAGAGTGTACGACTTTTACGGAAACTCGGAAATGACCGTATTGGGGGGCGGATGCGAAGTAAGCGATTCCTACCACCTGTTCCCTGAATACGGCTTTACCGAATTGATCGATGCACACGGAAATTTGATAACGCAAAACGGTGAATCCGGCGAAATTATCTCTACCGGATTCAACAATTCGGCAACACCTTTTATCCGATACCGGACATTGGATCGGGCAGTATTAAACACTCACCCATGTTCGTGCGGAAGAGCATATCCTCTGCTGGAACGAATAGACGGACGTCTTCAGGAACTGATCGTTTCTAAAAATAACAGAAAGATTATGATGGCGGCGATCAACATGCACTCCGACGTGTTCGACAACGTCAAAGAATTTCAATTTTATCAGGATGAACCGGGGCACGTCGTCTTTCGTATCGTAAGAAAAGATACCTACTCCGAAAAAGATACAGGCAAAATCCGGAATGAACTGGAGAAAAAGCTCGGTTCATGCATGGACCTTGAAATTGCGTTCGTAGATGGAATCGAACGGTCTCCCAGAGGAAAATACCGGATTTTGATTCAAAAACTCGATGTGCTTAACTGTGACTGACTACAGAAGACACAGCTCCGATTTAGATACATACTTTCACAGATAAAAGGAGGAGACGATTGTATGGATACTTCGATTAAAGTAATGGCCGTCGGGGACATTTCCCTTATCACCAGGAATAATCTTCCCCCGTTCAGCAAAGTAGAAGCGATATTCAGGAAAAAAGATATCCTTTTCGGGAATCTGGAGACGACCTTGTCACTTTACGGGGAAAAGGCTCAAAAAAGAACGCTCCTTTATACCTCACCGGATAAGGCATTCTATCTCAAGAAGGCCGGATTCGACGTTCTCAATGTGGCGAACAATCATACACTCGACCTCGGTACGACGGGTTTCAATGAAACGATGGAAGCCCTGTACAGAAACAATATCGCACCTGTCGGGGGCGCAAACAGAATGTTCAACAGACCCTATGCCGTTATTGAAAAAAAAGGAATACGATGTTGTTTTATGGGCTATGAACTTAGAGGGTTCAGCGATCGCGAAAAAGGCGTTTTCATCAACAAAATACAAAAAGAAAAAATACTCGCGGATATCGATTCGGCGAAAGCCATAAGCGATATTGTCCTTGTCTCGCTTCACTGGGGAGAAGAAAACGTGCACTTCCCGTCTCCAAAGCAGATACAATTCGCCCGGTCACTGATCGATGCGGGCGCAACGGTCATTCTTGGAGGCCACCCTCATGTGTTTCAAGGTATCGAACGATACAAGAACGGGCTCATTGTGTATTCGCTGGCAAATTTCCAGTTCGATTATGACCATGAAGGCGTCTCATTCGAAAGGCTGAGAAATACCTTGATACTGGAGATGGATATCACAAAAAACGGAGTTGAAGGATATACCATCGCCCCCGTCAGGATAGGAGAAGACTATGTCCCCTATGTACTGGAGGGCACAGAAGCAAAACAGCTCCTTGAAAACATGGCGAAGACATCACAGGCGATCTGCGAGGGGCGGGTCACAAACAGAATATGGTTTGAAGAAATCGGTTATGAATACCTCAGGGGGAATACGAGTGCATGGGTCACAAGAATAAGGCGATACGGATTGAAGAACATGCTGCCCTTCATCAAATGGTGCATGTCTCCGTTCGTCATGAAATGTTACATGGGAACGATGAGCAAGTACCTGAAACGGCAGTTTTCATAGCGGTCCCTTTCACGTGAACAATAGGCGGAGCGATAATGCATCCCAAATATATCCTGAACAAAATAGACGCATCACGGCTGGCATTTCGTTTAAAGGAAATCGAACATCGAATTTCCTACGCAAAACATGATTACAGGATGGCCCGGGCGCTGGACCGTTTCAACACATGTACCGATAAAAAACCGGATCGGCAAATACGCAAAGAAATGAACGTGTGCAAAAGCTACTGGGACTGCCATCCTCTTCATTATTACCGGTACGATCTCTACCGGAAAGACCGTGAGCTTGATGAAGAAGAATTACTGAACTACATACCGGAATTCTTTTTTTACAGACTTTTCATGCCCTTTTACAGAAGCGGAGAATATGACATCCTGCTTTTGGGGGATAAGATCATCACGGAAAAATTATTCAAAGGGCTCGCCATCCCGCAGGCACAATCGATAGGACTTCTCTTTCAAAACCGTCTCTTCAGCGCCGATTTTGAAGAAATCGATTTCACGATCCTGGAAGAAAAGATCAGAGAAAAAAATTACCGCACTATTTTTCTAAAACCATCGGGCGGCATGGCTGGTTCGGGGATTCATATCTTTTCCAGAAATGCCGGCGGGCGTTATATAACAAGCAATAATTCCATTCTCGACGCAAGCTTCTTAAAGGCTGCCGGAACCACAGGCGACTATATGCTGCAGGGCGGTATCGAACAGGAAGCCGAAGTCTCGACCCTGTACCCACATGCCGTAAATACCTTTCGGACAGTCACGGAAAACAAGAAAGGAGATGCCCGTATCGTGGTATGCATGCTGAGACTCGGGAGAGGGGGAATGAAGATCGACAATGCCTCGGCAAACGGGATTTTTGTAAAAGTGGACATCGATACGGGGTTTTTGGCCGAGTATGCTCATTCCCTCAATGGAGAAACGTTCGACAGACATCCCGATACACAAGCTGTATTCAAGAACAGAAGGATCGTTCGATGGCATGATGTAAAAGACCTTGCAATCGACTCGGCACGCAAACTGCCCCAGTTTACCTATATTGCATGGGATTTCTGTCTCACGCCGGAGGCGTGCATTGCGCTTGAAGCACATCCCACTATGGGGCTGGATGGAATACAGATAGCCCACAACGGATTGAGGCATTATTTCAGGATAGACGACCCTCAGTTCTATTGGAACCATCATGCCGGCATGAAAAAAGACTCCGTGGGGATGAGGCAGAATACCTTTTGATCGGAATATCCGGCACACAATGACTAAAGACCTTTTCAAAAATTTATTTAAATATCTGCCTGCGCAAATCGCACCGGGAGTGGTGGCATTTGCAAGCATTCCACTGCTCACACGCCTTTTTTCGCCCCATGAATACGGAAACTACGCATTGGTCTTGGCAATTATAGGCGTCGCGACAATGATGGTCGGATGGCTGTCCGTATCGGTCGTCAGATTCTATCCCATTTACGAGCGGGACGGCAAATTACAGGAATTCTTCACTACCGTCATGAAGACGTCGCTGATATCTGTGCTCGCCGTTTCTGCGGTTTTCTCACTGATACTGGCATTCTCGGAATCGAAGATACCTGAATCGCTTTTCCGTTTGATGCGGGTTGGAATACCTGTCTTCGCACTGACCACCCTTTTTCTTGTCTTCATAGAGTTTTTCAGGGCAACGCAGCACATAGGCATCTACAGCCTTTTTAAAATATGGAAAAGCGTAACTACTCTTCTATTCGGAATCGGGCTGGCGGTGTTGATGGACCTCGGGATAGAAGGACTTCTCTGGGGAGCATTTCTCAGTGCAATGATAGCCCTCCCCTTTTTCAGGATCATCTCACCCCGTAAGGTCCGGAATCCAGGCCGAATATCCATGCCTTTGACCGCGGATATGGCCAGATACGGATTCCCTCTGGTAATCGGGAATCTCGCAGCATGGGTATTGAGCCTTTCCGACAGGTTCATTCTTGAATGTTACCGTGGAAGTGCCGAAGTGGGGATCTATTCGGCAAGCTACAACATATCGGAACAAAGCATGGTTATGCTCTCCATGCTCTTCGGCCTTGTGTCCGGCTCAACAGTCTACCGGATCTGGGAAACGGATGGCATTCAAAAAAGCAGAGAGTTTTTGAACAAAATCACAAGATATTACCTTATTATCTGCATTCCGGCGGCCGCGGGGCTGATTGCCCTGTCAGAACCACTGGTAACTCTGCTTACGGGCGAGCAGTATCATGAAGGATCCATAATACTGCCTTTTGTCACAATCGGGGTATTGCTGTTCGGCCTTCAGCAAAGATTTTATCCCGCACTGAATTTCTTTAAAAAAACCTATTTGATAATGCTTTCTATTTTGAGCGCAGGTCTTCTCAATGTTGCGCTCAATTTCCTTTTCATTCCACAATACGGATACAAAGCCGCTGCGATGACTACCTGCGGTTCATATATATTTCTTCTGTTTACAACGATATTCATATCACGCCGTTTTTTTGTCTGGGAATTTCCTGTCGCTACACTGATGAGGTCGCTTATTGCATCGGCCATAATGGGAGTAACGATATACGGCTTAAACAACAGCCTCACGAATTCTCCCGCAGCGGATATTATTGTCGGCATGTGTAGCGGTCCGGTGTTATATTTTCTCGTTCTTTTCGTTCTCATGGAATTTTCCGGTGACGAAATATCCGGCATGTATCAGTTAATTCGCGGTTTTTTTAAACACCCCTCAACTAATGCCCGGAATACTCAATCTGTTGCAACAATTATTGAAGAATCGTCTGCGCCTGAAGAAGTGCTGCGATAAAAAAGCAGACCTGTTTACGGTGTATAAATCAAAATACCACGTAACGGAAAGGAACACATCCAATGAAAGAACTGCTGGAAAGAACTGATTTACAGGCAACGATCACTGCGGTTTTTATGATTCCATTCTCATTGCTTGTGGCATTTCTGATTATTAAGGAACAATATGCGATCGCCGCGGGAGTATGCATGCTGTTTCTCCTCTCGTATGTGGTACGCTATGCCGGGTATTTCCTTTTTTTATGGTTTCTTCTCTCGCCGGTTCTGATATCCGATACCTTCTCGATTATTACTGTCAATGCACATCCAATTGTAACATTTGACAGGGTTATAGTGACCGGCTTATTAGGAATTCTTTTGATGCAAGTGTTTTTCAAAACCAAAACACTTCTCCCGGGCAATGTTCTTGAGACATTCTTGTTCGGGTTTCTGCTCTTGCTTGCAGTTTCTGTCGCATTCATATCGGATGACAAGTTTGGCGCAGGACGGATATTCCTGGATTCTTTCTTCATCCCTGTCGCAGTGTACCTGTTGGTCAAACACTATATTAATGAAGGCAACTACTTCCAATGGTTTACAGGGGCATTGTTACTGGTGGCAGTTTATTTATCCTGCATGGGTATTTACGAATATGTCACGAGTACTGACATTCTACCTTCGGAAGAGGGAATACAGGAATTCTCAGGCTATCGGAGAGTCGATGGTCCTTATGCCGCATCTGATGCACTGGCATCCAATCTCAGCATGTGCTTTTTTATAGTCATCTACCATCTTCATCTGCAAATCTCGAAAAGAAAATCGAATGTACCGCTCGTCCTTTTGCTTGGAGGTATTCTCGCTTTGACGGCGACAGCCATCGGCTTTACCGTATTAAGGACTATCTGGCTTTCGACAATGATCGCTTTTGTCATCTGGATTATGCTTGGAGAAAAAGGGTATCTGAAATTACTGGCGGCCGTTCCCCTCATTCTCATACTCATCTACACAGGGTACGACCGTCTGAGCAGCACTGATATCTATAGAGACAGGATAAAACACGAAGATTCGATTGAATCGCGTTTTCACGCCTACGACCATGCGTTAAGCCTTTATAAAGAGAAACCCCTGCTGGGTATAGGTTTCAATAATTATTATGTAAGAACAAAAGATACCGGCATCTCCCCATGGACTCACAATTCATATCTGACAGCTCTCACTGACACCGGCATTGCCGGCTTTGCTCTTGTGACAATAATAACAATCCTTATATTCAGTATCGCGTTCCGCTATTACCGGAGGTCATCCGACTCCCCGGACACTCAGTTTTCAAGGGTGTTTATTCCTGTTGCGTTGTGTTTTTTTATCCCCTGGTTCAGTCTTGAAAGCATATACAGGCCTGAAATAAATAAATTTTTCTTTGCGATTCTCGGGATGGTGGCAGGAAGATGCATCTGGATTGAAAGGCAAAGATCCGAAAATACTTCTTCAAGCTTTTTCATTGAAGAAGATCATGCTTCTCTAGAATAAATTAATTTTATGCACCTTTCATTTTTCGATCCACACTTCCCTATCCTGTAATCCAGCTTAAATAAGCTCAATTCCGAACGGTTCAATATCATGAAAGGATTATCCTGCAAGAGTTTGCCGAACGAAAAGCCGGAATCCCGGTTTACGGACATCGATTCGGCAAAAGGATTGGCAATCATTTTGGTTGTCCTTGGTCATGTCGTCGCAAGGAAATATCCGGAAGGCAACGCATGGTTTATATATGTTAAAAATACTATCTACATGTTTCATATGGCTTTTTTTATGTTTTTAAGCGGGTGGATTTTTTATTGCATAAAACCTGCTTTGACCGATCTGAGTTTCATTTTTAAAAGAGCCTACAGACTGCTTATCCCTTTTTTCCTTTTCGCCTTCATAGTGATATTCGGAAAATCGATAGCCTCCGATTTTCTTTTTGTCGATAATTCGGTCTACAGCATTCAAGACGCTATTACATCAATAATCTGGAATACTTCCGAATCTCACGCCACATTCATATGGTATATATATGTACTCTTCTTTTTTAATATTATTTCAATGAGCCTGGTGCATAGCAGCAAGATTCATTATATCCTTATATTTTCCTTTGTACTGACTTTGATAAACCCGCCTCAAATCATGTATCTCGATTATATGTTCAGGTACTATTTCTTCTTTATTCTTGGGTGTTTTTTGTTTTATCGGAAAGATCTTTATTATGGAATTATCGATAAATATTCATCACTGTTCATAATAATTTTCTTTTTGCTGCTTATTGGCATAAATGTGGCTGAAAAATGCAATATTGCGATTCCTGCCAAGCATCTCTACTTTACAGCCGGTCTTTCTTCGGTTCCTGCAATTCACTCATTCATAAGAATGGATTTTCCAAAATTAAAATTTCTTAGAAATGTAGGCAGGTATTGTTTAACTATTTATTTATTAAACGTGATCATGATCGGGATGACAAAGGGTATCCTTCTGCATTTTATAAGCTGGAATTATTCCAATTTCGTAATATTCTTACCGGTTCTTTTTTGCGCGGGAATATTTTTACCCATCATTCTCTGGAATCGCATCCTGAGCAAGATACCGATTATAAAAAATATTACCATCTGAATATTTTCAATCTCTACCAGTTTCATATGTCCAAGAAAAATAGACGAAAATGTATCAAAAAACATGGTTATCATAAATGGATCGTCGAATGCTCTCGAAAATTCCGATTATTTCGGGAGGTCTCCTCTTCGGGACCCTCGGGGCTGTTGCCGTCAATTTCGGAAATCCCCCCAATATGGGTCTTTGTGTTGCAGGTTTTATCAGCGATACGGCAGGGGCGCTGAATCTGCATCATATTTCGGCAATGCAGTACATCAGACCTGAGATTATCGGGTTCACGCTCGGGTCGATGGGTGCGGCAGTCCTTTTCAGGGAATGGAAGCCCCAGGGGGGAGCTTCTCCTCTCATTCGTTTTTTGCTAGGCTTTTTTGTCATGATAGGGGCACTCGTATTTCTGGGATGTCCAGTCAGAATGCTGCTGCGCCTGGCCGGCGGCGATCTCAATGGGATTCCGGCCCTTGCCGGTCTCCTTGCCGGAGTTTTCACCGGCGTTCACTTCCTCAAACAGGGCTTCTCTCTCGGTGATTCCGTATCAATTCCTTCAGCTGCCGGGTTCATATTGCCGGCGATCATGATGATTCTCTTCATACTCGCAATCGCAAAACCAGATTTTATTGCACACAGTGCCGGCGGTCCCGGCGCAATGCATGCACCTCTTTTCATCTCCCTTGGGTTCGGTCTCTTTATCGGCTTTATGGCCCAGAGGACCAGGATGTGTTCAATCGGCGCATGGCGGGACCTTTTTCTGATTGGGAATACTCATCTTTTCAGCGGGATTGCGGCACTCTTTGTCGCGGCCCTCATTACAAATTATCTCACAGGCAATTTTTCATCTCTCTACCACTGGGGATTTGCCGAAGAACCTTTGGCGCATTCCAGCCATTTATGGAATTTTGCCGGTATGGGACTGGTAGGACTGGCCGCCACGCTGATAGGAGGCTGCCCTTTCCGGAATCTCGTCCTCTCCGGCCAAGGTGACCTGGATGCCGGATCGATGGTTCTGGGACTCTTTGCGGGAGCTGTGTTCGCCAATAATTTCGGCCTTACTTCAAGCCCTGCCGGGGTCACTACTTGGGGTCCATTTGCGGTGGTCGCGGGACTGGTGTTTTGCGTAATAATCGGCTTCATCATGCGGCCCCGTTTTCCTTAATCTTCCACTAATTGGAGAAACGGCAATGAAATTCCGAAAGGAAAAAGAAGAATTCAATGAAGGAGGAATCGTTCTCTTCAAGGAGGTGTCACATGCGATAAGGGGGGAAAAGGTCGTCAGAGGCAAAGGCTATGAAGTTAAACTGGTGGCCCCACCTCCCGAATTGCGGATGGGGTGCGATTTGGCGCTTGAAATAAATCTGGTGGAGCAGGCCGGAATCGAACGGCTGCTGAAGAATACCAAAACGCCCTATGTTAAAGTCGTACCGGTAAAAAAAGAGACCTCCGAGCTTCTTGAGATCGTGCTAATCACTGATTTCGGTGAATGGATCATGGCCAAGGCGGGGAACATGAAACTCACTTTTGCAAAAGAAAGCCGGAGAATCGTGAATATCTCCGGGGGAGGTTGCCCCGACATACCTTACCTGCACGCACAGCTTGTCGGCAAGACGCTGGCTGAGGCGCCGAGGCCGAGGGAACTGGGTTATACATTGTGCGCCATGATGCTCGACCGCGCATTTGTGCGGTGCCTGAATATTTAAATAAAAAACTTCCGATCAAACCTTTCCTTTTACATTCATGAACGTTTTAATTTTCCCTCGCCTTCATGTTCCCAAGATAAGCCAAAGGCTCGATCGAAACATTTTACATGGAGGTAAAGACATTATGTTAATCGCAGGGACTTTACCGGAAGGAAAGATGCCTCTTACCATTGGTGAGGTATCGCTGACAGACACGCTACTTGCCGCAGGCGGCCGGACATTCGGCTGCACCCAGGGCACAGGGACCATGATAACGGCCGCACTGACTGTCACCGGCTACTTCGGCCTGAAACCGCCTCATGTGATTGTGGCGGGAGATATGGGAGACGGAAAGGGGACGAAAGAAATTTATCAGCACCTTCCGGAGCTGATAGACAAGATCAAACCCCGGGTTCTCGTTCTTCACTATTGTCTTCCCGTAATGGCGTTTTTGAAACGGCTCTGCACATCCGTTCGAAATCTGCCCGATAAACCCTTCATGATCGCCGACGCCGGAGCCATGTACGCGGCTAAGGCCGCCGGTCTCGCTTCCGATTTCGACATATTTACTCCCGATCCTTCAGAAATGGCATTTCTCGCTGACCCGCTGGCGACGCATCCCGCCTATGTTTCGAAGCATCTTTTTTCCGGAAATATAGAGGAAGTCCCCGCACAAATCGCCGCAGCCTTTATGAATAAAGCCGCCGCAAAACTCCTTCTGGTAAAGGGAAAGATCGATCATATCGCCGTTTCGGGCAAGGTCCTCGCGATTATCAATTCACCTGATATCCCGCATTTAGAACCGATCGGGGGAACAGGCGATACCATTACCGGTCTCGTTTCCGCATTGATATATGCAGGCCTGGATCCGGCGCACGCCGCGATAATCGCCGCAAAGACAAATCGGACGGCCGGCCTGTTCGCCCTGCCTACTCCTGCGACGACAGCAGTACAAATAATCGAACAATTCCCTCTCGTATTAGGACAATATTGGCAAGAATGGACAAGTAATCAACTAATAGCTACATTGACTGCTAGATGAAGGGTACCATGAAAAAATTGATAATGTGTGACTTCGGAGAATATCATTCGGCTCTTTCCCGCCTTGCAAATTATCATTACTGCACGTGCTTTGTAAAAGATGGCTACGAAGCGTTGTGGATGTCGAATCCTTTCAATCAGATGATTTATTTTAAAGATAAAAGCGATTACTACTTCAAAAAAAGCATAACCGGAACAAAAAGGCATAAACTTGATGACAATATTTTCGGATTTGCACCGTATTCTTTTTGGCTGTACGGAAATTATCCCGGTTTTCGCAATGCCTCTCTGGCCCTGAAGCAGGGGAAATTTATCTATCCGAATATCAAGAAAACTCTCGCGAAGCTGAATTTTCTCGAGGCAGAAATTTTATGGATATCCAATCCCAAATCCGGTTATCTGGCACACGTAGTTCAATACCGTACACTGGTGTACAGAATTGCCGACGATTACCGTCAATTTCCCCATTATCCCAACGTACAGACAATAGACGACTTTCTGATCGATAAAGCGGATATTATCGTTCTATCCTCAAGTACATTGGCCAATCGGGTGCGGGAAAGGGGGAAGGAACCGCTCATTTTAAGTAATGGAGTTGAAAGCGACCATTTCAGCCGGCCTGCCGGACAGCCTCAGGAATATAAAGGTAATTACCGAAAAAAAATAGTGTATGTGGGAGCCATCACATTCTGGTTCGATATCGGGTTGATCCGGAACATTGCCGAGCATATCGAAGCCGACATATTTCTCATCGGCAAGCCGCAGGCAGATGTATCTTCGCTTACAAAATATTCGAACATACATATTCTCGGCCCGCGAAAATACGAGACGCTGCCCGGCTATCTCCAGCATGCAGATGTAGCCCTCATCCCTTTCATCAAAAATGATCTGACCGATTCCGTAAGTCCGATTAAATTATATGAATACTGCTCGGCCGGGGTTGCCGTAGTGTCAACGAATCTTGAAGAGATTTCGAGAATAGGCGCTCCCATACGGATAGGCGCCGATCACAATTCATTCATAAACGGAATCAGGCATTATCTGGATTGCGGGTATGACCGCGAAATTTTAAAGGAATACGGATGCAGGAATTCCTGGAGCCACAGATACAGCGAGGTGAGAAAGGTAATTGCAAAGCAATGAGAGGTCCCTCTGTAATCGCTGCAATATTGCAAAATAATCAATGAATACGGGAGAATGAAAAATGAGCGAACGAATCGAGATCTGCGGAATGTTGATCGACAATGTCTCGATGTCGGAGACGGTCAATCGTATAAAATCCTTTATCAGAAAAAAAGAGCCTCGGATGGTAATAACGCCGAATGTCGATCATGTCATGAAATTTCAGAGAAATGAGGCGTTCCGGGATGTCTATCGGCAAGCCGCTTTGGTGCTTGCCGACGGCATGCCTTTGCTGTGGGCGGCCCGTTACCTCAAAACCCCTCTTAAAGAAAAGGTGTCCGGCTCCGATCTTTTCCCTTTGCTCTGCCGTGTTTCTGCGGAAAAGGGATATAAGGTATTTTTCATGGGAGGCCGGGCCGGAGCAGCCGATAAAGCCGCGGAGTTACTCTCATCACGGTATCCCGGCCTGCAGATTGCAGGCATCTGCTGCCCTCCGATGGGATTCGAGCATGATGAAGAGGAAAACCGGCATGTGATCGAGTGCATTAAAAAAGCCCGGCCCGATATTGTTTTTGTGGGATTGGGGGCACCCAAACAGGAATTCTGGATACACCGTTACAAAAAAGAATACGGTGCACCGGTTTCCATAGGCATAGGAGTAAGCTTCGAATTTACTGCGGGAATGGTGAAAAGGGCTCCGGTATGGATGCAACACGCCGGTCTTGAGTGGTCATGGCGTATTCTTATGGAACCGAAACGTATGTGGCGGCGGTATCTTTTAGAAGATACCGGCTTTTTTCTCCTGATTTATAAACAGAAAACAAAAAGATTCGGGGATATTCCCGGGGAATCCCGTCAACCCGTAACATTTGATTCCCCCTTCACAGGATCAGCCAAAACGCAAGGATCTAACGGCAATGCGGTTATCAGTCATCATACCTTCCTATAATTCGTCACACACTCTGCGATATACCCTGGATATACTTCTTGCCCAGGACGAAGACTCTCTGCAAGAAGTGATTATAGTGGATTCTTCCGATGACGGAAAAATAGGGGAACTTGCATCCTGCTATCATTCGGAAAAGATAAAATTTGTCTGTTCCGGTGTAAGAGTAATGCCTGCTGCCGGAAGAAATATCGGCGCCAGGAAGGCAAAGGGAAACGTGCTGATATTCCTGGATGCGGATGTCATTCCTCATCAAAATTTCATAAACAATGTTGCAGCCGCATACATGAAGGGCTACAAAGCGGGCTGCGGAAGCATCACTCTCCCGGAGTTCCAGAAGGAAAACGCTGTTGCGGTTGCCCAGTATTATCTCCAGCTCAGTGAATATATCCCGGTTGGGCCTGAGCGCGTCAAAAATTTTCCGGTCGGATGTGTAGTATTTTGCGAAAAAAATGTTTTCGTCAGAGCAGGAGGATTCCCGGAAATTCGTGCCGCTGAGGATGTGCTCTTTGGGCACAGAATAAATAAAATCACTCCTCTGTGGTTCATACCCGACATTTGTGTTGCCCATATTTTCAGGGAAGATGTAAAAGGTTTTCTAAGTAATCAAAAATTGCTTGGAAAATATGCGGCAATATACAGAAAAAAAGAATCAAAAAGTATTTTTCTTGCAGGTTTCCTTTCAAAAATTCTGTTTCCCGTCTTTTATTTTTATAAATGCTGTCTGGTGGCAAATCGGGTCATGCATGCAGGCCCTGTTCATATATTGAAACTTTTGAAAGCGTCACGGTATTTTTTTCTCGGGATATGGCACTGGACAGCCGGATTTGAAGAAGGCACGGGAAAGTTACGGGTCAGGGAGTTTCCCCCTCCCTCACGTGTACGTAAGGGAAGGGGAATGTTCTTTTTTTTTACTAATAAATAATTTTTAAATTACGTGGAGCAGACAACTGAACGGATACGGTTCCTCCATACTCATAGGCGCCGATATCGACAGTGGAACCCGCCGGAACCGAAGCATCGTTTATGTCCGATGCCAGCCCCACATACCTTCCCGCATCGATACAAGGAGACGTTCTTTGAAGCGAATAATCTCCGGCATATGGATTCACGAAGCCGGGACTCGATCCGCTGTAGTTATTGCTTGAAGTGAAACCGGACGAACTATTGGAAAGCGAACGGTAAATATTGTTACGGAACTCAACGTTTTGAACAGCCGAGGAAAACGATACATCCTGAGAAGAATTACTGAAAGTATTGTTGAAAAATTTCCCGCTGGTAGACCTGTATGAAACTCCTCTCGTGTTGCTGTAAAAAAGATTGTAATATACTTCATGATTGCCGCCCGAATCTATATATGCGCCACATTCATTATTTCTGATCCGGTTTTTTCTCAGTACGATGTCGCTGCAGGGGGGAGCATTGTTGCTTGTTTGAATGGCGACTCCCACACCGTATGTGGGATCCATGTGGTTATAGCTTTCGCAATATTCCATGAGTCCTCCCGCCGTAGATCCGAACCGGAATCCGTTTTTGGCGTTGTCACGGGCAATGCACCCTCTGAATGTTATGTTTCCGGTACCATTGCTCGCCTGATATCCTATATTGGAGTTGCTGTAGGACAGACAATTTTCGTACGTTATGTACCTCGTTGTCACGTCGGACGATCCCACGTCCTGACCGCACTTGAATCCGTGGTGGCTGCAACGGCTCGCAATGCAGTTAGTGAAATTTATATGGAGTGCGTAACCGCTGCGTGTATCACCTACCAGATAAAATCCGTTAGTGGTCGAATTTCTCACTTCAATGCTGTCGAAATTCACATAGCTGTTTCCTTTGCACAAAACCGTTTCACGGGTCTTCTGCCCGTCGATCAGCGGCAGGTTGCCGGACCCGTAGGCTCCGAAGGTAATGGGATTTCCGCTTTGCCCGGACCATTTGACAATAAGCGTTTCATACCAGACTCCTCCTCTTTTGAAGAGAATTGTATCTCCCGCCCTGAAAGCGCCGGCATTCACTTTCGAAATGGTTCTCCATGGCGCCGATTGGGATGTACCGTTATTATTATTGTTACCTTGTGACGAATCCACGTAATATGTCGCGGCCCACCCGGCCGATGTTGTAAAAAATAGAGCAAAAAGTATCAATAGAACCAATTTTGTTTTTTTCAATGAATTGTTCATTGTATGTGCATCTCTCCTCTTTATTGTTGATGCCTTGATTGTATACATATCAGAACCCTCCGTTTTATCAGTCGAGTATTGATTGTAATTCATTATAATCAAATCAGAAACCGGTTTATCGGCCCGTCAGCGAGAACCGAACCGCGTCAGCGCAATAGCTCACAGGCCAGGGGTCGGGTGCATGAAGAGTGACATTGTATCTTCTGCCTGCCTCGAAGTAGTATCCCCCGAGCATATTCCACATGCCGCCATCGATTTTCTGATCCACATGGACACTGGCGGAACCTCCCGAATAGGCGATATCGATTGGAACATCCGCGCTTCTGGAAGGATATGATGCCCACCACATAAAGACATCATAATACCCCGAGACTGGAGGAGTAAAAGACCATGTGTACACGGCGCCGTCACGGCTCCAGAGAGAATTGTCGCCGTAGTACCCGTCACCTGAAGAAACCGACCACGTGCCCGTCGAAGACGTCTCCGAATCGCCGTTATCTATGATAATTTCAACGGCCCCTGAAGAATCCGCCGTTACAGCAACCGTAACAGCCGCTTCGTTCGACATGGCGCCTTCATTATCATTTACCGTATACACGAAGGAATCTGTTCCGATAAAACCGTCTTTGGGCGTATAGGTGATACTCCCGTCATAATTGACTGAAAGCGCACCTCCGTTCAAAGAAGTGCCCGATACGGCACAGGTGGATGGATCGAGCGTGCCATCGGAATCATAATCGTTTGCAAGCACCTCAATTGTTAGTGCGGTATCCATGGCCGTCTCTGCCGTATCATCTCCGGCCACGGGCGGCTGATTTTCCACCGGCGCCGGTCCGTCATCGGCAAAAACGAATTTAACCGCGTCGGCGCAATAACTTGTGGGCCAGGGGTCGGGTGCACTTAAGGTGAGGCTGTACTCTGTGCCGGCTGTGAACCGGTATGTGCCGAGATCATTCCATTGGCCGCCGCTTTGCTGCTGATTCACGTAGACAGCAGATGATCCTCCTGAGTGCCTGATGGTGATGGGAACATTCGTACTCCTTGAGGAATATTCGGTCCACCACATTGCCACCTGGTAAGACCCCGATTCGGAAGGAATGAACGACCACGTATATGTGGCGCCGTCGCGGCTCCAGAGGGAA
>JALNXD010000050.1 GCA_023230565.1 Syntrophales bacterium
ACATGAGGAGCGTTTCAGCAAATCATCAATCTTCTAACCTGAATGATACATTAACTCTTGCCCGGTAGTTTTTAATCTTGCCTTCTTCAAGTGTCATATCCAGTTTGGTAACTTCGGCTATTCTCAAATCACGCAACGTGCTCCCCGCGGTCTCGACAGCTTTTTTTGCTGCCTCTTCCCAGGAAACATTGCTCGTCCCTACAAGCTCTATGATTTTGTACACGCTTTCATTCATGACAATTCTCCTTTCTTTTTTTCACTTAGAAGTTCATTTATTTTTGTCATAATGAATCGAGGAAACGCAGGACATAGAGAAGATACAAAGATCTTCTCTCTTTGCACCTGTTTCACGGACCTGAAACAACTGCACCTTCAGAAAAGATAATTACAAGATTTGAGGATCCGTTCGGACGCGACCTTTGATAAATATGCACCCGGCTACTTGCGAAACCACCTGAAAGATTCGAAATGAAGTGGGAATGAAATTTCAAAAGAACTTTCCGTACTTTCTTTAAAAACACGGAAAGACACGCAAAAAAATCACGCACGATGAAATTGTTTCTATGATGAACGAGAAAAGAGCTGTTGTCAATGTGTTTTTACCTCGTTTTTTGTCTGTGCAAAGCTGTCATTGCAAGATCCACACTGATTCTAAATTTTTCCAGACTTCGCATTTTTCATTTTTATTGACAACAACAACCATATCAAGTATCACCATTTCATTACTTCGAATCATAATTACTAACTTAAAATGACTCATTATCACCATTATGCTTCGTTAAAACTGCAAGAATATTTCCCCGATTCCAACTTCGTATATGAGCTGCTTTTTTCAATTCACAACAAAAAACATTTCGTCGAAAGGAGATGTAAAATGAAAAAAAAGTCAACTATTTTGTATTTAGCCATCAGTACTATCGTTTTATTTTTAGTGTCTTCTCTTGCATCGGCTGAACCCGCCGGCAAGCTGGTTTTCTTTCACGCAGGCAGTCTCTCCGTTCCCTTTGCGGCAATGGAAAAAGCTTTTGAAACGAAATATCCCAAGGTCGATGTTCTCCGCGAAGCGGCCGGCAGTCAGAAATGCGCCAGGAAAATATCCGATCTCAAAAAACCCTGCGATCTGATGGCTTCAGCCGATTACAAAGTAATAGGCAAACTCCTGATCCCTGCCTATGCCGACTGGAATATCCGTTTCGCCACAAACCAGCTCGTTCTCTGCTACACCGACATGAGCAAATACGCCGACCGGGTCAATGCAGAAAACTGGTATGACGTTCTTCAGAAAAAGGATGTGGTGTGGGGACATTCCGATCCCAATCTCGACCCCTGCGGGTACCGGTCTCTTATGGTTCTCCAGCTGGCTGAAATGTACTACAAAAAACCGGGCTTGTATGAAGCGGTGATCGCGAATCGTCCTCAGGCAAATATACGTCCCAAATCGGTTGAATTGATCTCGCTTCTTCAGACGGGAAATATGGACTATGCCTGGGAATATCTTTCGGTGGCGGTACAGCATAATCTGCGATATATAAGTCTTCCGGACGAAATAAATCTCGGTAATTACAAGTTTGACGATCTCTATGAAAAGGCCGTTGTAAAGGTGACCGGGAAAGAACCGGGAACCTTCATGGAAATCAAGGGTCAATCCTGCACTTACGGGGTTACCATAATAAAAGATGCCCCCAACCGGGAAGCGGCAATCGCCTTTTTGGAATACTTACTTGATCCCGAGGGCGGGTTGAAGATACTCAAGGATATGGGACAGCCGCCTTTCATTCCCTGCCGTGTGCCTTCAGCCGAAATGAAAGCGATGCTGCCTGCATCGCTGCAGAAACTGGTCGAAATCAAAAATTAGGAGATGTCGCGGTTTAAATGAAGGTAAAGGAGCCCTTTTTCTGGATTAACATCTCATGCGGTATCATTGTCATGGTGTTTATTCTGCTGCCGCTTATGGAAATGCTGACGGCGCCTTCATTTTCCATGCTTAAAGCAACCTTGAAAGACCGGGACGTCATGCGGTCGATCTGGCTGAGCATTTACACAGCAGGATTGGCCGCTCTCATTTCTTTTGTTTTCGGTACGCCCCTGGCCTATGTTCTTGCCCGCACTCAATTTGCCGGAAAACGACTGGTTGAAAGTATTATCGACCTTCCCATCGTGATTCCTCATCCGGTGGTCGGTATCGCCATTCTTAGCGTGGCAGGCAAAAATCACTGGATAGGACAGTTGATGAGCGATCTCGGAATCCGCATTATGGGAAGTGTAACCGGCATCGTCACGGTATTGACGTTCGTGGGGCTCCCCTTTTACGTCAATGCCGTAAAAAACGGCTTTGAAGCCATTTCACCCCGTCTGGAAAACGTATCGAGAAGCCTGGGCGCCTCCATGTTTTCCACCTTCTTCAGGGTCACCTTTCCCCTTGCCTGGAGGAGCATGCTTATCGGCATCATCATGTGCAGCGCCCGCGCAATCAGCGAATTCGGCGCCGTGGTGGTCGTCGCCTATCACCCGATGATCGCTCCGGTCATGATATATGAACGCTTCGAAGGATACGGCCTCAAGTACTCGCAGCCGGTGGCGGTCTGGCTGGTGTCGATCTGTCTGATTCTCTTTCTTGTGCTCAGGATACTCACGTTGAGAACAGGAAAGCCGTCATGATCGAAACAAGGAACCTTACCGTACGCCTTGGCGAATTTTATCTTCAGGATATCAACATTTCCATCGGCAGAAACGAGTTTTTCGTTCTCATGGGCCCCACCGGGGCCGGAAAAACAGTGCTGCTGGAGGCGATCGCGGGGCTTATCGCCGTTGATCAAGGTTCTATCCGTATTGGCGTAAAAGAAGTGACTGCTCTTGCTCCCGAAAGGCGGGAGGTAGGTATTGTATACCAGGATTATTCGCTGTTCCCGCACATGACCGTAAGGGAGAACATAGTTTACGGGCTTCGTTATCATAAAATAAAAAAAAGTGATGCTAAAGGCAAGTTTGAACGGCTGGTATCCGAACTGAACCTCTCTCATCTTCTCAATCGGCTTGCCACTAATTTAAGCGGCGGGGAAAATCAGCGCGTCGCCTTGGCCAGGGCACTGATGATCGAACCGCTGGTGCTTTTGCTTGATGAACCGCTGTCCGCCCTCGATCCGCGCTTCAGGGAAGAAATTCGGGAGAACCTCAAAAGTCTTCACAAAAATTCCGATACGACATTTCTGATGGTGACGCACGATTTCGCCGAAGCCCTCTCTCTGGCTGATCGGGCGGCGATAATGAACAACGGGCGGATCGAACAGGAAGGGACAGTGGAGGAAATTTTTCGAAAACCCTCTTCAACCTTTGTGGCCGATTTCGTGGGCATGAAGAATTTCTTCGCCGTGAATTTCGATGGAAGGGAAGCCCGTATCAATGGTCTTACCATAGATCTGGGAGATGTTTCGCCGAATAATTGCAAATACCTTGCAGTCCGTCCTGAAGATATTGTAGTAAGTAAAGAAAAACTCAGTTCAAGCATGAGAAATTCCTTTAATGGTATGATAACAGGATTAATAGACCAGGGTCTTTATTATGAAATATGGATAGAATCCGGAAAAAATCTTTTCAAGGCAACATTAACAAAGCGTTCACTCATAGAGCTTGGTCTGAGAGAAGGAATGAATATTGTGTTTTCATTCAAGTCTGCCGCACTGCACCTTTTTTGAAAAGCAGACGTTTAATTGAAGTCAAATTTAGAAGTTACCGGAGGTGGCATAAAAGTGAACTGGATTGAAATTGACAGAAATATCTGTAATTCATGCGGATTATGCGTAAAACGATGTCCGCGCTGCTTTTCAAGATTTGATGACAGGATTATAGTCACTGCAAATGAAAATACCTGTAACCTCTGCGGTCATTGCATTTCCTTGTGCCCGGCAAGTGCGGTTACCCATTCGCAAATGAGTATGAAAAGTTTTGTTCCGTTCAAAAAGGATGTTGTGTTCGCATTGAATGATTTTCTTCAATTTATAAAGCAGAGGCGAAGCCATCGCCATTTTGAAAAGACGCAAATTCCCAGAACCGATATGGAAATACTGATCGATATCTGCCGATGGGCTCCAACCGGGAGTAATGTCCAGACAGTTGAAATTCTTGTAATTGAAAACAAGGAACGTATAGAGTTATTATCGAGTTTGACTATCGACTTTTTCAGATTTACGCTCGACGAAGTGGAAAAAAAAGTCAGGAAGATGGAGTCGGAAGGAAAAGAAATTCCAGAAGACCTTCAATTAATGCTTTCGGTATACGATTACCGGAAACGGCTGGTGGAAGCGAGGGATTCAGGCCTCGATCCCATATTTCATCGAGCGCCGGCTGTCATTATCTTCCACTCACCTGTCCTTACCAGCACACCAAAGGATAATTGCGTTATTGCCGCTCATACCATGGCTCTCACTGCCAGAAATATGGGATTGGAATCGTGCTACATAGGTCTTTTTGAAGCGGCATTCCGGGGCTCTCAAGAGATTCGGGACAATCTTGGGCTGCCAGTCGGTCATAAGGTCTACAGTGTGCTTATTTTAGGATATCCTCTTCTCAAGTTCCGCACCTCTGTAGACAGGAAACCTGTCAAGACAAGGTGGGAATAAGCCTCCATGTTCCATCTTCTTTGAAGGTGAAGATCGTCGGGCGCATTTGATTTTCTGACGCAGCGCGGTAATGCATTTTTGCATTTATTTACGGAATTTTTAGCTGTTGTCCGGTAAAGATCAAATTTCTCGACTTGAGACTGTTAGATGAAACCAGCTCTTCTGCGGTGGTACCAAACCGCTTCGCAATATCTTCTACCGTATCCCCTTTGCGCACAATATAGATTTCTTTCTTACCTTGTGACGAAAAATCTCCATCTGACGAGCCATCTGCAATTGAGAGCTTCTGCCCTATATAGATAAGATCCCTGGATTTCAACTTGTTTATCTTCATTAGATAGTCTGTACTTGCCCCGTAGCGCTTAGCTATTTCATCGAGACGGTCGCCCCTTTTCACTACGTAGGTTTTGTCTTTTACGGCTCGTCTCTCAGATACCTTCACTTCTTTATTCTGTGAAGATGATGGTACATAATGATCTCGCAGTTCCGCAATTTCGGTTTTTCGGATAACAAGTTCCTGTCCAACGTATATTTTGTTCTTCGACTCAAGATTATTGACCTTTATCAAATCATTCACGGTCGCATCAAATTCTTTTGCAATATCGGCCAGCCGATCACCTCTTTTGACTACATATACTACGTTCGAAATCCTGTTTTCGCCGTTTCCGTTTGTATCCACAGATTTTTCCATAAGATTCAACAGCTGGCCAACATATATTCTGTCTTCGGATGTAATGTCATTCATTTTAATTAAAGCTTCGACTGCAATATCATACTTCCTGGCAATTGAACTGAGCGTTTCGCCTTTTTTGACCAAATGGACCGACTTTGAAGGTTCGGAAATCACTGTTTTCCCGATCGCCAATTCTTGTCCGGCATAAATCAAATTTTTTGATTTGAGGTTATTTTGTTCCATTACCATTTCAATTGTCGTATCGAAACGCTGTGCAATCTCTTCCAGCCTGTCCCCTTTCTTTACCCTGTACAACAGAGGAACTCTCTTCTGAAACGCCCTTTTTGACAAAGGTTCATAGGCACGGTCTATCTCCAGGAATTCGGCCAAAGAGGATAGAGGAAGATATTCCGTTACAGCAGCGGTTATTGCCCAGGCAATATCCTTTTGATAGGCATTGCTTTTCAGAAGCAATTCTTCTCTTGTATTTGAAAGATAGGCTGTTTCTATCAATATTGAAGTCACTTCAGGCAATTTGAGGACTCTGAATGGAGCTTCCTGTACCGTCTCAAACTTCAACTGATTTATTCTTCTTATTTTTGAAAGGGTCATCATACCAAAAGATTTCGCCTGATTAAGCGTTTCTGTCTGGAGCATATTGAGAATCACAGGATCCGTTTCATCATTGTTCTGACTGTTGGGCACACCACCGATTATATCCGACAAGTTTTGACTTGCAGCAAGAATTTGTGCCGCTTCACTGCTTGCCCTTTTTGTGGACAAGCAGTACACTGAAGCGCCTTTCACCGACCTTTTCATACAGGCATCTGCATGTATGCTGAGGAAAAGATCCGCATTGCAATCTCTTGCAATCTGCAGCCGTTTCTTGAACGATACATAGTAATCACCCTCACGCGTAAGCAGCACTTTATACCCGCGCTGAACCAGCATATCGCGGAGAACTTTGGATATCCTCAACACGATATCCTTTTCCTTTGTGCCATGACGCCCGATGGCTCCCGGATCTTCCCCGCCATGGCCGGGATCGATGACAACGATTGTTTTTTTATCTGATGGTTCGACTGTTTCCTTTTGTGCCGTTTCAGGAATATTTACGTCGATGACGACCCGGTGTGGTTTGTCAAGGATTCTGCCCAAGGTAAACACATCGGGTTCAACACTCGCAGCGGTAAATATCTCGATCCGGACCCGATCACCCGATAATGCAGTAATGCACACTCTGGTTACCGCGGGCTTGTCAAGAACATACTCGGCCGCCACCTCGGGAAGCAGCACCGCCTCGGAAAAGTCGACAGTGATCTTTCCCTGTTCTTTCCTTACCTCAAATCGTGCCTCGTCACTCGTATCGACAACGATCCTTGTGTGATCCGGTGCTGTCCAGTGCCGGATATTCAAAATATCGGCGGCAGATACCGGGCCGCTATTGAGAAAAAGACAGAGTAAAAAAATTATGAAAAACGAAAAGAGGATGAGGATCTTTTTCATGTTCTCGATTTTTCTTTTTGAATGTGAGTGTAGCAGCTTCATCACCCAATTACAAGAGGTTTGCCCGCAATTACAAGGATGGAGAAATTTAAAACAAAGTATCTGTCATCGAATTTGATATGCCCTTTTCTGTACAGCGCATATAGAAAATAATTGACAATACTTATATCTGGTGCCATTAAGTGATTTTTCCACGAGGTTGACGTCTATGAAGATCAAAGATATATTGGAAGAAAACCGGTTCAGCCTTTCCTTTGAAGTATTTCCTCCGAAACGGGAGGGCAACATTGAAAACCTCTATGTAACTATCGAGGAATTACTGGCGCTCAAGCCTGATTTCATATCTGTTACATACGGAGCAGGCGGCGGAACTCGCGACAAAACGGTTGAAATTGCCTCAAAAATAAAAAATGAATTTGGCGGAGAGGCTCTCGCACATCTGACATGCGTGAAATCTACCCGAAAGGATATCTCGGAAATTTTAATTAATCTTGCCGAATGTAACATCGAAAATATATTGGCATTACGGGGAGATCCTCCTGATAATGAGGAAATGTTCGTAAAATGCGAAGGGGGATTCGGTAATGCCGGAGAACTGGTCGATTTCATAAAATCGGAAGGTATTTTTTCAGTGGGTGTTGCCGGATATCCCGAGGTGCACATTGAATCCCCGAATATGACGACTGACATTGCAAATCTGAAGAAAAAAGTAGATGCCGGAGCAGATTTTATTATTACTCAGCTTTTTTTTGAAAACAGCGCCTTTTATCGCTTCCGGGACGAAGTGCTGAAGACAGGCATCGCAGTTCCCGTGATTGCGGGCATATTTCCGCTCTTTAATTTCAAACAGATTCCTAAAATATTATCTCTCAGCAATACCAAAATTCCGTCAGTTTTATATGAAAAGTTGTTAAGAGTAAGCGAAAAACCTGAAGAAGTGGAAAAATACAGTATAGAGTACGCGATTCGGCAGGGAGAAGATCTTGTCAGAAATGAAGTGGCAGGGCTTCATTTCTATAGTATGAATAAAAGCAGGCATATTGCCTGTATAATATCCGAACTTGATTTCCCGGACTGATTTTTTAGATAAAAAAATTATTTGAATATTATACTGTGCCATAGTATTGATGTGGCGAATTGTTTTGACCTCAGTGTATTAATGGTGCGGGCGATTAGCTCAGCAGGATAGAGCGTTGGCCTCCGAAGCCAAAGGTCATGGGTTCAAATCCCATATCGCCCTCCAATGTATACACCCCTGAGAGCCAATATACCTGATGATTTTCGGGGATTAACTGTCTGTTTTTTGACCAGCGGAGGATAATCTATGAAAGCTGCAGTATTGAGAGGAAAAAAGGATATAAGAATTGAAAGTGTACCCGATCCGGTTGCAGATCCCGACGGAATAATCGTTAAAGTAAAGGCGTGTGGCGTATGCGGCTCCGACCTGCATGTCTATAAAGCCGAAGGCAATGAAGGAACAATCTTCGGCCATGAATTCAGCGGGGAAGTCGCAGAAGTGGGAGCGAAGGTTTCTGACATCACGGTGGGAGAGCGGGTTACTGCCGTTGGCTTCCGTCCCTGCGGAGAATGTTTCTGGTGTAAACAGGGCAAAGGATTCAGATGTTCCGCTCTGGCTCTTGTCGGTTATCAGCTCCCTGGAGCAATGGCAGAATACGTTGCAGTCCCTTCTGCAGTCAAAGGACGTAACGTGTTTCCGCTTCCTGAAGAGCTTACCTTCGAAGATGCAGCTACTGTTGAGCCTCTGTCTATATCGTTGTATTCTGTAAAAAAGGCACAGCCCCGTGAAAAAGATATCGTGGCGGTAATGGGAGCCGGTGTTATAGGCCTGAGTGCCATACAGATCCTTAAATCAATGGGAGTTTCAAAAGTGCTCGTGAGTGCTCGAAGGCCTTCACGGCTTCAAGCAGCGAGGGAAAGCGGCTCCGACCTTGTCATCGATGCGGCCACACAGGATACAGTCGCGGAAATAATGGCGGCAACAGGCGATATGGGCGTGGACATAGTAGTGGAATGTGCGGGTTCTCCCATTTCTTTCGACCAGTCAATTGAAATTTTGCGTGGCGGTGGAAAAATGATGTTGGTCGGGATTTATGAAACACCGCTTTCCTGGGATCCTGCCAACGTTATCAATAAGAATATCAGTCTCATTGGGTGCCTTGGTGGAAATTTTCCGGGTTCGATCGATTTGCTGAAGACCGGTAAAGTAACTACAAGAAATTTCGTAACCCACAGGTTCCCTCTCGATAAAACTGCTGAGGCCTTCGAAACTCAAATTAGCGATCCCGGTGCAATCAAGGTAATGATCATACCATAGAGAAGTCGGCTACCAGTTCACACATTATTTAATAATAGTCCCGAATTCGGATTCGGGGCGGCGCACAAACGTTTCAATTGCAAATTCAATGCGTACCGGCAGTCTGGCAATTACATGCCGTTATAGTTGATTTATATTCATCTTGACATCAACCTTACAGCTGTAATAACCTTAGCAGTAAGAATGAATTTAAAATCCCCGATATAAACACGGGATTATAAATTTTTGCGGTGTAAGAAAGACCATCATGCTTCGCAAGATGGTCTTTTATTTTTTAAAAATGATCCTCGCTTGCAACTTGAGTTCAAGCCTTAAAAAGGTATTAAGCGAGTATCATTTTCGGGAAAGGAGAAAGTTATGTCAGAAGCCATAAAACAAGGAGATACCATCAGCGTAAACTATACCGGAAGATTCAAGGAAGGCGGAGAGGTATTCGATACCTCTTACGGAAGGGATCCTCTTAAATTTACAGTAGGCAAAGGTCAACTCATAAAGGGATTTGACAGTGCAGTAATCGGCATGACGCAAGGCGAAAAAAAGACGTTTACCGTATCGCCTCAGGAGGCATATGGGGAATATAGAGAAGAGATGGTGTTCGATATTCCATTAGACCGGGTTCCTGATGATATGGAGCTCGAAGAAGGAATGACGATTCAGCTATCCGATCAGCAGGGTAACCGCATCCCTGCTGTCGTATCCGATCTTGGCGAAGATACCGTCAAAATGGATGCCAATCACCCTTTAGCGGGCAAAACTCTTGAATTTGAAGTCGAAGTAATGGAAACAGGCCTTGCACCTGATATCGCATGCTTTGCCGGCGGATGTGGAAACTGCAGCTCCTGTTAAACTGAATGGAGGTTGTGTTTTATTGAATGCTTAACAGGCGAACCGCCGGAAATATGAACCCGTCCCCGATTTAGAGGCCGAGGTTCTGGTTGACAAGAACTATTTTGATACGTCCGCGGGGAAATGATTTTTCCGTAATCGTCCAGGTGTTGCATATGCGTCTTGAATTTTTGCAGTCCTCGCAAAATGATGAAAATGTGCAGGGAGTCTTTGTATCCAGCCGCATTGCATTTGCCGGTGCCGAATAGTTTTTGATACGTGCCATGGCCTCGCCCAGATTCGGGACGATTTTATTCCGTCCCGCCACGATAACTACATTGCGGGGACCAAAGGTTATCGCGGCTACGCGGTTGCCGTACATATCCAGATTGACGAGTTTTCCATCCTCCGTCACTGCATTGGACCCGGTTATGAAGAGATCGGACAAAAGTGCCTGGCGCCTGCGTTCCATCACTATTTCTCTCGATACATCTTTATCAAACGTGTCAATCACTTCGAACCCGAAACGTTCGTCTTTAAGAGGGGTGTAAAGATCCGCTTCCCTGACTGTCATCGATCCTCCCCATGAAATTTTTTTGGCACCGAGAGTGGGGATAATTGTATTGATAACAATTGAATGTGCTGCTTTAAGATCGACTGCAATAAAGACGTCAAAATTATTCTTCTCGAGACGCTCTTTTACTTTTTCGAGCCGAAATTTCCAGAATTCCTCTGTATGTCTTTCCATTTTAATTTCCATTTCACATTTTTTAAATATATCCGGTATATTTCTCTTAGCGACTGCTTCTGAAAACGCGTGACAGTATCACTACTGCAAGATACACCGTTGCAGCAAGTAAAATAGTAACTGCGCCTGCCGGAAGATCCGGTCCATAGCTCAGCACGAGACCGGCCGATGTGAATATCATTGTAAAGATCACGGAAAAAACCATAAGCGTAACGAGACGGCTGGTAAACTGCCCTGCAACAGCCACTGGTATCGTAAGAAGGGCAATTACCATGACAATTCCGACGACTGTCACCAGCAGAACGACAGTAATCGCAGTCAGACAAAGAAAAAAGATATAATACAATTCGGTTTTTATCCCCCGCAATCGTGCAAATTCCTCATCGAAGCAGACAGCCAGAAAACGCTTGTAAAATATTATTCCCAATATCACTAGGAGAAGATCAAGCCCCGTAATACGCAGAAGGTCTTCAGTCGAGACCATTAGAATATTGCCGAACAGATAACTCATTATATCTTCATTGTAGCCCGGAGTTTTGAATATGAATAGCACGCCTGCGGCCATGCCTACCGCCCACACGGCACCGATTACCGTATCTTCCCTCTCTTTTGCATAGATGCTTACAAATCCGATTATTATTGCTGACACCAGAGCCGCACACAATGCTCCATAGAAAGGAGTGAACCATTCCCACTGATATACAACCTGAAAGTAGCGGGCCGCCCCAAGGCCGGCCAGTACGCTGTGTGCGATACTGCCTGCAATGTAAGTAATTCTCCGGGTAACTACATAACTTCCTATTACCCCGCAGGCGATACTTGAAAGGATTCCTGCCATAAGCGCAGATTGAAGAAAATTGTGCTGCTGAATATCATTCCAGAATTCACACACTCGCGGCTCTCCCGTGTCCCGTTTCGTCATGGCGCACCATACGAACTTCCGATCCATAGATCTCGCTTATGATTTCTCCCGTTATTCCGCTTGTAGGGTGCACTGCCACCTTCCGGTTCACACACGCCACATTTTTTACGTAATAGGAAACAAACCCGATATCGTGAGTGACCACAATGACCGGTATCCTCTTGTTTAACTCGCTCAAAATTTCGAACAGTTCTCTTCCTATGGCAGCATCGACATTTGAAGTAGGTTCATCCAGTATCAAAAGCTCAGGATCAACTGCAAGAGCCCGTGCGATTAAAACCCTCTGACGCTGCCCTCCCGAAAGAGCGGAAAAAGGCCGATTATGCACACTGCCAATTTCCAGCAAATCAAGCATCTCACGGGCTCGAGTCTTTTCAAATCTTTTGGACAATCCCTGTTTCGTTTTTTTTCCCAAAAGACCCATCATCACTACATCCATGACAGTAACCGGAAAGGCGAAGTCGAGCTCGGCATTCTGAGGCATATATCCAATGCGAAACCGTGTTTTGTCCGGTCTGTCTCCGAACAGCCGGACAGTGCCATTTTGCGGGGATAATAACCCCATCATCAATTTCAGCAATGTTGTTTTTCCACCCGCATTCGGGCCTACGATTGAAAGGAAATCTTCATCCGATACCGTCAGATTCACATTTTCAAGAACAGGCACCTTACCGTATGAAAAGTACACATTCGTAAGCTCTACGACTTTATCTTGTCTATTTACTTCCTGATTCATGAACCTCTTCTTTATCCTTTATCGGGTTTGAGATGTTTCAAAACCCTTTTTGATTACTATCGCCATTTCCTCGAGATTTTTTTCATAATCCTGCGGCAAAGAATCCAGAGGAACAATGTTCCCTCCGATTTGACGGGCAATGGTTTCCGCACAGCGGCTTGAAAATTGAGGCTGCACGAACAGCACTTTTACGCCCTCGTTTTTTGCGTTTTCAATAAGTCTCGCTAATTGCTTCGGGCTCGGTTCCTTCCCTCCGGTTTGAATGGCCATCTGCCTGAGCCCGTAAGAATCCGCAAAATATCCGAAAGCGGGATGAAAAACATATATCGGTCGGCCTCTCAAGGGCCCCAGGATTGCGGATATTTTTGCATCTAACCTGTCCAGGTCCGACTGAAAAGCAGCAAGATTCCTTCCATAGTGTTCCTTGTTTTTACCATCGACGGCACTCAGAGACTCGCACATGGTGACTGCCTGCAGTTTGACTCGTTTGGGGTCAAGCCATATATGCGGATCGGAACTACCTCCGTGAGATATCGTATCAAAATGAAGCAACGGAACACCTTTTCGTGTATCAACTATTTTTAGATCAGGACATACTGCTGATATCTTTTCAATTAATTTATTTTCAAAAGGAACACCGATGCGAAAATAAATATCTGCCTTTCCCAAAGCTGTTAATTGTTTCATTGTTGGATCGTATGTAGCCGGGGAATCACCCGGTTCGACCAAAACATCAACCTTCACGAAGGGTTCCCCTATCCTCTCGACAAAATACTTCTGAGGAAGGATGCTGACGAAAACCTGAATTTCCCCCGCGCACCCATGCCCTTTTATCGAAAAAAAGACAACCAGCACTGAAAATATCAGTCGCATGAATCCTTTCATATTCTTTACTTCTTTGTATTTAATGCTCTCTCGCACAGACAAGATGGGCCTCTTTGCAATGATTGCATAGCTCGACAGAGTGAGCTGCGGCGAATTCATTCCAATGCCGGCGCTGATTCGGTGTGAGAATTCCACTGCCGCCGCACAATGGACAGACTGCACCTAAAGCACCTATTATAGCCTTTCTTATGAATTCGGATCTATTTTGAAGATTTTTCATTATTTTCATTAAATCTTCATCAACTTTAAATGTTACTGTTTCTTGTTTTTTTTTCATATTATCCTCCAGTATATTCGACAATAATAATACTTTGTAATACCAATGTCAAACAAAGTGATGCGGGCACGTTACTCCAGTGAATTGCCGGGCGGAAGCGGCTGCGGCAGGCAATCTCAGGCAGCTGTGGGCTCGTATACGGCCCACATCATTCGTAATCGGATAAATCCAGCTGCTTCATAAGATCTTCCATTGATTCAGGTTGTTCAATCGATATATAGCCGTCGCCGGCACCTTCTTCTGCAGGATAAGAACGAACGAACGCGAGGTCTGAACTTCTCATTTTCGGCTGTACCGGGTTCGATTCCTTCCGAGGTTCTGTGATAGGGGATTTATACGTGATTTCCTGCGCATTATCTGTACTTGCCTGAAATATTTTGGAAGGGCGGAAAAAATTTTTTCTCTGCTTCACATATTCATTGAGGTAGCGCTCTTCTGTAAACATACCCTCAGAACGGCTCATTTGCACAGTTCCTTCCAGCTGATTTAATTTATTATCACGAATCAGGGATTTGACCGAGGATGTTCCGCGTACTATGGAGAGAACCGGTATTCTGATCCCCAGGGGCGTATAAAACTGGAGACGTTGCGAAATCAGCCATGAGAGACTTGATGCCAACTGATACCTGATTTCATTCTGATATTGAGGCGGGAAGGAAAAGCAGAGGCGATGTACCGCCTCCTCCGCATTTGTCGCATGGAGTGTCGTAATTACAAGGTGGCCTGATTCAGCCGCATTGAGACAGAGCCTCATAGATTGAGGTTCTCGCAATTCTCCTATGATGATGACATCTGTATCCTCACGAAGCGCATCCAGAAGGCCGCGTTCAAATGACGGTGTATCCGTATCAATCTCCCTCTGCTGGATAAAGGATTTCTTTGAACTGAACCTGTACTCGACAGGATCTTCAAGAGTAATGATATGAGATGACCTTTTTTGATTTATTTCTTCTATTATCGCTGCAATCGTCGTTGTTTTTCCTGTACCGGTGGCACCGCAGATCATTACCAGACCCGAATTCAATTCGCTGATCTCGTGAAGTGAAGGATGCAGATTCAATTGATCAATCGAAGGGACTCGTCCCGGCAGCAGTCTGACTGCAATACTCAATCCGCGCGAGGTTCTGAATATATTGATCCTTAATCTCACATTTTCCACTCTTGCCGAGTAGTCTATGGAAAGCCGGTCCCTCAGCTTCTGTATCTGTTTTCCGGAAAGAAGCTTTTTAACCAGGGTATCAACTTCCTGGGGGCTCCACTGAATTTTGTTCTGCAGTTGAATCTGGCCGTTGATTCTGCATACTGTCGAATGTCCGCCGGTAATATGTATATCTGAAATCCCCGTACTTATAGCCGACCTGATCACGTTTTTGAATTTTTCCACAGCAGTACTTTCTCCTATCTCTTCATAGCTTCTCATGCCGGCCGCGATCATCAATCGAAAGTAAGTGAAGCCGGCGAAATATTGATTTACCAACTCCCTGCCATTGAGAGGCATGAGATTTTGATCATGAATCAGCTGTTTTTTCGGGTATCATCGTCGACAGCAAACTACAGTCCCGGCATTGCTTGAACTGCCGCGCGCGAGTTTGCCGGAACAGCTTCACGAGACGATGCATGGTCGAAAAACAAATCCGAGCCGGGTAAATCTCATGCCTGCAAATC
This sequence comes from Syntrophales bacterium, assembly GCA_023230565.1. Classification (GTDB taxonomy): domain Bacteria; phylum Desulfobacterota; class Syntrophia; order Syntrophales; family UBA2210; genus JALNXD01. The sequence continues at coordinate 15,189 of JALNXD010000050.1, forward strand.
AGAAAATCGATGAGCTTTTGCATTCATTTACCGGGAAGCCCCCTGAAACGGCCGCACCGGCCCAGTCTTGAGGGAAACCCGCTTTCAAAGACAGGTCCTGCTTTCCGAAAAATTTCATTTCAGTTTATTTATAGTGTTTGCCATGCAGCCTGCACCGAACCCATTGTCGATATTAACGACAGCAACTCCGCCTGCACAACTGTTAAGCATGGCAAGAAGCGCAGCCAGGCCTCCGAAACTTGCGCCATAACCGATACTGGTGGGCACGGCAATCACAGGTTTATCTATCAGACCTCCGATCACACTCGCCAGGGCGCCCTCCATGCCGGCGACTACAATCACGACTTTTGCACATTTTATAACATCTATTTTACTAAAGAGCCGGTGAATTCCCGCAACCCCTACATCAAATATTCTTTCAACCCGGTTTCCAAATATTTCGGCCGTTATCGCCGCTTCTTCGGCAACAGGCAAATCTGAAGTACCTGCCGTCACTACTGCTATATAACTGTCGGGGATCTCATTTGAATATCTCTCAATAGTTATTGTCCCCGCTGTTTCATTAAACTGAGCATCGCCGCATATGCTTAAAACTTCGCTGTAAATCTCCCTGGTAGCCTTCGTGGCGAGAATATTCGTTTTCCGTGTCATCATATAGGCAACGATATCACGCACCTGCTCTGCGGTTTTACCCGGACAAAAAATTACTTCCGGATATCCCACGCGCATAGAGCGATCGTTATCAACTTTTGCAAAGCCAAGATCCTTGAAAGATGCCTCTCGAGCACACTCAACTGCACGCTCGACATCAAGGTTTCCTGCCTCAACCTGCCGGAACAACTCTTTCAGATCGTCATCGTAAAACATTTTACATCCTGTCATGAAAGATCCATATTCCCTTTCTTATACCCGTCAAGATCGAGAGATACGTAACGATATCCCATATTTTTCAATTCCCTGGCAACCGAATTCAAAAATTCTTCGTCAAAAAACCGCCTTCGATTTTCAGGAGGCACCTCTATGCGAGCCGTTTTTCCATCACTTCTTACCCGTACCTGATGTATCCCTTGAGTTGCCAGATATTCCTCAGCCATATCGATTCTTTTCAGCTCTTTTGCGCTCACCTCATGCCCTTCCGGCATTCTAGTCATAAGACAGCCGCTTGCCGGCTTCAAGCCAAGTGCTTCTTTTCGTTCACACAGCCATTTACAAATTTCCCTCTTGGATATACCGAATCTTGCAAGGGGGCTTTCGATCCCAAGTTCCCGCAAGGCATTTATTCCCGGTCTGACTTCATTTAAGTCATCTGCATTAGTGCCATCCAATACCCGCGAATATCCAAGATTATCAGCACCCGCTTTAATCATGCCAAAAGTATACCGCTTGCAGAGATAACATCGGTTTGCCGGATTATATCGAAGCGAATCGAGAAGAGGCACTTTTACACGTTTGCAGGGAATTTTCATTCTTCGTACAAAAGAAATGACATCCTTTACATCTCTTGCAGGAGTATAGGGGGCATAAAATGTAAATGCAGTAACGTTATCCCCTAAAACTTCCCTTGCATGGAAAAGGAGAAACGCACTGTCCTGACCGCCTGAAAACGCAACTAAGCACGAACCCAAGCCACTTAGATACTCATGTAAATTTTTTATTTTATCTGCTGAATTTTGGCACATACCCGGATATTTGACGATCTCTTTACATTGTATTTTATAAGGCAGCTCATTTCTTTCCGCTTTCCGTAACCAGTTCCGCCTCCTCTACTGCCTTATATATCTCTCTGAGACTCACCTTTTTCTCTTCCGCAAGCCTTCTGCAATCCTCATATTCAGGTTTTGTTTTTATCTTGCGATTCCCTAAATAGCTGCTTTTGATTTTCACTTTCCCGAAACGCGTCTCACATTCGGTTATATCTCTGTGTAGAGTGATCCGGGACAAATTGTATTTCCGGAGCCCGAGGCTTGTCGTCTCGGAAAGGATAAATTCCTCTACTTTCGGCGCCAATCCGGGCCTGCATAACACGGATACAGTAACAGCGGGTCTGGATTTCTTCATGATAACAGGGGTCAGGTATACATCATATGCCCCGGCCTGCAATAAAGAATTCATTATATACTCATAGAATTCCGGATTCATGTCATCAATATTGCATTCAATAAATACGGCTTCTTCTTTTTTTTCAAGAAGCGGCTGATTCTCTTCTTTTTCTCCGATCATTACCCGGAGGATATTTGGTATCTCAGGATCTCTTTTACCAATGCCGTATCCTGTAGCGCATAAGCGAAAATCCAGAGTATCGGTAAATCTGTCCACTGTTGAAACAAGAATCGCCGCACCTGTCGGAGTGGTCATTTCAAAAGGAGCCGCACCTGTTTTTACAGGAATCCCCTTCAGAATTTCCGTTGTTGCAGGCGCGGGCACAGGTAATGTACCATGGGAGCATTCCACAAATCCGCTTCCAAGTTCAACGGAAGAGGCCATTACTTTATCCACAGACAGCGTGTCAAGACAAATGGCTGCGCCTGCAATATCGACAATCGAGTCGACAGCGCCTATCTCATGAAAATGCACATCCTGCACGGAGATTCCATGAACTGAAGCCTCAGCATTGGCAAGCCGGGAAAATATTTCACGACTCACTCTTTTAATTTTCTCATTAAATCCGCTTGCTTCAATAATTTCATATATACTTTGGAGACTTCTCGGCATCTGCTTTTTGGCTTCTTCCAGGAGTACGTCAACCCGTGTTCCGGAAATTCCTTTACGCTTTGCTTTTGATATTTCAAGCGTGTACCCTTCAAGATTAAGCTTCTCCAACTCACGTCTGAGATATTCAGGATCTACGCCAAGATCGATAAGGGCGCCCAAATTCATATCGCCGCTTATTCCGGCAAAGCAGTCATAATATAATATTTTCATTCAGTACCTCAAATACAGGGCTTGTCGCTGGAATCGCTCTTTGCTCCGGCTGGCTTTCGGGAGAAAAATTTTAATTGCTGAAAGACGTTATTGCAATATAAATGTGTGCACAAAGACATGAATGTCATGAAATACACAAACGACCGTTACCATATATATAATAAAGGCGGGTTTGTACGCCCGCCTTTTATCATTGTCTTCCCTGTGCCATTTACTGGCCGGCTGCAATTGCAGATATGAAACAGCCTCCGCCACCTCCGCCGCCATCTTCAATCTGGGAAGACGGCGTAAAATCGGAAGGAGCTAACGCTGGGCCGCCCTGATCGACAATACGCCCGTCTCTTATTCCAAGGACGTCATCCCCGCACATGCAATCTACGAAATGCAGCGTAATTTTATGACCTTCAATTTGAGCCCCCCTGTAGCCATTATATAGAAATTCATACCAGTGGGGTTCGCAATTGCCTGCTTCAGGGCCGTACTTCCAATAGGTATTCGGAACAGGCCCTTCAGGATCAAGGAAGAGCGTGACAGTAGTTACCTCGTGATAATTCACGATGCTTACTCCGCTGACGATAAAGTCTAGAAGTCCGTAAGGGAACTGAAGATTTGACGGTGGAGGATTGGTTTGCGGAAGTCCCACTGCGGCTGCATAATCGAATTTCTGAGGCGGAGCCACTGCCATCGTGATATAGTAGTTTTCGTTGCAGCAATAGCCGGATACGACGCATGCCTGCTGACTGTCAGGTATCCCGTCGCCGTTGCCGTCATAGGTCGGATCCGTTCCGTCAGGTCCCTGTTCCGCGTCGTCAGGGACACCGTCATTGTCGCCGTCCGGAACGAAATGTACCGTCACTGACTGGTTTTCATTCATAACTATCGTAGTTTCCGCTTCATCCGCATCGGCTACATTCCCATCCCAACCGTCAAAAGTATAATTCACTGCCGTTTCAGCGGTAAGGTACACCTCCGTCCCTTCCGCATACACATTATCGGCTGCATCAGGTTCAGTATTGACTGTACCCGGACCGTCGCTTGCGACTGTAAGCAAATGAGTGATCGATGAATCGACACTGTTTCCTCTCACATTTATGGAGACCAATGGATTGTAGGAATCGTTCGAAGAGATTTCAAAGCTATCATAGAAGGGGCCGGTCGCCGTCGGGCTGAAGCGGAGAGTAAAGGTGCAGCTCTCTTTCGCATCAAGAATTCCTGTACAGGTGTTGTTGACAATCGAAAAGGGGGCGACCACCGGATTTGCCGCAGCAATTGCAATATTCTGGAGCGCAGCCTCGCCTATATTCGAAATCGTCACTGTTGCATCAACCGTATCGCCGACTTCAACGATTCCGAAGTCCGCGTTATGGTCGGCTTCCGCTCCAAGAGTTTCTGTAATATGAATTGCCGGCAGATTGGGAGGTATATATTCGTAACACCCCATATCAAAAGAGACGCCTCGAGGTCGTATCGTGCCTTCAAGATCGGCAGATGGTGCGCCAATTCGTGTCCCCCGGTCGATCAAAGGGGAAGCTGCGCTCAGATGGTAATCTCCCGCACCGACAAATGCGGGGTTTTCATGTTTCACTACTATTCCTTCATTCCAATCTTCAATATTCGAATATGAAATTGTCAGATCATCAAAATTTTGAGCATAAATGTCATCATATCCCGGGTGCCAGATGATACTGTTCACAATAGACAAAGGTGTCGAATTGATAAAAAAGGCCAGTCCGGCTGCTATTCCTGTATTATCGACGATGGTGCAGTTGACAATATTCACGGAAGCTGCAGTTTGCCCCACTTGGCCGACCAGAATTCCGCCGCACCCATACGCTCCGGTATTGCTGTTTCCATGAACGAGTAAATTAGTGAATTCAACTGCACAGTTACCCTCCGTATTCACGTAGATTCCACCTGCCTGAGGTCCTGCATTGTTCCTGATAATAGTATCAGCTACTTTGAATACGACCGATATGCTGTCATTTACCGGAGAATTCACATAAATGCCGCCGGCGCCATTTGAATTATTCATATTCTCTTCGATAATACACCGTACTATCGTCAGTCCCGCCGAGCGGCTGGTCACTGCAGCTCCGCCAAGACCGGTCGCAGCGCCGAAATTGCCGTTTCTGATGATGAGCCCGTCAAGCACAAGATCATCGAAACTTTTTGCCTCAGCTTCATTGAAAGGAATTGTAACGACACTTCCTGTCAGAGAATTTCCATTGATAAAGGTTGCATTCACCCATGGATTGCTTGAATCTCCTCCGCCCGACGGATACCCGCCGATTATTTTTGTACTGTCGGCCGCCGGAAAAGTAATAAGCTCATTGTATGTCCCCGCAGCCACATGGATTATGCCGCCTCCTCCTGTTTCAAGTGCTTTTGTAATGGAGGCGAGCGCATTCTCCCAGCTTGTACCGCTGTTTGAATCACTTCCGCCGTGTGCCGCTGTTTTTACATATACATCGGCACCGGCCGCGGTAAACGCCAGAAGGACAATACATAGGATTGTCCCAAAAAAGATTATTTTTTTTACTCTCATTTTTCCCCCCTGCATTTTTGTTCTTATTTGAAAATCCAGTTGCTTGTACGTGTGAGAACAATTTTCCGGGCATCTCGGTTATGATGACTGGAGTATGAGTGGCAAGTTCTGTTCCAGTTTTATAAGATATCGAATATATAGCTAAATATGGAATTGAGGTCATGTGCCGCCATTGGTAAATGTTCATTTCATTTACAAAAATCTTGTTACCTGAACAAAAATGAAATAGTGTTCCATTTCTTATGAGATGAGTCTTTTGGTTGTGTTAACGTGTTCAAACACGTTCAACGTATTCCGAAATAAGAGAAATCATGAGCAGCAAATCAGGTTTGGGATTTTTATGTGGATTTTCTCTTTATCTTTCTTTATTTTGACTGATACAGTAAGATGCGTAAATTAATTCAGGAGGCGAAAATA
>JALNXD010000051.1 GCA_023230565.1 Syntrophales bacterium
TGTATTTCCCTTCCGCGTGCTGCTTGGCAATCTTCTTCTCGCCGCCCATCTGTAACGCTTTCTCCTTGCGGCGCTTCAATTCTTCCATCTGTTCCTCAAAAGGCATGATACCGTTTCTCCTTCTTACCTAATCTTTTTTATAAAGTGGCAATCATAAAAAAAGCCACGCCCTTCCAAGGCGTGTACTTTCATGATATGCTTCCAGAATCATTTAAATATATGAAATGATCAGAAAATCGCCCATTGATGCTTGAATGTAAAAAATACAAAGTTTGTGACTAACACCATCTCATGGAATCGTCAAGGCTTTTGTACCACTGCTCATGAAATGTACTACGCGATGACTAACGGAGAATATAAGCGGGTTACCCTAATCGCGGCTGTGATAATTCCGGTCCCTGTTATACGATACCGCCGGCCAGAGGCGGGTACCATAGATTCCCTCCGGCAGCCGGAGGGAATCTACGCGTGCACTTTTATACGCTGCAGTTCCCGTTTGAGAGGCTAGGGTAACGCCAAAGATAGTATCTTTCGGGTTTTCGGCTTAAAAAACATCGTCTGGAAACACCCACGACGGAATATGCTTGTAATATTCCGGCGGATTCGCTTCCTTTATCCCCTCCAGGGTCGCTCTGACCAGTTCAACCTGACCCCTTGAGTTCCTCCAGGTCTGGCACAACTTCTTTTCTTCCAGTGCCTGTATGTAGTTCATCAGGTCCTCGTCGCTGCACTGCAAATATATTTTCATATCCTCAATAGTCATGGAAAGCCCCGGATTAATACGGTATTCTTCTGCAAGAACTTTTAACACATCCCTTTCGTTCGCCGGTGCTTTCGGTGCAGGCGGCGTACCGACAGGAAGGGGACAGCCAAGTTCCTCATCAAATGCACGTACATGAGGTTTCAAATCCTCCGCCAGAACCCTCGAACCCATCCGGTAGATGAGAAGTCTCAGCACTTCACTGGTTCCGGCTGCAATCTGATTCAGTTTCGCATCACGCATGTACCGCTCCACCGGATATATTTTCATCAGACCGTTACCGCCCATGCACTGAATGCCGTCCAACGCCACTTCCAGCGCAACCTCCGAAGCATACAGCTTGGCAAGTGCGGCTTCGATAGGAACTTCCCTGTTCAGGTCGGCACAATAGGCGCAATAATATACCAGCAAGCGGCAAAGCTGATATTTGGCATACATATCGGCCAGTTTGGAATGATTTGTTGCAATTGTCCCGGTGGGCCTTCCCGACTGCACTCTTCTCTCCAGATGCTGTTTTGTATACCGTATGCTTTCCCGCATCAGACCGAGAGGGCTTGCCCCTCCAAGAGCGCGTTCGATATTCAGGCCGCTCATCATAACCTTCCATCCCTCGCCTTCTTTTCCTATCACATTTTCAATCGGAACTTTCACATCATCGAATCGCAAATAACAGTTGTACATGCCTTCGCTGCCGGCCCAGTCATTCACCCGCTCGACAGAAAAGCCGGGCATGCCTTTCTCCAGAATCATTCCGGTCAAGTGCCTGTATTTTTTACGGTCATCCTGATCCTCGCTTGTTTTTACGTAGGTCATATAAAGATCCGCGGCAGCGGCATTCGTCTGAAACCGTTTGATCCCGTTCACTATATAATAGTTTCCTTCACGCCTGCCGGTGGTTTCGATCGCGGCAATGTCGGATCCGACATACGGTTCTGTCATCGTAATGCATCCAAGCAACTCTCCGGTGGCAAGCTTCGGCAGCCATCGTTGTTTCTGCTCTTCGGTTCCGTCATGCAAAATCTGATGCGTCGCCCCGATCAAAGCCGTAGAAAGTGCTGCTGAAATCGCACCTGCCCGGCTTGCTTCCTCTGTGACAATACATGCACCTGTTACTCCCCATTCCTCCTGCTTCCCGCCATATTTCGACGGGATCGTCGCTCCGAGCCACCCTTTTTTTGCAATTGCCTTTACCCCCTCCCAGGGATACTCTTTTTTAATGACTGCTTTTTCACCAATCGGAATAAGCACTTCATCGGTAAACTTTTGAGCATCCTTGGCCAGTTCTCTTTGCACGTCTGTCCACCACGGATAATCCTGCATTTGTAATTCCTCCTTTTAAATAGTTTTATGAAGCAAGGCGTTTAAAAATATCATTGCCGCCGGAATCCGAAAAATAACTGTTTGCGCACGAGGGATTCGCTTTATGTGCGAACATAAAACAAATTTGTTTCATGTAATGCACACAGAGCCTGTTTCACTATATCCCCAGCCCGGCCAGATATCCCTCTTGAATGGCATCCAGAGCTTTTCTGATAGTGACAGCATCACCTATTGCGATTATCTGAGACACTTTTTTTTGAAGTTTTGAGTGCAAATCGTTCAGAGGTCTCAATCCCGCTGCCAGAACCACAGTATCGAACGGCCCTATTTTTTCTTCCCGGCCCATTCTCTTTATCATGAGTCCGTCATCTGACAATTCCGTCACAGTTGAATTCACATATATTTGAATTCCATGCTCGGCCAGATCTTGCAAAAGAAAGCGCCGCACAAAAGGATTTGCGTCTGTGGCGAGCTTTGGAAGCATCTCGATGATGGTAACATTCTTTCCGTGATTTGCAAGATGACTTGCGGTTTCGGCTCCTACCGCTCCCCCGCCGATTATCGCGACTCTTTCGCCAACTTCCTTTTTCCCTTCAAGCACCTCACCGGCAAAGAGCACATTCTCTTTTTTTATACCTTTCAATTGCGGATAACCGGGCGTACTCCCTGTCGCAATTATGACTGCATCAGGCTTTTGCTCTGCCGCAATTTCTTCGGTAAGCTCGACTCCCATATGGATAGTGACTTTCTCGTCGGCCAATTGTTTTATCTGCCAGGCGAGAAATTCGGCAATTTCGCCCTTAAAAGGCGGAATGGACGCTATGTAAAATTGACCTCCAAGTCTGTCCCCTTTTTCGAAAAGGTGAACTTCATGCCCCTTTTTCGCCGCAACGATTGCGGCCTCCATTCCACCCGGACCGCCCCCGGCAACGAGTACTTTCTTCTTGATATCCGCCGGATAAATTTTCATTTCATTTTCTTTGCCAACAGTCGGATTGACCAGACAGGTTGCCGGCCGATACTGAGAGATCATTTCAATGCACCCTTGCATGCAGCCTATGCAAGGATTGATATCGGAAAACTTTCCGGCGGCAGCCTTATTGGGCAGCTCGGGATCTGCCAGGTAAGCCCTGCCCATCGCCACCAGATCCGCCTTCTTGCCGGCAATAACCTCTTCAGCCAGAAACGGATCAGTGATTCTTCCTACAGTGATAACAGGAATATCCACGATTTTCTTGACCTCTTCCGCATACCTCGTAATCCATCCGTGAGGTATCGCTGCCGGCGGAATTATTGCATGCACTGATCCATTCACGCCCGCCGAAATATGCAAGGCATTCACCCCTGCTGCTTCCAGGACAACTGAAATGGCTTTCGTATCTTCTATATTTCTTCCTCCCGGGACCAATTCATCTCCCGACATCCTGAAAATAAGCGGAAAATCGTCGCCGGCTTTTTTCTTGATGTCAGCAATAATTTCCAGGGGAAAACGCAATCTGTTCATCAGGCTTCCGCCGTAGGCGTCATTTCTTTTGTTTGAGTATAGCGACATAAATTGCGCGATCAGATATCCATGGGCGCCATGAATTTCAATGCCGTCGAACATAGCTTCCCTGGCCCTTCGAGCGCAATTTCCGAAATTGGTCACGATATCATTTATCTCTTCATGGGTAAGCTCGTGCGGTATTTCCTGAAGGATGGGACAAGGTATGGCAGAAGGCGCGACCGGCTGGCATCCTGTTACGGCTTTTCTGGTTTGCCTGCCTGCATGATATATTTGTGCGAAGACTTTGCCCCCGCTATCATGAATCCTTCGGGTAAATTTGCTGTGACTTTCGATCTGACCGTCATGCCATAGTCCCGGCAGGCAAGGAAACGCCCTTCCCTCAGGTTCGACCGCATAATCCTCGGTAATTATCAGTCCCCAACCGCCCCGTGCCTTGGCTTCATGATACGCGGTAAATCTTTCCGTCGCCATTCCCTCGTCATTGCAATATATCGTGACCATTGGCGATACCACCAGCCTGTTTGAAAGTTCCACCGTGCCGATCCGGATAGGCGAAAATATTTTTTTTAACATTCCGTATCTCCTCTTTACAACGGCTGACAAAGCATGATTACCATTTGAAGAACAAAAACTGGTTTCCGGGAACCCGATTATTCTTTTAAGGGATTCCTATCATTTCCGTTTTTGTTTTCAGTATCCGCGTTTTTTTCAGGTCAAGAAATTCCTCCATGCCATCATCTTTGATTGCTTCCCTGTACTTTATCCAGTCCGTCTCATTATTGAAGTACAATTCCGCCAGGCCGGCATACGGTTCATCCTGAGGGTGTATACTATGGCTTACCATATACCGGAATCCGCCAACTTCCTCCATCACCGATTTTACATTGGGTATGTGCACGTTCAGCCAATGAGAATAAAATGTATCGAAGTCCACACCTTCTTTTGCCTTCACGAGAAAATTCACCTTGTAAATACCGGAGCGCATGCAGGGGAAAGGCGCATTTAACGTCAGTGGCTCTACTTTGATGTATTCCGAACCGTCTATCACACAAAATTCTCTCGTAGCCCAGGGCATATGAGGCTCGACCTTTTGCTGGAATGAATCCTTCGGAGGTATCCCTAACGGAACTTCAGGTTTCGGCAATGGACTGTCGAACCACAAATGCGCCATACCGTCCCAGGGATATTCGCCTTTTCTTGTTGCGTCAAAGAGGCTCACGATATAACGGCGGGCAAAAAGATTTCCCTTTGCTTCCTGATTGCGGTTGATTTCAATCACCTTAGGCATGTGATGGGCATACCAGTAGGCGACAAGCTCTTCTCTTGATGTTGCAGGTTTGCGCTTTATGAGAAAGATCATTTTGGCTTCGGGGGTGAGCTCCGGATTTGCCGGCGCAGTCGAAGTGGCGATTCGTTTATTCATATTCCCTCCATGACATGTGCTGAATATCGGTTTTTCTCATAGTAGACAGCTATTCTTCATGGATCAAGCAAAAAAGTTCATGTGTTATCGCGTTTTATATTTTTCCTTTCTTGTTCACAACCACGTGGGGATATGATAGGGTATTCAAAAATGCAGGTGGAGGTAAAAACCTCTGATGATCGAATACCCTGTGTAAAGCCTCTCAAAAGCAGCGAACTGCCGTTTTCCCGCTATGGAGGAAGGGCATGAATGATAGAGAAACCCTGATCGACAGAATAATCGAATCAGAGCAAAAGATGTTTCAGGCGGTTCCAAATATGGGAGGAAGGGCCGCCTGCCAGGATGATGTGGAAACTTTCAGGATAATGAGATCCAGCCAAATGGCAAGCTGGCCGGAGGCAATGCTGGAGAGTTATCGTAATGATCTCAAAAATGCTGAAATTGCGGAAAGAAATATGTTCACGGAAAAATATGCCCGAATGATGCGTTCCACCTCGCCGCTGGAATATTCCCGGATTGAACATCTGCTGCCCCATATCGAGCCCGGCGCAGTTGAGCTGATAGACAGGATTATAGAGAGTATCTTGATTTGGGAGCAGGAGCTGCGTAAAATCTATCCCCGGTTAATGAGAAGAGGCAGACCCCTCTACAGTACCGAAGATGCCGCCGAAATCACTTCACAGGAAACCTATCTTAAAGGAGAGCTGGCCACATATTCATTGAAAACCCTGAAGTTATATATGAAACATATTCAAAAGCAAATTTCGGAGCATATTAACGGATCAGAGATAACTCTTTTACACATGATGAAGCACTACGGGGTTACCTCACTTGAAGCGGCTGAAGAAGCTTTAAATTCTTATACGGATTAACACTCGCATCAAAGAAGAATGGAGTCCTCAGTGACAAAAACAGTATTTTTTATATCTGACGGTACTGGTATCACCGCCGAAACATTGGGACATACCCTCCTCACACAGTTTCCCACTTTTACTTTTGAAGCCGTAAGATTGCCGTTTACAAATACAAGAGACAAGGTCAAGCAAGCGGTTGAACGGATTAACAGAATTGCCTGCAGTGAGGATTCTGCGCCTCTTGTATTTTCAACATTAACGGATCCTCTTTTACGGGATCACCTCTCTATATGTCGCGGTGAGGTTATCGATTTTTTCGCTGCTTTTACAAATCCCATAGAGCAAATACTGGGTCTTAAATCGGCACCCGTGGCAGGGCGGTCTCACGGCATAGGAAACCTTAATGCCTATTCAAGCAGAATTGACGCCGTACAATTTTCTCTTCAACATGATGACGGTTCAGCATCGAGAGACTATTCTCAGGCAGATATAATCCTCACGGGCGTATCCCGGACAGGGAAAACTCCGACCTGCCTTTACCTGGCGCTGCACTTCGGAATTCAGGCAGCCAATTATCCGCTTACCGATGAGAATTTTGGAACAAAAATACTGCCTGATCCTCTTCAGGCAGAGTGCTCCAAACTCTTCGGCCTCACCATCGCACCGGAGCGCCTCTATCAAATACGGCAGGAGCGCCGCCCGAACAGTGCTTATGCGACCATGGAACAGATCAGGAGGGAATTGCGGGCTGCGGAAAGTCTTTTTCGACGAGCGGGAATTCCGTACCTGAATATAACAAATTTTTCCATAGAGGAAATTGCCGCATCGGTAATGCAGCAAGCATCGCTCATGTCAAAAAATCTTATCTGAGGCGTATCCCGCGAATCTCGTTTTACTGCCCGAATCAGATGCCGGGTACACGCATCTCCTCGCTCTTCCCTGATTCATCGATACTGAAGAGCCACCACCGGAAGTTCCTCGATTTGCTCCGCGCCTGCCGCTCGAAATAAATCTTCATAACCGTACCTGACGTCGTCACTATCTCGTACCAGTGCTTCCGCACATAGCGCTCGGAGCTGCCGTGGCGGCATAAACCCGTTTCGCGCCAGGTTCTGAGAACGGCTGCAATCCGAATGATATCATCTTTCCATACAAACTCTCCCGGCAGTCCCGGCTCGCCGGCCGCCATCCGCGCTGTATCGCAGGTGGCAGTCACCGGACGTATGGCTTCACTGACAAATCGCTCGGCCGCTTTCATCTGTGACTCATTTCTGCCGGAAGGTCTTTACCGGCAATAACCGCAAATTCACCAGATCTGTGATCATAGGGCGTGCCTGCTACATCGGAATATAATCCTTTGATGGAAAAGTGTGCCTCTTCAAATTCCCTCTCCAGATCTTCAGGCGCAAAGCACTGAAACCAGTTGTACACCTGTCTTGTGCGTCCAGGCTCGACAATGGTGTACTTGTCCAATATTACTTTTTCTTTTTCATATTTGAAAGTGTTGAGAAAACCGTAATAGTTATCAGGCGACCAGAAGCCGTTGAGCTGGTTCAGTTCATATGATGCGGCCTCTTCCCTTTGTTCGAAAGCCGCACGCGAATATGCATCGAGAAGAACCGATCCGCCATGTTTTAATATTGTATGAAATTTATTCAGGAGCCCTTTTCTTTGTGAGGGATTAAGAGCGCAAAAATCGCACATAATCATCAGGACAAGATCAAAGCGGTCTTCCGGTTCAAAATCCAGGTAATTCTGATTCACATAATTGATATCCAACCGCGTGCGGCAGGCAACTTTTTTTGCATATCCGATGGATCTCGACGAAAAATCGATGCCGGTCACGCGGGCGCCGTGTTTCGCAAGGGCTGCCGCATACAGTCCGGGACCGCAGCCGAAATCGGCAATTTTTGAATCGGTTCCTATCTTGAATGTGGAAACAATCCATTTCACCGACCGGTTTTATAAAGTCCTTTTTTCTGGAAGCAAAATCGGAGGCCTCGTCGAGGTGAAATGCGAGCATGCGCTTCGACGTATGTTCATCCGTCCACAGATCTTCTGCGGTGTAATATTGGAACGGGTCCGGCCGTGTATTGATTTCTTCCAGCGCCTTGAACATTCTCTTTTCCGTTGCAGCGACTTTCTTTTCACCTGTCAGCCGGCAATTTTTTTGCCCAGATCGAACGCCTCTGTCTTCGCTTTTTCGTTTTTTCCGATTTCTCCTTTATCCATGGCAGAAGCCATTACGACCCCGATCCAATTAAGTTTTGTCATATCAGCAGTCGCTTTAAAGCTGTGTACTATAGGGTCGGCAGTATGGACATCCGGATCTCCACAGACAGTGATGAGACCAATGCGCTTACCTTTCATCCGGGGATAATAATTTTTATGCCAGCGCCATTCCGCATCAAATAGCGCCGTCCATCTGTCGAGATATGCTTTCATCTGCGCGGGCATCGTCCAGAAATAAACCGGGCAACTATGAATTATCGCGTCAGCTTCAAGTATCTTTTTGTGAATTTCCTGCATATCGTCCTTCACAATGCAAATGCCTGTTTCGTTGCATTTTTTGCAATCATGACACCCGGATATTTTCAGTCTATCCAATATGACTTTATCCACCTGTGCGCCGACGGTCCCGGCGCCTTCCAGAGCCTCATCCAAAAGGATATCGCTGTTTCCGCCTACTCGCGGACTTCCCATAATTCCCAGTACTTTCATTTTTCACACTCCTGATATTTTAATAATTTATTCTATATTTTTCATGAAATTTGCAAATTTAAAATATTGAAGAACTGTGTCTTCGGATATGTACCGGGAACTATTTATTGCTTTACCAGTCATATATCAGCAGCATTCCACTTTTGCGAGCAGCCTGTGGTCACGAAGCCACTCCGTTATCAGGCCGGCTGCGCACCCGACACCTGAATCGACATGAAGAGCAGCGGCTGGGCAATTCTTCGCGCACGCACCACACTCCATGCAGGAGTCAAGATTGATAATAGTGACCTTGTCCCCGTTCAAGGCGAATACATGATGAGGGCATACCTCTATGCATTTGCTGCAATTAATGCATTTCCCGGAATCCATCTTCAAGGTAGTCACATTTCTTAAATATTTGAACCCTTTCATACAGCCTCCATATCACTCATATGGCCATGCCTGTAATGGCAATAGCAATGCCCGCAAGAAGCGCGCATGCCATTGCCGGCAGCGCAACTTTCATTTCTTTCTTGACGCCTGAACGGGATGTAAAAGGGGTACACCCGGTAAAATTCAGAGCATAAAAAGCACTTACGGCCGGAAGTATCATAAAAGCAGCCAGGGCCATGAATCTGCTCCAGCCGCTGCCTCCTGCCAACATGTAAAAAATAATGCTCCAGATCGATCCTGTTAAGACTCCTTTAAATGCGAAGCTCCTGCCGGGAAGCCACGGAAGCAAAAGCGGTGTGCCTGCCGCACCTGCCGCAACTGCTCCGACATACCCGCATACGGCTAAGAAACCCGCGTTTCTGTCCTGAAGCATTGCCGTAATAAAAAATAACAGGGCTGCGGCAATTGCCGTCGGTTTCAACGCCTCTACGAATTCCATCGGTATTAATACAACCCGTTCCCAGGTCGTGAAAGTGATCTCCCGCATAGCCGGGGCTGTCCTCATCCCGCTGTCCAGATATTGCGGAATATCCTTTGCCCGTATTGCAGCATATCGTATGTTGAAACCAGTTTCCTTTTTAACTTTATGAGCCGCCACACCGGCTGCCCCCAATACGGGCAGAACAAGTTGCCGGTGGCTGACTACTTTGGTCAGTTCAGAAGCGCCGATACGCCTGATCAATTCTTCCGTACCGAAGGTCCCTTTGCCCGCTGCACACCACACATTAATTCCATACGTTTCAAGGACGAGTATCCAGCAATCCCTCTCCGCCAGGACACTGCGCACGCTGTCATAGCTCTTTTTGTAGTTTGCGGTCACCAGAACCGGGGAATCGGAATTAGGGCGGCCGACGGCGTACAGGCCGGGCGGGACTATATAGTTCATCCGGCCAATACCCCACCGAACTCTCCATGAACCGAGACGGTCGGCAAAAGTGAGGTCCGCAGATATTCTCGGCACTTTTATCTTCCCGGCTGACAGCCAATCAATGAAACCGGGGACTTTTTCGCTGATCTCTCCGCCTCCGGCGGAGGGTTGAGGACCTCAGCACGGCGGCGTGTCCGAAGTATTACCTTTGAATGCCATATCGCATCCTGAAGGGGCAAGCGGAAGTTGTACATTTTCAAGTTCTTTCATATCCAACACCATGTAAGTGATTATTTTTTGAACCCGAAGAAAAATTATCCTCTATATAACGATAAGCGGATACGGAAGGCAAAATAAATTACCTGCAGCAATCTTTGAAGTCCAGATTTGCCAACCGCTCCTTATCTCTCAGGGTAACGTCATTTTGCTTCAATATTGTCCGCAAGGCATGGATCAATGTTCTATGGCCGGAACCTAACGCAGGATTAATAGAGTAGTGAATCCACACTCCGGAGCGGCGATCCTTGAGCCAGCCCGCATTTTTCAAATTGGAAAGATGGCGCGACACCGTAGATTGGGGAAGTTGCAGTACATCCATGAAATGGCATACGCAAAGCTCTTCCGTGTCCAGTAGCAGGGCCATGATGCGCAGACGTGTTTCATCTTCCAGCGATTTGAATATTGCAGCAATATCTTTCATACGGTGCTTTATATCCGTTAATCCGGATAAATGCAAGATATTTGCCATTCCACTTTTGCAGGAAGAAATACTCTCCGAAAAATTTGATGAGATGTCCCTTGAAATTGACTGATGTTTTTCACTTTACCCGGCGCCTTTCGCAAGACATCGGGACGCGCTTTGATCGCGCAACAGGAAAGGACTTTCTGCTTCAATTCCGATGTGCCGTTCCATACCTCACTCCCTTAAGCCAAACGAGCCGAGACCGATTTCGACCTGAGTCACATACCTTCGGATTGCTTTCGCTCACCCTCATATCGCCGGCACAGGCGAAAACGGTCCCCTCTCGCTCAAACACATTATACCTTTCAATTACAAATTATTTATTCTGGTCCTGCTTTTGGGTCTTTTTCTGCTTCTTTTCCTTATCTCCGTAATATCCTCGCACCTGCTCTTGATTTATATTTTTTGCCAGTTCAAGATGCTGCTCGAGGGTATCTGCCGTGGTCGCTGCAAAGTTCTTGAGGTCGGGATCCCGTCCTTTTTCAGCCTGCTTTCTGAATGCCTTCACATCTTTCTGATGATCTTTCACCATCTCGTCCATATAGGCGCGGTCGAATTCCATTCCGCTGAGCTGCGACAGTGTATCGATCTTCTTCTGCTGCTTCTTATTCAGCTCCTGAGGGACTTCAATCCCTTTTTGCTGCGCAATAGTCTTCAGTTCATCACTTGCCTTTCCATGGTCATTTATCATTGTTTGAGCAAAATTTTTGACTTCCTCGTTTTCGGCCTTCTGTGAGGCAATTTCACCGAGTCGTACTTCCATCATGCTGCCTGTTGCCGCCTCTTCGACAAACTTTTTATCCTGGGCGCTGACGGAAGCCTGCTGCGCCGAAATAATCCCTGCGAAAGCCATCATGATACATATTGCCGTCATGGCACATACTGTTTTTTTCATACATTAATCCTCCCCTTACTTGATTTGGCGCTGCTGATCATGTCCTGCAGAGCATATGGGTACACTAAACTAACTCCACCGCATCGGGAATGGGGTAATGTACCCTTTTTAGAAACCGCGCAAGCGTAGGAGAGCATATACACATATCAATCGCCGGGATGCCTTGAAGAAGAAGCCTTGCATATGATTACCGGTATTGAGACACATTATCGCTATACGGATCATGTGAAAGGAATTGTTCATGGCTGCAGATGATTTTGCGAATTTTATTGTAAAAGTGAAGCATCATATTGTATTCAATGGGATATACGATTAGAATTTTATATTTTCTGCACAGCGGGAGTTATCTTATTATTGTGAACAATACGTGTACAACAATCTGAAAGGAGGATATGCCATGGGAATTCGCACCCCCGAAGAGTATAAGGAAAGTTTGCGCGATGGAAGGCGTGTGTATATCCGCGGAGAAAAGGTTGAGGATATTACAAAGCACCCGATCCTCGGCATTACCTGCGATACCATAGCCGGAGGTTATGAACTGACGGCATCGGAAAAGCCGGAAATACGGGATCTTTTTGTCGCACCTCACCCCGAGACGGGCGAACCGATAAATCGGCTTTTTGTTACCCCCCACACTACGGAAGACCTGAAAAATCGTACGAAGATGATTCAGACATCGATCAAATTGATCGGAAGTCTTCCTTTCGGGAAGGATATCGGTACGGACTGCCTCAACGCGGCCTTCGTCGTCGCCGGCCAGATGGGCAAAAAAGAGTATCAGGAAAATGCCAGGAATTTTCTCGAACATCTGCGAAAGAACGACCTCCATACCTGCGGAGCCGTTACCTGCGTCAAAGGCGATCGTTCGAAGGAACCGGCCCAGCAGAAGCACCCCGACTATTATCTTCATGTGGTCGATAAAAACAGGGACGGCATTGTGGTGAAAGGCGCCAAGATCCACATCACCAGTGCTCCGGCGGCTAATGAAATCATTGTCGTGCCTACGAGACAGATGCGGGAAAACGAGGCGGATTATGCGTTAAGTTTTGCCATACCGGCGAATACGGAAGGAGTTACCTTTATCTGCCGAGGCGGGCGCGGGGCCTGGTCGGACCACGAATTTCACGCTGACCGCCCCGTAAGGGAACTGACGGAAGCAATGATTGTCTTTGATAACGTCTTTGTGCCATGGGAGCGGGTATTCATGTGCGGTGAATGGCAGTTCTCCATGCTGCTTGCATACACTTTCGCCACTTTCCACAGGTTCACGGCGATCAGCTATAAAGTGCCTGCCGTTGAAGTCATGGCAGGCTGCGGTGTCGCCATGGCCAAGTTCAACGGGCTCGACAAGGTGGGCCATATAAGAGACAAACTGGCCGATATCGCCGCATACGTTGAGACGCTCAGGGCACTGACGAATGCGGCCGCCCAGGATCCTGTCATGTATGGAGATATCGCCGTCCCCAACCCGCTCATCGCCAATATGGCAAAACTTCATTTCGCAAGCAAATACCATGCATTCATAGAGCTTATTCAGGATATCTCCGGGGGTATTGTTGCCACGTCGCCCGACAAGAAGGACTGGGAAAATCCAGATATTCACGATTACCTGGAGCATTATCTGGGAGGATCGGCAAAATACAGCACTTTGGATCGCCTAAAGATGATTCACGAAACCATGCGCCATATCTGCTCGCATGAATCGGCCTTTCACGAAGTGACGACAGTCCATGCAGAAGGATCCATGGCGGCGCAGAAGATGATGGTGCTGGCCGAATCGCCCCTCAAACAGTACGAAGAGATGGCCATGATCGCAGCCGGCATCACACCCATGAAATCGTGATCTTTATATGAATGCAGACAGCATCCCTGGCCGTTTTTGAGCGGAGGGTTCTGATCCCGGCAGTCTGATAACAGAGCAAAAGGCCCGGACGAAAAAATTTTCGTCCGGGCCGCATCACTTGAAACGCTTTATAAATGGTTAAGACAATTCAAACTAAAATATAACCCCTTCGATGATGAAAACATTTTCTTTCGCAGGTAAAATTCTGGAAAGCTTGAAGCCTGACGATTCAAGCAGGCTCTTGAACTCTGCTTCAGTCCGCTCACGGCCACCGGTCATGACCAGCATTTCGAGATCAAGCAGTTTCGCAACAGAGGGTTCGTTTCCAGGCGGAACGATCATCTCAATAATTAAAAGCCTGGATTCTTTTTTCATAGCGTACCTGCAATTAGCCAATATGGCCCTGCATCTTTCATCCGGCCAGTCGTGAAGAATATTTGACATGAGATACGCATCACTCCCGGACGGAATACTCTGAAAAAAGTCACATACAACTGCCTGGCAGCGATGTTCGAACCCTTTCATGCTGATCAGCTTTTTTGCTTCTTGAATTACAGGAAAGGTATCAGCAACGATACCCTTCATCAAAGGGTTCGCAGCAAGAATCTTCATCATCAAGGTCCCGAGACCGCCACCAACATCGGTCAGTGTACCAATACCTGAAAAATCATACGCATCAATTATGACACTCTGTGCGTGTGCCGCTTTTATCGCATTCGCATCGTTAAAAACCGCCGCGGCCTGAGGATTCTCCTCAAGCCAGTCTGAAAGAGGCATCCCGTACGCCTCTTGAAAGGCTATGTTCCCGGTCTTTATGCTGTCCATAAAGAATCCCCAGGCCCTGTCACTCCAGTCAGAGTTAAACATCAGCGCTATGGATCTCATAGCCCCTCTTTTCAGCCATTCTGCCATCGGTGTAAGTTCAAAATATCGATTTGTTGTCTCGTGAAAAATGCCGACACTCGCTAACGCTCTCATCATCCTGTAAAGAGAATCGGCATGGGTTCCGCTTTCAATAGCAAGCGCTTCAATGCTTTTGGGGCGTTCTGCCAGCATATCCGCTATTCCAAGCTCTGCCGCTACATACACAGGTTTGCTTATCCATTTTCCGACAATAAATTTCATAAGCTGTTCCTGGGCTGCCATTTCAATTGTTTTCATTTTTGCCTCCTTTTCAGCATAAATAATTTATTTACCTGCTCAATACACGAAATCCTTTCGATATGGTTTTTCTCTTCAGGAATTAAAAAGGTGACACGATGAAAAAAAGACAGGATAAATGGAATGTTACAAAGAGATAAAATCAAAAAAAGAGAGAGGAACCCTTCAACTGATCGGAGCTACAGATTATACAAATACTTTCGAAAGTCAATCTATTTATTCTTTAAAAATTATTCCATTGCAAATTTTCCTTTGCCATCCTACCTCAAAAGCCCCAATTGGCTTAAATATTACTTGACTACATAATAAATAGATTTTAAAAATGTTCCCTAGTTTTCTTTGTCAATATTGAGTAATCGCCTATAGCCAAGGACTATATTATGGAATGATTTCTAAGAGCCCCGTTTTCTAAATAAAGAAACGGGGCTTTTTTATCATTGCACAGTATGCTCAACGAGGGGGAAATGCCACGCCATTCGATAATTCAGGGAAAATATGTCTGGTGTTTACAGAATACCTGCCATCTATTTTTGCTTAATATCACCATCTTACTGAGTCTTCTAAGTTACGCCATACCGATAATTTATGGAGCTGATCTTGTCGTGAAAAATGAGAATTCCTTGCTAAGCGTGTCAGCTAATGAAGCTCCTCTGGAAGCCGTTTTCGCAAAGATTTCTAAAGAATTCACTATATATGTAAAAGTTTACCCAGAAATGAGACAAATAAGAATCACAGAACAATTTTGTAAATTACCTTTACGTGAAGGAATTAAAAAATTAGCAAAGGAGAATTATGCACTGGTTGAAAAGGAAAATAGAATCGATAGTGTATTCATTCTCAACAGAGGGAAGGACTTTGTAAAAAGAAATACGCTGCTAAAAAATTTGATTGAGGATTCGTTCCCATCTTTTGAAGAACTGAAAGAAACTGTTTCAAGAAATGTCAAAGAGGAACACCAAAACGCTTCGATCATTGCGGTATTTAGACATGAAGACATCAGCGGTGTTCTAAAAAGCTATGCCTTTTGTTTTTATATCGGAAATGGTCAGCCGCCGACCAAAAGGCAAATCGAGGAACAGGTGGAAAAAGCATGGAACTCAAAAATGGAAGCACGAATGATTATAGAGGAGGGATACAAAGAGAATAACAGTTCTAAGATGATAAAGTGGCTTGAAAAATCTAAAGAATACGATCACTCACTGAGGAGGAATAGTGATTTCATAACGCTGGAGATCAGTGCACATTATGATTCCCCTCCGATCAAATCTTGCTACCGAGGCATAGTATACGATATTGCGATGTATCCCAGTGCTGTTGAACTCCTCAAAGAAAACATCGGGCCTGAAAAAGCCTTTTCATATTGTCGCACATTTTCCTTCAACCCTCTGGCAATCGGGTTTGAGTTCAAAGACACTGACAATCAGAACTACTATGTGGATGTACTCAATAAAAGTGTGTTTACAAAATTCAGAGAACGCAATCTGAAAAAAAACAGAATAATCAATCAAGATACAAAGAAAAGGATATTTGACCAATGGGTAGAATTTCTTGGTTTGTAAAAAAAGAGTATCTTTTTGTTTTGATTATTTTTATTTTGGTTCTGGGCTTGCCAACCCGGAGTATTGGCGATGTGATCTATGACGACGTCCCGAGCTATGATCAGGAAAAGTTAGCAGGAGCATGTTCAGAAACATCAATAGCTATGGTGATGGGGTGGCACGATACGAACAGATTTACCACAAACTGGAAGCGCTTTGTTCCGTATGGTGGCAACAACTATGCCGAAAATCCAATGGGTATAAAAGAACTGGCCAGCCTTATTGTTTATTATTTGGAAACAGGAGGCGATGGGATGTCATCATATCCGGACTGGTATGGTGCGGAATCCAAATTCCCAAATTTTGCCCACTACATGGATTCAGGTGCTAATTTCAGCCTAGACTATGTAGATCTTGGAGGCATTATCACTTGGAATGACATAAAATCATATTTGATAAATAATTATGTTGGAGTGTTTGGTACCCTCAGCACTATTGAATTCTATTCAAATGGCGGATTTGAAGGCGCAATAGCTGATCATGATATGGCAAGTATCGGTTTTCACGAAAATTATATCAAGTTTGGCATCACATCAAACTGGCTTTTGGTTCAAAGTACCTGGACTCAAGATCCTTGGGCAAAAATTGATCCATTATGGATAAACTGGGATGATATCGGATTGTTCGACAATCTGACTTATGCCATCATTAAGAAAGGCGGGACTCCATCCATAAACTATGACAATACGGATGATGTATTTGAAGACAATGACGACTTAGTATATGCTAAACAGGTTTCTGTTCCCTATAGCGCTTCAAATCTGGTATGCAATGATGATGATTTTTTCAAGATCAGTACTTGTAAAGGAATACTTGCCATATCTATAACTTTCTCAAATTCCAATGGAAATCTCGATCTTCAATTGTATAACAGTTCAGGTAACTTGATTGCTGAATCTGATAGTATTAGTTCAAATACTGAAGAAATAAGCTATAATGTTGAAACACCCGGGGACTTTTACATCAGAGTATATTCCGGAATATGTTCAAAAAACACTTACACTCTTTCAATTTCAGCTACGCAGAATTCAGATTTTCCTTCAAAGGCACATACCCCCAATCCTTCCAACGGCGCCAAGGATAAATCCATATATACTGACTTAAGTTGGTCCGATGGTGGGGGGGCAACAGGCTACGATGTTTATTTCGGCACTGATCCCACGCCTGACAGCAGTGAGTTCAAATGCAATACATCGTACCTTTTTTATGATCCCGGAACGTTGAATTATGGCACTACCTATTACTGGCGTATCGACGCGGTAAATTCCGAAGGAACAACAACAGGCGACATTTGGCAATTCGCAACAGAACAAATAGCCTGTTCTTTTTCAATCACCCCTATAACTAATTCTTTTACGTCTTCCGGAGGTTCCGGCAGTGTGTCAGTTATTACTGCCAGTAACTGTAACTGGACCGCTATAAGCAATAATTCCTGGATAAGTATACCATCAGGGAGTTCAGGCACAGGGAATGGTACGGTCTATTACTCTGTCTCTTCAAGTACCTGTACAGCCTCTCGTACCGGTACGATAACAATCGCCGGAGAAACGTTCACGGTTACTCAAGCCGGCAATCCCCCCGGAAAGCCTAAAAATCCGAATCCTGCAAACGGTGCGACGGATCAATCTGTAAGTGTTGACATTGGATGGTCTGATGGAGGAGGGGCGACAAGCTATCAAGTATATTTCGGCACAGACTCTACACCTGACTACGTAGAGTATAAAGGCAGTCAAACCGGTACAAGTTTCGATCCGGGCACCCTCGATTACTTTAAAGATTACTACTGGCGAATCGATGCCGTCAATGAATCTGGAACAACAACCGGCAACGTCTGGAGCTTTAAGACCGAGCCGCCAATACTTACAAATATAGAGATCTCTGGTCCTCCAACAGTTAATGAAGGAACCGAGGCTTTCTATACGTGCACATCCCGCTATAGTGACGGTTCAAATCACGATGTTTCAGCTGAAGCATCCTGGAATGTCAACATTGCATATGCCGGTATAGATGCCACGGGTAAACTTGCGGCCTCTTGGGTTTTATCAGATACAACCTGTAAGGTAACCGCATCATTCAATGGAAAAACTGCTTCCTTCGACACCATAATAAAGTCAATTGGGGAAGAAATTTCGGGGACCGTTACGGTTGAACCAGGCGGCGGATTAATTGAAGATTTAACTGTCGCGACTCTGCCGGCGCATAAAACTACACACGTAAATTCCGATGGCTCCTATATGCTTGGCGGTGTACCGGCCGGCAGATGCACTGTCTTTGTCATGACGGGTTCGACAGGATATATTGACGAGTATTATAATAATTCATATGAAGCCAATACCGCCACACCTCTGGATGTCTATAAGGCGACTCCGATTACTGATATCGATTTTCATCTGGATTTGCGGGGCATGATCAAAGGTACTGTCACACGCTCATCCGATGGACAGCCGATTGATGCGTGTTCAATAGTAATTTATGACACGTCTACGAATACCTTGTCTTCTGTTTGTACACCAACATTTACCTCCCCTGATGGTTCATATTCCATCGGGTCTATCCCGGGCCGGTATATTATAAAAGCGCAACATCCGGATTACGCATCAAAATATTACAGTAACGTGACAACGTATGAAAACGCCACACCTATTAGTATTGTCAATCCAAAGCAGACAGTCGAAGGGGTGGATATAACGCTGGAAAAGGGTGAAAACGTATCCGGCAGAGTAACCAGTGCCGTCAATGGAACGCCACTTTCCGGGATTCGCATCTATGCCGTCGAAGCAGTAAGCCACCAATTTGAAAAAATTAGCATTACCGGCCTGGATGGTTCATACACGATAGAAAATCTTGCTTCTGGCTCATACCTCATTTTAACAGTGGATCCGAATGGAAAATATACGCGTATTTTCTTCCCCGATTCTACCAATATTGAAGATGCAATTCCTGTTGCAGTCAGCAACGGCGAGCCCGCTGCAAATATTGATTTTGCCCTGTCAATCGGAGGTGTGATTACAGGAACAGTGATTAGTGAAGTTGACGGAACGCCGATTGAAGGCATTGAAGTTGAAATTCGTGATTATGTAACGGGCTTATTGCGTGGGTCCGGAATGACTGATAAAGAAGGACAATATAACATCAATGGACTGACTAACGGCACATACTACGCCACGCTTTTCAGACAAAACGTAACTCATGAATATGCCCTTGAATATTACGATAATGTGTACGTAAAAGATTTGGCTGCACCATTGTATGTCGAAGAAGGAAAAGTCACTGGCAATATCGACTTTGCATTGGCTGTTGGTGGAACAATAACAGGCGTGGTCACAACCGCTTCAGGGGGCATGCCAATCTCCGGCTGCGAGATAACGCTCGTAGATTGTTCAAATGGCAGAGCTGTCCCCGGCATACATGCGATGACCGACTCACCCGCCGGGTCATACTCGATATCCGGCCTTTTGCCGGGGAATTATGCTGTGAGGGCCTTCGATAGTAGCACCACATATGCTCCAAAATATTATGAGAACTCACACACGTATGTTGATGCTACGCCAATTGCCATATCAACAGCGGGGCAGATTGTAGAAGGAATCAATATCGCACTCGATGCGTGTGGTGGAAGTATTTCCGGCCGGGTCATCCGCGCAGTAGATGGTGCTGCCCTTTTCGGAATTGTTGTGTACGCGTTTGAAGAAACGAGTAAACTGTTTGTAAAAACGGCAATGACAAATTTAGACGGTTCATACAATATAGAAAATCTTGCTTCTGGCTCATACATTGTTTTTACAGGGGATCCAAACGGAAAATACACTCGTATTTTCTTCCCCGATTCTACCAAGAGCGAAAATGCCGCACCCGTTACGGTCACTGAAAGTGAACCAACAACACACATCGATTTTGTTCTTACAATGGGCGGCGAGATCGCAGGGACAGTGCTTAGTGAAGTTGATAGAACGCCTATCCCCAATTCATATATAGAAATTCATGATTATGTTGCCGGTACGTACGTATATAACTGTTCTATCGATTATGATGAAGAAGGTCATTACCGGGTGAGCGGGTTGAAAACAGGCGTATACAGGATATCAGCAACATCTTCAACTCAAAACAGCTACATTTACGAATACTACGACAATACATACCATGAAAACAAGGCAATTCCCCTGTATGTGGAGGAGGGAAAGATAATACGGGATATTGATTTTTCTCTGACTGTCGGCGGCACGATAAAAGGCACTGTATCAAACGCTGTCGATGGCCAGCCTGTTCCTTTTTTTCAAGTCATGTGCTTCGACTATTTGTCGAGAGAATTTGTGAGTAGTATAGGATCCGTTGCAATTTCTTCTGATGATGGAACATATGCAATAA
>JALNXD010000052.1 GCA_023230565.1 Syntrophales bacterium
CTATAGCATAAAATAGGCAATTATAAAACAATATTAACGTGTTATATGTAATTAATGAGATTTTTTATCGCAACCCCCGGGCCTAACCAAGAAAAATATTGAGGGGTTGTGCAAAGGTCTCTGATAGAGCCGGGATGATCGCTTCGTATCGACTGCATGGTGCCCGAAAACATCTGATTTGCGGTCAAAAACTTATGTGATGATTAATAAAGAGCTTCTAAACAAATATGTGCGAGCTTCACCTTCCTACTTTATTGCCGGAGTGGCCGGCAAGAATTGTTAATGTTTTAAGTAAATAGTTTCAGAAGCATTGCCCTTCGAATTTTTAGTTAAATTCTGTTGTAAATTGTTTGCTCTTCTCTTTTTATTGCCTGATAAGAGTCTATCTCTCAAACAGATAATTTCAATATATCTTTTTTTCCCTGTTTCTGAAGTCGATTCTTCAGGTTTTCCGCACGTTGTCTTTATTTTACTGCGGTCTTTACTTTCAGGTACACGCACTGTAAAAATCCTTTTTTTTACTTTTTATACGACAACAACAGAGTTGTCCGATATTCCGTAAGCATCCTTCACCATTTTATCAGCATCCCGGTCGCAATCCCAATAAGTCCCGTCAATAAGATAAAGATATTGATATTCTCGACCTGGTTTCAGCTCAAGTGTCGCTTCAAATGATCCGTTTTCAGTTATTCTCATTGGTGTCGCTTTCTTGTCCCAGTTATTGAAGCATCCGACTATATTGACTGATTTTACAGGACCTACATGACTTTTATGTACTTCGAATTTCACTTTACATGTCCGTTTATCTTTCAAATAGACTTTTTTCATTATCATTATCTTTCTCCTTACCTGCTCATTTCAGTATTGAAGAGAGCGTTCATGTATCATTCAGATTTTCTTGAATTTAGTCTCTCATGCCACCTGATGCTATCTTTTTATCTGTTTTTACATCTACCGTCCTTTGCATACCTCAATGTTCCCATCCCATACTTATTACGTTTAATAATTACATTCGTTACAGGCGCTCACTTAACAACCTGTAACGAATGTACTAATTAGTTCGTCCTGAAATCTTTTTCCCGGGGCTAAAGTACTATCACATTTGCTGCAGCCTTTCCTTTCGCACCATCTTTCGTCTCGAAACTTACTCTCTGACCTCCGCTCAGTGTCTTAAAGCTGTTGCTTTGAATTGCACTGTAATGAACAAATACATCTTCTCCGCCATCCTTTTCTATGAAACCGTAACCTCTTTTTTCGTCAAACCACTTAACCGTACCCTTTGACATTACTATCCTCCCTTTAAAAAGCCTGTTTCTCCATTACCGGTGAATCAGAGCTTGCTATGTATTTGAGCGGATAATAAGCAATTGGCAGCGGATGGTAAATAACGTGTTCTACGCAATCAGAATCAATGACAATACGTATTCAAAATCGTAGACAGTAGGTACTGCAATACTGATAGTGACCTGATTTATCATGTTGAAGCAGGCATTTTTGCCATTAAGAAGCCCATGTTCTTATTTTTGCTCTTTTTTTCGTTTGCTAAGATGTTCTTTTTTTGGTAGCTAGAGCGTTATTGACTTTTTCACCTATTGAACCGTATTAGCAGATACACAAGATTCAAAATTGACCTGTTCCTTGCAAATAGAAACCCTTGGTTGTACCCGAATGAAGGGTTTATAACCTTTTGGCTATTTCAATAATCGGAATCCTTATGCCTGTCACCTATGCTGTCGTCAATCGCGGCCGGCTGGTAATAGAAAAATGGGCCGGAATAATAACTCTTGACGAGTTGATTTCACATGAAAAAGAGCAACTGGAAGACAATTGCATAGTTTCAGGTGCATCTGTTCTTTCAGATTGCCGGAATGCTGTCCTTGAGATACCTTTCAACAGAATTTCCGAATTATCGAATCACCACAACAGATCCAATAACAAATTCTATTTCTCCAAATGTGCGGTAATTGTAAAAAGCAATGCAACGTTTACCGTTTCACGCATTTTTGCAGAACAAATAAAGGCATTTGGCATAAATGCCATCGTGTTTAGCAGTTTGGATGTTGCCTGTATCTGGCTGGGGCTTTCAATTTCCGAAACCAAAAAAATTATAGAAAAAATGAATTTATGAAGATAATGCTTCTTTCATTTTTATGGAAGTAGCAGAGCTTCTGCTCATTTTATATGGATCACGACAGTAACTATATTGAACATGTGGTGCTTATTCATGGTCTTGCAAGAACAAAGCGTTCGATGATTCCTCTTGAAAAAAGACTATCAACATCAGGATATCATGTGGTCAATATGGAGTATCCCTCCAGAACTGACTCAATAGAAATTCTCTCACAAATAATTGTTCCCCAGGCTGTTGCGACATGCCGAAAGAAAGGTGAAGGTAGAATCAACTTCGTTACTCATTCAATGGGTGGAATAATTCTTCGTTACTATTTAAAACATACCCCTGTGCCCGAACTGGGGCGCGTAGTAATGCTAAGCCCTCCGAACGGGGGAAGTGAACTTGTAGATCTTTTCGGAAATTTTTTCTTTTTTCGGTGGCTGTATGGTCCCGCGGGCCAATCATTGGGAACAGGGATAAAATGCCTGCCAAATACGTTGGGAAAAGTGGATTTCGACCTTGGAGTGATTGCCGGCGACCGGACTGTAAATCCCTTTTTTTCTTTCTGCATCCGCGGCAAAAATGACGGGAAGGTATCGGTCAAAAGAACATCTGTCGAAGGCATGAAGGATTTCAGAGTAATGCATGCAGCTCATCCTTTTATAATGAGAAACAGGCAGGTCATTAAAGAGGTAATATGTTTTCTTCAAACAGGCCGTTTTTCTCAAACGGAAAAAACGTTCCCCTCTTCAAGAAACAAGTAATTTGATCCAATAAATAATGCCCGAAGAGTTCCGGGCATTATTCTCATCGGAAGTAATGCACATTTTTCTCTATTTCACAGTGAGCGGTATGCTTTTATAAGATTCATCAAAGGGCGGCATTTTCGGATGTACATAGTCCTTCTGTAAGGGAAGTTTCCCGTATACAGGATCATCCTGCCAGCCGTCTATGTGGGCGGATCTTTTTGCGGCTGACTTTAACTTCTTCCAATCCGCGCTTCCGTAAAGGAACATTTCCTGGGCCGCCATGGAGCCTTCGCCATGGATAGTGTCTATCTGATAAAAATTGCAGGTCATATCCTTGGCAAGCCGCACCGCTCTGATCCTGTCTTCTGTGGACACTCCGTTTTTTGCACTTAAATATTTTTCAATGTAAGGCCTGATATCCGGGTTGCTCCAATCGCGGAATGTCGGCACTGTAGCGGCAAGCCCTCCTGCAATATCCTGCAGGTTCTGGCACATCTGGTGGAAGTTACTCGCAAAGGTATATTTTGCTGCATTAATTGCCATTCTGTTAGGCATTACAACATCCATTCCGAATTCAGTGACAGGATCAAGACATGCCGATTTTCCCAAAAGAGCCACCGATTCGGTGATCATTGCCATCCAGGCCAGTTTCTTTCTAATGTGGCTGACATTCTCTACCCCGTTATACTCGGCAAGAAGCCCGGCTGCTCCGGTAATAATTTCCAGCTTGCCTATCATCTTGCAAGTTCCGAAAAGGCGATGATAACTTGCAAACGCATATGCAAGATTTCGTGAGTACTGCCATTCTCCGCACATGAAAACTCGTTCCCATGGCACAAACACATCATCAAAAATTATCAAACATTCCGTAGGCTGCTTCGCACTTGTCGAAGGATAATCAAATTCGCCCTCCTCCCCGTATGTCCTCGAAACCGGTTCTACTGCCAGAAGTTTAACCCCGGGCGAATTAAGAGGTATCGCAAAAGCAAGAGCGTATTCTTTGTCTGTCTCTCCATGGGTCCGGCAGGGCAGACAAAGAGCTTCATTTGCACATGGTGTGGAACTGATATGCACCTTTGCACCTCTGACGACGATTCCTTCTTTCTGTCGATCCACAATTCTTAAATAATAATCCTGATGCTGCTTTTGTTGCGAAGGATGCAAACTGCGATCTCCTTTTACATCAGTTATGGCACCCGTAATTGCAAGGTCATTTTTTTGCAGATATTTTCTATATCGCTCCACACGCTCCGTGTACTCTGTTCCCAGTTCCCTGTCCATAACCTGGGCCGCAACAGAAAACGCTGCAAGGGCATCGGCACCCATACAGTGAACCATAACCCCTCCACCTGAACGTACGCCGTTGATATAACATTCTCTTCTTCGAATAAGGTCCTCGGCGGATTTAGGTGAGGTAAGCAGAAAATTGATATTTTCACCCTCTGCATCTGTCGTTACAAACAGGTCCCTGAAATCGGGATGGTTCGGCAGTACATAGTCCATGCAGGCTGTTCGGACAATACTGCTCAAAGTCGGATGAGTCCTTACATCGGCAACTTTTTCTCCCAGGCACCAGATCTGTCTTCCATCATCCAGGCTTTCTAGATACTGGTCTACTGTCTTAATCATTCATTTCGCCTCCTTTTTTGTTCCGATCACCTGCCCGGATTTCCCCGGGCAGGTGTTATAAGCATAGTTATTTTTTGGTCGGCGCCATGCTCTCGTACGATTCATCGATCGAGGGCATATTTACATAATCTTTCCTCAGAGGAAGGTTGCCATATATCGGATCGTCCTGCCACCCGTCAATGTGGGCGGCCCTCTTTGCCGCTGCGTGAAGCTTGTTCCAGTTGGCACTGGTGAACAGGAACATTTCTTGAGCGGCCATCGAACCTTCGCCGTGAATGGTATCGACCTCCCAATGGTTTCCAGTTACATCCTTGATGAGGCGCAATATTCGGATTCTTTCTTCCGTGGATACGCCGTCTTTTGCTGCCAGATATTTATCTATGAACGGTTGGATTTCAGGATTTTTCCAGTCGCGGAATGCGGGAACAGTAGTTGTTAATCCGCCGCCGATATCCTGCATATTCTGGACAATCTGATGGATATTGCTCGCATACGTAAATTTTGATGCATTGATGGC
This sequence comes from Syntrophales bacterium, assembly GCA_023230565.1. Classification (GTDB taxonomy): domain Bacteria; phylum Desulfobacterota; class Syntrophia; order Syntrophales; family UBA2210; genus JALNXD01. Next base: position 5,009 of record JALNXD010000052.1, read on the forward strand.
CATCCTGTTGGGCATCATCACATCCATTCCGAATTCGGTCATAGGATCCATGCAGGCCTGTTTTCCAAGCATCTGAACAGTTTCAGTTATATAGGCCATCCATGCGAGTTTCTTTCTTACATGAGGCACATTTCTCACCCCATTATATTCGGCAATCAGACTCGCCGCGCCGGTCATGGTTTCAAGCAGTCCGGTCATTTTACATGTACCGAAAAGGCGATGATAACTTGCAAACGCATACGCCAGAATCTGCGAATACTGCCATTCGCCGCACATGAAAACCCTCTCCCAGGGTACAAACACATCATCAAAAATTATAAGCGATTCCGAAGGCTGCATGTGGTCAGACAGGGGATAATCAAACTCACATTCATCTCCGTAAAGCCGCACATTTGGTTCTACGCCCAGAAGTTTGACGCCCGGCGAATTCACCGGTACCGCAAAGCCCAGCGCATATTCTTTATCAGCTTCTCCATGAGTCCTGCAGGGCAGACACAGGAGTTCATTGGCGCATGGAGAAGCGCTGATGTGCACCTTTGCACCTCTTACTATGATTCCGTCTTTCTGGCGGTCCACTATTCTCAGATAAAAATCCTGGTGCTGTTTCTGCTGCGAAGGATGAAGGCTTCTATCGCCTTTCACATCGGTAATAGCGCCTGTGATTGCAAGATCGTTTTTCTGCAAGTATTTGCGGTATTGTTCCACCCGCTCCGTATACCCGGTTCCCAATTTCTTGTCCATTACCTCGGCTGCAACGCTAAAGGCGGCTAGAGCATCAGCGCCCATGCAATGAACAAGCACGCCTCCCCCGGACCTGATTCCGACAGTATAGCATTCGCGTCTTCGAAGCATGTCCTCCGGAGTCTTCGGGGAAGTGAGAAGGAAATTTATATCTTCTCCGTCTTCATCTTTCGTTACAAAAATATTCCTGTAATCCGGATGGTTCGGCAATACATAGTCCATGCATGCCTGTCTGATAATAGTGCTCACGGTCGGGTGGGTCCGTACATCGGCAACTCTTTCTCCCATGCACCAGACTTCCCTGCCATCGTTCAAACTTTCGAGATACTGCTCTACTGTTTTGATCATATTCAATCTCCTTTTGTTGATGATGTGTTAAAAAATTGATATTTAACTGCGACAACTTTTATCGACAGGATCCCGGAGAATCCATATCGGACATCAGGCTAATCCTCCCAGAGGCGAAGAGACTATAATTAATACTTAATTGACTGCGCATTGTCAACATGCCTTTGATTAAGTGTACCTATTTTCGCGAGAATGCAAAAGTACGGTTAAAATGCTTCCTTGATTTAATTATTTTTCCGGGATAGAAGCTTTTTGCTGGCTATGGCAAGGAAGTGATGTTGTTTGATTGCATATTTATTTATAATTCCAATTTATTGCGTGCGTTCATTCTGACCGTTTAGGGGCATGAGATTCTGCCCGACTCAGAGCGGTTTTTCGGCCTTGCAGCGTCACGCGCATCTGTCCCGGCGTATTCGCGCGTGGAGCTGCGACAAAGCCGGAACGGGCGCTTCGTATCGACGGCATGATACCCGAAGCAAAGCTGATTCGCGGTCAAACCTTATGCCCAGCATAGGAGATAAATGAGTTATCGCATTACGTACCTTGAAAAACTGCTGTCAAAAAATTTATGGTGAACAGATGTTTTTTTTACAAAACATATCAAAACAGTACGGGAAAAAGGTACTATTTTCCGGTTTGTCAGTTCAGATCAACAGGGGAAGCCGACTTGCATTAGTAGGGCAAAATGGGGCGGGAAAATCCACGCTGCTGAAAATAATTGCAGGGGAAACCGAAGCCGATTCCGGCACTATGAATAGAGCAAAACATGCGACAGTGGGGTACCTTCCTCAGGACGGTGTATACAAAGGTGGAAAAACTCTGTATAAAGAGGCCGCCACAGTATTCCAGGACATCTCACGTCTGGAATTGAGAGTGTCGGAACTCGCGGATGAAATTACGATCGAATCCGAAAGCGGGAATTCAAATTCCGCTTCTTTAGAAGACCTTCTTGAGGAAATGGGCCAGCTTCAAAATCTCCTTGAATGCCGTGAAAGTTACAAAATGGATGCGAAGATAAAAAAGATACTTTTCGGCCTGGGTTTTAAGGAACAAGATCTTTCCAGAATGACTGAAGAATTCAGCGGTGGATGGCAAATGCGAATTGAACTGGCAAAACTTCTTCTGGCTGAACCTTCAGTGCTGCTTCTTGATGAACCTACCAACCACTTGGATATAGATTCTCTGCAATGGCTGGAGAATTATTTGGCAACCTATGGCGGTTCTATTGTGCTCGTTTCTCATGACAGCAGATTTCTTGATAATCTGGTACACGAGGTCCTTGAGTTGTCGGGGGGAAAAGCTAACGGATTCAGTGGCAATTATTCTTCCTACCTGCTGCAAAAATCGGAAAGACAAAGAATAGCCGAAGCGTCATATGCAAATCAGCAAAAAAAAATGGAAAGCACCAACCGCTTTATTGAACGCTTCAGATATAAAAGCACCAAGGCCAGACAGGTGCAAAGCAGAATAAAATCTCTGCAAAAGTCAACTGACTTTGAACTCGAAGGAAGCGAACGAGACATACATTTCACCTTTCCGGAAGCTCCTCGTTCAGGGCGTATTCTGGTTTCCCTTGACAGAATATCAAAATACTACGGGCAATTCGCTGTGTTGAAAGATATCAGCCTCACTATAGAGCGAAACGACAAAATTGCATGCCTTGGAGTAAACGGGTCCGGAAAATCAACGCTCGCCAGGATTCTTGCTGGAAGCGAAACCTGTCAAAATGGACACCGCTCCGAGGGATCCAATACACTGATTGCATATTACGGTCAGGATGTCACTGAAAAACTTGATCCTGATAAAACAGTCTTTCAAATTCTGGAAGGACAGGCCAATTCAAAATCGCCCTCCGAATTGCGTTCGCTTCTAGGCTCTTTTCTGTTTACGGCTGATGATGTATTTAAACCGGTCGCCGTGTTATCGGGCGGAGAAAAAAGCAGGCTGGCTCTTGCGCGGATACTTATTGAACCGGCCAACTTTCTGATTCTTGATGAACCGACTAATCACCTGGATTTCAGATCAAAAAAGATATTACAGGAAAAACTTTCTCTTTTTTCCGGCGCCTTTTTTATAGTATCCCACGATAGAGATTTTTTGGAACCTCTGGTAAATAAAATAATCTTCGTGAAAGAAAACGGTATAGAATTGTACAATGGGAGTGTGGATGACTTTTTAGGAGAAATTCGTAAATATGAGGAGAATATACCGAAAACGGGCGATCCCGCTCCTGTTTCGGTATCGGAACTTCAAAAAGACCGCAAAAGGCATGAAGCAGCTCTTCGTCAGCAAAAATATAAAAAGATCAAGCCATATGAGGAAAGCAGAATACGATGTGAAAAAGAAATAGAGTACTTGGAAAAAAGAACAGGTGAGATCGAATCGGCCTTTGCCCGCCAAGAGACTTTCACAGGTGACAATGCAATGATATCTTCTTTACAAACAGAGTACGCTCATATAAAAAAACGCCTTGATATTCTGTACGATGAATGGTCAAACATAGAAATAATTATTGAAAATCTTGAACAGGAGTATAGGAAGCAATAATACGGACGATCATTTTTTCATCTTTTTTCTATATAGGTGTATGAGATTCTCCATTCGGAATATTTATCACAAGGTTATGCGTGTCGAGCATTCCGGTAAGCAACTTCAAATCGTTTATTATCTGTTCATTTTGCGGCTGAGATAATTTTTTAAGACCATCTACCAGTGTCTGCTGAATAGGAGGAGGAGCATGCCTTGCCAGCATTTTTCCTTTCTCTGTCAATTCGACCGTAATGACACGGCGATCAGGAGAATTGCGAAGCCTTTCAACTAGTTTTTTTTGTTCAAGCCTGTCAATTACACCTGTAACTGTACTCGATTTTACCATGATAAAGCGTGCGATCTGTGATGGCGAGAGAGGTCCCTTTTCATAAAGGGCAAGCAGACAGTTCAGCTGGGGTGCGCTGACGTTATACTTTTTATTGAGTTCCTTTGTATAAAGATAGCCCGCCTGCATCAACTTTCTGATCAAATAAATAATTTCCCTTATATTGTCATAATGGGGGTATTCTTTTTCTTGTTCATTATTTGATGATGTGTGTGTCGCAGTTTTAAAAGTGCTCACTATTTTACTCTCTTTCATACTAAAGCATTCCGGATAATACATTCGGAAGTGCTCTTTTTTAACTGATTTAAACTGATATACATTTTTTTTTAAATCGTGTATTTATCACGGGTGACAGCAAAGGGCAATGCCTTTTTCGGATACGCCGGTAAGGAAACACAGGAGATGACCCTTTCCGGGACTCTTGTCCGAGTCCCGGAACAGTGAAATGTTTTTTACGGCTATGGCTTCAAAACAACAAAAAAACGTGAATTCTCTCTTTCTATTAAAAAAAGTGCTCCCTTTTCCGGATTAATATTAGAAAGTGTCTTCGAGTATTCTTTTAAAGAGTTTATTCTGATTTTATTGACTTGAAGTATAATATCGCCAGACTGGACTCCTGCCTGTGAGGCAGGACTTCCGGGGTCAACTTCGCTTACAATCACACCCGATGTTTCCGAAAGACCGAAGTGCTCCGATATTTCAGGATTGATTTCCTGAACCGTCATGCCAAACCATTTCTTTGAATCTCCGCCTCTGGCAATTACATCTTTTTCCGGTCTTGCGGTCACGGTTACGGAAAACCGGCGTTTATCACCATCCCGGATCACCTCCACCGGAACTTCTTTCCCAACCGGAATTGCCGCAACAATCTTCAACAGTTCATGAGTATCTTTTACCTCTTTTCCATTTACCGAAATTATAATATCGCCACTCTTTATGCCAGCTTTTGCTGCAGGATCACCCTCGAATGCGTCAGCAACCAGTACACCGACTTTCTTTTGTAAATCGAGGCTCTCGGCTATATCTTCACTTACATCCTGCACCGACACTCCCAGCCAGCCACGAGTCACCTTCCCTTCCTTTTTGAGATCCGGCAGTACTGATTTGGCAACATCGACGGGCGTCGCAAAACCTATACCCTGACCCTGCGCGATAATAGCTGTGTTTATCCCTACGACTTCGCCGGCAAGATTGAAAAGGGGTCCGCCGCTGTTCCCCGGATTTATTGAAGCATCAGTCTGAATGAAATCATCATATGGACCCGCTCCTATTACACGGCCCGTAGCACTTACGATTCCCGCAGTAACTGTCTGCGAAAGACCGAAAGGATTTCCTATTGCGATCACCCACTCTCCAACTCTAAGGTCGCTCGAATTACCCAGTGCGGCAACTGGAAGGTCCCCGTCGGGATCTATTTTCAGAAGTGCAATGTCAGTATTTTTATCCGTTCCTTTTACTTTGGCTTTGTACTCCTTTCCTGTAGAAAGCTTTACCATTATTTCATCGGCTTTTTCGATAACATGATTATTAGTAAATATATAGCCATCCTTGCTGATTATAAAACCGGAGCCGAGGCTGCGCTGTCTGTATTCCCTTCCGGGCATATCCCCAAAAAATCTCCTGAAAAAATCATCCCCGCCGAAAAAACGTTCGAAAGGCGATCCCTTGAAAGGGGATGAAAAATATTGACCACCCGCCACAATTTTTGTAGTGCTGATATTCACTACGGAAGGCTTCAGCTTTTCTGCAAGATCGGCAAAAGATGGTTGTATGAAATCTTTTGTATCCTGAACAGCCGCATACGCCGCCTCATTTGACAGATAATTGAACGGCAATAAATTGGCAGTACTCATCATTATAGTTGCCGCAGTTACTGCAAGCAAAACGCCCGCATGTCTAAAAACCCTTTTTTTCAACAATGATATCTTCATAATTTCTCCTCCCGTCTGCTGTAATGATATCAGGCATATTCTCGCCCCTGCAATTGCACTCAATGCCCCTGATGTATTTATAAAAAATAACCGATCACTTTACATTTAACCCATATCATGCAGACACATTTGTTCGCAACTTATATGCCATGAGTATTCCTTGAGTTCTGCTGGCTGTAAGAAATGAGATATTATATTGAATTTTCATAAATAATAATACCAGCTCAAAAAATTAACTGGATACTTTTTATCCATTGATGCTATACACCTTGGATACTTTTTATCCATCATTATAAAAGATTTTTCTGTAAAAAAAGAAATGGCATCTCTTTTGCGTTCATGTTCGGGAAACGTACACGAAAGAAGATGCGCAGAAGGAATTTAAACATATGCCAAAACTGAGATCCGGATTGCTGCTTACCTTCTCCCCGTGGATCGTAATAGGCTCGGTTATATTGCTCGTACCGATAGTAATTTATCTTGCGCTTCACAGTATCCAGAAACAGAAAGAGGATATGGAAAAATTGCTTATAGAAAAAGGAGCTGCATTGATACGTTCGTTTGAAGCCGGAGCTCGTACGGGCGTACTCGGAATGAGCTGGGGTGGTCTGCAGATTCAGAAACTTCTGGTCGAAACCGCTCAACAGCCTGATATTGCATACCTTATGATAACAGACCTTGAGGGTTTCGTGCTTGCCCATAACAATCCGGCTATGATTGGAAAGCTATATGCCAAAAATTTGAATCTTACAGAAATTGCTCGAAGTAAAACTCTGCTTTACAGAGAGATTAAAAATAAACAAGGTCCCGATACTTTTGAAGTCCTGCGGTATTTTTCTCCTTCTCCGGGCTTCATTACTCCTTTCGGCATTTCAATTGGCAATGACTGGTTCAAATCTCGCTTCCATCCTATGGGAGACGAGAACCTGCCCTCGAAATTCATAATATTTATAGGCCTCGATACCGAGGCTCTTGAGAAAGCCAGACTGGCAGATGCCAGAAACACATTTATTACGGCGATTATATTGCTCCTCGTTGGTCTGACAGGAATTATTTCTCTTTTAATTGCACAGGGATATCGTCAAACCAGAACTTCCCTTTCACAAATCAAAGCCTTTTCAGATACCCTTGTTGAAAATATGCCTATGGGTCTAATTGCCACTGATAACAAAGATACCATAATTTTTTATAATCATGTAGCCGAGTCCGTTCTCCTCAGGCCTGCAACGCAGGTATATGGAAAAAAAGCTGCGCAGGTGCTGCCGCCGGTTTTAACAAAATTACTGAAGGTCATCACTGATGAAACGCCGTTACTTGAAAGAGAAATCATATTAAGACAGGAAAACGGGCACTCTATTCCCCTCGGAATTTCAGCAACGATGCTCATGGAAAAAAATGTATTTTGGGGTCACGTTCTTCTCTTCCGGGATTTGACCGAAGTAAAACGCCTGAAAAAAGAAATCGATCTAAGTCAGCGATTGGCCTCACTCGGCAGGTTGGCTGCAGGAGTTGCTCATGAGATCCGAAATCCGCTCAGCTCAATCAAGGGATTTGCCACCTACTTTAAAGAGCGATATCAGGACGTCCCTGATGACCAAAAAATCGCTGATATCATGATTCATGAAGTGGAACGCCTGAATCGGGTAATAGGACAGCTTCTTGATTTTGCCCATCCGATGAAACTAAGAAAAAAACCTGTAGCTCTTGTGCAGCTGATAAATGATTCACTTAAGATGATTGAAAACAAAGCAAAAGAAAAGCAAATAGAAATTGTTAAAAATCTCCCTGCAGGTGAATTGGTTGTCGAACTGGATGCTGACAGGATCAATCAGGTTTTACTTAATGTATATCTCAACGCGATAGAAGCCATGAACAGGAAAGGACGTCTTGCCGTAGACGTGAAAGCCGACGGCGCACACGGGATATTTATCAGTATATCTGATAACGGTGTGGGCATTAAAAAAGAAGATATCGCAAAAATATTTGATCCCTATTTTACTACAAAACCCGCCGGAACGGGTCTCGGTTTGGCAATCGTGCACCAGATAATAGAATACCATGGCGGTACAATTCACGTTGAAAGCAGCCAGGAAGAAGGATCGGTGGTACACATTTCTCTTCCGGTAAGTTTCAGCACACAATGAAAATGAAAGGGATGCACTCTATGGGGGCCAAGATCTCATTTTTGATCGTTGATGACGATCATGTACATCGCACCATGTTAAAGACTCTGATTTCCGGATGGGGTTATGAAATAACGGAGGCAGACGATGGAGATTGCGCGATCGAAATGGTCAGAAAGCGTCCTTTTGATCTGATACTACTGGATATACGGATGGTAAGAATTTCGGGGCTTGAGGCGCTTGCTGAGATAAAGGCAATCAATCCCGCTATACCTGTTATTATCATGACTGCGTATTCTTCTGTAGAAACGGCAGTTGAGGCGCTTAAAAAGGGCGCCTATGACTATCTGACAAAGCCGCTTGATTTTGAAGAAATGAAGATCGTCATAAAACGGGCCATGGACCACCGCCAGTTAAAGGAAGAAAACATGCTTCTCAAGAGAAATTTGAATTCGCAGTTCGATCAACTCAATATAATCGGCAGGAGTTCTTCAATGATTAAATTGCTTGAGACAGTTGCGCAGGTCGCCCCTTCCGATGCAACGGTCCTGATCGAAGGTGATTCCGGCAGTGGAAAAGAACTTGTCGCAGGGGCAATTCATTTTAACAGTCAGAGGCAGGAAGGCCCTTTTATAAAAGTGAATTGCGGCGCCCTTACTGAAACCATTCTCGAGTCTGAACTTTTCGGACACGAGCGAGGTGCCTTTACAGGAGCTGACAAGCGTCATGAAGGTAAATTCAGGCAGGCTCACGGCGGCAGTCTTTTCCTCGATGAAGTAAGCGAAATGCCTCTTCAAATGCAGGTAAAACTGCTTCGGGTACTTCAGGAAAAAGAAATAGTGCGGGTAGGAGGTGATACCTCTGTCGAAGTTGATGTAAGAATAATAGCAGCAACAAATAAAAACCTGCATCAGTTAGTACAGGCAGGACAATTCCGTGAAGATTTGTTTTATCGCCTCAATGTGGTAGTGATTGTCGTTCCTTCTCTGGCAGAAAGACGCGAAGACATACCGCTTCTTGCCCAGCATTATCTTGCTTTTTTTGCCGATACGCACAAGAGAAAAATCAAAGGGTTTACTCCTCAGGCAATGGACCGGCTCCTCAAACATTCATGGCCTGGAAATGTCCGGGAATTAATGAATGTTATTGAACGGGCTGCAGTTCTCGGCAGAACGGAATACATTGAAGAAAATGACCTTTTTTCTTTTACGGAAGATAGATTAGACATGATGGCTCCGGCGGGTAATTCTCTTCCCCTTGAAGAGGCCGAAAAGAGGACTATTCTCGATATGCTGAAAATAACGGCAGGAAACAAGAGCGAAGCTGCAAGAAGACTGGGTATCACGAGGCGGACACTTCATCTTAAGTTAAAAAAATATGGCATGATGCCGTAAAGTGTTTTAGGGTAAATGGATGATTGATTGTGCGAGGCACCGTAGACGAGAATAGAAAAGAAAGACAAAATTCAGGCCGATGCTTGTGCGCTGCGGGGAGGGTGCAGTATGAAAGAAAACGATCAAAAGTTGATAACGGAACATACACTCCATAGAACCGATGTAAAGGAGCTCCTGAAATTAATGAAGGCACCATATAAAAGAGGGGACAGAATAGCCGTCAAACTCCATTGGGGTGAGCGGGGCAATCATTCTTTTCTTCCACCCTTCTATGCAAAGGAAATTGTTGCATGGCTCCTTTCAATTGGAGTGAATCCGGTCGTTTTCGATACGACCGTTCTTTATTCCGGCGGGCGGCGGCAAGGTGCCGATTCCATCGCAACCGCAGCCCGGCATGGATATACGAAAGAATACCTTGGATGTCCTGTTATAATAGGCGACGGTCTTGACGGAAAAGATACGATAGAAATCGATGCCGGGTTTAAACACTTCAAATCAGTTCAAGTTGCAGCCCTCCTGGACCGAGTAGACGGCTTTTTTATTTTTTCTCACTTTACCGGACATATGGCCGCCGGTTTTGGTGGCGCAATTAAAAATATTTCCATGGGATTCGCTTCAAGAGCACAGAAGCAGCGAATGCACGCCGATGTTTCTCCTGAACTGAACCGTGAAAAGTGCACGGCATGCGGCGTCTGCATGGAATGTTGTCCTTCAGGCGCTATAACCCTGTCTGAAGGTGAGTTTCCTTCCTTTAATCTTGATATGTGCATAGGGTGCGCGCAGTGCATCGCCATGTGCCCCCAGGAGGCACTGAAAGTTCTTTGGGGTACGGACAAAATGAAGTTTCAGGAAAGATTGGTAGAGACGGCGGCTGCCGTGTGGAGGATTATAGGCGAGAAATCTGTTCTTGTAAACGCATTGGTTTCCTTGTCGGCAGAGTGCGATTGTCTGCCGGGGCCGAGAGAGCGCTTCCTTGACGACCTTGGTTTCATTGGTGGCTACGATCCGCTTTCTTTAGACGTCGCATCGCTGCAGATGATAGGAGAAAAGCGAATCTCCTCACTTCATCCAGGCGTTCCATGGCAGCGTCAAATTCAGTATGCAAATGAAATAGGATTTCGGAAAAATAGTGGATCAAATGAAAAAAACGATTTCATTTAGAACAAATTTCCACGAAGAACTTATAGATATCACCACACTTGTCGATGATGTGGTGAGTAGATACGGCGGCGAGAGTGAAATCTGCTGTCTGTACGCGCTTGGTGCCACTGCAGCAATTATGATCCAGGAAAACTGGGATCCAAATATACGTATCGATGTCATTGAATGTCTGAGAGAAATTATTCCGAAAGGAAAATGGCGCCACGATAGAATAGACGGAAACGGCGATTCACACATAAAAGCCGGTCTTGTCGGTCCTTCTGAAATCGTACCGGTAGAAAATGGAAAACTGCTTCTCAGTACATGGCAAAATATATTTTTCTGTGAATTTGATGGCCCCCGCAAGCGACGCGACGTAATCATCACTCTTCTGTAAGCATTTTCAAAATTTCACCGAACATGAATCGGATTTGAAAATATCCAGGGCCTCAATTTGCCCCAGCGTTTCTGATATACTTCACATCTATATACGCCCGGCGAAGCTATGACCGATTCGCATTTGGTTCCCTCTTTTTTTTCGATCACCGATCCGTCTTTAAGAAGTCTCATCTGCCCTCTTTCAGGGAGCCGAACCGAAAGTTTCAATTTCCCCTCGAAGGGAATTTCATCCCCCATAGTGGCTACGTAATTTGCACCTGCTGCGGTAAAATTAAAACCTTCCGCCCGGCTAAAATATTCCATTGCGATATAGATATGTCCTTGTCGTATTGCTTTCAAAACAATATCAACATCTCTTTTCTCTTTATTCATTAAACTATCGGTGAGCACATGCGTTCGTATGGTTTTGAAGGCTCTTTCAAAAGGAAACGCCCTGATATTGAATCCGAGCAGCCGATATAGTGTATCATGATTATCCAGTTCTCCTATTCCCACAACAAGCCGGTCCGATGACATGGCATCCCAGCGCTGCAATGTTTTTTGCCTTGGACCTGTGAGAACCAGAGCCGGGCAGAGATAGGCCAAAAGACTTCTCGGATAGCTTGATAATTTCGACTGCCAGTCCGTCATAAAATCCCATATACCCATCCCCTGGAATCCCGATACAGACCAGTCTTTCCACGGATACTGTTTCACGTGAAACAGTCGAGTTCCTTCATGGTCCGGATGAGCAATAAATCCGAATCCTCCTTGTCTGTTCACTTTGTCGATATACTGCTGCGGCGGCAGATCCTCGGATTCTCCTGCTTCTATAGCCTCATTGCATCCGAACGCAATATAATGATTGAATCTTGGTGATATCTCCTGCCCCACTATGAGCAATGCGTTCCCGTGCCAGCCTTCCTCCTTTTTAGCATCCATATTTGAATGGTCCGTCAGCATAACAAAATCAAGCTTGCACTTTTCGGCTGCTTTCATTATCTCCCTGATACTGGTCCTTCCATCGAAAGAATATTTTGAATGAAGGTGTATTGCACCGCATTGGTCAAATAGTTTCATAATCAATTATTTCTCCCAGGGGACACTCAGCACATTTAGGCTTTTTTACGCAAAAGCGTTTCGCAGTTTCTACAAAGAGCGCATGATACTGTTTATAAAATGCGCTTTCCTGTGGCAGATTATCCATAAAAAGGTTCTGAATCTCCCGGTAACTCCATTCCACTCTGATTATTTCGTGATTCGCCAAAATTCTTCTCGTATACGCATCCACGACAAAAATCGGCTTATTGAGTCCATAAAGAAGAATGCTGTCAGCCGTTTCCTCTCCTATCCCTTTTACCGACAGCAACTGTCTTCTCAATTCCCATAGTTCCTCCTCCACCATTGCTTCCATGCGACCGTTGTACCGTAAATGTAAAAATTCAAGAAAATTTTTCAATCTTTCAGCCTTGACATTATAATACCCCGCAGGCCTTATCAACTCAGAAATATCCGATCGATCCATTTGATAAAGCCTCTTTTCATCAAGAACATTCTCCTTCCTTATTCGTTCGATTGCCTTCTCAACATTTTTCCAGTTCGTGTTCTGGGTCAGTATGGCCCCCAACGCAACTTCAAAAGGAGTTTCCCCTGGCCACCATCTCAGGTCACCGAATTTTTCATTCATCGCACAGTATATTCCCGTCAAAATGCCCGTCATTCTCTCCACATCATTCCCGCAGCCATCTTCTCTTCATAATTTCACTTATATTCATATTCTTTTTGCAACCTATTCTGCAATTACGGTATTGCTGAGCACGCCGACCCTTTCTATGCTTACTTCCACTACGTCTTTTTCCTTTAGAAATACAGCCGGTATACGGCTGTACCCCACGCCCCCGGGTGTCCCCGTCAATATGACAGTTCCGGGAAGAAGCGTTAAAGATTGGCTCAAATTACTCACTATCTCGAAAACATTGAAAATCATATCCGATGTGCTTGCATTCTGCATAATTATGCCGTTCACAGTCGTCTGGATCCTCAAAACCCCTGGATCGGAGATTTCATCTTTTGTAACGATCCACGGTCCGATCGGGCAAAATGTATCAAAGCTCTTTCCCCTTATCCACTGCATTTTTTGCTTCTTCCACTGCCAATCTCTTGCGCTCACGTCATTGGCACAGCTGTAACCAAATATAAAATCTTCCGCCTCCTCCGGTTTTACATTCTTCGCTCTTTTCCCTATTATGACGGCAAGTTCTCCTTCATAATCGACTTCAGTTGCGCCTGCTTTCGGCAGTATAATCTCCATCCCCGGCCCTGTAAGACTGGTTGTTGCCTTCATAAATACTTCCGGAATATCAGGATATTCCTGCGCGTCTTCTTCTGCATGTTTTTTATAATTATATCCCAGCGCAAATATATTAGGCGCTGCGACAGGAACTACAAGCCTCTCTATTTCCATGACAGTATCAGTGACAATGATGCTTTCAGCAATGCCCCCTTCAATCAGCCGCGCCTTTGTTGTGTCATCTTCTTCGAGCACTCCTGTATGAACTGTTCCTCTTGCGCTTTCAAATCTCACAATTTTCATTCCGCTTCATCCCTTTCTGCTATTGTGCATCGCCTTATTCGTCTTCATTTACACCGATGCCACATATAATATTTAACTCTCTAAATTTCAACCGGCATCGCCGTTACTTCAATATCAACCCTCATTTTTCTTCCTCCACATTATCAGAATCTCGAACTTTTACTGATTCATATTGATGATCATAAAAATCGGCCGTACCGTAAAACTAATCATCCTCCCAATACATTTTCGTTTGACACGCCGAGTTCCTGGCTTTAGAATATCGAATCTGCAGGGAGAAAGCGATGGCTGAAATTAAAAGCACTCTTGATATAATAATGGAAAAAACTCGGGGGATGACTCTCTCGGATCAAGAAAAAAAGGAAATAAGGCTCAAAGAACAGGAAGGAAAGATAAAAGGTCTGGTAGAACGCTTTTCCGTCGGTTTCATAAGCAAAAGCGATTTTTTACGTTCTTTACATGAAAATAAAACTGAAATACCCTCGACTATAAGTCGAGGGGTTTAAGAGGGGTCGATTGCAAATCGACTGTCATCAACTATCGGCTCCCCTTCTTGCTCTTGAATATATTGTTCTATCATTTCGTCAGTTA
>JALNXD010000053.1 GCA_023230565.1 Syntrophales bacterium
ATTCTTCTTTTCAAAGCGCCCAGGGAACTGCTCCTTTACATCATCAAGCATGCAGGGGCGAGTTCGGTACGGGTTGAAATGTAAAGATATCCCTAACAGGTCGTCATATTTATGAACTTCCGGTATTGCTCCATAATTTCCGATGCGCTATTATGCAGTTAAAGCCCAAAGGAGAAAGATAATGGCCGCGAAACCGAAAGTGCTGTTTCTCTGTACGGGCAATACCTGCCGGAGTCAGATGGCCGAAGGATTTGCCCGCAGCCTGCTGGGCGGGCGCATCGAGGCCTATTCGGCAGGCAGCAGCCCGTCACGGCTCGATCCCTGTGCCGTGCGCGTAATGAAAGAAGCGGGGGTCGATATATCGCGGCAGAAAAGCAAACATTTCAATGAACTCAAAGGTCTTGAATTCGATTACGTGGTTAACGTCTGCAGCAGTACATCAGAAAGCTGTCCGTTCATTCCGGCCAAAATCAAGGTGATTCACAACGAATTCGACGATCCTCCAGAGCTTTCGCAAGAAGCCGCTTCGGAAGAGGCAAAGCTTGGAATATACAGGAGGGTACGTGACGAAATAAGGGATTATATCGAATCACTGCCGGGCGTGCTTGAAGAAAAAAATGACGAACAAGAGCAACCGCGGAAATAAGAAAATCTCTTACGGTTTGCTCCGTAACGCAATCTATCCGTCTGATGAAAGGGGGGAACATGCACATACTGATCACCTACATGTCGCATACCGGAAATACGAAAAAGGTGGCCGAGGCAATTTTCGATGAAATCGCTTCGGGCAAAGAGATCAAAAGGTTTTTCGAAGTGACCGGTACCGGGGGATACGATTTTATTTTCGAGGGCTTTCCCATACATGCTTTCGGACCGCCCGATCAGGCAAAGGATTTTATGAAAGAATTTTTAAAGGGAAAAAAGGCCGCCCTTTTCATTACCCATGCAGCCCATGAAGATTTGCCGGAGCTGCAGCAGTGGCTTGACCGGTCGAAGGAGGCCGCTGGTGGCGCGGAGCTTCTGGGGACGTTTAACTGCCAGGGAGAATTGAGTGAAGAGATTGCCGAATTCATGCTCGACAGCGGGGATCCCGACCTTGTCGCCTATGCGAAAAACCGTTCCCTCACACTGGGACAGCCTGATGCAGACCGGTTGCAGAAGGCGAGGGATTTTGCCAGGAAAATTGCTGCAAAGCTGGAGCGTTATGGCTGATATCGCGCTGAAACACGATTGCAGGGGGATCGACTGGAATGCCGTGGTCCGTGTAATAAGAGAGGCTGGCCTCTCTACCTATTCGGCCGAATGCACGCAGAGGGCCTTCGAGCACAGTTACGTCGTAGTGTTCGTCTTGAACGGTTCCGAACTTATCGGCACGGGCAGGGCACTGTCCGACGGCGCCTGTCAGGCGGTCATTTACGATATTGCCGTTTTGCCGAAGTGGCAGGGCAGGGGGATCGGAAAAAGGATAATGGAGTCCATCCTCGAGAAAACGGACGGCCAGAATCGTCTTCTCTATGCTTCTCCGGGAAAAGAGGGATTTTACGAAAAATTCGCTTTCAGGCGGATGCGGACGGGAATGTCCCTGTTCAAAAACCAAAGAGAAATGCAGGAAAAAGGGTTTAGCGAATAGGAGGAAAAAGAGGGGCATTTATGTCGCCATGAAAGCCGATTTTCAAAACTTGAGTTTAGGCGAGAATGCTCTTTTTTGACTGAATTCCTTCTGCCCGACAAATAACGGCTTTAAGGAGGGAAAAGAAATGAGGCATTCACGGTGGCGGCATTTAGCGGCTGTGGCAGCGGCGGGAATAATGTTGATCGCCCTGCCGGTTCTTGCAGGGGCAGCCGACAATTGGATGGATAAGGCCAAAGGTATACTTGGAGAGATACTGAAAGAGGCCCCTGGCCAAAAAGGGCTTTCAAATGATGAAATAGCCTCGGGCCTCAAAGAGGCGCTCACTGTCGGGACTGCCCGGGTTGTTGAACAATTGGGGCAAAAGGGAGGTTTTTCCGATGATAATGCCATCCATATTCCCCTTCCGCAAAGCTTCGCCACCGTTCAGTCGGCCCTGAGCAAGATCGGCATGTCTTCTCTTCTGGACGATCTGGAACTCAAATTGAACAGGGCCGCCGAAGAGGCCGTTCCCAGGGCGAAGAGCCTGTTTATGACGGCCATAATGGAAATGACCCTCGATGATGTAATAGACATCTATAAAGGTCCTGAAGATGCGGCCACACAATATTTCAGGGGAAAGATGTCCGGACCCCTTGCCGATGAGATGCGGCCAATAGTGAAAAACACGCTCGCCGATGTAGGCGCCCTTGATGCCTACGAAAATGCAATCGGCCGGTACAAGGCGCTTCCCTTCGTACCTGATGTAAAAGCAGACTTGACAGGACACGTGGTGGAGAAGGGGATGGATGGCATCTTTTATTACATGGCGAAAGAAGAGGCGGCGATACGGCAGAATCCAGCAAAGCGCACGACAGAGCTTTTGAAAAGAGTATTCGGCAATTGATCCTGTATTCTGACGGGCAGAAGAATTATCGATGCAGCCAGCCAGTTTATCGAGGTGCGTGTCCGGTAGTCTATTACCGCCGTGATGGTGCCGGGTGCAAACCGCAAGTCCCGGGCTTTGCCTCTTGTGCGGTTCATGTTTGAATGACCCGTTTATTGCTTTAATACTTGGTTTTCAGCGGCAAATGTACTATTCTGGCCGGACGAAAAAAAGGAAATCGAAGGGAAGGAGTATGCCGTGAATTCAGGTGATTTTGAATCAGGACCGATCCGTTTTGACGGGCAGACAGCACTGATTGCCTGCAGCGAAGGTGAGCCTGGACCGCTGGTTTTTGAATTTATTAAGAGAGGCTGCAATGTTGTGCTTGCGGCAAGGGAAGGCTCCGGTATCCGGAGAGGAAACTTTGGCGGAAAGTCCGCGGCAGAAGGGACCCTGCACATCTATGAATACGAAGCGACGTCCGAAGGGGGAAAACGGGCGGTGGTGCAAGCGCTCGGTATTTTCAACCGCCTCGATATTTTGATTTACATTCCCGCTCCGGATCGCAGGGGAGTGGTATTTACTGATATGATTCCTGAAATATGGCAGCGCAACAGGAACGCAATAGATGAAATGTTTTTTGTAACCCGGCCTGCCTTTGTAGCAATGCGCGAAAGGGCCTACGGAAGGATCCTGTTTTCAGTGACCGGCGAAGCCCTTTACGGCATGCCCTCAAAAACGGCGGCAAGCGCAGCCTCTCTGGCGGCAGTGGGCCTTATGAACGTGATAAAACTTGAAGGCAAAAAATACAATATCGGGATCAATGCCGTAGTTCCAGTCGTTTCACAAGAACGTTCGGCCGAATCTGCGTGCAGTAATACATCGAATCGTACTCCTTCGTGCACGGTCCCCCTGATGCTCTATCTTTCGTCCCACAAATGCCGGGAGTCGGGAAGGATCTACAGGGCAGGAGAGAAAACAATCGCCCGGGCGGCATTCATGACCGGTGAAAGCCACATTCCGGTGGCAGGCGGCATCGCCACCGCCGAAAATGTGATGAACAGCTGGCCAGAGATCGCAAATCTTTCCGATGCCAGGTCTTACTGGGATCAGAACGGGATGACAGGCGACCTGTTCGAAAAGGTCATGAAAACGCCGCAAGAAAAGGCTGAATCTGCAGGTGTTTCAGGCCGGCCGGTGAAAGAGATCCGCTTCGATGAGCGGGTCGCTGTTGTGACCGGAGCAGGGGAAGGCCTTGGGCGGACCTACGCCATCGAACTGGCCCGTCGCGGTGCCTCGGTAGTGGTGAACGATTACGGAGTGCCCAGGGACGGAACGGGGGAGGGTGCCCGTGATGCAGCCGATCGAGTGGTAGAGGAAATACGGCGCATGGGAGGAACGGCAGTCCCGCAATATGATTCCGTCGCCACTGCCGATGGTGGTGAAGCGATTATGAACGCAGCCCTTGACGCGTTCGGCAGGGTAGATGTTCTTATTAACAATGCCGGAATCATAAGGGATAGGAGCTTTGTTAAAATGGCCCCGGAAAACTGGGGGGCCGTTCTCGATGTGCATCTCGACGGAGCATTTTTCGTAACGAAGCCGGCCTTTTGCCATATGGTTGAACGGGGATACGGCAGAATTATTTTTACCACCTCCGTAGCAGGTCTTTATGGTAACTTCGGTCAATCCAATTACGGCACGGCAAAAGTGGGCATTATCGGCTTGATGAATTCCCTTAAACTGGAGGGAGCGCCCCGGGGTATCACCGTCCACACCATCGCACCTCTTGCAGCGACCCGTATGAATGCCGATGTCATTCCGCCGGGCCAGGCGGAAAAAATGGACCCGAGGGCGGTGGCGGCAATGGTCTTGTATCTGGCATCGGAGGAATGCCGCCTTACGGGAACGATAATAAATGCCTCGTCGGGCGCCTACAACAGAGCGGCCATATTGACGGGAAAAGGATTGAATATCGAAAATTGCTCCGGAACTCATTTGCTTGAAGCGATTGCAGCCGCATGGGAGCGAATTAACGATATGGAAGGCGCCACCGAGTTCGAGAGCGCCGATGAAGTACAAGAGGGTTGAAATTCCTGACAAAACAGCTTTTTCCCTGCCGCAGGACGTCCCGAGGTTCAGAACCGCTGGAGCCGCCATGCACAGGATGCACAAAAATGATTAAAAAACTTGTGGCCTGAGTATTCATTGAATTTAAAAAGCTATAATGGTATATGCCCCGAAACGCGGGTACACTGCAAATTCATCCTCGGCCTTTCGAAGGGGGTGCGAAACAGGGCATTATACTTGGACGTTTATAACTATGTCCCTATGGAGAAGACGATGAAAAATCCCAACGGACCATATCCCGGAAGACAGTTGTTTCTCGGCGCAACCGCCAAAGGGAGGCCGGCCTTTGCATATCTGGTCACCGGCCGCAGCCCGGCAAGCAGAGAGCGAAAGGGAACTTCGGCCGAAAACAGCGTAATAATGGGCCCTGTCGGAAATGAAGCCTATGATTGGCTGAGGCACTACACGGCAATCAAGTATGACAACAGTATCGGACTGATGACGGTCAGCAACGGCATTCAGACGGAAGCGATCTTCGAGATGTATCGCCTGCTCTATCATACCGGAACACGACCGGACAAGGAGCATATGGGGATGATCATGACCGGTGCAAAGTACGAACCGGACAGCCTGCATACTCCCAGGATCGCAGGGCTGGTCATGAATACCGCAGACGATGCCGCGCCTGTATACGTGATAGGCATAATAACAGATGCTCCCCCTGCAAGAGTATACGAAATCACTCCGGAACCGGGCACACTGACTGCCATATCCACCTATCGCGGCGATCTTGCGAACCCGGTGCCCTTCAATATCGAAGGAAAGCTTCCGGTGATTGAACTTCCGGTAGAGACGCCCGAAGATATTGCGGATTACATATACGGTATTTCCGAGGCGGCCTATCAGGGGGATGACATAAGAGTCTGTTCTGTCGGTGGCGTCTGTTCCGGCGACAATCTCACCTGGAAGCTGGCGATAGTGAACAGGCATAAATGACGTGAAAAGGGAATGGTCAAACCGTCGAAGATGAGGCTGGTGCAATCGCCAATACGAAAAATAGTCTGCCTCTGACGAATTCGTCGCCTGTATACGTCTTTGGAACAGCCGGCCGAAGCCACCGAACGGCTCGAGAAAAGAATCAACCGGATCTCAAAAGAGGCAGGCTGATGTTGAATGAAGCGCGGAACCTCTTGTCCATTTGAAAATATTATGCAGACTAATTACCCTGCCGGAAGATCTAACCTGAAGGTTTTTTTATCCCATGCCTTGCACAGCGCCTTATATATGCCGGCAAATTCTTCTCTTCCCTTACTGTCATATCCCTCCGATTCATTCTGTCGTATGTGCCGCTGATAAAAAAACAGGCAGCAGCGTAAATCCTCGAATGTTCCTCCCCAGACTCCATTTTTCTTGAAGGAATCGATCTTTTCAGAAATTTCTTCCGAAGGTGCTTCAACTTTCCACATTTTTTCAGCATACGCATAGCCGTCAATTGAAAGCGCATAATTAACAAGCTCTTCAAATGTTTTTAATGATTGGTCTGGTGGCCTGTACATATGGCTGGTAAAATCATTAGTTTCCATGGCTGACGCCTCCTTTTCTCAGCAAGCGGCAATAAACGGTTCTTGGCCGCACTCCATCAAAGTGACTTTTAGAAATCAGATAATCTTGATCCCCCGGCTTCGCTGTAGATTGAAATCAATGAAGTGGACTGCGTTACGTTGATTTACCATTTATGTGGATGCCGAGAGTGCCTTTTAACAAATTTGCGATCAAAATTTTTAAACAGTTTTTCCCTTCCTGTACGCGGAAAAGCATATGCAGCGGACAGTCGTTATAACGGAACAGGATTTTCTGCTCTGAGCTGATGGTCTTTCCATGCGTGCAAGTTTTTCCTGTGCCTACCGGTTTTTTCCCAGGGGGCTTATGCGCCACAGTTTGCCGTTATCCTCGTCGGTTAGTACATAAATACTGCCGTCCGGGCCCGTATCGACATCCCGGATGCGCTCCGGCAGGGGCAGACGATCTTCTTCTCTGACATTATTGCCGTCAAACACTACCCGAACGAGTTCCTTATGGGTAAGGCCGCCGATGAGGGCGCTGTTTTTCCAGCCGGAAAACAGATCTGCTTCATAAAAGACCATACCTGAAGGAGAAATGACCGGAGTCCAGTGTATCGCGGCGTCCTTGAATTCCGGGCGAGTCGGAGGGTCGGGGATGTCTCTGCCGTCGTAATGATCCCCCCAACTAACGACCGGCCAGCCATAATTGGCGCCTTTTTCGATTTGGTTCAGTTCATCGCCGCCCTTAGGTCCCATCTCTCCTATCCAGAGCACGCCCGTTTCCGGCTGAATGGCCATTGCCTCGATATTTCGGTGGCCGTAAGACCAGATCTCATCTTTTGAATTCGCACGGCCGACAAAAGGGTTGTCTTCCGGCACACGGCCGTCAGGATAAATGCGGATAACCGTGCCGAGGTGGTTTGAAAGATCTTGTGCCGGATCAAACTGGAACCGTTCGCCCAAAGCGAAAAAAAGGTATCTGCCGTCCGGGGAAAATGTGATGCGGTTGCCGAAGTGGTTCGGACCATTGATATAAGGTTCTTGAACGAAGATGTCACGGAAATTCCGGATGCGGCCGTTTGTAAACGTGCCTCGTCCCAGAGCGGTAGTCGCTTTACCGCTTTCGCCCGGTTTCGCATAGGAAAGATATATGTATTGATTATTTGAAAAATCCGGATCGAGTGCCACATCCATAAGTCCGCCCTGGCCATGCGCCCAGACTTCCGGCACCCCTTCCAGAGGCGCTGAAAGAGTATGATCCGTGCCAAGGACGTACAAATTTCCTGTGTTCCTTTCGGTGATCAGCATACGGCCATCCGAAAGAAAGGCCATACCCCACGGATGATTCAAACCGCTCACCAGTGCTTCCACCTTTATTCCCACACCTTTTACTGTCTGCATCGCTTCGGTTTGTGCGAGCGTTATCGCCGGTTCAGTAAATATCCATAATGACAGGATCGTGAATATATGCTTCAATATTCTATTCTTTTTCATACCCCCTCCTGGGTGTACTGAATATTTGGTAGCATAGGTTTTCCTTCATTTTAAATCCATAAGGGGAAAGACTGATTTTCAATGCCCGATGTACGTATTTTCTTGAAATTTGCGTGTGCGATAAAATTGCTTTTCTTATTCATACAAAATCCGCTTAACGGATTCCATCAGCCTGTCAATAAGGAGAAAATGATATAAATCGCTGCGTACTCCACAAGCCGGCTCGAATCGGCATGACTGGCTTTTTGCAAAGCCGATCAAATATCATTTTTAAAAAGTGCAAATAAATGATACACGACGAACTTTTATGTGCGATATGCACCGGGATTAAAATCGAATCGAACCGCAGAATGCAGGCGAAAAAGGAGATTAAAGACATGAAGGCCGAACTGGTGACGATTAAAACGAAAGATGATGTACTGCTTCATGGTGCATTTTATGAGGGAAATCTTGAAACTGCTGTGATTGTCATGCACGGGTCGCAAATGAATTTTTATATGGGATTGGGTTCATTTTTGCCGTCTTTGATGGCGGAACAAGGCTATTCATGCCTGACGGCCAATTTCAGGGGGCATGATGTGGCGACGGCCCCTGACGGGTACTCGCGGAAAATAATCGGATCTATTTATGATTACTTTCCGGATTGCGTACTGGATATCGAGGCTCTTCTTGAATTTGTACACATGAGGGGTTATAAGCGGATAATTCTCGTAGGGCACAGCCAGGGAGTGTTCAAAATCCTCTATGCACAGGGAAAACTTCAGGACAAAACCGTTGCAGGCATGGCGTTAGTGAGCCCTCCCCCTTCAGCAGCTGAAATGACCATATTTCTCGTTGGTGAAAAAGAATATGAGCGAGCTCTGGCCGAAGCCCGCCAGGCTGTTCAAAATAATAATCAGTACCAATTGATTGTTTCTCCGGCGCGGGGGAATCTTCCTTTCGTTTTTTCCGCGTTTACATATATTTCTTTTTGCGACAATGAAATTCCTGTCGATGCGCGACATCTCTGCCGGCAGATAACAACTCCTCTTCTCGTCACACGAGGGACCCTCGATCTGCCGCCGGTAACGAAAGAACTGGTGGAATCCATCAAAGAAAACTGTCCGCGGCCTGATCGGTGCCGCCTTGTCGAATTGAAAGGCGCAAGTCATCTTTACAACGGGCATGAAAAGATTCTGTCAAAGACATTGATCGGTTGGATAGAGACTTTGAACTGAAAAAAACGATTTGTATCTTCATTTTCAGAAGTGAATGAGGGCATCATTCCTGGGCTCTGCAAAGATATATCCTGATGTGCAGTACCGAGGATCAATTACCATACATTTTGATTGTGAAGAATTTCACTGCGATAATTCACATTTCTCCTTTTTATTTCAATGAAATAATAAGAGAATTGGTCTGACGTTCAATACGCGGTAATTTTTTCGATTTAGCAAAGGTTTTATATTAAAAAAATTATTGATTAAAAGAGGGGCTAGATGAAAAATACTCTGATAGTTTTTTCACTCTTTTTCGTTCTCATTATAATTGCCCCTTCCGCGGTTGCCCAGACCGGGATATGGGAAACCTGTACTGCTGCGCCTACTGTGAGATGGGAAGCGGCCGGCGGGGTAATCGACGGCAAACTGTATGCGGCCGGTGGATCGGATGGTGCTAATTCGCTTGCGACCCTTGAGGTATACGATCCCGCCACCGGCGTGTGGACGATAAAAAGCCCCATGCCTACCGCCCGAAACGGCGCAGGCGGCGCAGTGATCAATGGCAAATTGTATGTGGCGGGCGGCGAAATTACAAGAGATGGTATAAAAAGCAAAACGGCGGTTCTTGAAGCCTATGATCCCGTCACCGACACCTGGCAAACGAAAACCTCTATGGCGGTCGCGCGTTCGACGCCGGGAACTTCTGAAATTAACGGAAAACTGTTCGTGGCAGGAGGATGCACGGGGTATTGTGCACCGGTGACCAGCATTCTCGAAGTCTACGATCCTGCAACCGACACATGGGCAACGAAGGCGTCTATGCCCACCGGACGAGGCGGTACCGATACCGTCGCGGTGAACGGAATTCTGTTCATTATGGGAGGCTGCTGCGGATTTACAAGTTCTGAAACAGATTTGATGATACGAACAATCGAGGCCTATGATCCGGTCCTGAACAGCTGGACTTCAAGAACCCCGCACGTGGTCGGATCGTCTAACGCAGCGGGGTCGATCAATGGAAGAATCTATGTAGCCAAATTTGAAGCCACTGAAGCTTACGACCCCGCCACCGACGCGTGGACATCTCTTCCGCAAATGCCTACACCCAGGCGAATGGCGGTTGCCGGGGTC
The DNA here is from genome assembly GCA_023230565.1 of Syntrophales bacterium. Classification (GTDB taxonomy): domain Bacteria; phylum Desulfobacterota; class Syntrophia; order Syntrophales; family UBA2210; genus JALNXD01. The sequence continues at coordinate 9,952 of JALNXD010000053.1, forward strand.
ATAAACGGCACGCTGTATGTAGCCGGAGGGCATGACGGATTGTCGGGCTCGTCTGTTATGGAAGCATTCACCCCGTTCAATGGACTGCCGGGGGATGCCAATATTGACGGCACACTGGGGCTGGAGGACGTCATCCATATTCTTCAGATACTTTCGGGGATACGCTAGCAATCGTTTCGGAACCGTCGTTGCCGCCTATAAAGGGCATGAGAAGTTTTTGTTGAAGGAGCCGATTACCGGTGCTAATCATATCTGTAACCGATTGTCGGATTTACCATAAAGGTCAAGGAGATCTGCAATGAGAAAAATGATCACCATAGTTGCAACGGCGGTGCTTTTATGCGCCGGGACATATGCATACGCCGATCCACCGAATAAAGGCAGAGATGAGTCCCGGAAGCGCTGGCAGGAAACTGAGAGGGAGCAGCTGAAAGAGAGGCGCGAAGCTCAAAGGGAATATCGAAAGACTCGTGAGGAGGTGGAGCGGGAAGAGCGAAAGCGGTATGAAGAAAATCAGCGGGAAAGCCGGAAGCATCACGAGGAAATGCAGAGGGAAGCCCTAAAACATGAACAGGAGATGCAAAGACACTATTTCACCGGCGATCACCGCACATACATAGAGGGTTACTATTCGGATCTTTACCGTAAGGGCCACTGCCCTCCCGGTCTTCTGAAAAGAGGCGGCCGTTGCGTCCCCCCAGGGCATGCAAAAAGATGGGAGATAGGCCGTCCCTTACCGCGGGATGTCATCTTCCATGATCTTCCCCCCATACTCATTGAACGTATGGGACCGCCCCCGGCCGGGCATCGTTTTGTGAGAGTAGCCGAGGATATTCTGCTCATTACGACAGGGGTGGGAATGGTCGTAGACGCAATCGACGATTTGAACTGGCAACTGAAGCGTTGACCTCCAGCGGTCCCTTCCGAGGAGCGGGACCGCTCTCTTTTTTAATCATTCACCTTCTGGCGGCAGTATGTCTCGGTAGTAAAAAGTACGAGGACCGCCGCGAGAATCGATCCTGCGATCATCAGGCCGAAGGCGGACTGGTAGGCATCAAGGCCGTAGATTTTTATCCCCTTTTCCATAATTCCGCTCCAGTTCTTGTCCAGGACCCATCCCATAGCGGGCTGCAGCACCATAGGGCCGATCATGGCCCCCATGTTGCAGACGCCGGACACAGTTCCGGTCAGTGAAGGGGGCACCGATTCCTTGACGAAGGCAAAACCGATGATCACGGTGCCCGAAGCGAATCCTACAATTGAGGCCAGGGCTATCAAGACCCAAACAGGCCACTGCGGCACAAACAGGATCATGCCCCAGCCTGCACAGGCGGCGAGACTGCCGGCTGCATAGAGAGGCTTCCTTCGGCCGATTCTGTCTGACATTGCACCAAGCACCGGTCCGCCAAAGGCCCAGGCAATCAGCAGGACGGAGGTTACAGCCGCGCTTCCGGCAGGGGAAAGATTGTAATGTGTCGACAAAAAGGGGACCCCCCAGAGTCCTGAAAAGGCCAATACCGGCCCGGCAACCCCGGCCGGGGCAAGGGACAGCAGCCAGGTGTTTTTGTACCGGAACACCTTTAACAGCCCGGCAAGCAGAGAAGCGGCGGTGTGCGATTTGACACCGACAGAGGGGAGAAAGCCGGTGTACCCTTTTTTGGACGGGTCATCCCGTACTATGAGCAAGATTGCAATGGCGACAACAAGGGACAGGACTGCCGAGGCAAGCATGACCGGTCGCCATCCGAAATGGTCGACCATGATTCGCAGCGGCACTCCCGCCGAAACGGCGCCGATGACGCCGCAGAAAAGAGCCAAGCCGGTTGTCAGCGCATATTGCCTGGGCGGGAACCAGTTCATGGTGAGTTTCAGGAGCGCAACCCAGGCGACCCCTACTGCCCCCCCTATTAAAAGGCGGCCTGCATTGGCGAATATGATGGCAGGCGCCGCCGCAAAAAGCAGGGTGCCGATGCCGGCGGTGAAGGCGCCCGCGGTCAGGAGTTTCTTCGGTCCCCATGAATCGGCGAGAATTCCTGTGGGGATCTGCATGGCGACATAGCTGTAAAAATAAAAGGCCGAAAGATTTCCCAGGGAGGCAGCGCCAATGCTGAAATCGGCCATAAGGTGGTCCGTCATGACCGCCGGCGCCACACGCTGGTAGAAGCCGCTCAGGTAAAGGGCGGCCCCCAGGCCCCAGATGATCCAGGAAAGGCAGGGGGGCGGATATTCTCTACTGTCCATAAGTTCCGGTCGCCTCTTTCCGGATAATCTTTTCATGTTTTTTCCCATACGCTTTTTAAATTGTGCCCATGTTCTGGCAGCGGTGCATTCCTTCATGCTGCGCGGCCGGTTCACTTTTCATTGGACTGAAATAGCTGATCGGGAGTTCATTCTTTTCGCTTTTTTTAAACTGCCTGAAACCCTCTTAAATGAAATCACTTATCCGTACAGGTGTCAATTTTAATTACAATAACGGATTTTAGGTTTGACAAAAATTTACAAAATGCTCTATTTTTTAATTCGTTTCTTTCTTTAAAATCTGTTCCGATTTTATCTCTGCATGGGGTGATCTATGGCGGCGGATATAGTTGTTAAACCGGTGAGTGATAAGAGCATGCTCAAGACCTTTGTTCTTTTTCCCTGGACTTCAGGCATATATAAAGATGATCCCGCATGGGTTCCTCCGATAATTTCCGGGCAGATGAAATTTCTGGGCAGGGAAAAGGGATATATTTATGATATAGGGGAAGTTGAACTTTTTATCGCGTATCTTGACGGCAAGCCGGTCGGGAGGATAAGCGCCCATATCAATCGTCTATATGAAAAAAAGTATGATCATGTTACCGGATTTTTCGGCTTTTTTGAATCGATCCCCTCACAAAATGTAGCTGATGCCCTTTTCGGAAGCGCTGAAAACTGGTTAAATGACAGGGGCAAGACACGAATACAGGGCCCGCAGAGCTTTTCCATATACGATTCAGTCGGTTTTGATGTCGAAGGAAACGATATAACGCCCGTGGTGGGGCTGATGCATTTCAGACCCTACTATAAGGAGCTTGCCGAAACCTACGGCTTCCGTAAATGTATTGACTGGTATTGTTACCTCGTCCGTGACATTGAAGATTATCAATCGTATCTCAGAGAAGTCAAACAAGACCTTATGAAGAATCAGAATATAACGTATACGACTCTGCAAAGAAAGGATATAAAACAAAGAGCACGTGAATTACATGAAATTTTTAATGTAGCCTGGGATGGAAACTGGGGGCATCTGCCTCTCACAGACAAGCAATTCGAAGTGTTTTTCAGGGAATTGAAAGAAGTAATTATCCCTGAACTCGCCATATTTGCTCACGATGGGAATAAAACTATAGGGTTTTGCATTTCAATAGCCGATGCAAACCTGGGACTTCAAATCCTGAACGGGCGACTGTATCCCTGGCGTCTTTTAAAAGCGCTGAAAGCGATACGGAGAAGTAAGAAAATCCGGACAATTGTCATGGGAGTGCTGCCCGAGTACCGGGGCCGCCATATAGATGATGTATTTTATTTGAAAACAATAGAAACGGGAGTCGGAATGGGATTCAATGCGTCGGATTGTTCCCTCATTGTAGAGACCAATCGCAAGATGATACACGCAATTGAGGTACTAAAAGCTGAAAATTATAAAACCTATCGCATTTTTGAAAAAGAAATTATGGTATAAGGACCCGCAGCCTGAACAGGAAATTTTTCTATGGCTGGAAATGCGAATAAAAAGAGAAAGGCAAGAAAAATACCTGCAATAATATCTACGAAATAGTGATAGCGAAGATATACGGTTGAAAATACAAGAAACAGGGTCCATGGTATTGCTATTCGCGAGAATCCTCTTTCATACCGCAGCGCCAGAAATACGGTCATTAAGCTGAGCATTGTATGGCCGCTGGGACAGCAGTCTCTCATAACACCTGTTGCATCGTCTAGCATTGAACGAATAAATCCGAAACTCCAGAGACCTGTAAGTTCAATATTCTGAAGGTCTGCCAGTGTATATCGGGGGCCTACTGCCGGTGTCAGGAAATACCCCGCATATGAGATATAAAAGCCGATGATTATGACAGAGGCGGCTATATGAAAGGTTTTACGGCGTCCTTTCAAGTATAAAAAAAGGCAAAAAGAAAATGGAAGCAGGTAGAAACTTGCATATATAATCTGAAGAAATTCGGTTAATGCCGGAAAAGTCACTGATTCAAGAAGAACTGTGGGATCTTGACCCGAAAAAAGAATTCGATCCACTTCAATGAGGAGATAATCGACATCTTTGGGGTTAATGAGTGGAACAAGACGCTTCAGCTCGAAATAGACAGTGATCAAGATGAGCAGAATATACCAGTCCCTGATAAGAATTATCAAAACTGTATTTCGCCTTTGATTCAAAAAAGCGATGAAAAAAATCATTGCCGAAAGAATCAGATTGAGAAAAAAAATGTCATAGAGTTCATAAAAAACCGGGGAAAAGATTATTGCGAGATTAAGGCCGGCAAGCATAAAAAGAGTGGCACCTTCTTCCAGTCTATATTTACATTGAACTGCAGGTGGCATTTTCATCCGGCTCCATTTCAATTGGATCGTATTGAATTACTAACGTATTTAGAGTGAAAATTGCAAATGAAATAGCGTTCAAATGCAGCCTGCTACATTGCGAGCCTTGGAAGAAAGAGTGCGATATCAGGAAATATGATCAAAAGAATCGTGGTGAGAATAAGTATCATGAGAAAGGGCGGAGCATGGCCGATAACTTCAAGGTATGGCCTTCTGAATATAAGCTGAGCGGTGAATATGTCGCATCCAAAGGGCGGGGTGGCCGAGCCGATAGCTGCCTGTAATGTAATAAGTGTCCCCAATAAAATTGGATCAACGCCCGCACCGACCACATACGGTGCAAAAACGGGGCTCAGAATAAAAATAGCTACTATCGGGTCCACGAACATACAGGCGACAAAGTATACCACGACAACTATCGCAATTACCCGAAGCATGGAAGGGTCGGTGCCGAAAAGCGGCGGCAGGAGCTTTCCCGGTATCTGGAGAAAACCTATCAAAAATGAGAATGCCTGGCCTGCTCCGACTAAAATAAATACTACGCCGGTGATTACGCCTGTCTGAAGAAATGCTTTCATCAGGCTATGCAGTGTCAGTGATTTATAAACGAGTGTTTCAAGTATCACGGCATACAATACAGCTGCGGCTGCCGCTTCAGTCGGACTGAGAAGTCCCGTATAAATGCCGCCCACAATTATAAGGGGAAACCCCATTACCGGCAGGCCTTCAAAAAAGGCAGAAAGTCGTTCAGACCTGCGTGCGCGGGGAAGGACCGGAATACGTTTGATTTTTGAATATATGTAACAATAAAGCGAAAACAAAAACAGAATCATCAGACCTGGGAGTATGCCTGCCAGAAACAGCATTCCTATGGACGTGTTAGTTGCGACCCCATATACGATAAAACCGATACTGGGAGGAATGAGAAAAGCAATATCGCTGGCATTTATAATGAGTCCAAGCGTAAAGGGGCTTTTATAGCCGCTTTCGAGAAGCATAGGGCGCATTGTGCCACCGATTGCAGCTACAGTCGCCTGGGTGGAACCGGAAACCGCGCCGAAAAGTGTGCAGCCTGCAGTGGTAGTTATCGCCAAACCTCCCGGCAGGTGGCCTATGAAAGCTTTCAGCATACGGATCAGACGTCCGGCTGATTCGCCTGATGTTATAATGCCGGCCGACAAGACGAACATTGGTACGCAGACTAATGAAGGCTGCGTTATACCGGTAATTACCTGCTGAACCATTGTAAGCAGCATAGTGCCGGCCATATCAGGCATATAAATGCAAAGATACAGGATTATTGAACCGAACAGTGTAATCATAAAGGGGAACCCGAACAGAAGCATTACTATGAGGGAAATGCCGAATACTTTCATATTCCCTTCCTCACATCTGTTTCATCTTCGTATTCGCTCTTTTGATCTGGAGATAGCCAGGGTTCTCGCTCTCTGAAGTTTTTGATGATCGTCCTGATATATTGAATACAGGCAAGTCCGAAACCTATCGGAATAATAATGTAGAAAATCCATCTCGGAAGTCGAAGGGCCGGCGTCATATGCCCCAGATTTTTCGCATTTATCAGATATTCCCACGATGCCCATGCCATAACAGACATTACCGCTGCGCTTACAAGAGAAATAAGCATAATGAAAATTTTTTCAATATGAGGCGGCATGGCATCCAGAAATGCCCCCATCCTGATGTGGCGCGCTTTGCGCACCCCATAACTCACACCCGTAAAGGTAATAAGGATCACGAAAAAAGTTGAAAGCTCTTCCGTAAAATAAATACTCTGAAAAAATGTGCGGGCAAAAACATTGATTATCAATAAAAAGGCAAGCGCTCCTATGCACATAACCAGAATGCCAACCTCTGCAGTATTTATTGTTTTACCTGCAATACCGGAAAACACTTTGGCCCCGGACAGTATTAATGCCCCAATTTCCTTTTTTTTCATCTTGCAGTATTCTTTTCCTTTATTGTTATCTGATGCAGAGCTCCTTAGGCAATGGCAATATCGTTCTGGTCGCGGCAAACGGCGGAATAATTCTGAACGACGGCACCGAAGGCAATACAAACGGCAAAACGGTCAGTGCGAACGGCAGCGGAAACATCCTGATCGACGCCCGCAGCGCGGGGAGCGATCTCACGGTCAATGCCGGCATTGAAAGCGCAACCGGTCATGTAACGCTGAAAGCCGCTGATACCGTGACGATTGAGGATAACGTATCGATCAGTACGGCCACAGCAGGGACCATCTCCATCGATGCACAGGCAGGCGCCCTATCCATGGCGGCAACGTCGAGTGCAACGGCTTGGGGAAGCAGTCTCAGACTCTCCGGCCGTACCGGCGTCATCGTGGGGAACCTCACGGCCGCCGACGTGAGCCTCGTGAGCGCCACCGGCGCAGTCGCAAGCGCCGAAGGAAGAACGAAGAATGTGACGGCCACGAATCTGCGGATTGTCGCCGACGACGCCATCGGTTCGTCCGGCAGTCATCTCACCACAGCGGCAGGGAAAGTGACAGCCTATTCGGCGGGAACGACTAGCGCCGGCATCTACATCACTGAAGATGATGGCGTGACGGTTGGGAGCGTATCCGTTACGGTTACCGAGTTCAACGGCGACGGAACGCCTTCAACGTCCGTTACCGACACCGCCCAGGCGGACCTGATTTCAGGAAGCAACGGCGATATCGTCCTGGTTTCTCAGGGTGGTTCGATCGTTCTCGATGATGGCGATACGACAAACGGCTATGTACTGTCGGCTCACGGAACAGGAAATGTGCTGGTGCAGGCGAACGGCGCTGCCTCCGATATCGCGGTCAATGCCGACATCAAATCGGGTACCGGGGCGATAACGATTTCGGCCGGCCGTTCGCTGACCTTTGCGGCCTCGGCCGATGCAACCACAACATCGACCGGCGATATCAATATAGAAGCGCAGACAGGTTCGATCGATCAGACCGACGGAAGCCGCTTCACGACGGATTTCGGAAATGTAAGGCTTTTGGCCGACGTAGATATCAATCTTGCGAGCATCGAAACGGCCGGCGATGTATCTCTTACCGCGACAACAGGTTCCATTCTGGATAACGGCAATACCGACACCGATGTGATCGCCTACGGCCTGCGGCTGTCGGCGGGAACGGGGATCGGAGTCCTTGGCGCCCTTCCGGACGGCCTGGAAACCGATGTCGAAGCGGTCAGCGCCCGGGCTACTTCCGGCGGCATCAACATCATTGAAACCGATGACATCTATGTGGGCGACGTAACCGTCAGCATAGAAAAAGTGGGCATAACCGGTGCAACTGCGACAATCACCGATGCAAAACAATCAGATCTCCGGACCACAGGAGGCGACGGTTCGATCGTCCTCCGCTCGCTCGGCGGCTACATTTCGCTCAATGACGGGACCGTCCTGGCGGACGGGACGGCGGGTACCGACAATACGGCGGTATCGGCGGACGGCAGCGGCAATGTGCTTATTTCGGCAAGTCAAATTAACCAAACAATAATCGCCTATGCCGATATTCTTTCCGGAACGGGCCATGTGACCCTGCTCGCCGACGGCAAAGCGGAATTCAAGGCGAATGCCGATATTCGTACAGACGGCGCCGGAACGATCGCAATCGAAGTTGCAAACGGCGAAATCAAGCAGGATGCCGCAAGCCTCATTACAACCGGAAGCGGAAATATACGGCTGGCGGCGAAGAGCACTGTGACGGTCGGAGATATAGTGACGGAAGGCGGTGTTACCGTTATTGCCGCTACGGGATCGATTACGGATGCCGACGGCACCGGCGACAGCGATATCGACATCACGGCCGGCGGGCTCATTCTGACGGCGGGGACGGCCGTCGGCGCGGGGACGAACCACATAGAAACCGACGTGGCGAATCTGACGGCGAAATCCACGAGCGGCGCGACCTTCCTGACCGAGAAAAACGGCATCACCATCACGAACCTGAGCCTGACGGTCGAGCAGGCCGGAGAGGGCGGCCTGACCACCGCTACCGCCGCCGACAGCCAGGAAGATCTGACAAGCGGTTCCCATATCGTGCTTCAGACCGTAAGCGGCGCCATCACCATCGACGGCGGCGGCGACACCGCAGCGGTAAGCGCGGCGGGGAATATCCTCCTTGCGGCCAACGAAACCATCGAAGGAACGGGAACGGATGCGGACATCACGATCAAGGGCCTGGTGAGAACGAGCGGCGGGAGCATCAGCGTGATTTCGGCGGATTCGATCAGGCAGACCTTCGCCGCCAACGCCGATGCGAGCCTGGCGGAAGACGGCGATATCACTATCACGGCTGGGACGGGGACCATCGAGCTTTACGCGGCGGATTCCATTACCATGGCCGACGGGACGCAGACCTCGACCGCAGACGGGAACATCCGGTATGAAGCGGCTGCGGGTTCCATAGCCGTAAGCGACATCCTGGCGGAAAGCGAAAGCGGCGACCAGATCATTTCC
>JALNXD010000054.1 GCA_023230565.1 Syntrophales bacterium
GAGGAATATTCGGTCCACCACATTGCCACCTGGTAAGACCCCGATTCGGAAGGAATGAACGACCACGTATATGTGGCGCCGTCGCGGCTCCAGAGGGAATTGCTTCCGTAACAGCCGGCGGCGCTCGAAACAGTCCAAGTCCCGGTAGAGGACGTTCCGTTCGCCCCGTTATCGATAATGATTTCGCTCCCTGCCGCTATGGCCGATACCGTTATTGTCACTGTCGCTTCATTCGACAGGGCACCTTCGTTATCCCTGACGGTATAGGTAAAACTGTCGGTTCCACTGAAGTTTGCCTGAGGGGTATAGGTAACCGTTCCGTTGCTGCCGACAGATACATAGCCCCTTGCAGGCTCGCTCACCACAGTGCAACTGGATGAATCGAGCGACCCGTCATTGTCTGTATCGTTGGACAGAACACTGATGACAACCGACTTGTTCATCTGGGTGGCGGCACTGTCGTCTTTGGCGACCGGCGGTTCATTTGAAGGCACTGCCGCTTCCTCGACGAAAGTGAACCGCACCGCATCGGCACAATAGCTTGTCGGATAGGGATTGGGCGCGCTGAGGGTGACATTGTACCGTACACCGGCTTCAAAGAGATATTTCCCCAAATCGTTCCACTGTCCGCCGTTTATCTGCTGATTGACATTGAGCCTGGCCGTTCCGCCGTCGTGGGCGATAGAAACGGGAACGCCGTTGCTTCTTGAAGACCATTCCGTCCACCACATGGCGACCTGGTAATATCCTGTCGCATCAGGCTGGAAACTCCATGTATATGCAGCGCCGTCCCTGCTGTAAAGGGAGTTCGTCCCATAATAGTCGGGTGCGCCCGAGGCGGTCCAGGTACCTGTGTAGGATGTATCAAGGTCGCCATTGTCTATTATGGTCGAATTGGTCGAATCCACTACCGTACAGGATACCTGGTTCGAATAGCCGCTCTCGTTCCCCGATGTATCATAGGCCGTAGCAACGAAGAAATACTCCTCGCCTTCTACGAGATCGGAAATGACGCAACTAGTGTGGTTCCCCACGTCAAGCATCGTCGGGTATGTACCACTGCTTAACCCGTAATAAATGCGATATCCGGCAAGTGTGGATTCGGTATTCGCATCCCACTGGAGAGAAACATCCGCACCGAAGGCGGATTGATTTGCAAAAGGAAAGAAGTTTACCATGCACGCAAGAATCGCTGCACTCGTAAGGAAAGAAAAAAAACGTCTTTTACTTACAAAACTCCGTGACCTGCTAGTACTCATTAGTAGCACCTCCATCAGTAGCTGAATTCGGAACCGAACAAAATTCGGCACCTGACAAGGTGCTTTTTTCGACCGGCGATCCTATCACCCTATCCCCTCGACAAGGAACTTCGGCAAAAGGCGTGGTATCTCACTTTTGAGCCAACTCCTTTAGCGGACCGAATGTTTCTCTTTTATTTACGGGGATTTGGTTGTATTATCCCGGCTTGAATTCATCTGTTCTCTCAAAAATGAATTAAAAGCCTTCCGTACATAAGCAGAGAAAGAAAATCGGAATCCGTATGATAGTGAGAATTCAGCGCAGTTAATTGAAAATCGAACGAAAAATAAAACGAACTCAGAGAACGTTCATGAACTATCAGATAAGTGAACAACGTCAAGCCAAAAAAATACACCGATCTCAAGTTGCTATTTTAATTAAACATTTTTTCATACACTTGTAAAAGAATTCGCACAGTAAATCAGAGAAAAAATGGACCGGTCTTCTTTCGAAGATATTGTAAAAACGGAGAATTCCGCCCGGCGATTCTTTATCAGATTATGTTGGAAGAACTACCGGCGCTACTGTATCCGATGCCATTCCTATGATATTTACAGGCTTTCGGGAGGGCGCCTGCGATGCCATCGATGCGGATACACCTTTCATGAATTCTCAGGCCGGTGGCTCAAGGAGCTGAATATTTCGGCCATAGAATGGTGCCATATCATCAAATATTTTGCGGAGGACCTCACAGCCAGGGAAATCACAGAACACCTGAATCTCAGTTATCCCACGATCCTGAAAGCCGTAACTGTGATCAGGAAAGCGATACTCGCTCATCTTCCTTTTCAGTTCACAAATGAAAATGCACATTACGCTCACATCCAGGAGCACCTGACAGATGAGAAAATCTGGAAGGCGTCGCAGATGGCCTCAATGTCAGGGTATGCATTCGCTGTTCATGAAGAACAAGGACATGTTGTAATTGAAATACTGCCCGGATTTATTGTTGATGAATCCTCGAGCTCTGATAGCGAATTCTTCCGGCGGAAGAAAAACACATGCGCCGAAAATTATGAAGACTACGATATGATCATCATTTGCAACAGGGTCACTCGTAGAAGAGGACTGCTCTCGCATGCCACTCTCGTTAAAGGCAATCAAACAGGCTTCTGGAAATTTGCAAAAGAAAAATTAATGAAATTCCGTGGAACCTGTGAAGAAAAATTTCCTCTTTATCTGAAAGAGATGGAATTTCGTTATAATAACAGAGACAAGGACATATTCGAACTTATCGCCGGCTATCTCTGTGATTTTGCACCATCGATAAAGTAAGCCGAAATTATCTTTTTGATAATTCTCTGCCTTATACAGGGAACAATTCATGAACCCTCCTGAGCTGACTCTCAGGGGGGTTCTTCATTTTTTATTTCTGAGGACGAAAAGGGTTCGGAAAAGGTATTTCTGAAAATTGAAGCAATGTCAGGTTCCCCGGACTTTAAGGCCAAGCCGGTCCAGCATTGAAAGATCATCTGCAAGCGATCTGCCGGCAGTGGTCAGATAATTGCTGGTCATTATGCCGCTTGCCCCGGCATAAAAGATGAAAGGGTGAAGCTCCTGCAAGTTGAATTCTCTTCCGCCGCAGATTAGTATCTCCTTTTCGGGGAGCACAAAGCGAAAGAGCGCGATGATCTTGAGACAACGAAGCGGCGTCAAGCGCTGCGATTTTTCCAGCCTGGTCCCCGGAATGGGAACGAGAAAATTGAGTGGTACGGAATCGACATCGACCTCTTTCAGTGCCGTTGCAAGCTCCAGCACCTGCCGGTCGTTTTCGCCCGTGCCGAAGACCCCGCCCGCACATATGGAGAGGCCGGCCCTTTTCGCTCTTTTGAGCGTTTGCACCCGTTGGGCATACGTATGGCTGGTACAGAGCCGGTCGAAATGGCTCTCGGCGGCTTCCAGATTGTGATGATAGCGCCCGACGCCGGCGCTCTTCAGAACATGCAGACTGTCTTGATCGAGGATTCCCAGTGATGCGCAGGTGCCGATCCCTTCCTTATCGAGTCCCGACAGCGCTTCGGCTACAATGCCCACCTCGCGGAGGGAAAGTCCTCTGCCGCTGGTGACGACGGAATAGCGGTTGACCGGCGTTCGGGCCGCCCGGCTGCCGGTCCTATGAATTTCCTCTGAAGAAAGCAGCGGATAGACGGGCGCATCCGTCGCGGCCGATATCGACTGGGCGCAGAAGCTGCAATTTTCGCTGCAGCGGCCCGATTTACCGTTAATTATCGTACAGAGATGAACCTCCCGGCCGAAAAAGTGCCTTCGTATCAGGTCGGCCCCCGCCATGAGAGAAAAGGCATCCTCCTCGGGCATATCGGCAAGATTCTTGAAAATACCTTTGTCGGGGGTGTTTCCGGCTATAATCATTTCAGCAAGTTCGATCAATTCTTTCGTATTCATTCTTTCTGCCTTTGAAATTATTAGGATTCGATGGATGGCCGCCTCACAAATTTCTGAAAGTGGCGCGCGAAGGTCTCTTTCAGAATAGGCGGCTCGATTTTTGAGAGGGACTCGATTTCAGCGAGCACCTTTGTGTTTCCGTAGTATTCGATCGCCTCACGATTTCCGGGGTTTGCGGGACCGTTCATGACCACTCCCAAAACCGTAAGCCCCCGCACTTTCAGCTGCTCGAGCGAGAGGAGGGTGTGGTTTATGGTCCCCAGGGTGCTTCTCGCGACCAGAAGCACGGGCAGATTCAAATAATCGATAAGGTCCACCATGAAATCCCTTTCGTTCAGGGGAACCAGAATACCCCCTGCCCCTTCTACTATCAGGTGATCCTCCGTTTCGGGAAGCCTGAACGATGGAAGGTCGATCCGGACTCCCTGAACCGCTGCAGAGGCATGGGGAGAAAGGGCGCGTGAGAGACGACAGGTTTCGGGGAAAAAATGGATGTCCGGCAGGCCTGTTGCCAGCCGGACCCACTCGGTGTCGGTCGTTTCCTCCAGTCCGCTCTGGATGGGTTTCCAGTAGGATCCTTGCAGTCCGGCCATGAGAATGGCTGAAATCACTGTCTTCCCGACATCCGTATCGGTGCCGGCAACGAACAACCGGCGGGGAAATTCCTCCATCATGGTGTGCACTCCTTCGGCCCACGGCGAAAGGCAGCGATAAGCCGTTCGATATGATCGTCATTATGCAAGAGAGACAGGGCAAGTCGGATTCGCGATTCTCCCTTTGCAACAGTAGGCGGCCGCACGGCAACTGCGAGGATGCCTCTCTCTTCCAGTTCTCTCGAAAGTTCAAGAACCGCTTCCTCGCTGCCTGCAATCACCGGAACGATATGGGTAGTTGAATCTCCCGTGTTCCATCCCAGCTTTACGAGGGCATTCCGCAGATAATCGGCCCTCTCCTGCAGCATTCGTCTTTCCTTTTCCATTGTGGGAATCAGATCAAGAGCTGCATCAATGGCCCCCAGGACAGGAGGAGGCAGGGCGGTGCTGTAAATGAATCCCGAACAGCAGTTAATCATGTAATCGCACATTGCTTTGGAAAGGGCGAAACAGGCGCCGAAAGAACCCAGCGCCTTACCGAAGGTCCCGACGGCCAGATCCGCCTTTCCGCCGCAGGCAAGACCCATACCGTTTTCACCGAGGACACCTGTGGCGTGGGCTTCATCGACTATAAAAAGCGCCTCGAAACGAAGGGCAAGATCGGCAAGCGCATCAATATCCCCTCTGTCGCCATCCATGCTGAAGACCGATTCCGTAATTATGATTACCCGCGAATACCCGCCGCTGCCCCTGATTTTTTCCAGAATCTTTCTTACCTGCTGCACGTCATTGTGATCGTAGACAATAGTCCGGCAGCGCGCAAGCTTTGCCCCCTCTATTACGCTCCTGTGGTTCAGGCGGTCGGACAGGATAAGCGAATTCCGGTCCGCCAACGCGGGTAAAAGGGAAAGATTGGCCTGAAATCCGGAATTCAGGATCAGGGCGGCCTCGGTTCCCTTCAGAAAGGCCAGTTTTTCTTCCACTATTTCCGTGCACCGGCAGGTACCGCAGATAAGCCGTGATGCCGTAGAGCCCGTACCGTAACGGGAAGTGAATTCCCGCGCGCGCTCCTTGAGAAGCGGATGTTTGGAAAGTCCCAGATAATCATTGGAAGAAAAGTTTATCATGATTCTCCCGCCGACTTCGACCTCCGCACCGGAACGGGGAGTGACCGCCCTCAGAGACCGCAGCCGGCGGCTGGACCGTCGCTCCTCCAGGGCTTTTTCGATAAAGGGAAACGAGCGGGCGGCCGGATTCATGGATATTCCTCCCGGATGGTATCGAAAATGGCACCGGTTATCCGTGAAAGATCGTCTTCTTCGATGATGTAGGAAGGCATGGTATAAATAAGTTTTCCGAAGGGCCTCAACCATACGCCCTTCTCGACGAACCGCTTCTGAATGGACGCCATGTGTACCGGCTCTGTAAGCTCCACTACGCCGATGGCTCCCAGAACCCTCACATCGGCAACTTTCGAAAGCCTTCGACAGGCGGACAGACTTTCACGAAGATTCATTTCAATTCCTTTAATCCGCTGCTTCCAGGGACTGTCGAGCAATATTTCTATGCTGGCTTTTGCAACGGCGCAGGCAAGAGGATTTCCCATGAATGTCGGACCATGCATAAAGGCCCCTGATTTGAACCCGGAAATCGTCCCGCTTACCCGGTCTGTGGCGAGCACGGCGGCAAGGCTGAGGTAACCGCCGGTAAGCGCCTTCCCCACGCACATGATATCGGGGGCGACTCCGGCCTGTTCGCAGGCGAAAAGGGTCCCCGTCCGGCCGAAACCGGTGGCGATTTCATCGAAAATCAGAAGAACTTCGTATTCATTACACAATTTTCTAACACGCGAAAGATATGCCGGTGAATAGAAGCGCATTCCCCCGGCCCCCTGAACGACCGGCTCCAGGATTACCGCCGCAAGTTCGCTGCAATGCCTTTGTATACGCAATTTGAAATCGTCTATATAGGTCTCTTCCCAAGGTTCGCCATAGGGGCAGCGGGGCGCCTCGGCGAAATAGTGCCTTTGCAGAATGCCGGCAAACATCTCGTGCATGCCCGTTACGGGATCGCAGACGGACATGGCGCCGAAGGTATCGCCGTGATATCCCGACCGGACAGTGAGAAGGCGGTTCTTTTCGGGACGATTCAGGGCATACCAGTACTGGATCGCCATCTTTATCGCCACTTCCACGCTCACCGATCCCGAATCGCAGAGAAAGACCTTTTGCAGCGGCCCGGGCGTAAGATCGACCAGAAGCGATGCCAGATCGATTGCCGGCTCATGGGTGAGGCCGCCGAACATGACATGCGACATGGAGGATATCTGCCGGCGGGCTGCCTCATTAAGGACGGGGTGATTGTACCCGTGAATTGCGGACCACCAGGAAGACATGCCGTCAACGAGTTCCCTGCCATCGGCCAGTGTGAGCCGGACACCTTCCGCCGAAACGACGGGATAGACCGGGAGCGGATTTGACATCGAGGCATAGGGATGCCAGAGATGTTCCCGGTCGAAGGAGGTCAGATGCATCCATTTATCCATATTAAACCGTCCCGAACGATATATCGCCGAAGGTTATCCTCTGAAGGTCTCCGCCGGTTCGCTGAAGGATAAGGGCACCCCCTTCATCAATATCGACCGCCCTGCCCTCAACCCTTTGTTTACCCCTGGTGACGGTGACGTTCGCTCCTATCATATGGCTCAGTTCCTTCCATCGCCGCCGGATCGGTTCGAAGCCTTCCGTGAGAAAGTTTTCATAGCTGTTTTCGATTTCGAAAAGGATACTCTGAAGAATCTCCACCCTTTTCAGTGACAGACCTGTTTCGGCCCGAAGCGAAGTGGCTATTGTCTTAAGCTCCTCGGGAAATGCCGCCCGCCTTGTATTCACATTGATGCCGATTCCGATTACAATCCACTCAACACGATCTGTTTCGGCGCTCATTTCTGCTAAAATTCCGGCTATTTTTTTCCCATTGATCAGAATATCATTCGGCCACTTAAGTTTCGGGTAAAGGCCGGCCGCTTTTTCAATTGCCTCTGCTACGGCAACGCCTACAACAAGGGGAATTTTAGGGGCCTCTACGGGACTGAGTTCCGGTCTTAAGATCATCGAAAAATAAATGCCTCCCGGCGGAGAACTCCATGCTCTTCCCATGCGCCCGCGCCCTCTTGTCTGGGTTTCTGCTACTGCAACGGTCCCCTCGGCTGATCCGGTCAAGGCAATTTGTTTGGCCATGTCCTGTGTCGATGGTGTCTCATGATAATACTTGATAGTGCGACCCAGCACATGTGTTGATAATCCGTCTTCGATTTCCTCAGGAATAAGAACGTCGGGAGATCTAATGAGAGAATAACCGCGGCGCGGTGAAGAGGCGATTGCATATCCCTCTTTTCGAAGATCCTTGATATGTTTCCAGACTGCCGTTCTTGATGTGCCGGCAGCCTTCCCCAGGGCCTCACCGGAGACGGTGCCCCTTTTCCTTAACTGATCCAATATTATTTTCTTCATGAATGCCGATTTAGCAGATATTGAAAAATATTGTCAACCATATTTTTAAATATGGTTGACAATTCATGCAAAACAAAAATAATTCTTCATCTGTACTTTCACCAATCAAGTACCGCTTTGCAAAGCTTATGATAAAGACAGAATTACGGTATTATTCAGCTTCCTTTCTTAATGACCATCACAGGGCAATCCGCACCGCGAACCACCTTTTCCGCGACACTTCCCATGAGAAGCTTTTCGACCCCTGTCCTTCCATGGGAGGCAATAACGATAAGATCGACATCATTCTTCTTCTGTTCCGCCAGTATTACATCCGAAGGGATCCCTTTTTTTATGTCAAAAACCACATCGATTCCCCTCGAAGAAGTTATTGAACCTGCTGCTTTCTCCATATTTTCTTTTGATACTCTTATGCTCTCCTCTTCGAACTGCCTCATCAGGTCGGCACTCAGGCAGTACTGATCAGCACATTGCTGTATGTCGGATGATATCACGTGCAGGAGAATAATCTGGGCTCCATACTCTTCAGCAATGTCCGCCGCTTTTTGGATGGCATTATTCGAGAATTCCGAAAAATCCGAAGGAACCAGAATCTTTTTTGGTTTATACATGACATGCCTCCTTTTTGTGTTCTTTATACTATCATTATTTGATACATGCACCTCCTGAAAAACTCTTGCATCTATTTTTCAGTACGCTCGGACGCAGAACTCATTTAATGAAAATAGCAGGTTACTACATCAAAATGTTTAACGCATCTGCCGGCTGTCATCTGTTCTTACGTCAGGCCACAGATATTTACCGCTCTCGAAATCCACAGTAAGAACTTTCGCCGGATCCTTTGTTTCCTCTATATTCGGGAAATCACTGCTCCCGTAACCCGGAGGCACAAAAAAGGTAAAATCCAATGGCGCCATTTTGCCTCCATGTACGGCTTCTACATACGTCTGAGCCGCTTGAGGACTGGGAATGCCCCGCTTTTCACCAAGAAATTTCCCTCCGTTCTGCAAGTAGTCGGCAAACGCACAGGCATTGCCGTAAAGGCTCGAAAGACTTACTTTATCGGGGTATTTCCAGCCATATAACACCTGTTTCATATACCTGTCGAAGGCAAGAGAAAAACTGGGCCATTTCCCCTTTCCCCAGATAAGACCGGGGACAAAAGAATCCTCTTTTTCCTCAGGTGCGCAGGACATACGCTGCGCAATCACACCGACGGTACCGAAGACCAGTCCAAGGGTAAAATCATGCCCTTCGCTGTTCCATTCGGGATTGGAATAGCGGGTAATAGCAGACAACATTGCATATGACGATCTGAACAATTCGGACTGATTGCCGTCCCCTCTGGTGCTCATATAAAGGCCGGCCAGAATGTTATTCGCTCCGTACATACCTTTTTTCCCGTATTCTTCATACGTAACAATTCCGTCACCTGTCTCGTCAAACATCTCAAGAAATGTTCTCTTCAATGAGGATCCCTCAACGGCATCGACTGACTCAAGCCATGCAAAGAAAGTCTTCTGCAGGTCCCACGGCATTTTATACGTGTCCCAGTACAGTTCATCGGTAACGATCTCCTTGAAATGACCTCCATCGACATACCCCAGTCTTCCCCCGAATGATGCGAGCGGCTTGCCGGTTATGCCGTCATGCCCTGTGACATAATATGCCCGGCTCCCGAGCCCGCGCTTTTCTCCCTGTTTAAAGCAAAAATCCCGGCTGATCGGGGAATCATAACCTTTCTCAGTGATTATCGCTTTTCCGTCAAATCGAGGAACAGGAACCGCCTGAGGGAAAAATCCTCCCAATCCGTCATCGAGATCTGTATGATGGGCTTCTTTAATACCGATATTGCTGAACAAATATCGCGCACAGAAAAGATCGGTCGCTATGGGATCGATTCCTGCCACAGCAAACCCTTCGGGCACTTTTATCCCGATACCGAACCCCTGGTGGTCCCTGTCAACCGTCTCGATCGCATCAACTATATGCACCATAAACGTATCTTGTGCGGCGACGGCGGCAATGATATCGATCATGGTTCCTGTAAGCCCTCCTGTCTTTTTGACAATGTAGTTCCCGTCGGGAGCCTTCTTCGGCAGGCAGGTCTCAGGGTCGATTTCCGGAATCCAGACTTGATGTGGAATCGCCCCTTTCATACCCGGTATTTTTCTATTCGGAGTCGAGTACTCCCATGAACATCCCTCCGTTCTCGAAACCTGCATCGGATACAGTCCAATACCGAGGTTTTTAATCACATTCGTAAAAAGAGCCTGGGCATGCACTTTAAGCCTCGGTACGTTTACAAGAATACAGCCCGGATAGAGCTCCCGGTCTCCCGAATCGGCGGGATCGCCTCCTGCAACAACTTTATGGAGTATAAGAGAATCGAAGTTTTCACCCTGAGGGACCGGGACCTCCCTTCCTTTGGCAGGGTTATCACAGATCCGGTTGAGATCGTATACCATTAATTTATCATATACGCCTCCCGGCGGTATATAGATTCCGGCCATACTTTCTTCCAGCCCTCTCATGGGGTCATCACCGAGCGACGGTTCCGAGTTTTCCGCAAGATAACGGCGGACGAAACAGAACCCCCACCCTCCATAAAAATCGTCGCTTCTGCCTTCAATTACAGCTTCTGTTGTAACCGGCCTGCCGGAATTTTTAATATGACTGTAATGTGCAGCTACTGCAGACATTGCCGTAGCCGCTTCTCCCACACACATATTATAATAACTTATACCGGCTGTATCATGAAACCAGCGAAGCACTGCGGCCACAAACGGCCATTCCGTATTGGCGGTGCTTCCCGGAGTTGGACCGTACGTGTAAGGGTCGATATTTTCAGATGAAACAAGGTTGGGTTTGAAAAGAATCTTCCTGCCTTCTCTGAGCCGTTTCCAGATTTCGGAGGTAAATCGCGTTTCTTTTTCGAGAGATGAAAGGGCGATATCGAGATGTTCATAGATATAATCGATCTTGCGTTTGATGTCAGCCCACGCCTCATTATCGCGGTCGCGGATCACTCTCTGCAGCAATAGATCGATTCCTTTATATGCCTTACCCGCATCCATCCGCGCGACTGTAACGGGTGCACCGGAACTGTCTAAAGTCCCTTCACCAAGGGCCGTTTGCACATTCTTTCTCACAGCCATTCCGTAAATGCCTCCTATAGTATAGTTCAGACCTGAGTGCAGCATCAGGCCACAGTTTAAAGAACCGCCGACTTACAACTGATCTCACCGGCAGCGACTTATATCCCAAAGAGATCACCTGCATTTTGTGTTGTCCTTGTTGCAACAACTTCATAGGGCACGCCTCTGATTTCAGCGATTTTGCCTGCCGTATACGTGATAAACGAAGATTCATTACGCTTCCCGCGCTTCGGTTCCGGCGCCAGAAAGGGGGCATCGGTCTCAACGAGAAGGCGTTCCAAAGGGATTTTTCGCACCACATCGCGAAGCATTACCGAATTCTTGTATGTAACTGTGCCGGGAACAGAAATATAGTAGCCCAAATCCAGGCACCGGCACGCCATTTCGTAATCACCGGAAAAACAGTGGACAACTCCGGTAAGCTTTCCTTTGTAACATTCGATCATATCCATGATCTCCTTATGGGCGTCGCGATCGTGAATGATCACCGGCAGGCCGAGCTCCACACTTAAATCAAGCTGCTCGCCGAATCTTTTTATCTGCATATCTTTCGGGGAACGGTTTCTGAAAAAATCGAGCCCTATTTCTCCATACGCTACGACCTTTTCCGCTCTCGCCAGAGTTTTGAGCTCCTCATATGTTTCCGGGGTGATACCGCTCGCATCATGGGGGTGAACACCCACCGCCGCATACACCATCGAATACCGCTCAGCCAATCCAACGGCCTTTTTGCTGTCATCCAGATCTATTCCTACTGTCAAAATGGCCTTTATTCCGGCTTTTTTTGCACGTTCGAGCACGCCTTCGCGATCTTTCTCGAATTCCTGCAACTCGATATGAGCATGTGTATCAACCAGCATTCAACTCAACTGTCCTTTCTTTAGTCGGGATCTTCACATAGTGTATCATAAAGTAATGATATACAGGATCAAGAGAAAAATTCAACTTCTCAGCCGCGGATCAAGTGAATCCCTGATTCCTTCTCCAAGGAGATTATATCCCAGAACTGTAATCAGAATTGCGAGGCCCGGATACAGGGAAAGCCACCAGGCAATATCTATATTATCTTTGCCTGCCGTGAGAATATTCCCCCAACTCGGTGTAGGGGGCTGCACGCCGATTCCCAGAAAAGATAATGCCGATTCAGTAAGAATGGCGCCTGCAACTCCCAGTGTTGCAGCAACAAGCATGGAAGCCATGGCATTGGGAAGTATATGCCTGAAGATAATTCGTATATCACTAGCCCCTATTGCCCGTGCCGCATGAACAAAATCTCTTTCTTTCAAAGTGATGAAATCAGCCCGCACCAGCCTTGTTATGCCCATCCAACCAGTAAGTCCTATTACGATCATGATATTCCATATGGAAGGTTCAAGAATCGCAATTACCGCCAGAATAAGAAAAAATGAAGGAAAGCAGAGCATAATATCGACAAAGCGCATGACAACGGAGTCGGTCCAGCGACCATAATACCCGGCAAGCGCACCGAGTATCGCTCCAATCACAATGGCTATCCCCGTTGCGACAAACCCCACCTTTAAAGAAATCCTCGATCCCCATATCATTCGGCTCAGCACATCGCGCCCGAGCTGGTCGGTTCCAAAAAGGTGATCCGCAGAAGGCGGCTCAAGGACATGAACAAGATCTATTTCGTTCGGATCATAGGGAGCAATCCACGGCGCGAGGAAAGAAACCACAAACAAGGCGATTACGACGATTCCCCCGGCAACAGCCATCTTGTTTTTGAAAAAACGATACCAAAAATCTGATTTCATCATGACACTCTGATTCTCGGGTCGGCAACGGCATAGGAGACATCGGCGATCAAATTCCCGACCAGCGTCAAAATTGCCCCTATAAAAAGAATTCCCATCACTACCGGATAGTCTCTTGACATAACCGACATATAAAATAACTGTCCCATTCCGGGTATGGCAAAGATCGTCTCAAAAATCACGCTGCCTCCTATAAGTGTGGGAACAGAGAGCCCCAAAATTGTGATCACCGGGAGCAACGCATTCCTCAAAGCATGTTTATATATGACAATCCTCTCGCTCAACCCTTTGGCCCTGGCCGTAGTAATGTAGTCTTGTCTGATCACTTCCAGCATATTCGAACGCATGTAACGGGATAGGCCTGCCAACCCGCCGAAAGCGGAAAGAAGAACGGGTAATATCAAATGCTTGATCACATCCCAGGATGCCTGCCACGGAGGAAGATATTCGAAATTAAGTGATCGAATGCCCGAAATCGGAAGCCAGCCCAGATTTACTCCGAAAAGAATCATGAGAAGCAGCGCCAGCCAGAAGGTCGGTACCGCGAAACCCACGAAAACAAAAATGGCCGTAATCCTGTCAAAAAGAGTATCACGATGGACAGCAGAAAGAACTCCTATGGGAATTGCCACAATTATGATCAACATCATTGATAATGCGTTGATTGTGATTGTAACAGGCAGCCGTTCAGTTATTTTGTCGATGACCGGCCTGTGATCGGGTGAAAACGATTCGCCGAGATCCAAAACGGCGAGTTTCTTGAGCCATAAAATATATTGCTCATAAATTGGTTTGTCGAGATTATACAATGCCCGCAGTCGCTCTTTGGCTTCTGCGGAAACCCTTGGATTTAGATCCGTTTGCAAATCGGTAGGCGAACCGGGAGCAAGGTGTATAACCGCAAAGCAGATGATGGTAATACCGACCAAAAGCGGTATCATAGTCAGTAATCTTCGTGCTATATATCGTGTCAAATTAAAAGATTCCTCTCCTTGGCTATTTACACTGAAGTATAGTTTAAAATTTTGTTCAGCGTAATCATATTCTTAAAATTACTACATTTGCCGTGACTGCGAAAAGCATATTTTACAGCGGCAGCCATTACGCCTACAGCAGGCGGTGTTTTTTAATCCTCCAGAAGCTTCATGGAAGAAAGGGCGGCAATGGCTTCCCACAGATCTCCTTCTGTGTGGGGCTCTAACGTAATGATCGGCGTGTCAACATATTTCTTGATATTACGAAAGAAATCAGTGAAAGGAAAATTTCCTTTTCCTGGAGGAAGGTGCATATCACCGGAACCGTCATTATCGTGAACATGAATCTGGCCGATGCTCCATCCGATTCTCTCTGTCCATGTTTGAAATGGGACATCTGAAAATGCGTTACAATGCCCTGTATCAAAACAGCATTTAATCCTCGAATCCCCCTTGAATCTATCCAGAAGCCGACCGAAGTAATCAGGCCTTTCCTCAAAAGTATTTTCGAGAGTAATTATCGTGCCCGCCTTTTGAGCCAGGTCCGCTGCATATTCCCAGGTCTTTATACTGTTTTCGAGCCACTCCTCCTCGTGGGAGGCGTAAAAGCGATGTTCGAATGCTGCATGGCACACCACTGCATCCGGTTTGAACATGCCGGCAAGTTCAAATAACTGCTCGAATCGATAAATCGTAATCTCACGAACCTTCGGATCCAGGGCACCCGGTCGCAAATCATAAAAAGGAGAGTGAAAAGTAATTTTCAGTTCTGCATCCGCCAGAATATCGGCGGTCCTTTGAAAATCTTCTTTATCGTAATGATCCAGCACAAAGCAGTCAAACCCTATCTCCGGATTGATTCCATTGTCTAAAACTAAAGAAAGATATTTTTCTTTCAAAAGCCTGTAGGGCATATTGATTTGAACGTGGTTGAGAATCGCCACCATTTGTTCAGGATGAACCGAAGTTACGGGAAATTGCATTGTTTTTCCATTTTCGTTTTACTTGTTTATTTATAGTTAAAATTTTTACAGTCTTTTGCAGTTGAAGTATGAATCCAATCTTGCAAGGTCAACGCCTTCTATCATATTTGGACTTTTTTCACAATATCAGGCTGTTGACTCAAAACGACCTACCGGCTTCATACAAAAATGATTTAAAAGATTACTTACCGTATCACCGCACATGTAAATGAAAAAAATCCAAATCTCTTTCATGAATATGATACAATAACTGCTTACGATCTGCATTTTCTTCTTGACATTGAAAAAGCCTTCCTGCTAAGTAAAGCCTCTTTTTGAGGCGCAGAAGGGCCGTTAGCTCAGATGGTAGAGCAGCGGACTTTTAATCCGTTGGCCACCGGTTCAAGTCCGGTACGGCCCACCAAAAGAAGCCGGGGGTTAGCAAAAAATCAGTTAACCCCTTGTTTTTTAAATTTATGGTCGCCCGAAAGATCTTATGGATTGAGAGGATCTGAAACATGGCATCAAAAGACAGCATAACACGCGAATATCAAAAGATACTTTGGGAAGGGAAACTCGCAGAGCGGGTTGCCTTTTTAAAAGAAAAGGGAGTCGAAGGAAGAGAGATCGACAGGGATGCAGCTGTGAGAATGTTGAAGGCCAAAATCAGAAAGTCGAAAGCGCGCCTCAGAACTATCGGCTCTCAAGTAAAACTTAATGAAGAAAAAGCCAGATTGAAGGCTGAAAAACTCGCCGCGCCAAAACCAGAAAAAGACAAGAAAAAAGCGGCACCTTCAGGAATGGAAGACGAAGAAAGCAAGCGGCAGCAGAAGAAAAAACAGAAGAAGCAAAAGAAAGAGGCTGAAAAAGAATCTTAAATTTCAGCTATTAATTCTATCCTCTTATCCTTTGAAATCCAAAGAATCTCCTTAAGAAAGATTTTTGACTAATTACAATCGACATAACCATCTCATATAAAAAAAGAACTTGCAAGTCGGATATAAAGGGGGCAGCCGCCGGTACAGGGCACTCCCTTTATAAAGAGATTCTCCCTTCCTCCATGATATTTGTTAGAATAAAGCGTTCCTTTACCGGAATCTTTATCTGTGGTACCCTGAGTGCAAACTTCGTATCGTAAAAGTCCATATGCTGCTAGGCTTCATTCTTCATCACTGCGGTGTACGTCTATGTATGCCTTTTATCAGGATTTGCCGCCTTGCTCCGGGGCTTTCACGAAACCGGTTCGAATCGTAAATGCAGGACCTTTGTGAGTCCATCAAAAATGTAAGCAGGTTATATTTTACATGGCCGAGGTACAAAAATACTACAACCCAAGAGAAGAAATTCTCAGACACAGGAGGCAAAAAGAAAACGTCCAAACGCAAAAACGGCTTCACAGGCAAAAAGCGAAGCACTTTCACCGCATGAAAGCCGAAATCGAACCTGAATTGAAGAGCGTGTTATCCCGTATCGGAAAACCGGAAGCGGCAGATTTCGTGCCGGATCCATTTCAAACAGACGCATTGAAAGCCATCACAAAAACAGATTGCCTCGTATCGGCACCTACAGGTTCAGGTAAGACATGGATCGCCCAGGAAGCTATCGCCCACACGCTGGCGAATGGAGGACGGTGCTGGTATGCGTCGCCACTTAAGGCACTTTCGAATGCCAAGTGGGTCGAATTCGGCAATATTTTTGGCCCTGAAAAAGTGGGAATCCTCACAGGGGATACCAAAGAGAACGCTGAAGCACCTGTAATAGTGGGAACTACTGAAATCCTTCGTAATCAGCTTTATGATGCAATGCACACAGGAGAAATGCTGAACTGCAACCTGGTGATCCTCGATGAGGCCCATTTTCTCGGAGACGAAGATAGAGGTGTGGTATGGGAAGAAGTGATGATCTATCTTCCTGCTCGCATCAACATGCTGCTTCTCTCCGCAACCATTGGAAATTCGGGGGAAATAGCCGGATGGCTCGAATCGATACGGAACAAGCGGTGTGTCGTCATAGAAGAGACGAAAAGGCCGGTTCCTTTGTATCCACTTTTTCTCCATCCTTCAGGAAGAATACTGCCCCTTCTTGCCAACAGGTCCCTTCACGGCAAAGTCGCCGCCTATATTGAGAAATCCGGACAAAGCACGCGGTTCAGAAGGCTTGAACCTTTTGATGATATTCTTGGAGTCTTGAAAGAAGTCAATTTGCTGCCGGCACTTTTCTTTCTCAAATCGAGGGAAGAATGCAATGCCGCCGTCGCATGCTGCCGCAGATACGCAATAAGAGAAGATAAAGAACCCTTCGAGAAGGAACTCGAAAATTATCTCGAAAAGCATCCTTTTTTGAAAGATCACAAGCAACTATGGGGGTTAAAGAAGCTTCGGGTAGGCGCCCATCACGGAGGACAGCTTCCGGCATGGAAGTTTCTTGTGGAGCATATGATGAAAAGCGGTTACCTTGATGCCGTTTTTGCCACATCGACTGTGGCTGCCGGCGTGAATTTTCCGGCCCGGACTGTCGTGCTCTTTAATTCCGATCGTTACAACGGTCATGAATTCATTCCTCTTGATGCCACGGCTTTTCACCAGATGACGGGAAGAGCAGGAAGAAGAGGACTGGACAAAATCGGATTTATGGTGGCTTTCCCCGGCCGGTTTATGGACCTTTATCATATAAGGAGTCTGCTTGCCAAAAGGCCGGGGAGGATATCGAGCCAGATTAAAAACGATTTTTCCATGGTTTTGAATCTGCTGCTTTCGCACCGCCCGGACGAAATCAGGATTATTTTCGAAGCTTCCCTTGCCGATTTCCAGCCATCACGGAAAAGAAAGCCTCAAAGCAGAAGCCTGTGGCAGGAGTTTAACAGATACCTCGCATTCCTGAAACAGGAGGGCTATGTCGATGATCGATATTTTCTCACAGAAAAGGGAATCTGGACTTCACAGCTTCGTCTTGACCAGCCAATACTTATCTCCCAATGCGTTGAAGAAAAAGTATTTCCTGAACAAGATCCCGTCCTTTTGGCTGCCGTGGTCGCCCCCTTCGTGTACGACCGGAGCCAAGATATAGCCCTTGCAAAAACCGGAATCCCTAAAAAATTGAGAAGGGCCTATTCACAGATTATTCATGCGGTAAAACCCGTTGCAGAAAGAATGGAGAATGCAGGCTTTGAGGTATCGCCTCTATTTCCATGGCCTGCGCTCGCAATATATCATTGGTCACGCGGATTGGACTGGAACCTTATTACCAGAACTCTCCGCATTGCCGATGGCGATTTGGCAATGCTTGTGACAAGAACCGCCGACAACCTTCAGCAGATCGCTTCACTTGCCGATACGCATCCAAAGATAGCTTCTTGTGCAATTGAGGCAAAAAAACGCATTATGAGAGAACCGGTCCTGTTTGAGTAATGAATCACAGAAGCGCTTCATTCCGGATGCGCGCTTCGGATTACATCGGCTTTTTTATGAGGCCGGCTTATGATAAATTCACAGATCATAAATGCGGGGATGTTTTATGCTGAAGAAGCTTTTTGCAAGACATTTGTCATTTGTTTCTTGACAGAAGGAGGCGGATCAGTATATAGACCCGACTTCTGTACAAACACGTGTTCTTGAAAGTAAGTACTATGCGTCCCCATCGTCTAGAGGCCTAGGACACTGGCCTTTCACGCCGGCGACCGGGGTTCGACTCCCCGTGGGGACGCCAAATAATAAAATTAAGGGGTTAGGGCACTTGCTTTAACCCCTTAATTGTTTAATTTTAAATCCTACCCCGCACTATACCCCGCAGACCCGTCTGTTTTTGCTATTTTTCAGCTTTTGGCACAGATAAAAATTGGATTCAGCGTCTTTCGTTTCTATAATCACAAATCTTTCTGCTTTGCTGCCATGTCTTGGAGTTCAGCCTCATAGGTTTCATAGCTTCCAAGATGTGCACGCATGAGGCTACGCCAAAGCTTACCATGATTGGGAACATGGTAGTGGAGCAATTCATGGACAATCACATAATCCTGCAGCTTATCATGAAACTTCAAAAGCTCCGTGTCGAAGGTAAGCCGTCCGGCTGTCGAGTATGACGCCCATTTGTTCTGCATGGAGCGCAGTGTAATGGATGTGACGGGTGCATCAAGGCTTTTCGCCCAGATTCGGACACGATTGAAAATTATCAGTGTAAATTGACCCAGTTTTTTCATGAAAACTGACCCACCCTGGGTAGAATGCTCCCATCGATGAGGTTGGGAGGAGAGAGAGGTGATCAGTATGGAAGACTGGGTAACGA
>JALNXD010000055.1 GCA_023230565.1 Syntrophales bacterium
GTATGTCGGCTAAATTTTAGAAGGCTCCAATTTGCGCCAGAATTTCCTCATTATTAAATCCATTAAGATCAACGGCATTCATTCTGCAAGATGCGGTACAGACACCACACCCTTTACAGAGAACTGTGTTTACCACCGCACAACCCTCCTTCTGATCCACCGCAATGGCGCCATAGGGACAGTTTGCCTCGCAAAGGCCGCAGGCCATGCAGCGCTGTTTGATCACATAGGCTGTCTTTCCCTCCGCTTCGATAAAGTCCTTCGTAAGAATCGTACAAGCTCTTGAGACGGCTGCGCTCGCCTGTGTGACAGCCTCGTCGCTCATCTTCGGCGAGTGCGCCATGCCGCAGAAGAACACGCCATCAGTAGCGAAATCCACAGGGCGAAGCTTGACGTGAGCCTCAAGGAAGAATCCATCCTGATTAATTGGAATCTTCAGGAATTTGCTTAATTCTTCGTTATCCTTATTCGGGACCGTTCCCACGCTCAGGGCAAGAATGTCGGCTTCCAATTCCACCTTTTCATTCAAAATATAATCGAAGGCAGAGATTCGCAGCCTGGAACCGTCGGCTGTGACATCCGGCTTCAGATCCTCTTCATAGCGTACAAACTTGACATTGGCTTCCCGCGCCTTTTTATAGTAATCCTCTTTTAGCCCGTAGGTTCGGATATCGCGATAGATAATCGTCACGTCCGTATCCGGATCGGCTTCTTTCAGCTTCAACGCGTTTTTGATTGCCTCACTGCAACAGTATCGGCTGCAGTAGGGCCGTTCTTCACATCTCGATCCCACACATTGAATCATTACAACTTTTTTGGCCGACATTGCCTTCTCACTTCCTTCGGCAATGAGTTTTTCCAATTCGCGCTGAGTCACGACCTTATCGTTTTGACCGTAGAGATATTCTTTGGTTTCATTTTCATAGGCCCCGGTTGCAAGAATAACAGTGCCATGTTCAAACTGCTCTTCCCCGCCTCTCACATCGACCGTAGTCTTGTAATTCCCGATGAACCCTTCGATATTCTTTATCTTTGCGGCAGTCATGACATGAATCAGGTCTTTCTTCTCTTCGACTTTCCCGAGAAGCCGGGCCAGATGCTGTTTTGTGTCCAGCCCTTCAAGCGTGTAATAAAGGTTCTTGTAGTTGCCGCCCAGTTCCTGTTCCTTTTCGACAAGATAAGATTCCAAGCCCTGATCGGCAAGAGACAATGCGGCCGTTATACCGGCCAATCCTCCACCGATAATCAGGGTCGCTTTGTTGACGCTCAGCTGCCCCGGTTTCAGCGGTTTCAGGAATTGAGCCTTGGCCACAGCCATACGAACCAGGTCTTTCGCTTTTTCAGTGGCTGCTTCCGGTTCGTGCATGTGCACCCAGGAATCCTGATCCCGGATATTGGCCATCTCGAAGAGATAGCGGTTGAGTCCCGCCTTCTCGCAGTTTTCCTGGAAAAGCGGCTCATGAGTCCGGGGTGAGCATGAGGCAACCACGACACGGGTAAGATTCTCTTCTTTTATCACTTCTCCCATCTTCACCGCCGTATCCTGTGAACAGGTGAAGAGATTGTCCGTCACATACACGACATTCGGCAAAGACTTTGCGTATTCAACGACTTCGGGGACATTTACGACACCGCCGATATTAATTCCGCAATGACATACGAAAACGCCGATTCTCGGCCCCACACCTCTCATATCCATTTCTTCAGGGAGCACTTCCTCGGTAATCATGGTGCCCCGCCGCGATGCCAGGAGGCCCTGGGATGAGGCGGCTGCGCCGCTTGCTTCCATAACGGTTTCAGGAATGTCCTTCGGCCCGCCAAAGGCGCCGCATACAAAGACACCGTCACGGGTTGTCTGGACGGGGTTTTCCAGCGAAGTTTTACAAAATCCATGCTCTTCCAGTTCAATACCGAGAGCAGCGGCCAGTTTTTCCGCCTCCCTGGGGGGCGTCAACCCGACAGAGAGAACCACCATTTCGAACTCTTCCTCGACCAGTGTTCCGTCTTCCTGCACATAGGTGAGCAGCAGATTTTTTGATTGCTGCAATTCCTTTATCGTGGAAGGCATTGATCGTACATAACGAATGCCGTACTCGTCCTTTGCACGATTTACGAAGCGGTCGAAATCCTTTCCGTAGGCACGTATATCCATGTAGAAGATGGTTGGTTCCAACTCCTTCGCGTGTTCTTTGCCGATGATCGCCTCTTTTGTGGCATACATGCAGCAGACTGACGAACACCAGCTGTTGCCGCAATTCACATCACGGGAACCGACACACTGAATGAAGGCGATCTTCTTCGGCTCCTTCCCGTCGGAAAGCCGCTGGACATGGCCGAAATAGGGACCTGACGCCGAGAGAATTCTTTCGAACTGAATACTGGTGACCACATTTTCATAGACGCCGAATCCGTATTCGCCTCTCAGGCTGGCATCAAACACCTCGAATCCGGGCGCCGCGATTATCGAACCCACCTCGATGGATTCCTTTTCTTCCTTCATATCGTGACTTATCGCGCCTGCAATACAGGCCTCGACACACTGATAGCATTCGGAACATATGCCGCAGCTGAGGCAGCGTCTCGCTTCCGCTACCGCTTCTTCTTCAGTGTATGGCTGCACGACTTCTTTAAAGTGGGTTTTACGCTCGTTCGGCTCGAGTTCTCTTAATTGCGGGCGGGATACTTTCTCCATCCAGCTGACATCGCCCTTGTCGGCAATGCCTTCTTTCCAGTTGCGTTCGCGGCTCAATTTCACATCCCGGCCCTGCAGGTAACGGTCGATCGATTTTGCCGCCTCTTTACCGGCGTTGATCGCTTCCACAACCGTGGCGGGTCCGGTTACGTCGTCACCACCGGCGAAAATGCCTTCCACATTGGTGGCGAAGGTGACGGGATCGACATCGAAGGTATCCCATTTATTGATGGAAAGACCGCTCTTTTCATCGACAAAGGACATGTCGCTGGTCTGTCCGATAGCCGGAATTACCGCATCACACTCGATAGTAAATTCGGACCCCTTGACGGGAACAGGCCGACGGCGGCCGCTCGCGTCCGGCTCGCCCAGCTCCATTTTAATGCATTCAATCCCCGTCACTTTTCCGCCGTTTCCGAGAACTTTCACAGGGGCGGCAAGGAATTCCATCTGGATGCCTTCATGAAGGGCTTCTTCAATTTCTTCATCCGCAGCGGGCATTTCAGCGCGGGTCCGGCGATAGAGGACAAAGGCCTCTTGCGATCCCGTTCTCAACGCGGTCCGGACGGCGTCCATGGCAACGTTTCCACCGCCGACGACGGCAACACGGTTACCCAGGAATACCTTTTCTCCCAGAGCGACCCTTCGCAGGAAGTCGATACCGTGCACCACGCCTTCCATATCCTCGCCCGGAACGTTCAATTTACTGCTGATGTGCGAACCGACGCCGATGAAGAGCGCATCATAGTCACTTCTGAGCTGATCCAGGGTGATATCGGTTCCGACTTTCGTATTCAGCCTGATTTCGACGCCCATTTCTTCCATCGTCTTGATCTCGGCATTTAAAACCGCCTTGGGAAGACGATACTCGGGGATACCCACTGTAAGCATACCGCCGGCCACGGGAAGCGCCTCGAAAACGACAACCTTGTAGCCTTCAATGGCCAGGTAGTAGGCCGCGGTTAGTCCCGCCGGACCGGCACCGATAATGGCAACCTTTTTTCCTTTATCTTCCTTAATTTCGGGAACGAATTTTGTCTCATCGTTCAGATCAAGATCTGCGACAAATCGTTTCAGATACATTATAGCAACAGGATCATCAACCTCGGCGCGCTTACAGGCGCTTTCGCAAGGATGGTTACAGACTCTCCCGCAGACTGACGGAAAGGGGTTTTCCTGTTTGATCAGCTTGAGCGCTTCCTTGTATTTTCCATCGGCAATGAGCGCAACATAGCCCTGCACGCTGATATGAGTGGGACAGGCCGCTTTACAGGGCGCAGTTCCTATTTTATCGATGGCGAAACCACTCGGAATCGCCTGGGGGAATTTGCGATAAATGGCCTTTCGTTCATCAAGCCCTTCGTTGAAGCGGTTGGGAACCGTCACAGGACACACCTTGGCACAGTCGCCGCAGCCGGTACACTTATCGAGGTCTATGTACCGGGGCGCCCTTGTCAAGGATACGGTGAATTTTCCCGGCTCCCCGTTGACGGAATCCACTGTTCGTTGCGTCATGATTTCGACATTTGGGTGTCGTCCCACCTCCACTAACTTGGGAGAGAGGATGCAGGCAGAACAGTCATTGGTAGGAAAGGTTTTATCCAGCTGTGCCATGACACCCCCAATGCTGATGTCATTTTCAACCAGATATACCTTCATCCCGGAGTTTGCGAGGTCAAGAGAGGCTTGTATGCCTGCAATTCCTGAACCCACTACCATTACGGCACCGATTTTTTCGCTATCTTTTAACACTTGCCTTTACACCTCGTGTTTTTTGTCATTTATGTTCATGCGTAAATCCTAAGTAAAAATCAACCGTGAAGTCGCTAGCAGAGTTTGGGTAATATGTCAAGGCATATTTCCAAAAATCAGGATATGGACTAAGTACTTATCCATTTCCTTAGCCGTAATGCTACCCATGTCAATCTGCGTGTTTCCCGGTAGAAGCAATTATATTCCAGATGCCCTCTTTTCCTTCGCCGGTTCTTGCTGAAAATGGCACAAAAAAAGCGTCTACCGCGAGATTCAGCTTCTTTTTTATCTTCTCGCAACGAAGGAAACCTGCATTTCTTGAAATTTTATCCATTTTCGTAACGACAAAAATGGTCGAAATACGATAATGATCGAGCCATTCCTTGAACATAATGTCATCCGGGGAGGGATCCCTTCTCACATCCAGTATCAAAACGACCATCCGAAGATTCTTTCTTGTCCTGAGATACTCCTCGACCATCGGCCCCCACTTCCGTTTCACTGAAACAGGAATTTTTGCATAGCCATAACCCGGGAGATCGACAAAATGCATTTCCTTGTTTACTAAAAAAAAATTGATCTGCTGAGTGCGACCAGGCGTACTGCTTGTGCGTGCTATATTTTTTCTTCCCACCATCTTGTTGATCAGTGATGATTTACCGACATTTGAACGTCCCGCAAACGCCACTTCGGGCAGATATCCTTCAACATAGTGCGAAGCGTTAGTTGCACTTTTTATGAATTCAGCGGAGATGACTTTCATGATTACGATTTTAATATAACCACTATAGCTATATAATCAAATTACCTGAAAATTGATAGGTCTCCTTGGAAACTCTGCCGGTGATAGCTCTTTTGACATTTCAAAGGGTTATATATATCACAAGGATTTAATAATTATCAAAACCCAAAAAAGCAATCTTTATCGCAAAAAGACACATCGACATGTGTTCTCTGCGTCATCATTTTTTTCCGGTTGCAATATAAGCACTTAAGCCTTATTAAAAGGGCATTCTTTTTTCTAAACTCTTTATTTTTTTGAAAGCGCAACTATGAAAATTTTCGGCAAACTGATTCGTGATATTAAAAAAAACGAATTCGCTATAATGATAGGCATGGCCACTATAGTGGGCCTTCTGGCCGGCTATGGCGCCGTAGGTTTCAGATGGCTGATTCATTTTTTCGACGCACTTTTCTTCGGAGTGGGATCCGACAATTCCCTAGCAATGCTGCTTGATCTTCCCTGGTACAAAAAACTGCTTCCCCCAATCATAGGGGGGATTCTTGTAGGACCAATCATATATCTTTTTGCCCGCGAAGCAAAGGGACACGGCGTTCCCGAAGTTATGGAAGCAGTTGCCCTCAAAGGCGGCATAATAAGAAAGAGGATTGTTCTTATCAAATCACTCGCATCGGCCATTTCTATAGGATCGGGAGGCTCTGTTGGCAGAGAAGGGCCTATCGTGCAGATCGGTTCGGCTATAGGTTCAGTCTTCGGACAACTCATGAAAGTATCCGCTGATAGAATGAGAACTCTTGTGGGATGTGGCGCGGCTGCAGGAATTGCTGCAACGTTTAATGCACCCATCGCTGGAGTCATGTTTGCACTGGAAATTATTCTGGGTGAGTTCGGTATCGCCACCTTCAGTCCGATTGTAGTGTCATCGGTCATTGCTACAGCGGTATCGAGGGCATACCTTGGTAACTATCCGGCTTTCCTCGTCCCTCACTACAGTCTCGTAAGTTACTGGGAAACACCACTTTATATTTTACTGTGAATCGTAAGTGGAATGGTAGGGGTTGCCTTTATTACATTGCTCTATCGCATGGAAGATCTTTTCTCATCGATCAAACTACCCGAATATACAAAGGCTGCAGTAGGTGGATTTATTGTAGGAGCAATCGGCATATATTTTCCGCACATATTCGGCGTTGGCTATGACGCGATAGGAATGGCTCTTATAGAAAAACTACCCTGGTATTTACTGATAGCCCTCGTTTTTTTTAAAATAGTAGCAACATCCGTCACTATCGGATCAGGCGGATCCGGTGGTATCTTTGCTCCTTCACTTTTTATCGGTGCAATGACAGGGAGCGCCTTCGGGTACGCGGTTCATTATCTCTTCCCGGTAGTCACGGCAAGTTCAGG
Organism: Syntrophales bacterium; assembly: GCA_023230565.1. Classification (GTDB taxonomy): domain Bacteria; phylum Desulfobacterota; class Syntrophia; order Syntrophales; family UBA2210; genus JALNXD01. The sequence continues at coordinate 6,594 of JALNXD010000055.1, forward strand.
TGCATACAGTCTTGTTGGAATGGGTGCCTTGGTTTCGGCTACAACTCATGGTCCTTTGGGAGCAATTTTCATTCTTTTTGAAATGACCGGAGATTATAAGATTATTTTACCGCTTATGCTGTCATGTATCATCAGTACCGTTGTTGCCCGCCATATAAAAAGAGAATCTATTTACACACTAAAGTTAGTAAGAAGAGGCACGGATATTCGAGCAGGACGAGAAGTAAACATTCTTAAATCAATTCTCGTAAAAGATGCCATGACCAAAGATGTGGAAGTCGTTTCAGAGCAGATGCACCTTGACAAACTTCTCAATTCGACTTTGACGAGCAAGCACTCAAGTTTCCCAGTCGTTGATGATAAAGGTTTCTTAAGTGGGATAATAAGTTTTCAAGACTTTAAAGAGATAATGATGGAAAAAGAACTTGATGCTTTAATTATCGTCAAAGATATTGCCACTTCTGCGGTGGTCACCGTCACACAAAACCAAAATCTTGACAAGGCTCTTGAGAAGATAGGATTCAGGAATATAGAAAGGCTTCCAGTAGTAGATGAAAATAACCCTCGTAAAATAATAGGTATTCTGTCAAGAAGGGATATTTTTGCAGCTTACAATAAGGCTGTTATAAACAGGTCTCTTGCACGGGGCATGAAAGGAAATCAGTAAAGTATCAAAAATTACCCGCCCACAGTGAATTTTTTATTCAGCACTAATTCGCTCTATTAATCCGCGGGGCATCCCCGCGGATTTTCCAGTCCATCACATTTCCGAAGCTAAAATCATCTTCAGGTGTTTCCCCACATCTTTTATACCGTATCGCAAATACACCGGATATCCTGCGGCACTTGGATTATTGACTTGAAGTTCATAACACTTTTTCTTTTCGGCTTCTTCAATTGCCGCAGAAAGAAGCTTGCCGCCTATACCTTTGCCCCTCCCTTCTGCCGCCACAATGAACTCTTCTATGCAGGTATACACTCCACAGCATCTGACTGCATGGGGGTACGACATAGTAATCATTCCGAGCAGTTTTCCATCTTCTTCCGCCACAAAAATGCTGTAGCGCTCCCGGTCATCCGAAAGCCGGGTAAAAGTTTCGGCAGCCGCCTGCTGATCATTCGGCAATTCTTCTGATGGAAATTGGTTAAGAAGTCCCATAGCCTGTTCTCTATCGTCTTTTTGTGCCCTCCTGATATGTATCACAGTTCTCTCCTTTCAGATCCGATATGAAGGGGTAATGCATTCGCTTCTAAGTAATTGAATGCAAGAGCTTATTGATTTTCCGATTTACGGCATGACTTTTGCCCGCTCAGACCTTTTTTCCGGCCATGCAGCGTCTCGCGAAGCTCTCCCGGCACACTCGCGCGTGGCAGCTCAGACAAAACCGGGACTGGTGCTTCGAATTTTTCCGTTGTTATTTTGTCAGCCATTGTTCAATTTCTTCCATCTGATACTCAGTCTGTTGGAAGGCGAGATCCATCTTTACAACCAATCCTCCATGTTTCTCAAACTCGCTGTTTTTTCTGAGTTCCGCATAACGCATTTTACCATTCTCAAGATCGGCAAGGGCTCTTTGAAGTGCTTCGCCAATTGCGCGGCTTGCGTCTATCGATCTTACTTCAAAAAAAGGAGCGACACCATCCTCCGCAATCCCTTCTGCGAACATTGCCAGATGTTTCATTTTTTCCATTGCCTGATCCATAACCTTCCAGCCCGTCAAAGTTTCCTGCTGGAAAACCCAGGAAGTGCGAATGTGCTGAAGCATTTCAGTATACTTACGTATTAATTCCTCTTGAAGTTTGTTAATGAAAAATTCCGGCATTTCATGATCTCCATCGGGGAGACCCTCAGCGTCCTTCTTTGAAAGCTTCTTAAGCAGCCGCTGAAACCGTCGCGCATGTATAGCCGATTCCCAGGCTTCCCGTTTCAAAACTCTTTTAATATGAGGATCGTCCACTTTTTCCGCTTCTGCATTGTAGTGAGGAATTAACTTTTCTTCATATTCAATGTATGATTCCAGCATCGTTGCCCTTGATGCAGGATCGAACGGGTAAGGTCCGATAGAAAAATCCGGTTCTCCTCCAAGCTGTCCGATTATCATACCAAGCCAATGCATGTGCCACATTTCTTCTCGTGAACGGGAAAGCAAATTCGCCCCTACTGCCGTATCTTCCCCCTCCTGATATGCATGGACGAGGTATCTGACAACAGCTGCATGTTCATCGCAAAGGTCCTTATTCAACATTTCGACAAGTTCTTTTTTCTCCATATAATCCCCCTTTCCTGAATTCGGCATAATTTACATTCTCATAAAAAGAGTTACTCTCCATCCTCCTCTTGAATACATCGGAAGCGGCAAACACGGGCCATGCATCGTATACAGCCGGGGTACTGTGTTTCGCATCAACTGCATGGTAGCCAACACGTCGCACCCGCAAATCGGAATTATATGATTTGTGCCCCATTTACTTGAAATTAAAAGATTATTTATCATTCCTGCAAACACACAAATTCATATAAGCTTGAAAAGATTTAATTCCCTGTCAGGCAGGGAATGACGGGAAGAGAACAAAAGCGTTTTTTTCAAAAAACCGATTTGAAAGTTGCATTGTACAGTAATCAATCGATTCCTGCAAGCAGGATCAAACCCGCCTGAGCTTGTTATCAGAACGTACTTTTCGAATTAGATCTTTCATGATATACGCAAGATTCATGTTTTCGAAAACAAAGAAAGCGCGCTCAAGGCGCAAAAGATTTGTTTATGGCAAACTTCTTAATTTAGAAATATGAGAATAGGAAATCTTGCACTTATAAATAATGTTTTTCTGGCACCGATGGCTGGTGTTACGGATCTTGCGTTCAGAACCATTGCCCATGAATCAGGCGCCGGTCTCTGCTATACGGAAATGATCAGCGCTGCCGGTCTCACGAGGAAACAGTCAGATCGATATCTTTCATCATCTCAAGATGATAAGCCTCTCGGAGTTCAGATATTTGGAGCCGAACCTGAGATACTATCGGAAGCCGTGCGCATAGTCACGGATACGGGCGCCGACCTTATCGATATCAATATGGGGTGCCCTGTAAAAAAAGTGGTGAAATCAGGCGCCGGCGCGGCATTGATGAAGAATCCCTTGAAGGTGGCTGAAATAGCAAAGATAGCGCGGAAAGCAACAGATCGCCCCTTGACAGCAAAGCTTCGGTCCGGATGGTGCCGCGATTCTGTAAATGTTGTACAGATTGCAAAGATTCTGGAAGATTGCGGGGCTGATGGCGTCACGGTGCATCCAAGAACCGCATCTCAGGGCTTTCAGGGAAAGGCGGATTGGAATTTGATCAGAGATGTAAAGAAAGCTGTTTCGATCCCAGTTATAGCGAGCGGCGATCTCTGGACACCTGGCGATGCCCGTCGTCTTTTCGATTTGACAGAATGTGACGGGATAATGATTGCAAGAGGAAGTTTGGGAAATCCTTGGATATTTGAAGCAATTGCTTGTTACCTGTCCAAAGGCTCTCACGTAAATTTCATTTCTGCACCCCGGCGTATAAATGTAATCAGAAGACATTTTGAATTGTCGCTTGCTCTGTACGGTGAAAATTCCGGTATTCGAAATTTCAGGAAGCACCTCCTCTGGTATACGAAAGGATTGGCAGGTGGATCTCAATTTAGAAGAGAGGCTTCTTCGAAGAGAAGCAAGGAAGAAATCCTGGCGTTAGTAGAACATTTCTTCAACTCGTCCAAAGCTCCTTATACCGGCTGTACCGGATAATGGAACGCAAGTGATGCTGCTGAATCATTTTATTCAAACTCTTTCATCGCATTTCATTCTTGCCATCAGGGACTTGAGGTTTTGCCAGGCTCAGACCTGCATTTTGACCATGTTTTGCCCCCTAGGGCTGCCCCGGCAAACCAGCGCTTTGTACTCGGACAGGATCGGGACGCATGCTTCGCATCAATAGCATGATACTCGAAATATAGCGGATTCTCGGTTCAAGTCTCATGCCCGAAAATGGGAGAATAAATGTTGCATCACTTAATTGGGATATTTTTCACTTCGAACCGCGGCATCTTTCGCCGAATCAGCAGTACAAGAAACATTTAACCGAGATTGACCCGCGACTGCCTTGAAAGAATATTTAACTGGAAAATCGTACATTTGAACTGCTAACACCTGGCAGAAAACGCCTTGACTTTTTGAATAGAGCTGGTATAGATAAAAACAACTTTCTTATTTTTTGCAAGATTGATCACAAGTAGAAAGGTCGCTGTCGTGGAGCTAGAAAAATTTGACGAACTTGAAGTGAAGATAAAAACTATTGTAAATCAATATGTTCAGTGCAAAAAGAAAACTGAAGAATTAGAAGAACTGTTGGAAAGAAAAAATGGAGAGCTTGAGGAGGCGTTAAGCAGGATTAGAGCACTGAATCAAGAGAGGGATTCTGTGCGTTCCAAGATTGATTCGCTGCTTGAAAGACTTGACGGAGTTGAAGTTTCTCAATAATCAGCCGTAAAGGAACTATTTTGAAGAAACGTTTTGACATCCGGGTAATGGAACAGGAATTTTCGATCCTGAGCGACAAAGGGGACGAATATGTAGAGAGTGTCGTTCATTATGTAAATGAGAGGGCAGCAGAAACAAAGAAGGTGTTGAAAGATAGCACAAACTTGGGTATAGCCATACTGGTTGCTTTAAATATTGCAGATGAGCTATTCGAGGAGAGGGGAAAAAGGGACCTGTTTTACAACCAGTTGGAAAGCCGAACGGCGGAACTGATAGATTATATAAAAATGAAAGAACTTATATTATGAGGAAATCCCCTGCGATGTTCGTGATTAACTTGTGTTTTTTGATCCAACAGCCTTGTGCGCGGAGGCTCTTCCTTGTCTGTGGTGAGCATGTCCGCTGTGATTCCCCTTGGGAATATAGCGGAACGCCTGAAGCAGCAACAGAGTATCCACTTTAGTGTAAGGTTCAAAAATAGAGTTAACACGGCATAGGCGGGGGACCAAGACGGTCCTGGCAACGACCTCCAACCCCGTGATTTTGGCGTTGGCAGTCACGATAATTCGTGAAAAATTCGCCCTTCATAACTCTTCCCTCTTATCGCCTATCATAGCGAATTCAAACGTGTGTGCAACCGCATGAAATTGCGGCAAGGAGGTATAAATCATTGGTGAGTTACGAACTGTCAGCGGCGATTCTGATCGGAACGCTTGTCTGCGGATTCGCAATTGGGTATCTTGTAAGGGTCCGAATTGCAAAAAAAATGCTGGAATCCTCGGAAAGCCTTTCACTCCGGATCATTGCCGAAGCGAAAAAAGAAACAGAAACTATAAAAAAAGAAGCCATTTTGCAGGCGAAAGATTACCTGCTAAAAGCAAAAAATGATTTTGAGCAGGAATCAAAAGAAAAGAGAGGCGAATTTGATAAACTCGAAAGGAGATTGCGCCTCAAAGAAGAAAGTTTGGACAAGCGAATGGATATACTTGTCCATAAAGAAACAAGCATTGAAACTCGGGAAAAAGCGGTTACTTCAAAGGAACTCCTTCTGACGGAAAAACATGCCGAAGTAGATAAAATTGTTCAAAGTCAACAACTGAAACTCGAAAAAATCGCGGGTATTTCTGCTGATGAGGCCCGCGAATATCTTGTACAGGCAATGATATCAGATGCGAAACGGGATGCTGCAAGTACAATACGGAAAATAGAAGATGAAGCACAAAAAGAGGCAGAGCGACGCTCCAGAGAAATAGTGGCATATGCCGTTCAGCGCTATGCCTCCGATTATGTGGCTGAAAATACCGTCTCAGTAGTTAATCTGCCCTCCGATGAGATGAAGGGAAGAATAATCGGTCGAGAGGGTCGTAATATCAGGGCAATAGAAGCTGCAACCGGTACCGATCTCATTATTGATGATACACCGGAAGCAGTTGTCCTATCAAGCTTCGATCCGATACGCCGTGAAATAGCAAAAAAATCTTTAGAACGGCTTATCAGTGATGGCCGGATCCATCCGGGAAGGATAGAAGATATCGTAAATAAAGTAAAAACAGAAGTAGAAACAGTTATTCGGGAAACGGGAGAGCGTGTGGCATTCGATATCGGAGTGCATGATATACATCCCGAACTTCTCAATCTGCTTGGTAAACTTAAGTTCCGGACGAGTTTTTCGCAAAATGTCCTGGAACATTCAATTGAAGTAGCTAACTTGACCGGCATGATGGCCGCTGAATTGGGATTGAATATAAAGGAAGCTAAACGAGCCGGCCTGCTCCACGATATAGGAAAGGCTCTCGATCATGAAATTGAGGGGACTCATGCCGCAATTGGCGCTGAATATGCAAAAAAGTACGGAGAATCCAAAAATATAGTACAAGCCATAGCGACACATCATGATGACGGCCGAAACAACACAATCCTGGGGGTGCTTGTGCAGGCAGCCGATACTCTCTCCGCCGCCCGCCCAGGTGCCAGAAAAGAAATGCTCGAGTCTTATGTCAAGCGGCTTACGGATCTTGAGCAAATCGCCAATTCTTTCAATGGTGTTGATAAATGTTTTGCCATTCAAGCCGGCCGGGAAATTCGAATCCTTGTAGAAAATGAAAGAACATCCGACAATGACGCTGTCATGCTCTGCAAAGATATTATCAAGAAAATAGAATCTGAGCTCACATATCCCGGACAAATCAAAGTAACAGTGATACGGGAAATGAGAGTTTCAGACTTTGCAAAGTAGAGCCGAAGGTTCATGAAGATATTGTTTATAGGCGATATTGTCGGTAAACCCGGAAGACGCATTATAAAAAGGCTGCTTCCCGGATTGGTCGCAGAGAAGAAAATAGATTTTGTAATCGCTAATTGCGAAAATGCTGCGGGAGGATTTGGAGTCACACGCGACATCCTTGATGAACTTCTTCAAAGTCCGATCGATGTATTCACCTCGGGTAATCATATCTGGGATAAAAAAGATATTATAGAGTGTATGGACGAATACCGGATGCTTTTACGTCCCCTCAACTATCCGGAGAAAACTCCGGGATGGGGAAGCATCACAGTATGCAAGCCACCTTTTCCTCACGGAATCTCTGTTATCAATTTGGAAGGCAGGACTTTTATGCGCCCTATCGACTGTCCTTTCAGAACTGTTGAACGTGAGCTCAATTGCCTGAAAAATAAATCCAATATTGTGATTGTCGACATTCATGCAGAGGCCACGTCTGAAAAAGAAGCCATGGGATGGTTTCTGGATGGAAAGGTAAGTGCGGTTATCGGCACTCATACCCACGTTCAAACTGCCGATGAAACCATTCTACCCAGAGGAACCGCTTATATTACCGATGCAGGAATGACGGGAGCACATGATTCCATCCTGGGAATAAGAAAAGAGATGGTTATCGAGCGATTCCTGACCGCCCGTCCCAATAAATTTGAAGTAGCTAAAGGAGATGTACGGCTGCAGGGAATTACGATTGAAGTCGATGATATGAACTGCAGGAGCATCAATATCACACGGGTCAATCTGAAGGAATCCGGAGGATGAGTACCAACATTACGGACAAGGAAATTGCATATGAGTGTCTATGATACCCTGAGCGAAAGAGGATTTATAGAACAAATCACTGACGAAGCATCGATAAAAGAACTTTTGAAAAACCACATTGTCACCTGTTACATCGGATTCGACCCGACAGCGGCAAGCCTCCACATAGGAAGTCTTGTCCCTATTATGGCTCTCGTCCATTTACAAAGGCAAGGGCACAGGCCCATTGCTCTTGTCGGAGGAGGTACGGCACTGATAGGGGATCCCAGCGGTAAGACGGAAATGCGCCGCATTCTCACCCGAAAAGAAATCGATGCCAATGCAGAAGCCATCAAAAATCAGCTCGCAACTTATATGGATTTCAAAGATAATGGAGCTCTCTTGCTGAATAATGCCGACTGGATCACGGAACTCAATTATGTCGAATTCTTAAGAGACATTGGACGACATTTCAGTGTTAACCGGATGCTGGCTGCCGAAAGCTATCGCATGAGGTTGGAAACTGGCCTCAATTTCATTGAATTCAATTATATGCTTCTGCAAGCATACGATTTTTATTATTTAAACAAGCATTACGGCTGTGTGGTCCAGATGGGCGGAAATGATCAATGGGGGAATATCGTCGCGGGAATCGACCTGACGAGAAGACTTGAAGAGAAGCGGGTTTTCGGTATTACATTTCCTCTGCTCACCACAGCGCAGGGGCATAAAATGGGAAAAACCGAAAAAGGAACGGTATGGCTTGATTCTTCTCTGACGTCACCCTACGATTATTTCCAATACTGGATTAATACAGACGATGCTGATATTGAAAGGTTTCTCGCTCTTTTTACCTTCCTTCCGATGGAAGAGATCAGAGAAACAGGGAAACTGAAGGATACGGAATTGAATATGGCCAAATCAGTCCTCGCATTCGAAGCGACAAAAATTACCCATGGCGAAAAATCAGCTATTGCCGCCTGGAAAGCATCATCAGGTGCTTTTCACCTGCGGCCTGTCGATGCTAAGCTTTTTCCTTCCAGTACAATTCCTCGTATGCCGGACTCGGAAGACCTGTCTGCAATTACAACTATTATGAAAGCGAGAACCGATTTTGAAAAAGGCATTGCTGCGTTCGAACTTTTTGAAGAAGTAAAACTCTGTGCTTCACGAGGTGAAGCGCGTCGCCTCATTTCTCAGGGAGGGGCCTATATAAATGGAGAAAAAGTTCAGAAATACGATGATATAGTGGATATTTCACGGCTCGACGATAATGGTGAACTTCGGCTTCGAAAAGGGAAAAAGAACTACATCATCATAAAAATGAACAAATGAGAAAAAACTGACTTTTGCTTCTTTTTCTCAATCAAAAAAGGTTCTTATAAACCGTGATGGTTTTCTGAATGATCTGCAGTTTACTAACTATTTTGCGTAAGGAGATTAGATTACTATGGCTGAGAAATTTGTAAGCGAGAAAACTATCAAATTTTTAGTTCACGACGTGTTTGATGTAAGTCAGCTTGTTCAGTATCCATATTTTTCCGATCACAGCAGAGAAGTATTCGATATGGTTCTGGACACTGCTCTCAAGATGGGAGAGGATCTCTACAGACCCTATTTCGAAGAGATGGACAGGCTGCCTGTATCGCTTGTCAACGGCCGGGTAAAAGTGCACCCTCATGTTCGTACTATTATGAAAGAATGTGGAGCCGGCGGATGGATTGGTGCCGAATTTCCATATGAAACCGGAGGCCAGCAACTCCCCCTGACAATTTCTCTTTTATCGGAATTCATATTTAATGCTGCCAATTATTCGGCTGCGGTTTTCGCCAGCCTCACAACAGGTGCCGCCGGTCTCATTGAAAGTTTCGGAAGCCATGAGATGAAAGAAAAATATCTACCCAAAATGATGTCGGGCGAATGGCAGGGAACAATGGCTCTTACGGAACCGCAGGCAGGCAGTTCACTTTCCGATGTCACTACTGTTGCCGAACCGACGGATAAGGGCTACTTCAAGCTGAAAGGGCAGAAGATTTTTATTTCTGCGGCCGATCATGACGGTGTGGATAATATAGTTCACCTTCTGCTTGCAAAAATTAAAGGAGCGCCGGCAGGTGTCAAGGGGATTTCTCTTTTTGTGGTACCCAGGGAGAGGTTTGCCGATGAAGGCGGGCTTGAATTTAATGATGTGAATTCTGCAGGTATTTACCACAAGATGGGCTACCGTGGCTCTCCGATCGTACAGCTGGGTCTCGGAGAAGAAAATAACTGCCGGGGATGGCTTGTGGGAGAGCCGAATAGAGGACTTGCATATATGTTTCAGATGATGAACGGAGCCCGGATAGGTGTCGGTCTGGGTGCTGCAGGAATCGCATCTGCAGCATATTATGCATCTCTCCAATATACGAAAGAACGGCTGCAGGGCCGCAAGTTATCCCAGAAAGACCCTTCAACCCCCCAGATTGCGCTTATTGAACACAGTGATATTAAACGTATGCTGCTCCTGCAGAGAGCTGTTGTAGAGGGGTCGCTTGCTTTATTGACCCAATGTGCAATATATCATGATCTGGAAAAGGTTCTTGAAGGGGATCAAAGTGAAAAATACAACCTTCTTTTAGAACTCCTGACACCTGTTGCAAAAAGCTATCCGTCAGAAATGGGAATTCTCTCAACAAGCGCGGGGATCCAGTGCCTCGGAGGATATGGTTACTGCGAAGAATTCCCGCTCGAACAGCATTACCGTGATATGCGCATCCATCCTATTCACGAAGGGACAACGGGCATTCAGGGAATGGACCTTCTGGGAAGAAAGATGACCATGAAAGGCGGTAAAGCGGCACAACTTTATATTGAAGAACTGCAAAAAACGATACAGGAGGCCCGGGAGATCGAATCTTTAAGGAAATATGCCGGGGACCTAGAGAGTGCAGCAAAAATACTTCAAAAAGTAACAGCGCATCTTACCTCGGAAGTGGCTGCGAAAAAAGGTCCTGATTATTTCCTGGCCGATGCCACTGTATATCTTGAATTCTTCGGATACATCTGCATCGCATGGCAGTGGCTGAAAATAGCTGTTTCAGCAGTAAAAGCACTTGAATCAAATCCTGCAGAAAAAGACGCCGATTTTTACAAAGGAAAAATTCTGACTATGCAGTATCATTATGGGTATGAACTTCCAAAAATAAATGGGTTAGCTGAAATATTAACAAATTCAGAAGGTATAACGGTAGACGCGACCGAAAATCTCTTTGAAGATTAAGTCTATGTTGAGGCTGATTCCCTTCGCCTTAAGGGTTTCAGCCTCCCCTTTCAATTAAACGGATATGTGATGAAAGCCAGGTTTCAAGGTCTTCGAGTACACGGCCGTGTTCCGGCTCATTTAAAACTTCATGGTAAAGCCCTTCATATATAATGATTTTTTTGTCTGAGGAACCGGCTTTATTGTAAAATATCTTTGCACCTTCGGGATCAACCAGTTTGTCGGCACTCCCTTGAATGACAAGAATCGGCAGCGTTATTTTTGCTGCGGCCTCCATAACATATTGCATCGTATCAAGAAGTTCTGCCGAAAGACGGGCCGTTGCTTTTCCTCGAAAGACAAATGGATCTTGAATATAGTTTGTTACCACCTTCGGATCGCGACTTACACCTTCTGCATCGATGGTTAAGATACCTGCTGAAGGAACAAGAAAAGACAGTATTCTACCAGCAAATATCGTGACGGGAGAAATATTTTCCGGTACCTTTATACTCGGCGCGGATAAAACAGCACCCGTCAGTTCTTCCTGATGATCGATAAGATAACGGGCGGCGATAAGCCCCCCCATACTGTGTCCCAGGAGGAATAAAGGAAGGTGATAGTGATGCTTTTTTATCATCGAATGGCATGATTGTAACGCATTCGTGTAATCGGCGAACCTGTTCAGATGGGCACGTGTACCGGAAGATTTGCCGTGGCCGGGAAGATCGAATCCGTAAAATGCATATCCACGGGGGGTGAAGTAATCTATTACATTAGAGTAACGGCCACAGTGCTCTGCTAATCCATGCACAATAAGGATAATTGCCAGAGGTTCCTCTTCAGGAAAGCAAGATCTGTAAAATATATTGTCATTACCTGTGTATTTAAAGAATCCTTCGTCATAGACCATTACGGATTCTCCTTATAAATTTGATTGCATGACATCCCATGAAAAGAGCACCTGCAACTCGAAAGGGGTTCACCAATTGGCAAACCCCTCATCTTCAGTAATGGTGCCGAAGCCGAGACTCGAACTCGGACAGGCGTACGCCCACTAGACCCTGAACGCACGATCAGGGACAACGAGGGATAAGACGGGATAACGAAAGAAAGTGAATATTCGAGTAGTTATCCCGTTTTTCTCATTCAGAGGGAACCAGGGAAATGCAAGGAAAACAGGGGATATTTTTTGTAAAGTAATGACCAAGTAATGACCAAGGTAATTGGGTAATGAAAGCTGGGCATCACTCCTGAGGACTTTTTATGCCTCATTGGAAAGGAATCGATTTTCAACTACCCTTCTGGTGGCTTCTTACATTCACAGCTTTCCATTCCAGAAGCGGATGGCGCCGGATGCGGTTCTGCAGGGCCTCGTCACCGGTCAGCAGCTCGGGGGCTATCTCGCCCATGTCCAAAA
>JALNXD010000056.1 GCA_023230565.1 Syntrophales bacterium
AATACCCTCATAGAGCCGGTCACGGAGACTTTGCATATGGCCCATGCTGTGCACAAGATCCCTTGCCGCTATTTCACACGCCTTGCCCAACCCTACGATCCCTGCAACATTTTCGGTTCCGGCCCGCCGGCCCAGTTCCTGCCCCGCACCGTGAAAGAAATTCTCCGGAGCGAGATCTTGGCGAATATATAAGGCACCGACACCTTTGGGCGCATAAATTTTGTGCCCTGCGATAGATAGCAGATCAACCCCGAGTTGAGATACATCGACGGGTATTTTACCTGATGACTGGGCCGCGTCCGTATGGACCGCAATGCCGCGGGTTCCGGCCAGTTGAGCGATTTTTGCAACTGGCTGCACGGTTCCCACTTCATTGTTTGCATGCATGAGGCTGATCAATATGGTATCCGGCCGCAGGCAGCGTTCCATCTCTTTTAAACAGACAATTCCCGATGTATCCACGGCCACTTTTGTTATTTCATACCCTTCATTTTCAAGATAGCGGCATACTTCCAATACCGCCGGGTGTTCGAAGGCACTCGTGACGATATGCCGCCCCTTATTTTTGAGTGACCGGGCCATGCACTTGACCGCATAATTATTTGACTCTGTTCCGCCTGACGTAAAAATAATTTCATCCGGGAAGCACCCAATGAATGCTGCGATTTGCCTGCGCGCTTCTTCAACGGCCTGCTTGGGTCTTATGCCATATCGGTGAGAACTCGATGGATTACCGAATTCTTCCTCCAGAAAAGGCCGCATCGCAGCAAAGACTTCAGGATCAATCGGAGTAGTGCCGTTATAATCAAGATAGACAGGGCGAATCGCTATTCCTCCTTCAAGATTGACGATTTCGAAATAAATCCATATGCGGCATTGCGCTTCCTCCTTCTTTACCGCCGATGCTATTATACGTCTAAGTTCCCAAAGATTCTCGCGTCTTGCCTCTGGAGCTTTTCACAAAACTGTTTCTAACCGTATTTTTCGGACCTTTGCCGGAACATCAAAATTGATTTTAAAAAACGATATGATCCCCTTTTTATCGACCAATCAAGTCTTTGCAAATAGTTCTCCTGCGTTCTCGGAAATATAAGAGAAAAATATTTCGTGCAGTCAGCGTTTCTTTTCAATAGCCCGCCAGATCATGTCAAAACAGATTCCGGAGTAATCGGTCAATCTCTTTTTCTTTCCTAAGTAAATCCACATGTACGTGATACGATGCATAGTACCGTAAAGCAGATCAAACATTAATTCTGCGGGGATCCCTGAATCGAACTTGCCTTGCTCCTGCCCCTCCCGAAAAAGACCGATTATACGCATGGCAGTATCTTTCTGTTTAAAAGTGACATCAGCCATCCAAGTTTTGAAGGGAACCGTAAGCAATACTATCTTTGCAATGTCAACATTTTTTTCATAAAAGTCCAAAATAACCCAGATGATTTTACGAAGTTTCTCTTTACAGTCTTCAAGCCCCTGAAGGTGATCGGCCAGTGTCAGGTCCAACTGAATGATCCATGTATCAACAAAGGAAAACAGGAGCCGCTCTTTATTTTCATAGTACATATAAATCGTGTTGAGCCCGACACCGGCTTTTCCGGCAATTGTTCTCATAGTAACACGATGAAAATCATGGGAACTGAAAAGTTCTTTTACCGTCATTTCCAGTTTTGCCTTTGTTTCCGAATCCGGTTCTTTTTTTGCGGGCATTTTTCCCCTGCCTATAATCCGTATGCAAGCCGGAGCAAGGAAACGGGATGGCGTATTTGCTGTCCCGGAACTTCGGTCATATGCTCAATTTGCATTCTGCAGCCGTGACATTCAGTTATTACAAGATCCGGCTTTAGTACATTTATTGCCCGGCCAAGTTCCGCTCCTATCGATATCGAAGCGGAATGATTTTTCTTTTTCATTCCGAATACACCTCCCATTCCGCAACATCCCCGGTCGATCCATTCAAGCCGCAGGCCCGGTATCATCTGCAGTAGCCTGAGTCTGCCGTCAATTAAATTATTTTTCAGGCTTTTCAAGTGGCACGGCGCATGATATATCACGCTCATATCGAGAGTGCGAAACCCGGTATTCAGAAGTCCATACTCATGCAGATGCGCTAAATACTCCATTACATCGTAGGTACGGTCCAAAGTTGCCAGGCATTCAGTCTCGTCACATCCGTGCAACTCATTTAATAAAGAAGGATACTCCTCTTTTAACATATAGGCGCAACTGGTACAGGGAGCGATGATGTCGCACCCTGCTTCTTTCAGCGATTTCAGATTGCAAGCAGCTTTCTCATGTAACCGTTTATTATATCCATAGGCCCGTAATGGAAGACCGCAACAGTGCTGCCGGGGATAGCTGACTTCAACAGCGTTATGACGAAGCACTGCGCAGGAATCAAGGCCTATGGAGGGATCTATAAAATTTATGGTACAGCCGGCAAATAAGGCAGCGTGCGAAGGTGTTTCTCGATACTTGTTATTTCCCATGTCCCGATACCTGATCTTTGAAAATTTTTTCAAATGTCGGAGCACGAAAAAAGGGAATGTCGCGCCTGCAGCTTATGCCTGTGAATAATTCCGCCAATTTCTTTACAGCCTTATTTCTTGAAAATAAATTAGCAACAGGGGCAAAGTAACTTCCCGTTTTTTCAATTTCTTCCATTTTCGACAACAAAAAATCTCTGAAATAATTCAATACATGATATTTTTTTTGCAAGATTCGAAGTTTTAAAATCATTCCCGGAAGATCGATATTGACCGGACACACCGTACGGCATACGTTGCACTGCAAGCACAGGTCCAGAGCCATATTACCCTCTGTCAATTGCAGAAATAAAAGTTCACGGGGACTTAATGCGCTTGATGTATCGAAAAATCTGCTTCCGGGACATTGGTTCATGCAGGCACGGCATCCAATACACGTCATTAACGGCAAAAAATCACTCTGCATAATTTCTCTGCGGCCGTTATCCATAAGGATTAAAGAAAGCCGGCACTTTGATTTATCGTATGGAATCTCGAGAGGATAATCCTCCATACTGGCACTTTCCTCAGAACCAGCACCCGAATCCATCAGCAGAGCCGTCATACCGAAGCAGGCCATGCATTTGGCTTGAAACAGCGCCTCCTCCTTAGTGGGAACTACTTTGTCTATGCCTGCAACCAGAAAAACTGATCGACATTCCTCGATTATCTTCTTTATATTTTGCCGGTGCTGAATCAATACCACCGAGCCGTCATCTGCCGATATGGCACTGACTCCGATAACCCCCACGATATCTCTCCTTTTTTTCATACCGTCTCTCGCCCCCGGAGATTTAAGCGGTTCACCCTCAAACGCATTGAAAATTGAAGTAATCGGAATGCGAGGAAGTTGCCAGTAATGAGTAAATTCCTCATTTTTATGGTGTAAATCGGTGTAATATGACTCAATGATATTCAAACCTGCGGCTGCAAGACAGGTCTTTAATTCTCTCGTGATGACTGCCGATTTATTTATGCAGATTGATTGCGTGTTTCCGCAGGCTCTTTTTATAATATTGCATGCATCATAAGCTGATGCAGCATAAATGAGAGCCGGCGATCCTCCTTTTTTGAACAGGCATGATACATTCTGCAAAGATGTTTCCAACTTTTCCAGAGAGGAAACCCGCATTTTTTGCAGGCGCTGGCGCAGTCCGGCTTCATCGACTGTGCGTGTATCGGCCGGATCATTGAGTACTTGAGCAGAAAACCTTCGCTTGTGCACCGCTGATGGCTCAATCATAAGAAAAGGAAAATCGTCACAGTCCATTTTTTTGGAAGCGCCTTCTGATCTTTTATGTATCAAGAACTTTCTCCAAGTCTGACTCTCAGCCGATCGGCCAGATCATTAATCCCCAATTTTGTCAATTGTTCCACAGTAGGAATCCCGGTTTTGGGATCATACCCTCGTATTCTACAATATTCGTCTCCGATCTCCCTCAGTTTTTTTACATCGACATCGATATAACCGGGTACAAATTTGTCTCGAATTTTGTCTTTTTCCGGATATCCTCCTTCCTCAGGCAATACTTCATTATGCGCCATCGCACATAGTACGTTATAGGCGTCAATCATCGTCCGCGTCCTTTGTACTCCGCCCCTTAAGTCTTCAACCGTGCATTTGACACCTTCAACCGCGCTTATCCAGTCAGCCGTTTCTTCGAAGCCACCTGCACAGCCGTAATGAATTTCCCGTTCACTGGGCAATTCGCAATGACCGCTCAAATCGCAAATCATATTCTGATCTTCGCTAAGAACCGTGAGTTTCGCCTGTCTGATATCATAGACATCGGCATGCCAAAGTTTTCCATCTGCATCATCCCCAAGCCATTTTTTTATGGCTTCATCCGCCCATTGATCTATCATTTCATGAGTCTCTTCAATGGATTTCCCCGTCCATTCGGCATAAATTTCGACATTTGCATACATATCGAAAGAAAAGGGGTGCGAACTGATATCCCCTGTTCTATAACGGATCGCTTTTCCCGTTTCACCGAATCCGCGCTGAGTCATATCCTGGAGCGGAAAAGATGTTCTGTTTCTGACCTTTGTGACCCAGTCAAGCAGGTCATACCCCTTTCCTCCGGCAATTATTTTTGCTGCCTGCCCCAATCCCTGGGCAAACATCTCACCAACACCTTCGCGGGTGCATATCTTCCGTACGATTTCCAATATGGGTTCTGCGGCATACGTATCCAGCACGATTCCATCGAGGTCAGCCGAAGTAATCAGTCCTTCCTTAAACATGGACATCAACCACAGCACAGCTGCCCATGTGACTCCGGACTCAATTCCGTATTTATGCATGCTGTGAGTAACCGCCCACCATATTTTCGGATCCGGAAATCCCGAAAGCATTCCATGATTCGAACAGACGGCTCCGCCGCCTCCTATACCGGGCATGGAATAGTTAACATGACACTGCAGCGGACAAAAAGAACATCCAAGCGAACCAACCATGTAATTTTTCAGCAGCTCTTTTGTTTCATCTGTGTACCTGCCGCTTTCCCTCCTTCGCCGGTATTTGTATCCGTCTACGACATGACGTGCAAAACCGCCCTGCTTCCATGTTTCAAAATAAATACGACCTCTTCCTTTCGTATAAAAATTCCAGTACTCTTCCCATAAATTCATCGCAGCCGCCGGATTCGCGACCCCCACGCCTTTCGTTCCTCTTACCGCTACAGCTTTCAGGTTCTTGTCTCCCATCACCGCTCCGAATCCTCCCCGTGAAGCAGTATTGTCAATATCGTGGAGGATCAGAGCATGAACAATCTTATTTTCTCCCGCCCGGCCTATACAGGCTACATGTGCGTCAGGATCTTTAAGTTCTTTTTTAATAGTTTCCTGCGTCTGATATACATCCAATCCCCAGAGGTGCCGTGCATCGACAAGGCTCACATCATCATTGTAAATGTTGATAAATACGGGATATTCCGACTTGCCTTTGATCAGGATATGGTCATATCCCGCAAATCGCATTTCCGAAGGCAGCTGCCCTCCCAGACCTGTATGCACAAAGGGATTATTCGGCTGTTCAGGCGTTCTGGAACTGACATTCGCTTTATTGCCGAATAGGGTTCCGGTTAAAGGGCCTGTACTGAATGCAACAACATTATCGTTATCGAATGCCTTCACTTCAGGCGGCACCAGTTCAGTAACCAGCCTCGCACCCGTCCCTGCGCAGCCGATATATTCTTTACGGTAACCGGACGCCGATTCCGTTTCAATTTTCCCCATGCTTAAATCTATGTGCAAAATTTTCCCTGAATGCATATCAGACCTCCCGATTCTGAAGTTCATAAAATTTTGATGACTTCTCTCTGGCTTTCATAGCGCCGGCACGTTCATCCGGCATATATCGAAGGGCCCCGCTGAAGCAATATTTTGCACATTGAGGTTCTTCACGGCCCTCACAAAGATCACATTTGACAGCAATCCCCTTATCAGATCTTACGGTAATAGCTCCCACAGGGCATGCTATTTCACACAATTTACAGCCGATGCATTTTCTTTCATCCACAACAACCGCTCTACGGTCATCGCGGCTTATGGCCGATACAGGGCATACGGACTGACAATACGGTTCTTCGCATTGCAGACAGAAAACGGGTATGGTCCGAAGTATTCCATTATTAAAAGTGCGCACTGCATGAATACGCGATTTGTCGGGATTAAATTCTCCTTCGTTTACCAGACTGCACACTGCCTCACAAACCCTGCAGCCCGTGCATCTGGATGGATCCAAAATTATTCTTTTCATTCCGGCACCTCCATCATTCGATAACAGCGTTTTGGACACTTATGGCAAAATTGATATAAGATATTGAAATATTTTGATAACATTGTTTTTTATCAACGCTATAAAACGAAAGTCAAGATTTTATTGAGTTGAAAATCCCGGGATGTGAAATTAACTGACAATGTGTATGGAAGAACATCCCGCTTAATAATCTGCTCGTACGCGCTCGATTGCGAGTCCTGGTGCACGCAGATAATTTTGGCTCGCCCGACAAAAAAACTCGATAGGATACATGCGGATCGTGAGAGAAAAATGAAAACGTTAATCTGCCGGTATTCTGATAAAGAAAGCCGTACCCTGCTTCGGCTTTGATTTGACATTGATGTATCCGCCGTGCTCACGTATTATTTTTCGACAGATTGCCAATCCAAGTCCTGTTCCTTTTTCTCTTGTTGTAAAAAAAGGTTCGAAAATACGCTTCATATCATCGTGCGCAATTCCAATCCCTGTATCGGCAACTGTGATCTCAACCATTGCCGTTCCTTCATCCACGAGAAGATTCGTGCTGAAAGTGAGAGTTCCACCCTCAGGCATTGCTTCTATTCCATTAAGAGCCATATTGAGTATGACCTGGGTCATCTGTTCTCCATCCACCTGGACACGGGGAAGATCGGAATATTTTGCACTTATTGTTATTTTATCCGGAAGATTTCCTTTCTTAATCAAAACGATTGTTCTTTCTACAATATCATTGAGATCCAAAAGAGCGGTACTCGGCGCGTAACGCTTTGCGTAATTAAGAAACCGTGAAACTACATTTCCGAGTCTGTCAACCTCTTCCGTGATTACATTGAATAATTCTCTGCCTTCTCCGCTTGCCGCCTCTGATTTAAGATACTGAGCGGCACCCTTTATCGACGCGAGCGGGTTTCGGATTTCGTGGGCGAGCCCGGTGGCCATATCCTCCATAAAGAGCGATTTTTCACGTTCAACCTCCTCATCCATGGCAAAAAGGGAAGTAAAGGTCGTTTTGCCTTCAAAGAAAAAATATCCGGCCGCCTTTTTTAAAATCAGTTTCACCGTGTCAATAAAAATGACTACTATGAAAGAAGCCATGAACACCAAATTAAAATCGGGATAACTTCGATTTTCACCAAAGATAGATATAATGGCATAGAAAACTATCGTAACAAAAAGTATCAGAATAAAAATTATGAGAGCTCTCATCATAATCTCATACAACTCAGGAAGCTTTGGATACGTAATAATAATCAGTACGAAATACACGAGTGCCGCCACTGAGATTTCTGACATTGCAGGCACATTGTAACCCATGGAATGGAAGATATCGCTCGCACTGATAAGAAGCGTTGCCAATGCGGCAACTGCGACATACTTCAGCCTCTTTTTTTCGGCGCCTTCAGACCGTGTAACCGCCCTCATAAGAACAATCGAACACCCTAAAATAGAAATATAGATGTAAAAATACACAATACCACCCGTGAATTCCAGGCTGACAACTTCTCTAATGACGAAAAAAGCGGCGGATAAGATAATGGTAAAGAGAACTGAATATGGAGCAAGCCGCTTTAAAATGAATCCCTGTTCTCCGAGAAAGCGACTGCAGAATAAAAAAAGTGCAGGTGGAATCAGCAGTATTCCGATTAAATAAATCGATTTGAATAATTCGCTTCCAGTCAGTGAATATAAAAATAATCCTGCTTTATCGATAAAAAGGGTGAAGCACAGCACTGCATATGAAATATGGATCGGATTTTTCTTTCGCTTGATTATAAGCGAAACAGCTATAGCAAGACTTATTGCTGCAAGTGCAAAAGTTTCCATAAAAAACGCTTCTTATTTCCGGATAATTATCAGATGTTTACAGCAATGGCTGAGAACCACTTTGGCAGCTCGATTTTATAGTATACTTGCAATCTTTTTACAACCTGTTTGACGTCTTCGTAAAATGCACCTTACACCAGCCGACTGTCTATACAATGGGAAGCAAGCAAAGCTTTCAGATACTTGTTCTTTCGGTTTTTGCAGGCATGAGCTTCTGACCGAGAATCATCCGCATTTCGCGTCCCATGCATCACACTTATCAATTATCCGGTGTGTAAAACCTGACTCAGTGCGAAACCCGCTACGCATTTTGCCCGTTGGTTTCCATGTATGGAAGGAAACATCTGACTGATACTCTTTTTTCAAATGAGCGAATTCAAGGAATAAATTTTTAAAGTGCTCCGGGCTCTATTCCTGGCACGCATCCTGCTTGCCTTTTCCGGTTAACAAAAGAGAGGTATGCGTTTATCATGCAAAATTCTTCAATCGCCCTTGTTTTTCCCGGACAAGGATCGCAGAAAGCAGGAATGGGACGAGATTTTTATGAACGCAGCAGCATAGGGAAGTCTACATACCAGGAAGCATCGGAAGCGCTTGGTTTTGATGTGGTCTCGTTATGCTTTGAAGAAAATGATCGGCTCAACCTCACTGAGTATTCCCAGCCGTGCATTTTGGCAACAGAAATTGCCATGCTGCGGGTGATACAAGACCTCTACGGATTCCAGCCTCATTATTTCGGTGGCCACAGTCTTGGAGAATATACCGCTCTTGTGGCCGCCGGGGTATTGTCTTTCACTGATGCGCTCAGGGTTGTAAGAGAAAGAGGACGGCTTATGCAAAAGGCGGCCCCCGTAGGTATGGGTGGTATGGCCGCCATTATTGCAGATGGCATTAAAAGAGAAGAGGTCGCTGAAGTACTTTCTGAACTCCCCGTAGATATTGCAAATATAAATTCAAAAAAACAGATCGTGATTAGCGGTGAAATAAAAGGGCTCACAAATGCGCAGGCAGATTTTACAAGATATTTCGGAGAGCAAAGATCTTTCCGCTTTGTACCGCTCACAGTAAGTGCCCCCTTTCACAGCCGCTTTATGAAAGGAATCAGGGAACCTTTTGCGGATACTTTGAGGGAAATTGAGTCCAATATAAATCCCGACCGAGCTTTTTTTGTAACTTCAAACTTCACTGGTGGATTTCACGAGAACAACCGGGAAAAAATCATTGAACACCTTATCGCACAGCTTACCGGAACTGTGAAATGGATCGACAATATGCACGCTCTTTCTTCGGTTTCGCAGAAAATATTTGAAATCGGACCAGGGCGCCCCTTGAGGGATTTTTTTAAGACCATCGAAATTTCGTGCACATCGATTACTACACTTTCCGCAGCATCAAGGGTTTTTGAAGCTGAAAAAGATTAAAGCAAACAAGGGTACGAATTTGAGGAAGGAATCACAATGGATTTTACATTATCCGAAGATCAGAAGATGTATATAGATACGGTCAGGAAATTCGTAAAACAGGAAATAACACCATCAATACTTGGACTCGAGAAAGAACACGCGTTTCCAGCCGCGATAATCGAAAAAATCTGGGATCTGGGGTTCATGAACTTGTCGCTGCCGGCCGAGGCACGCGGCTTCGAAATGGATACTGTTTCATCGGCTCTTATCATAAAAGAGCTGTCCTACGGCGACTCTGGCATTTCTACTTCAGCTATGTGCAACGATCTCGCAAATGTTGTAATCACAATGCACGGAACACAAAAGCAAAAAGAAATGTTTTTATGGCCTTTCATTGAAAAGCCGCTGATTTCCTCTTTTTGTCTTACTGAACCCGACGCAGGTTCGGATAACAGTGCAATGAAAACTTTTATTAAGAAAGACTCAAACGGCCGGTACATCTTAAATGGCGAGAAATGCTTTATTACAAATGCTTCATATGCGAAACAGTTTACAATTTTCTGCAAGGTAGGCAAACCAGACAGCCTGATTGTAGCCTGTCTGGTCATTCCCAGCGGAACAATAGAAAAATCGAAGATTCTCAAATCTTCTTCAGGTGCAAGGGAAATAGTTCTTCCTGAGGGCGGGACTATCTTGACGGGAAAACCGGAAGAGAAACTGGGACAGCTTCTTTCAAATACGGCAACGGTAAAGTTTGAGGATGTGGTGATTGATGACGAGCAGATAATAGGTAACCGGAGACTCGGATTCCACTATGCACTGGATGTACTCGATTATGCCCGGCCTATGGTAGCAGCCATCGGCGTCGGACTTGCAAAAAGAGCTTTCGATATTACCGTGGCATATACGAAAGAACGCCGGCAATTCGGTAAAAGAATCTGCGATCTACCGGTTGCGAGAGATACAATCGTGAAAATGTGGAAAAAATTGGAATTCGCAGATATGGCACTCATGAAAGCTGCCTGGAAAGTGCAAGAAGGAGCACCGGACCGCGGCGTATATGCATCTCTTGCAAAGAATGCCGCTGCTGAAGCTGCTCTGTATTGTACTTCAGAAGGTCTCCACCTCCATGGCGGATATGGATTTATGGCTGAATATGAAATAGCCAAGCTTTCCCGTGATGCTCATATAATTGATATTTATGAAGGAACGAGGGAAGTGCAAGATATGATTATCGGCAGGGAGATTTTATAGTTATGCTGTTTCTTCACGGTCTCGGACATTTTCATCCGGAAAATATAATCACTAACCGTTTTCTTGCTGATCTCGATATCGGATGCAGTGAAGAATGGATTATTGAGAGGGTAGGAATAAGAACGAGAAGAACCGTTCTTTCACTTGACTATATCGCATCTACAAAAAACAGCGATCCAAGAGCTGCAAAAGATGCAAGCATGTATAACCACCGCCAGATGGGAGCCTTTGCCGCACGGATGGCTCTTCGACGCGCCGGTATTTCACCTGAAGATATCGGTATGGTTATTTCAGGATCTTCAGCGCCGGACTACGTTTCCCCGGCTGAAGCATCGTCGATAGCCATGGAATTGGGAATTACCGTTCCCTGTCTGGATGTTAATTCCGCCTGCAGCACCTTCGGCTCACAAATGAGGATACTTGCATCAATGAAACCTAAGGAGCTTCCACCCTTTGTACTTGTAGTAAATCCGGAAAGCCTGACACAGACTGTGGATTACGCGGACCGCAGAGCTGTTCCCATTTTCGGAGACGGAAGCAGTGCAGCTGTAGTTTCCCCGACCGTAAAATCCGCCGTGTATATAGACGACTGTCTTCTTGATTCCAACCCTCAGGGATGGAATAAGGTAGCGATACCCAGATACGACTACTTTTCACAAGACGGCAATGCTGTTCAGGGTTTTGCGATACGTAAAACTACGGAGGGGCTTCGCCGCCTTATGGCAACTTCGAAAGGAAGAGATATAGTCAAATTTGTTGGGCATCAGGCAAATCTTGGCGTACTTACAACCGTTTGCGACCGTTGCGGAATCGAAGAAGAAAATCACTGGTACAACGTCGATATTTTTGGGAACACGGGCTGCTCCTCAGCACCGGCAGTATTGAGCCAGCACTGGGACAGTCTCCATTCAGGAGACAGTGTAGCCATGGTTGTAGTGGGTTCCGGACTGACATGGGCTTCATTAATGATAAAAGTATCATAACGGAATGTAGTCTGATCAGGATTTTACATTCGAAAGCGAGTTACTGATGTTGTACCAGGAGTTCATCCAAAAGAGCAGTTTTTCACTGGAAGATTTGATTGCCTTTTCTTACGGGTATCTTGTTGCGGATCCCCCTGAGCACTTTGATGCCCGTCTTCCGGCACCACCTTTTCTGATGCCGGATCGAATTTTATCGATTTCGCGGAATGGAAGGAAGGGAGCAGTCGTTGCCGAGCAGGACGTTCAAATCGATGGCTGGTACTTTCAGTGCCATATGCCGGGAGATCCTGTATTCCCAGGCTGCCTCTGCCTGGATGCTATCTGGCAGCTTTTGGGGTTTTACTGCGTATGGAGGCAAGCCCTTGGATCAGGACGTGCTCTTGGTTGCGATGAAGTATCGTTCAATGGCCAGATCCGCCCTTACAACCGAATCATACGATATGAAATTGAAGTTCTTCGTTTTTCGAATCTGAAAGATTCCGGGGCAAGTCTCGGTATCGCGGATGCAAAAATCTTCATTGACAATGAACAGATAATGACAGTGAAAAAGGCACGCACAGGAACATTCAAGGGAATTGCCTATCACGACTATCCGCTGCAGTCGGCTAACAGCCGTGGTGGAAAGATTTAATATTTTATTGAGGCTGGAGGACATGACATCTTTTCAAACACATTCCGATTTAATAGATGATAGGCCAGTTGCTCTCGTGACCGGAGGGGCAAGAGGAATTGGAGCTGCGTGCTGCCGTGCCCTTTCAGAAGAAGGATTCAGAGTGGGAATACATTTCCGCTCCAGCGAAAATGAAGCAAATGAATTATCGAAGACTCTGGAAAACAGTTTCATCCTGAAGACAGACCTCTCGAATCCAGAAGAAATTGAAGAAATGGTCCAAGATATCAAATCCGAAGCAGGCCGACTCGATGTGCTTGTCAACAATGCCGGCGTATCCATAGATCGCGATATCGGATCCATGAAGATTGATGAGTTCGACCGTCAGAGATCGGTAGTAAGAGGCGCATGGTATTTGACAAAAAGGGTGCTCCGTCTTTTTATGCTCAGAAGCGGAACCGGCAGGATAATTAATATTTCAAGCATAGTTGCCCATACCGGCAATGCAGGCCAGATTCCCTATACAATGGAAAAGGCCGCACTTGACGCCTTCACTAAATCGCTCGCGAAAGAATTGTGGGGACGTAATATACTCGTCAATTCAATAGCGCCCGGCTTTATAGAAACGGCGATGACCGAAACTCTTCCTTCCGATGTGCGAAATGCAATGCTTGGAAATATTCCACTGGGACGCACAGGCACGCCGGAAGAAGTGGCGGAGGTGGTTGCGTTTCTGGCTCGCCGCGGGACATATATCACGGGAAGCGTCATTCACGTGAACGGGGGACTTTATGGATGAGTCTGGAATCATGCCTGAAAAAGTATTGAATCTGATTCCGCAGCAACGGCCATTCCGGTTTATAGATGAGATACTCAAGATGGGAGATGACGAAATTGCGGGGACCTATCGATTCAGCCCCGACGAGTATTTCTATAGTGGTCATTTCCCGGAGTACCCTGTCACGCCTGGAGTTATTCTAATAGAAACCATGGCACAGACCGGCGTAGTTGCATTTGGAATTTATCTTCTTCTCAGGCAGGGTATTGATGCCGATACAATAAAAAAGATGAAAACCCTTTTTGCAATGGCCGATAATGTAGAATTTTTGGCCCCTGTCCATCCGGGAGAGCGGGTTATTGTGAGAGGGCGGAAAGTATATTTCCGCAGGGGAAATCTAAAAACAACAGTTATACTTGAAAAGGAGGACGGCCATTTGGCGTGCTCCGGGATACTGACGGGAAAAGGAGTTAATTTCGATGAACCGTAGAGTCGTAATAACCGGCATAGGAGTGGTAGCACCCAATGCCGTCGGTCTTGAAGATTTCCGGGCAGCCCTTCGAGAGGGTAGATCGGGGATTCGTTTCATTCAGCAGCTGGCTGATCTCAATTTTGCCTGCCAGATTGGCGGGATTCCTCCTGATTTCACCGAAATTCGATCCAAATACTTTGACCATGAAAAACTTATGTCCATAAACGATAACATAGGCTACGCATCAGTAGCAGCCGTTGATGCCTGGCGTGACGCAGGATTTCACTTTTCTGAAGGAGACGGTCAGGTAGACTGGGATACCGGTGCAATACTCGGCTCTGGAATAGGCGGTATGGATACAATTGCCGAACGTGTAGTCCCTATGGTGAAAGACGGAAAAACACGCCGTATGGGAAGCCGTATCGTCGAACAAGTCATGAACAGCGGTACAAGTGCGAGAGTGGGCGGTCTTTTAGGTCTTGGAAATCAGGTAACTTCGAATTCTTCGGCATGCAGTACAGGAACAGAAGCGATCATTGAATCTATGTGGCGCATCAGAACCGGACGGGCTAAAAGAATGCTTGCAGGAGGTTCCGAAGGAGCATCACCTTTTATATGGGCAGGATTTGATGCCATGCGCGTTATCGCACGAAAATATAACGACTGCCCTGATCAAGGTTCTCGCCCGCTGAGCGCCACGGCAAACGGCTTCGTGCCGGGAGCGGGCGCGGCGGTATTAGTTCTGGAGGATCTTGAAACCGCCCTGTTACGAGGTTCCAATATCTACTGCGAAATTGCCGGAGGCGCTGTTAATTCAGGGGGGCAGCGAAACGGCGGGAGTATGACCGCTCCCAACCCCGAAGGAGTGCAGCGATGCATATGCCGTGCAATCAATGATGCGGGGATTACACCCGACGATATTGATGCAATAAATGGGCATTTGACTGCAACGTTTGCCGATCCTTCTGAAGTAAAGAACTGGTCCGAGGCACTCGAACGGGATTCTTCAAGATTTCCAATAATTCAATCGACAAAATCGATGATAGGACACTGCCTTGGTGCCGCAGGTGCAATCGAAAGCGCAGCCGTTGCAATACAGATCAAGGAAGGCTTTCTCCACCCTTCGATTAATTGCGAAGATGTGCACCCTGAAATAGAAGAATTCAGTGATAAAATACCTCGCAATTGTACTCAATTTCCGGACCTGAAGATCGTTGCCAAATCAAGTTTTGGTTTTGGAGATGTCAACAGCTGTCTTATTTTTAGAAAGTGGCAGCCGTAATAAAATCTAAAATGTAAGGAGATACCCATGGAAGATGCAGCAATTTTTAAAGAAATGGTCGCTATTTTGAAACCCTATGTGAAAGATGAGTCTTCTCTGCAGGGGGTTTCAGATAAAACCCATATTCTTGATGATTTGAAGGTTAATTCAGCACGTCTTGTCGATATCATCATTAAATGTGAGGACACATTCGACATCGAAATCGATGACGATGATGCCGATACCATCCGGACTATCGGAGATGCAGTGTCAGTGATAAAGAAAAAATTGTCATAACAAATTATGAAACTAAAGACCGACTTTCATTTGGGGCTTCAGACTATTTTTGGACAAATTGCGATTTTTTTTATCGCACCTTTGACCTATATGATCCTCAAGGCGCTGGGCTACCGTATCAAGAATCTCGACCGCCTGAGAGAGGAAGTAAAAAACGCAGTAGAGGGTCATAATGGAGGCTGGATTATCTGCGCCAATCATTTGACGATGATCGATTCGGTTTTTCTGGCCTATGCTATGAAGCCACTTTACAGGTATGTGACGCATTTCAGAGAAATGCCCTGGAATCTGCCTGAGCGGTCCAACTTCCAAAAAAATATTTTTCTTTCTCTTCTCTGTTACTTGACAAAATGCATTCCAATAAGTCGAGGAGGCGACAGAAGTAAGATGAAGGAAACGATGGAAAAATGTGTCCGCCTTTTGGATAAAGGAGAGGCTCTTCTCATTTTCCCGGAAGGCGGTCGAACACGCACAGGCCGGGTTAACACCGATTCCTTTTCCTATGGTGTAGGCCGTTTGGCTCAAAAAAGCAAAAATTGCCGAATTCTCTGCA
The DNA here is from genome assembly GCA_023230565.1 of Syntrophales bacterium. Classification (GTDB taxonomy): domain Bacteria; phylum Desulfobacterota; class Syntrophia; order Syntrophales; family UBA2210; genus JALNXD01. Next base: position 15,721 of record JALNXD010000056.1, read on the forward strand.
TATATTTACGGGGGCGAAGCCAGGAATTTTACTCAAGCATTCCACGGATAGGTGAAACGTTTTCCGGAAAGGCTGAACCTTTTTTTCATGAATGTTCGGGAGGAGGACTGAAGGCGCAAAGAGAACTGGCCCGTCAGATAATAGATACACTCTCCTCCATGGAAGAAAAATGGTTTGCGGAGGAGCACCAGGTCTTTAAGAAAACTGCAAAAATGACAGTGGAACAGAATTTACCTGCCCAGTATCGTGCGAAACGGGCGAATAATTAGATAAATGCAAAGGCTGTTCCCTTGCACTTTTCAGTGTGGATGCGCATCCTTCATTGAAAAAAGGGCAGGAGAAAGACCTTTCATCATGATTAACTAAGGATAATTGCGTGACGACTGAAGAAAAGCGGGAAAGATTAATAAGAGAGCGCACCGGGGTAGAAGCGGGAGGCGGGAAGGCGGCGATAGAAAAGATAAAGGCAACGGGGCGCCTTACTGCCCGTGAGCGTCTGGACTTTCTTTTTGATTCAGGGAGTTTTGTGGAGCTGGATATGTTTGTCGCACACCGGTCTACGGAGCTTGGGATGGATACGGTGGCGACACCGGGCGAGGGAGTGGTGACAGGCTACGGCAGAGTGGAGGGGCGGCAGGTTTTCGCGTTTGCTCAGGATTTCAGTGTCATGGGCGGATCTCTGGGCGAGATGCATGCCGGGAAGATAGTCAAGTGCCTTGACAAGGCAATGGCCGTCGGCTGCCCGGTCATAGGATTGAACGATTCGGGAGGAGCCCGGATCCAGGAAGGGGTGGATGCCCTTGCCGGATACGGGCGTATTTTTTCCAGAAACACGATGGCATCGGGTGTAATTCCTCAGATCACGGCGATCATGGGTCCTTCGGCGGGAGGCGCGGTATATTCGCCGGCGCTTATGGATTTCATTTACATGGTAAAGCAGGATTACGCGCAGATGTTCATCACGGGTCCGCAGGTGATCAAAGCCACGACGGGAGAGGAAATCGGTTCGATTGAGCTTGGCGGTGCCATGACTCATAACGGTAAGAGCGGTGTGGCCCATTTTGTCGCGGCTGATGACGGAGACTGTATCAGGCAGATAAAGCGTTTGCTGAGCTATCTTCCCTCGAACTGTCGCGAGAGGCCTCCGGAGACAGCCTGCACCGATCCGGCGGACCGCACTGAAGAGGCGCTGCAAGGGATTGTTCCGGACAAGAGCACCCGTCCCTACGATATGAAGAAGGTCATCGCGCACGTGGTTGACAACGGCGAGTTTTATGAGAGCCAGGAACATTTTGCAAAGAACATACTCACCTGCTTCGCCCGCCTCGGGGGCAAGACAGCAGGGATCATCGCCAACCAGCCGCGTGTGATGGCGGGATGCCTGGACATCAATGCCTCCGACAAGGCGTCGCGGTTCATCCGTTTCTGCGACTGCTTCAACATACCCATTGTCACCTTCGTCGATGTTCCCGGATACCTTCCGGGGACTCAGCAGGAATTCGGGGGCATTATCCGTCATGGTGCAAAGCTCCTCTTCGCCTATCCCGAGGCAACGGTGCCGAAAGTGACGGTTGTAGTGCGCAAAGCTTACGGCGGGGCCTATCTGGGGATGTGTTCGGGCCAAACCGGCGCCGATATGGTGATTGCCTGGCCGACGGCGGAGATTGCCGTAATGGGAGCGGCGGGAGCGGCGAACATAATATTCCGGAAAGAGACGGTTGAAGAGAGAGCGCGGAAGCAGGAGGAATACGAGCATAATTTTGCCACTCCCTATCAGGCAGCCAGGCGGGGACTTATCGATCAGGTAATCGAGCCTGCGCATACCCGGCCCGCTCTGATTTCCGCTCTTGGCATGCTGGAAGGAAAAAACGTAACGCGCCCCTGGAAAAAACACGGGAATATGCCTCTGTA
>JALNXD010000057.1 GCA_023230565.1 Syntrophales bacterium
AAATGAGAAAAAATTTGTGTATTGGCCTTTTCGTGTTGTGTGCTTTTGGTTTGACGGCTTTCTTCGGTCCAGGGATCTCACCGGCTGAGGCGCAGGAAGATACAATCAACATTTCATTTATTTGTGATATCACGCAGGAAGCCGGCTCAGTCCCCGCAAGCTGGCTTAAAGTAGCGGCGGAGCAGATCAATGAAACAGGCGGTATTCTGGGAAAGAAAATCAAATTTGCCGTTCAGGATTGCAAGGGGCAGACATCTCTGGCGATCGAAGCCTATGTGAGAGCACTGGTTAACGATAAAGCGAAAATCGTAATGATCTATCCCCGATCTGAAATAGCGCTGGCCTGCCAGCAAAAGGCGGTTGAAATGTATCCGGACTATCCTCACATCTATTTCGCAGTTGACTCCGGGGCGAACGAAATCACCGACAGAGTGGTCGATAATTACGAAAAGATGAAGTTCATTTTCAGAGATAATTGCGCACAGTTGGGCAGAATTAAAATATTCCAGGAGCCGATAGAATTTTTTCACAGTATAGGTGCAAAGAAGATAGCCCTGCTTCGGGAGGATCTTTTATGGACGGCGAGCTTTTTCAAAGGGGTGTCCCCAACGGAAAAACGCGGCGGTATTCTGGGACTGCCTCAATATGCAAGAAAGCTCGGTATGGAAGTGGTCTACGAAAAAGCGGTCAAATATAAGGCCGGTTTATATTCGCCTATTATAGAAGCAGCTGCCGCATCGGGGGCGGATTGCATTGTATTCGTAGCCGGCCCGGGAACGGGGATGGATGACTTCGTCAAAACAGTGGTACGATTCCAGCGCACGCAATATACATACCTCCATTACCTCGGGTGTTGGAGCGAATTTCTGGCAATTAACCGGCGGCAAGGCCCTTGGTATCGTCTTTAGCGGATCAGGATATACCCCGCTACTGAGAGGAAAGGATACGCCGGAAATGCCCGATGTCCTGGAAACTTCGAAAAAATATAACATTCCGATGGCTACATCGGTATTATTCAGTGCATATCCGGATATGTTTTTCCTCAAGAAAGCTATCATCAAAGCCGGCGGAGTCGATGATATTGACGCCCTTATCAAAGCAATGGAAACGGTGGAGATTATGGGACCGCTCGGCCGCCTGAAGATGGAAGAGACCAGAATTCCGCCATTTTTCCATCAGGCGGTATTCCTTGATCCGGAAAATCCTTCGGAATATGCGAAAAATGGACTGCGGTTTGACTTCGGCCAGTTTCAGGAAGGTGGAAAGATCGTGCTTCTTTCCAAACCGTATCCCGGCGTAGACGGCAGTCCCGATTTCTACAAATCACCTGCCGAACTGAGAAAAAAGAAGTAATATTTTTGGATGCCCTTTCAAAGATCGCTGAGATCTTTGAAAGGGCATCTATGCGAGTTGAAAGATATTAGATAGCATTTTTTCTTTCTGCATTCACGGAGAGAAGCGGGGAACCGCTATGTGACTCTCCGGTTGAAAAATAATAAAATCAGAATTTTTAAAAGTATATGATACGAAGGAGGAATAGCTGTGATGGAGCGTAAACTGTATTCAAATGTACTTGCAATTTTGATTTTTGTTACTCTTATTTTTTTAAGTTCCTACCCTCCGTTGGCGGCAGCTTCCCGGGGATCCGGAGATGAACCTGTCACAATCGCGTTTATAGCTGATCTTACAAATGCGGCGGGGCAGCTTCCCTCTGCCTGGATGCATGTAGCGGCGAAGCAGATCAATGAATCAGGCGGCGTTCTGGGGCGGCAGGTAAGAGTGGTGACGGAGGACTGCAAGGGGCAGCCGAACTTGGCCGTAGAAGCCTACACAAGGGCGCTCATCGACCATAAGGCCACTGTCGTGGCAATTTATCCCAGGTCGGAAATAGTGCTTGCCTGCGAATCGAAGGCAGGAGAAATGTATTCTGATTATCCTCACATATTTCTCGCGGTGGGAGCGGCGGCCGAGCAGATTACCTCCCGAATTGCAGACAATTATGAAAAATGGAAATTTGTATTTCGTGATAACTACACGGTTCCGGCAGCGACTCTGCCGATTATCAGGCCCGTAGTTGATTTTTACCGCAGCATTGGAGTCAGGAAAGTAGCTCTTCTGCGTGAAGATCTTATGTGGCTTGCAGGCCTGTTTAAGACGATGCCCGCGACCAAATACCATGGGGAATTTGCAGGACTTCCGGATTATGCAGAATCGCTGGGAATGGAAGTCGTATACCAAAAGGCGGTTAAATACAAAGCCGGCATGTATTCCCCGCTTCTCGAAGCGATTGCCGCAGCCGGTGCCGAGGGCATTATATTTGTAGGTTCGGACGGGAATGATTTCGATGTATTCATAAAGCAATGGGTCAATTCAAGTGCGAGAGATCTGCACATGACTCTTGCCGGGGGTTGCGGAGGCAAATTCTGGGAACGGACGGGCGGAAAGACGCTGGGCGTCATTTCCCGCGGTTCCTGCCTCGTTCCTTTGCTTTCCGGAGAACATACTCCGGAAGTACCGGATGTTATGGAGACGGCGAAAAAATACGGTCTTGATCTATGCGCACAGGTGCTCACAAGCGCCTATCCCGATGTGTTTTTTATTAAAAAAGCCATCACGAAGGCTGGCGGAACGGATGATATGGATGCGCTCATCAAGGCTATGGAAGAAACAAGAATCGTGGGGCCGATGGGGCCTTTGCACTTTGAAATGACAAGAATTCCTCCGTTCTTTCACGGTGCCGCCTTTGTCGATATGAAGGATCCTTCGAAAGAACATCCCGACGGTATCCGTGTCGATCTTGTGCAATTTCAGAAAGATGGAAAACTGGTGCATCTCAACAAGCCGTTTCCTGGTGTCGATGGAAGCCCCGAATACTATAAAAGCCCTGCTGAATTGCGGAAATAGGAGAGAAATCCTGAACATTTTCGGTCAGTAAAAACTTAGCACATTGAAAAGACTCCATTGCAGGATCTTTCAATTAATTCAAAAAGGAGGAGAGTGTGGCATGAGAATCAAAATGTTGGTTACGTGTGCGATAATTTTTGCGGTTATCGGGGTCGCCTTCGGATTCGCCGGTACAGTCCAGGCGGATCAGAAAGCATCAGTCAAAGGACCGATAGTAATGGTGTATGTTGCCGATATGGCCTCCCCTGCAGGTTCGCTGGTATTTTCATGGCTGAAGGTGGCAGCGGAGCAGATCAATGAATCGGGCGGAATTCTGGGTCAGAAAATGAAGGTCATCGCAGAGGATTGCAAGGGCCAGCCGAATCTGGCGGTGGAAGCATACACCAGAGCGCTGACAAATCATAATGCGACGATCGTTTCGATTTACCCCAGATCTGAGATCGTGTTGGCCTGTGAAGCGAAGGCAGGAGAAATGTACCCGGATTATCCCCATATACTCCTGGCGATCGGTTCAGCTTCCGATGAGATCACCTACCGCATTGTCGAACAGTATGACAAGTGGAAATTCGTATTCAGAGATCAGATTACCGTTTCGGCCAGAGTGCCGATTTACCGGGATCAGATCGACTTTTTCCATACATTGGGGGTCAAGAAATTTGCTCTGCTGCGAGAAGATTTGACCTGGACCGAAAGCATCTTCAATGCATTTCCCGCGACCAAGTACCATCCCGCAATCCTCAGCGTACCCGATTATGCAAAGACTCTCGGGATGGAAGTGGTATACCAGAAGGCACTGAAATACAGGGCCGGTATGTATTCACCGATCTTTGAGGCAATTACCGCCTCGGGTGCCGAAGGGATAATATTTATAGCATCCGACGGCAACGATACGGATGTGGTCGTGAGGCAGTGGTATGACTCCAGCGCTCGGGATTTGCATATGCTGCTTACCGGAGCAACAGGCGCGCGATTCTGGGAAAGGACCGGAGGCAAGGTGATCGGAGTAATCGTGGGTGCGGGGGAAATTATGCCGCTGCTATCAGGGAAATATACACCGGAAGTGCCGGATGTCATGGAGACGGCGGAAAAATACGGTCTGCAGCTTGCGTCGCCCGTTCTGTACAGCGGGTACCCTGACATGTTCTTGATCAAAAAGGCCCTTATAAAAGCCGGTGGCGCCGATGATATCAACGCAGTGATAAAAGCACTGGAAGAGACGGAAATAATGGGTCCTCAGGGACTTCTCAAGTTTGAAACCACAAGAATTCCGCCTTTTTTTCATGGTGCTGTCTTTTGCGACATTAATGATCCGACAAAATACGCCGCTCAAGGTATCCGCTCCGCACTGGGGCAGGTTCAGGAAAACGGCAAGATTGTGTTTATTCAGAAACCTTTCGAAGGAGTGGACGGCAGTATCGATTATTATAAAAGCGTAAGCGAGCTCCGCAAAACCTTGAAATAAGTGCTTCAGTAATAGAAATGCAAAAAATGCGAAAAAAAGGAAATTAATATTGCACGTTAAAGCCGGGCCTTCCTCTCGCAAGAGCGGCAGCCTTCGAGAGGAAGGTGTCCGGAAGAGAATGGACAATTACTTTTACAAGGGGGGATATATGAAAAGGAAATTGTTTTTCGCATTTGCAGTAACTGCAGCTTTTGTTGTTTCAGTAATGCTGGGCCTTACCTGTTCCGCTGAGGCAGCAGCGAAAAAAGAACCGGTTGTCATTGCATTTGTTGCCGATCTTACATCTCCGGCGGGACAGCTTCCTTATGCCTGGATGAAAGTCGCTGCACAGCAGATTAATGAGGCGGGAGGGGTTCTCGGGCGCGATTTCAAAGTAGTCGTAGAAGACTGCAAGGGGCAGCCGAACCTGGCTGTGGAAGCATATACGAGAGCCCTCATCAACCACAAAGCCACAGTCGTGGCGATTTATCCCAGATCGGAAATAGTGCTCGCCTGTGAAGCCAAAGCGGGAGAGATGTACCCGGATTATCCGCACATACTGCTGGCAGTCGGGGCAGCATCCGATGAAATCACCTATAGAATAGTTGAGAATTATGACAAATGGAAATTTGTCTTCAGAGATCAGGTTACCGTTGCCGCCCGGGTGCCCATTTACCGTGATCATGTTGATTTGTTCCATAAACTCGGGGTAAAAAAATTCGCATTACTGCGCGAAGATCTGACATGGACTGAAAAAATCTTCAATGCGATCCCGGCAACAAAATATCATCCTGCAAGCGTCAGCGTACCGGATTATGCAAAATCTCTCGGTATGGAAGTGGTGTACCAGAAGGCTTTAAAATACAGGGCTGGAATGTATTCACCTATTCTTGAGGCGATTGCAGCCTCCGGTGCCGAGGGAGTAATATTCATAAGTTCCGACGGCAACGATTCGGATGTGTTCGTGAAACAATGGGTCGACTCGAGTGCCCGTGACCTGCACATGCTGATTACCGGGGCCACAGGGGCGAGATTCTGGGAGCGGACCGGTGGAAAAGTTCTTGGCGTGATTATCGGTGCAAGTGAAATCCTTCCGATCGTATCAGGAAAGTACACGCCTGAAGTTCCGGATGTATTGGAAACAGCGAAAAAATACAATTTAACTGTGTGTTCCGCCGTGATGGCCAGCGCCTATCCGGATATGTTTTTTCTGAAGAAGGCGATCATCAAGGCCGGCGGTGCAGATGACATCGACGCGCTCATCAAGTCAATGGAAGAGACCGAAGTTATGGGTCCTCTGGGGCTGTTGAAATATGAAACTACCAGAATTCCCCCGTTTTTCCATGGCGTCGTCTTTTGCGATATTGATGACCCGACAAAATACTCCAAATCGAAATCAGGTCTCCGCGCCCTTTTGGGTCAAATTCAAGAAGACGGGAAAATTGTCTTTCTCGAAGAGCCGATCAAAGGCGTGGGCATAGACGGCAGCATAGATTATTACAAGAGTCCAGCTGAACTGAGGAAAATGAAGTGACGGCAAAGGGAAGTTTTGATGTGTGACATTTGTAAAAGGGAAGGGATCCGGTTTTGTGAAGCGGAGCCTTTCGGACCTTCCTTCCTGAAGTGTCGGTACAGGAACGAAGGTTGGGATAAAAGCCGTGCACACCAATTTAAAAGGGGGGAGTTATGAGAAGCAAGTCTTTTGTTACAATAATATCTACAATAGCAGCTTTTATAACTTTTTTCGGACTCTCTTTGCAGGCTGAGGCCGTATCCAAAGATTCAGGCAAAGAACCCATTGTAATTGTCTATGTCTGCGATCTTTCCAACCCTGCGGGTCAGGTTCCTTTCGCCTGGATGAAAGTGGCGGCGGAGCAAATCAATGAATCGGGAGGGGTTCTCGGCCAAAAAATCAAGGTTGTTGCTGAAGATTGTAAAGGACAGCCGAATCTGGCCGTCGAAGCATATACTCGAGCGCTTATCAATCATAAAGCGACAGTTGTAGGGATTTATCCAAGATCGGAGATAGTACTCGCCTGCGAAGCAAAGGCAGGAGAAATGTACCCCGATTATCCCCACATATTACTCGCAATCGGCGCTGCTTCAGATGAAATCACGTATCGAATTGTCGATCAGTATGACAAATGGAAGTTTGTTTTCAGAGACCAGATTACAGTTTCTGCGAGGGTGCCGCTTTACAGGGACCAGGTTGATATATTCAAAGCGGTGGGAGTTAAGAAGTTTGCGCTGCTTCGTGAAGATCTGACATGGACTCAGGGTATATTCAAGGAATTTCCGGCAACCAAATATCACAAGAAAATCCTCAGCGTGCCGGACTATGCAAAATCGATTGGAATGGAAGTGGTATACCAGGAAGCAGTTAAATATAAGGCCGGCATGTATTCACCACTATTTGAGGCAATTTCTGCTGCAGGTGCAGAGGGAATTATTTTTGCGGCATCAGATGGCAACGATCTGGATGTATTTGTGAGACAATGGGTGGACTCCAGCGCCCGTGAAATGCACATGCTGGTTACCGGAGCAACAGGTGCCCGATTCTGGGAAAGAACCGGCGGAAAATCGATAGGGTTGATAACGGATTCTTCTGTCTATCCTCTGCTGTCGGGCAAGGATACACCTGAAATGCCGGATGTCCGGGAAACAGCCAAAACGCACAATCTGGCGATAGTTTCTGCAGTGCTCTACAGTGCATATCCGGACATGTTCTTTCTTAAGAAAGCAATAATAAGGGCAGGAGGAGTCAAAGATATCGATGCCTTGATCAAGGCCATGGAAGAAACTGAAATGATGGGGCCTCAAGGACCTTTGAAATATGAAAGAACCCGCATTCCGCCTTTCTTTCACGGTGCGGTGTTCGCAGACATAAATGATCCGTCAAAACATGCAAAAGATGGCTATACGGCTGTGTATGGTCAAATCCAGAAAGACGGCAAAATGGTTCTTCTGCAAAAGCCTTTTCCGGGGGTGGACGGCAGCCTCAGTTATTACAGGAGCCCCGCCGAGTTGAGGAAGATGAAGTAGCCGAAGTAAATGTGTGTAAACAGGCTAATTGAGTATTTGCGGAATCAGCAGCTTTAACCCCGCGCTTTCGTCAATTTGAAAGCGCGGGCGGAGCATTGACTAGAAACCCGGCATATACCGGCCTGAAAAATCATCAGTGTGCGCCAAATTTATTATTTTTTAATGATGCTTCCGGAATAGACGCGGAGCCGGATGGGTGTATATGCTCTTGCGTCGATAGCGAGGAGGCTCATTGGGGGAATAAAAGCGGCGGACGAGTTTTAAGAATTGATTTGGAAAGGAGTGGATCTAACATGTCAAGCGCACTTACGTTTGTTTTGGTTTTCGGGTTAATGATGGGTGCCGTGTATCTGCTTATCGCATTGGGTTTCTCCCTCGTATGCGGTGTTTTGAGAATTTTTCATCTCGGCTATGCCTATTTTTTTCCCTTAACAATTTACGGAACCTGGCTGTTTATTTCCGAATTCGGTTTGCCGTTGGCGCAGTCCATTGTTGCGATGGTAGTCGTACAGTTGGTTCTTTCAGTTGTTCTTTACAAATTTATGATCAGGCGGACCATGGAGACCGACGAATTAACTCTTCTTACAGGGCTCCTTTTGACGGCACTCATTATCGAACAGCTGGTTGCCTGGCGGTATCCGATACAGACCGGTGTATATCTGAATACGACAATAATGGATGGGATCTGGAAATTCGGCCGGGCCGTAGTTCCCAAACAGCTTGTAATTGCATCCATAGTAGCGGTTGTGATGACAAGCCTCTTTGCCCTGTTTTTTATTAAAACGAAAATGGGACTGGCTGTAAGAGCGCTCTCTCAGGATATTTTAAATTCACAGATTGTAGGTCTCAATGTCGAAAAACTATATTCTCGCACGATGATGCTCATTTTACTGCCGGTAGTTGTTGCAATGCTTCTGATTGCTCCGGTCTGGACAGTAGAACCTGCAATGGGCTGGCAGTATATGACAACTGCAATTTTGATTTCCGTGCTTGGGGGACTTGGAAACATCAAGGGGACGATAATCGCGAGCTTTTTAATAGGATTTACTCATTCGACAATGTGTTTTCTTGTTCAAGAGCCCCGGTTTATGAATTTATCTGCGCTTGTACTGGTAATGGTGATTCTCATCGTACGGCCTCAAGGAATCGCAAGGAGTGAATCGTTATGGTAAAGATTGATTTTAAAAGAGACAGAATAAACATAAGGTGGAGAGGCGGCAAATGGGACTGGATGATAGAACCGCGTTACTGGAGGAATACTTTTTACTGGACGATTGTTTTGCTCCTTTTACCCCTTTTCTTCGTATATTTCAGCCCCGGCATGGCGGTCACAATGGTATCGGCGAACGTATATGCGGCACTGGGCATCCCTCTCGCGTTTATGGGTCTGGGAACGGGTCGGGTCAATTTCGGTCCCAATTTCTATGTGGGTGTGGGCGGGTATGCGGCGGCGCTCCTCAGTTTGCATTTGGGGTTCGGCCAATTGGCAACGCTTCCTCTGGCGATCATTATCACCGCCATAGCGGCCTTTATTTTCAGCCCGCTGGTCATAATGGCCAAAGGTCTGTATTATACTCTTCTGACGCTGCTCCTCCCGCTTGTGTTTCTTGAGGTTACATTTATCTATACGGATATCTTCAAAGGCGATGTGGGACTATTCGGCATCAGCCCTCTGGTCGATTTCGGAAGCACGACAGCGAATTTTCTTGGTGCTGCCTATATTTCATCAGTGATTCTGCTTATCTTTCTACTTTTTACAAATAAGATCATGAAATCGCGTTACGGGCTAATCATGGCGACGGTAAATGATGATGAAGAGGTGGCCCAGGGAATCGGGGTAAATATAAATCGAGTTAAAATTCTTTCCTTTATAGTCGCAGCCACCATGATCGGCATAATTGGCTGGTTTTTGGCCCACTATTACGGAACCTTTTCAGGCATTACCTATCTGCCGCTGACTTTCATGCTCAAGATTCTTCTTGTTTTGATGATAGGCGGTCGCGCCCAGATTTTCGGATGCGTTGCCGGCGGCTATTTCGTTGCATTTCTGGAGATGATTCTTATTCGTACCATGGGAGATTTTCAGCCGGTTGCCTTTCCTATAATACTTCTGATCTTGCTTTTCGTTCTCCCGCGGGGGGAAGGATTATTCGGTCTCTATCGGAGACGCCATTATCGGGAATATTTCCCGCAGACTCATGTGCGGAGGTAATGATACAATGCCGGAAATATTAACATGCGAAAATATCACAAAACGGTTTGGCGGTCTCATAGCCGTCAATAATGTGAGTTTTTCTATCAAGGAAGGGGAAACTCTCGGGTTTATCGGACCTAACGGTGCCGGAAAATCGACAATGGTAAACGTCATGAGCGGTAATCTCAAGGCGACACACGGCAGTATTCATATGGATGGAGTGGAAATAACCAAAATGCCGCCACATGTAAGAGTTCATAACGGACTCGCCCGGACATATCAGATTCCGAGGCCCTTTCCGGAACTGACGGCGATCGCCTCCGTAGTAGCCGCAGTATTGTGCGGGAAAAAACGGAAAAACCAGAGCTTTGATGATGCATCAAGTGAGGCCACTCACTATCTTGAATTTGTGGGGCTTTTCAGTAAGCGCAATGTGATTGCCAAGGATCTGACATTTTACGAACTGCGGATGCTTGAACTTGCACGGGCGCTTGCGACTACGCCGAAGCTTCTTTTTATCGACGAAGTTATGGCGGGACTCAATCCCGGAGAAGCAAACGCTGCCGTGAAGCTTGTTGAAAAAGCCAAGGCGCAGTTCGATCTTACAATTTTCTGGATTGAGCATGTTATGGCGGTTCTGGTTGAGGCTGCCGACCGGATTGTTGCAATTCATTATGGTGAGAAAATTGCTGAAGGAACGCCCGATGAAGTTGTCAATAATGATCAGGTAATCGAGGCATACCTTGGCAAAGGATGGAGGAAATATGCTTGAGATAAAAAATCTTTGTGCATCGTACGGGAAGCTTGCGGTATTGCATGACCTAAGCTTTAATGTGAAACCCAATGAGATAGTGGCGCTTCTGGGATCAAACGGTGCGGGGAAAAGTTCCATCTTACACTGTATTCAGGGCATAATGAAGCCGACGTCGGGGTCGATCAAATTTCAAGGAAACGACATTACCGGTCTTCCTTCCCACGTTATTGTCAATAAAGGGGTTATTCACATTGCCGAAGGTCATCGCGTGTTTCCCTATCTGACGGTAAAAGAGAATCTTCTTATCGGTGCTCAGGCCGGTGACGCCTGGAAGGACAGAAAAGAATCCCTGGAATGGGTGATGGATTTTTTTCCTATTTTGAGGGATCGATCAAATCAGGAATCGAGGCTTCTCAGCGGAGGAGAGCAGCAGATGCTTAATATCGCACGGGGATTGATGTCCCATCCTGAATTTATAATGGTTGATGAACCATCCATCGGACTTGCGCCGGTAATCGTCGATGCCGTTTTTGAAAGACTGGAGAAATTGCGCGAGCAGGGTATTACTATTCTTTTACCCGAGCAAAATGCGCTGAGGGCATTGCAGTTGGCTGATAGAGGATATGTAATCCAGGATGGCAGAATCGTTTTGGAAGGAAAATCGGACGATCTCTTAAAAAGTGATGTTGTTAAAAAGGCATATTTGGGGAGATGAAGAATGGAAGATTATTTTACCTATACTGCAAAGCTGTTCGATCAGCGAGCGATTAAAGATAAGCCGGAAGTTTTCAAGGGATTAAGGGTCCTGGATTTTACTCATGTGATCTATGGCCCTACCGCTTCGAAAATTCTCGCTACCTATGGCGCCGAAGTCATAAAACTGGAACTTCCCTATTATGGAGACATGTGGCGACCGGCTTCATACTGGGGCAAATACTGGAAACATTCGAATCCTATCTGGCACTTTATTACCCAGAACAAGTATTTTGTGGCTCTGGATCTTAAACTCCAGGAGGCAAAGGATCTCATCTACCGGATGGCTAAAGATGCCGATATTGTCCTCGAAAATTTTGCACCAGGAACGGCGGAGGCATGGGGGGTGGGGTATACAAGTATCAGCAAGGTCAATCCTGAAATCATCTATCTGAGTTGTTCTACCTACGGACAATACGGTCCGATGCGCTATTTTCCGGGATGGGACCTTCTCGCACAGGCGGCCAGTGGAGTATTAAGGACAAACGGGTTTCCGGGAACGGACAAGTATTACAAATTGCCGGACTATTTAGGTGATTTCATTCCCGGAAATATGGCGGCTCTCGTTCTTACAATGGCGTTGTATCACCGGAACAAAACCGGACAGGGACAGTATCTTGATTTGTCACAGACGGAATCGATGATGAGAATGCTTCCTCATTTTACTTACCACAGTTTCACAGGAGAGGAATTGGAGAGATCAGGGCATGCCGACCCTTCAATGGTTGCAGCATCTATTTTTAAAAGCCGTGATGGAAGATTTCTCGGCCTGGCATGCGCCACCGAGAAACAGTTTGAAGGCCTCTGCAGTGCAATGGAGAAAAAAGAGTTACTTTCCGACAAACGTTTTTCAGACTATCTCGAAGCCCTGAAAGAAGAAAATGCCGAGGCTCTGAGGGTAATCGTCGGTGACTGGATCAAGACAAAAGATTGTGATGAAGTTATTCGGCTTGCCCTGGAAAACGGCTTTGCCGCTGCTGAAGTTATGGATGATCACATGATTTGCCAGGACGAATGGCGGCGAGCCCGAGGCAGCGTCGTTCTTTTCGATGATGACATGTATGGTGAACTGGCCGTTGCGGCCCCTTCGGCTCAATTGAGTAAAACACCGGGGAGAACAAAATGGCTGGCCCGTCCGCTCGGATATCATAACCGGTATGTTTTGTTGAACCTGGTCGGACTTACTGAAGCGGAAATAGAAGATTTGGAAAAGAAAGATGTAATAGGGACATTCGATGACAAACCGGGGCTGAAACCGCCAATCTATTATCACCTTGATAAAGATCCTATATACAATTATGGCAGAGAGGTCAGAAAATGAGTCTATTTAAAAAGAAATCAAAGGAAAAGGTATATACGCGCTATTCAGGTGCATCAGCCAACATATCTCTATGGAAAGAGACAATCGAGAAGTTGATGTCACCGGAGGGACGTCCCGAAGTTCTCGATGATATAATGATTCTGGATGTCAGCTCTGCAAATTTTTCCGGTATCATTGCTGCAAGCTTTTTTGCCGAATTCGGGGCGGAAGTAATAAAGGTAGAGCCTCCCGAAGGTGATCCCTGCCGTAAAATGACACCTTTCGGTAAAAATGTTAAAGGAGTCGGCATCCCCTTTATTGTAGAGGGGCGCAATAAAAGATACATGACACTGGACATCGAAAACAGCAAGGAGGACCGTGAAACATTCAGCGCGTTAGCCCGAAAAGCGGATATTATAATAGAGAGCTATCCCGCAGGGAAAATGGATTCGTGGGGAACAGGATATCGACAGTTATCCGAAAAAAATTCCGGTCTGGTTTATATTGCCATTACGCCTTATGGTCAGTATACTGCGAAAGCTGAAAAATTTTCCGCCTTGCCGGATACAGATATCACCACCCAAACGGGATCGGGATTATCAGCCGAAATCGGAGATATGATAACGGAACCTGAGCCGTATAATTGGCCCCTGAAAGCGGGATCATGGATGGGATGGTATATTTCGGGTTTGAGCGCCACGCTGGGAGGGATGATGGCACTGTTGTATCGACAGAGAACAGGCGAGGGGCAGATGGTTGATATTGCCGGTATGGACGCCTATTCATCAATGACAGGCTTTCCTGCATCTATCGGATATACCTGGGATACGCCGCGTCCTCGAATCGGACTTCTGGATTTCATTCTTTATCCTTACGGGCATTGGAAATGCAAGGACGGACTGGTTGCAATCGCAGCGGCCAGGGATCAGGATTTCAGGGCATTGCTGAAGATTCTCAAAAGGTGGGATCTTGAGGACGATTATAAATTCACCCCCGATCGTATCCCGGACATTCTGGAACAGGCGTTGGAGCTTCACCGTGAAATAGAGAAAGAAACACTGAAATATACGGCCGATGAGCTGGCAGCGAAAGCGCAGGCTTACAGCATAAAGGCGGCCCGTTCGAAGTGGAAAGGCGGAGGCGTGCCGATTGTAATGAAAATAATGAAGCCAGAGCAGGCGGTTTCAATGCCTCAATGGGAGCTGCGAAAATCTTTTAAAACGGTTGAAGACGAGACGCTGGGCAGCTTTACTGTAACGTCGGGGTTCGTGAAAATGTCGGAATCCCCTCCCCAAATTAAATGGGTGTCATGTGACATAGGAAAAGATAATGATTACGTGAGGGACAAATACTTATGATTTTTGAGCCATCTCATTTCATGATGAGTGGTATTTTAATTAGAGGAGGAATGAAGTAGTGTTAAAAACCAAGCTTACTGAAATGCTCGGAATCAAACATCCAATCATACAGGCCGGAATGGGACCTTTCAGCTGCAACAACCTTTGCGTTGCAGCAGCCAACGCAGGTGCATTGGGTCTGCTCTCAACAAGCGGTCTGTTCATGAAAGAAGAACAGCCATGGGTGTATGAGGATTTTGTAAAGACCGGAGAGGCGAATCCTGACGATGATCTCGCGACGGCATTGGAAAAAGTGCTCAAACGGACATATCGTTTGACGAAGGACAAGGGAGGCGTCTTCGGCATCAACGTGATGGTTTCAGCCGAACTGGTTGAATATTCCAAAATAATGATCGAAACGGCAATCAAAGTCAGGGAAGAAAACCCCGATATGAAGAATAACTTCAAAGTAATGTATACATCGGCCGGTGATCCGGTTCCCTGGCGGGATAAAATCAAGGAAGCAGGTTTTACATGGATGCATATCGTTCCTTCGGTAAAAGGGGCAATGCGCTGCAAAAAAGCGGGAGTGGATTGCATTATAGCCTCGGGACATGAAGGAGGAATGCATACGTCATGGGAACCTGTTCACTCCATGATTCTTCTTCCGGCTGTTGTTGAAGCGATAGGCGATCCGAATTTCCCGGTAGTGGGAGCAGGCGGTTTCTGCGACGGCAAAACGCTTGCCGCGGCTATTGCCTTAGGGGCAGTGGGTGCATTAATGGGAACGAGATTCCTGGCAACCCAGGAAAGTGATTTCCATCCCATGTGGAAGGATCAGGTCGTTAAAACAGAAGACCGCGGGACTGTAGTGGCTCGTGGTTTCGTCGGTCCTGCACGATGGCTGAAAACTGCTACCAGTGTTGTACATCTGCAAAAGACGGTAGTGCAGTCTCCAGGGGTTTTTACCGGTATCCCCGATGATTATACTACAGTTCCGCCTGAATTGATCCAATATGAAAATGAGGGCTTTAAGGCCGTATACATGGGTGATCGGGAAAATGCGATGATGGCCGGCGGTGAATGCGCGCAGAGGATCGATGATCTTCCCAAAGTTGAGGATCTTGTTAACAGGATTGTAAAAGAAGCCACGGAGATAGTAAATAATATGCCCAGCTATTCAGCCGATTAAAATTACTATCTTAAATCTTTAATCACACATTCGGCATTTCCCTCTCCGGTGAGGAGAGGGAAATGCCGATTTCTACAGCACCTCTTTACTGATTATAGGGCGAAGCATAATAAAATCAGAAGAATGGATTAAGAGACATTCTTTTTATCAGATTGAATTATGATCGTAACATGACAGTGTGAGAATTGCCGGAAGGGATGCAAAATGGCAAATGAAAACAGGGTAGCCCACAAGAAAGATAAAATCCTCAATGCAGCTTTGCGAATTTTTGCTGCCAAAGGATATCACAATTCGACGATATCCGAAATATGCAAAGAGGCAGGCTATTCCGAAGCCGCGATTTATGAGCATTTTGGATCGAAAGAGGATCTCTTCTTCGCTATCCCTGAAAAAAAATCCGAGGAATTGCTGGAGCTTTTAAAGGAAGTAATCCCTCTGATTAAGTCAGTGGAAGAGCGAATGAGAATGTATGTGAGGGCATATATACGCCTCTACCGCTCAAATCCGGATTATTCGGCATTATGTCTACTGCAGCTTGTTTCTTTTAAAAATTTTCATCAGACGAAAGCCTATACGATGATCAGGAGAGGACGACGTATTTTCCGGGAATGGGTGTCAGAGGGTATCCAGAATGGTACTTTCAGGCAAGATCTTGATCCGCACCTGGTTTCCGCCATTATCTTCGGTCTTATCGATGCCCTTTTCATCGACTGGCATTTAAAAGGAATGCCAAAAGATCCGGAAATATCTGATATCCTCGATCCAATGATTGATATGATATTCGATTCTTTGAGAGTAAAAAAGGAAAATGAAAGTAAATACTATCTTATGGTAAATCACATCCCCGAGATCAGCGATTTTTTACAGCACAAAGAAGAAACAGCGGCACATAGCATTCGAAACGCCCGAAGAAAGAACGCTGGCGGAAGGAAGCTGCCTTCGCAGAAATGACCTGTCATTACTGTTAATATTGATACGAAATCCTGTTTTTATCTAATTCGGGATATGAGTTTTGATTGCCGATCAGATTTGTTCCGGGCACCGGCGCTGTTGACCAGTCATTTTCATATTAATGCGATTTTATCGATATTAGTATTGACATAATTTTACACTGAGGTAAGTTTCTTCATTATTGACGCGTTACTCGTGAATCAGTCAGTTCGTCTTTATAAATACGGCGCATGAATTGTAAAGGAATATGCCCCGGCTGCAATGGCTGAAACACCTGCCTTGCAAGTTGATTGCAGTGGCTGCAGTTTTTACAAACACACAAATAAATGATATATAAATGTAAATAGCAAGCACAGAATTTAACCATTTATAACGAAAGCAGGTGGCGAGATATGAAATTGGCCGGAAAGGTTGCTATGGTAACGGGTGCGGGCCGTGGTATTGGGAGAGCTATTGCGCTAAAATTATCCGAAGAAGGCGCGGAACTCGTTATTAACGATCTGGAGAAGTCCCCTGCGGAAAACGTTGCCAGTAAAATAGAACAGTCCGGAAAAATTGCAATTCCTGTCGCAGCTGATATATCAAGCGGGCACGAAGTATCACGATTATTCGGGCAGGCAATCGAACGTTTTGGGCACCTCGACATTCTCATTAATAATGCCGGTGTCAGAAAAGATGCCTTTTTTCACGAAATGTCGGAAAAAGAGTGGGACCAGGTAGTAAATACCGTATTAAAAGGAAGTTTCAACTGTTGCCAGGCA
>JALNXD010000058.1 GCA_023230565.1 Syntrophales bacterium
CCCGATGCGTTAAAGAGATCGTCGTGATTGAATGTATAGGTTGCCGCCCCGGTGGTCTGAGAAAGAATTACCGCATCGTTCCAGTCTTTGATCTCCCAGTCATACAGCCGGTTGGCATCCTTTGCCGTAAGTGTCGTTGTTCCTCCATGTGCCTTGAAGGGGAAGGTAGACGGGGTATCGGGATCATAACCCGCCGGTGTTTCGATCATCGATATCGGCGCATAGATTGTGACCGGCGCCGTACCCGTCACGGGGCTTGCGCTTGTTTTGCCGTAGGTCGCATCATAGGCGATAATCGTGACCGGAAGGTTGCCGGAGGCGACTGCAGGCGCCGTATATTCTCCTGTTGCCGGGTCGATTGCCCCGTCGGAGGCTTCCCATACGAAGGTTCCCGTGCCTCCCTGCGCAGTAAAGGTGGTAGTGGCGCCGGAATCGAGAACCGCTGCGCCTGTCACCTGGATCGGCGCGATAACTTCGATCGTCGGCGTCAGCGCCCTGAAGCCGTTGTCGGTACCGAACACGCCGTAGGTGGTGTCCCGGACCTCGATGGTGCATGTGCCGGGACCGGCTGCCGTAATGGTTCCGTCTGCGGCTACCGTGGCTACGGCGGCATTGGAGCTCTGGAAGGTGTACTGCCCTGTTCCGCCTGTTACCGCCGGTTTGAAAGTCCCGCCCGTTGTGATCCCGTAAGTTGCGGCCCCCATAGTGAAGGCAACCCGCTGGTACACGTAGATATCGATCGTGTCTATCAGATTCTGATTCGTTGCATCGGTCAGGGTGAGGGTATCCTTCTTGTAAAATTCTCCCTGTCCGAGGGTAAGGCTTGCCGGCGCCGAATAGTTGACGGTATCGGCAGTAGTGCTGTCGATCTCGCCTATGCTGGCAAGCGCCCAGCGGTAGTTGCCCGGTGTGCCGCCCGTGCCGGCGAAGGTCGCTGCGGCCGGCGTGGACCCGCTTGTCACGAGGTGGACCCCCGTACCGTCGACGAAGACGCCGGTGGGATCGGTTACGCTGATGGAGAAGTTGACGATGGTAAAGGTCAAGGCCGCCGAATCGGTAAGACCTGCGGCGGTTGCCGTTACATCGGTCGTCACCGGGGGAACGGGAATCGTTCCGGTCTTGGTGGTAATGGTCGCCGTGGCCAGACCGTTTGCATCGGTCTGGGCATCGGAAATCGCATTCACATAGGTGGTATCGGTGATGGTGAAGCTCACTGTCGTCCCGGCCTGGGCCACGTTATTTCCGTAGGTATCCTGTACCTGGGCGGAAAGGATGGCGCTCCCCTTGGCATCGCTTGCAAGCGTCGTCCGTGTGGCCGTCAGCCCCAGTTTGGACGCGGCCGCCGGTGAAATATCGAAGGTAGCGGACGTCGCGCCTGTGAGCCCCGCAGAACTTGCCGCCAGGGTATAGCCCGTGCCGGCTTTTTCTATGCTCAGGTCATTGAAGGTTGCCACACCGGCCACGGCCGCCTGTGCCGCAGTGCCCGACAGCGTTCCGCTGCCGGGATTCTCTGCGATGGCGATGGTCACGGTGGCGGTGCTGTTGACCAGGTTTCCGTACTGGTCTTCAATTTGAATCGCCACAGCCGGAGAAATAGCAACGCCGGCCGTCGTGTTTGTGGGCTGCAGGCTGTATGCAAGCCTTGCTGCGTCCGCGGGCGAGATATTGAAGGCATTGGTTGTTGCGCCTGTAAGTACTCCGGAAGTGATCGCCAGGGTATATCCGGTACCGGCCTTGTCGATACTCAGGTCACTGAAAGTAGCCACACCTGAAGTCGCCGCTTTCGAAGTCATACCCGACAAGGTGCCGCTTCCGGGATTGTTTGCGATAGCGATGGCTACGCTGGCAGTGCTGTCCACAAGATTACCGAAATCGTCTTCGATACGGACCGATACCGCAGGTGCTATAGCCGTCCCGGCCGCGGCGCTCGCAGGCTGCTGATTGATGATAAGTGTACTGGCCGCCGCCGGATTGACGGTGATGCCTGTCTGGGATCCTGTGAGGGCGCCGTTCACTGTATCTGTAGCAGTGACGGTCTGTTCGCCCGCCGTTTTGAGGGTGATGCCGCCGGCAAAGGTTTTGGCGCCGTTATCGCCCGCCTGGAATATGTAATCGTTTGGAATCAGCGCTTGTGCATCGGAGGAAGTGAAATGAACAGTTCCGGTGTAGCCGGTGGCGATGTTGTTGAACTGGTCATAGGCGGTTACAGTTGCGGCGCTCGCAACACCTGCAGTTACCGGATCGGTTATGCCGGTTACCTGAAGGGTCTGCGCCGCCAGGGGGGTAAAGGTGACGGCCTGTGTCTGGGTGATCGCCGTGGCGCCGCCCGCCGCCGAGAAGATCTTCGCCTCGGCCTTTGTCGAAAGGATCTTGCCTATGGCAACACCGGAGGCATTTGTCGTGCCTATTGTTGCGGGGCCGTTTCCTTCAGTTTGTCCGTTGATGTAGTTGCCCGAACCTGTCGCGGAGAGCACTACCTCCGTATTGGCGACGGGGTTGTTGTTGGCGTCCTTGAGCGTGACGGTCACGGTGATTCCGTCGGAAGCGGGATTGGTTCCTACCGCTGCCGTATTCGTATCGACTGTGACGGTGGAATTGGCGGCGCTCACCGCGCCGGCGGTAAATGTCACCGTAGTGCTGCCTGCGGCGTCGCCGTATATACTCGCTGCGTTAACGGTTGCCGTGCCAGCCGCCGTTGTCGATTGGAGGGCGAAAGTGATAGCACCGTCAGTGGTTGCCACCTGGATCCCCGGTGCGGCATCGGCGTCCGTCGCGATAATCGTCCCTGCCGTCGCTCCTATAAAAATTTTGGTACCGTTAGGAACATTGTTTCCGGCGGCATCTTTTATGGCTGTGCTGGTGATGGTGCTCGTTGATGCGCCGTCGGCGGTGATCGAAGCCGGATCGGCGGTCAGGGCGATTGTACCGGTGGGGATGCCGGTGATCTGAAAATTCCCGCTTACCCATGTGGTAGGAACCGGGTTTCCTGATGTATCGGCAAGACCGGGTGAAGTCGCTTCTGCTTCCAATGTATTGTTAAGAGTATTTGCTCCTGCGGCAACGCTGAAGTTTATCGAACATATAGTGACAGCGCTGGCGGAAGCAGTAGAGCCCGCAATATTGCCATCATATAACTGAATGTTCAGCCTGTTGTAGGTTGCGTCAACAGAAGAAATAAACGCTCCTTTTGTCCATGCCGCATTGGTCAGTGCGGAAAATTCCGAACTGATCGCCAGAGAGGCAGTATCGGGTGTGAGAATATTCTTGTTGTACTTGATGTAAATCTGAAAGCCCGCAAGATCAGATGGCAATGATGCCGCCGTAATGGCAACGGAGTTTCCTGTACTGCCGGGAGCCCCCGTACCGTTGCCGACTGTGACCTCGTAGCTGGGTGGAACTGCATCGGCTGGAATAGCTGCTGCAATCGTAAAGAACATTAGTACCAACATCAGGAAGATGCTCTTCCCGATACCTGGTTTCGCTCTCAATAACCTCATGATAATCGCTCCTTTTCTAATTTATATTTAATATTTTGTTTGTTAATCCAGGCCCAACGAAAGTCTCGCTACTTTTACTACATCGAAAACATTGATGTTACCGTCACCGGTGAGATCTGCCAAAACGGCGATGTACGTTCCAGTGTTGTCGAGCCCCAGAGAAGCACGGGCTACTTTTACTACATCAAAGACATTGATGACGCCGCTGCCGTCGACATCGCCCATTTCGCCGCCGGATGCACTGAAAGTAACCGGCGATCCGGTGAGACCCGTTGCGGTTGCCGTGACGGTATTAGTCCCGGCGGAGGGTGTGAGTGTCGTTGAAGTTTTGCCGTCGCTTCCAGTTGTCACGCTGCTTGCGGAGAGGGACCCTGTTCCTTCAGTGACGGCGAAGGTGACCGTCGTGCCGAGCACCGGGTTGTCATAGGCGTCGGTGACGAGGACCACGAAGGGGTTCGTCAGGGCCGTGGCCGGTGTGCCCGTCTGACCGTTTCCGGAGACATAGGATATTGTGGCGGCGCCACCCGCCGTTGCTGTGAGAGTGAACGTGCGCGGTGAGCCGATGACAGATACGGGGGTTTGATCTGCAGTTGTGTCGAGGTCACTGTTGCCGTCTCTGTTTGTGCAGGTGGCGGTGATAGTGTAGGTTCCCGCTTTCTGTCCCACGTATAAGGGTGCGGACGCGTCGCCGTTTACGTCCGTAAGTGCCTGGTATGTGGTGACCGGATCGTTTGGCGAGAAGGAGGCTTTTGTGTAATCGCCCATCGTCGGATCGGCGGTGATGGCGAAATCGATAACATAATCGGCGGCCGATCCGTCAGCCGTAATCTTGATTTCAAGATTTGCCGCCTGCGCACCTGCGGTGACGCTCTGGCTGTTGCCTGCATTGATGGCAAGAGATGCAGATGTTACGTTAACGGAAGCGTCAGCGGTCTGGTTCCTGCTGTCGGTCACCCGTACCGTTGCCACTCCCGTGTTCGATGACGAAGCAGTGAAAAGGCCGCTGCTGTTAATGAGGCAGCCGTCTGCAGTGGAAGCGAGAATAGACCACGAATATGGAGGCGTTCCGTAGGATGCGGTGAATTGCTGCGTCTGCGATTTCGAAAGAGTGACGGAAACCGGAGAAACGGTCAGTTCCGTGACGGTTTTTACCTGTGAAGTCGCGGTGCTGGAGGCTCCGTCCGTTACCCGCACTCTGAAGGTTCCGGGGCCGACGGCGCTTACAAGACACTGGGAATCGCTCAAGGAGTCAATGGCGGCTACGTTGCCCTGGCCTGCATCGGTGCCGTCGAGGTTTTTCTCTTCGATAACGGCCCATGTGTAACTTGCGACCCCCCCTGTGCGCGTAAAGGTCATCTGATCACCGCCGACGGTGATCTCGGTCTGCGATGAACTGACTGAAAGGGCGTCCACGGCAAGGGTGATGGTGTCATTGGCCTGGCTGATATTGCCGGCGAGATCCTTGAACTGGACGTAGACCGTTTTGGTGCCGTTGCCGGTGGTGAGCGTCCATGCTTTCGAATTCGCGAAGGTCTCCCAGGCACCGCCCGCTCCGTAGTTGGTATTGCTGATGTACATCTGGACCGGCCCGCCGGGATTGTTGGGCGGCGCACTTCCGCCGAGGGCGAGGGTCACATTGATACTGCTGGTGCTCTCTCCGCCGGCATTGATCGAAACGGTGGTATTCAGGGGCGCCGTGTCGTCGATGTAGTAGGGCCCCTTTTTGACTGTTGCGCCGCTTGTGCCGTCCGTAAAAAAGGCCTTGATATAGAAATAATAGGCCTGGCCGTTTTTGCCGGTGTAAGAGGCGCTGTCTATACCGGTGATGTTGGCGGTGCCCGAGATCATCTGGTCGAGCAGGGTGTCGCTCGCGCTGGTGCTGAATTTGTAATTGTAGCCCGCAAGCGTTTTTCCCGTCCATGCCGCCGCAGTCCATGCCATTGATATTTTAGTCTTTTGTGAATTCTGGTCGATCGTGTTCAGGGTGTGGCTGGTGCTTCTGAGGTTTGATACTTCTCCCTCCGCGGCAAGCGCCGCTGCTGCACCGAAAATGAGAATGACAACCGCCAGCATGATTGTTAGTGCTGCTTTCCTCGTCCTCGCGTGGTTCATGGTTCCTCCTCAATATCGGGATTCATTCAAAATTATCTGACCGCAGTTTGAAAAACCGGTTTTCAAGTCTGACGGGTTCTTGTTTTGTTATTGCCCTTCCCTTAAAGGGAGAGGGGATGAAAGGGATAGTTTTAAATCACCCTCACCCTGACCCTCTCCCTTCAAGGGAGAGGGTGGTGTGGTGTTGTCCGGCGGTCTTCCGCCGGACCGGTATTTCTTTTTATTGTGCTGTCAATTTAACTGTAATTTCCGTGCCCGGCTGGACAGTTCCCGCGAGGCTTCTGTTATTTTCGGCAGTTGCGTTGTTGCCGCTGTCATCGACGTACCAGGCCGTGGCATAGCCTGTCATTTCTACCTGAATATTGTAGTTGCCTGACGCGAGTCCCTTGATTTCGAACTTGCCGTCGGCGCCGGTAAAGAAGTTATTCACCCAGTC
This sequence comes from Syntrophales bacterium, assembly GCA_023230565.1. Classification (GTDB taxonomy): domain Bacteria; phylum Desulfobacterota; class Syntrophia; order Syntrophales; family UBA2210; genus JALNXD01. Next base: position 6,046 of record JALNXD010000058.1, read on the forward strand.
GCCGTTATTGGCCGATCCCGCCCGGAAAAGTTTGACTTTTGCATTTGCGAGAGGCGAGTCACCTGTCGATTTGATGTAACCCGTAATGGTCTGGCCTGCGCTGAGCTCGAAATCAACCGTATTGCCCACGGATTTACCCGATTTCGAAAACTCTGCCAGTCCCAGGGAAACCGGCGGGTAGACAGTCACCACGTAATCGGATGCGGTCACACCGCCCGAAGTCTTTTGTGCGAGGCCGTCTATCGTGTAGGCTCCATTGGTTGTCGTTACCCCGGTTCCGCCGGACTGTGCGGTAAGGGACCAAGCATAGACAAGCACGTTCGCCTGGGGAATACCATTGTATTTGACGGTTCCCGAGATCGAACCTCCGGAAGACAGCGTGAAGTTTATCCCTGTCACATCGTCTGTGACGTTCGATACCGTCCGGGTTTCACCGAAATAACTGCCCTGGGGCCAGACGGATACCTCGTAGTCGCTTCCGGAAGAGAGGCCTGTAATCGTGTAAGAACCGCCGCTTCCGGTTACGGCTGCGCCATAGGACCCGGAGAGCTGAGACCAGGCATCGACCCAGATATTTGCGATGCCGTTGCCTGATGCGTCTTTCACGGTTCCCGAAATCGATACCCCGTCATCCAGCGTGAAGGCCTGAGCTGTTTGCGACGTATTGCCGGAGTTCAGCGTCAGCGTATCCTCGATGGTCTGGTAGGTCGGATCGTTCGGCCAGATCATGATCTGGTAGTCGCCGGCCGCAAGACCGCTGATGGAAAAGGTGCCATCGGTCTTCAGTTCCGTCCACTTGTAGGTTCCGGCATTCCAGAGGTCGACGCCGCCGCCGCCTGTGTAGGCGCTGGCATCGGGCTTCAGGACCTTCCCGTAGAAGGTGAAGCCCGAACCGAGGGTGAAGTTGACTACATCACCCGGTTTTTTGTTGTTCTGCGTCACCGGCCGGTAATCGCCGCTGTTCGGATAGGCGGTGACCTGATAGTCGGTGGTGCCCTTGATAAGCTGTTTCACTGCATAGCGGCCCTGGACATCGGTCATGGCGCCGCTTCCGTATCCCAGTGTCGGCGACCAGACGTCGATCCAGACATTGGAGAGAGCCTTGCCGGCTACATCGGTGACGGTTCCGGTGATCGATCCGCCCTTGCTCAGGGTCAGATTGACGCCCGTCACGTCGCCCGCCGACACATCAACCAGTGTGGCCTTGTCCCAGGAAGGTGTCGATGCCGTGCTGTTGTAGAAAACGGGGATATATCCTTCCTTGCCGGCGGTCACGCGGTAATCCGTCGCCTCCGCCAGGCCGGTAATTTTATACGCTCCATTGACATCGGTCACAGCGCCGCCCCAGGAATAGGTGGTATCGGACCAGGCGTCGACCCAGATGCCCGTAAGGAGCGGATTCGGGGCGGTAACGCCTTCCAGGGTGACAGTACCGGAGATAGAGTGTCCCATATCGACCGTGAAATTGATGTCGTCACGGTTTCCTCCGGTGAGACTTATTTTTACCGCCTCGCTCCAGTTCGTCGTGCCGCCTTCTGCGGTGTAGAAAAGTGTCATAATGTTGGTGCCGTCGGCTTCGTTGTAGCCCCAGACCGACACGATGTAATCGGTTACGTCACTCTTGAGCCCCTTGATCTGGTATGTGTAGCCGTCCACACTGTTCCAGACAGCCTGGACACCGCCCCAGGAGTAGGTGCTTTCGGACCAGGCATCGACCCAGAGGTACCATCCCTCTTCGGAAATACCGGTAATGGTTCCCGAGATGGTGGCGCCGGCGGAATACACAACAGGGTCGATGGCCGTAGTGCCGTCGCCGCTTGTCACTCCCGTCTTGGTGAACTCTCCGTATTCCGAGGACCAGATATAGACCTCGAAATCGCTCGCCTGGGCGAGGCCGGTGATTGTGAAATTACCAAGGGCGTCGGTTCGCGCCTCACCCCAGGAGCCTGTCGAAGGCGACCAGACATTAACCCAGGCGCCCACAATTGGATCGCTGTTGCTGTCGCTGACGTTCCCCTTGATGGTCCTGCCCGTCAGGGCGGAGAAATCAAAGTCGACATCTGTCGCGGTCGGGGCCGGTGTTACCGGACTGCCGTAGGTGATGGGCGCCTTGTTCGGCGGATAGACGGTCACGGTATAATCGGCGCCGGCCGTGAGCCCCTTGATTTCGTAGGTACCATCAATCTTGGTGCTGGCGCCTCCCCAGAGGCCGGTTTCGGACCAGGCGTCCACCCAGACGTTGCGGACACCGGTGGAACCGTCGGTGGTTACCGTTCCGGTGATCTTCCCTCCCTCGGAGAGGGCGAGGTCGATACCGGTTTGCGACCCGCCGGAGATATCCACGAGCGTAGCGGTGTCCCAGCTCGTGCCGCCGTAGAAGGTCTGGGTATAGGGAAGGGTGGACATCGGATCGGGCCAGTAGGACACGCGGTAATCGCTTGCAGGATTAAGCCCCGTGATCTTGTACTCACCGTTTCCGTCGGTCTGGGCATTGCCCCAGTTATAAGTTGTATCTGAATAGGCTTCTATCCAGATGCCAGTCACCGGTAAACCGGTTACGCTGTCGGTAACCCTTCCCGCGATATAATTGCCGCTGGAGAGGACGAAGTCGATGCCGTTCACATTCGCCGTAAGCTCAATCGGCGTGGCCGTCTCCAGAGACGAGGCGTTCTGCCAGTACTGGGGCTGGAAGCCGGCCGGCGAGACATATACCACGTAATCATTGGCGGGCGGTAACCCTGTAATGTAATACGTTCCCGTAGTATTAGGCGTGTAGTCCCTATTCTCGCCCGAAAGCGCGCCACCCCAGGCACCGGTGGATGGCGACCAGGCCTCGACCCAGATGCCGGCCATGGGCCCCTGGTCACCGGATACGGTCCCGGTTATGGTTGCACCGGTCGACATGATGAAGTTTACACCCGTGGCGCCGTCGGCGATATTGATCTGTTCCTGATAGAGATAATTCGGGTCGTAAACGGATACTATGTAATCCGTGATACCCTCCTGCAGGCCCTTGATGGTGTAATAGCCCTGGGCGTCGGTAAAGGCGCCGCTTCCCACGAAGGCCGTATCGGACCAGGCATTGACCCAGATATTGGCCATGCCGGTGTAGCCGTCGCTGGTGACCCGACCGGAGATACTCGCCCCTTCGGTGAAGATGAAGTTTCTCTCCGTGACCGGAGGTGCCTCGGAAGCAACGAATTCAGACTTGTCCCAACTGAGTGTTCCGCCGCCGGCGGTCCAGTAAATAGGCATGAACTGATCGCCTGTAGGCGTGCCGCTCATCGGATCGTAGTAGGGCATGACGGTCAGGCGGTAGTCGCTCGCTTCCGAAAGCCCCATGATCGTGAAGGTGCCGTCGGTGCTGACCACACCGCCCCATGACCAGGTGCTTTCAGACCAGGCTTCCACCCAGACCGGGAAGTTTATTGGAGTATTCTGGGCGTCGGCGTAGATACGGCCGGTGATGCCAAAGCCCTGGGACAGCTGCATGGTGATGCCGCTGATGCTTGCACCGGTGATGGCGACAAGTCCCGCATTGTAGTAATCGGGTGTCGTATTCGTCACGCCGTTGTCCACATAGTAGGCAGGCTGGTATACCGCTTCGCCGGGTATCTGATACTCGGGAGGCGGCGGGTAGTAGGAGATGCGGTAAGACCCTGCAATCAGGCCTTCGGCGGTGAAATTGCCGGTCGCATCGGTCATGACGCGGGCGCCGCAGTATTCCGTATCGGAGAAGATGTCGAGCCAGATGCCGGCAATCGGCGTTACGCCGTCGGTTTCATATATGGTTCCGCTGATGGAGTAATCACCGCCGCAGCCCTGGCCGGGACTCTGCTGTTCTCGGCCCCAGTTCCAGTCTCCCAGGGGAAGCAGATTGAAGATGATTCCGCCGTTTTCAGTGTATCCGGTGATAAGAGCGAGAAAATAGATCCCTTCGCCCACCTTCACCGAAAATACTTTTCCGATGTCTTCCGCCGTACCGGTAAGGGTCGATGAAGTTGCGGTTATATTGGTGTGATCGGGGAGGTAGGCCGTACCTTTTGCGGCATACCAGGCAGCGAAATCCGTAAAAAAGCCTTCAAAGTTTATTGTTGCCTGATTTACGTCGAGTATTTTTGTATCGGTATGGAACCACACGTGCCATTCGGCACCGATTGCCGCATCGACGTAGCTTTCGACATCAAAATTATAGGGCTGGTTAATGTCAAGTGTGACCGAATCGGATATGGTGCTTCCCGTGACCTTCAGGTAGCCCGTAATGGGACTGTCGGTAGGCATATTCACCCAGATTTCCGGAAAGGCGTACTCGAGAGGTGTTGTGGGGTCGAGGGCGCCCACGAGCATGGGGATCGGCTCACCGAATTCGCTGTATCCCGCCGCCGTATTGTTGATGACAGACGGGACGATTTGAATCGGATAGATGCCGTTATAGGCCTGGGACACATCAAAGGTGAGGTTGAAGAGGGTGTTGTTTGCCGTTTCGCCGGCCTGCACTCTGGCCGCGGCGATCATGGTGCCTTCGCCCATCTGCGATATGGGCCCCTCCACCCCTTTAACAAGTGGCTGCGTGTAGGTTTCGGTCCCGATGTCTACACTGGTTGGCGCATCAGGGGCTACTGTTGCGAATTGATGTGCAAAGGTATCGAAAAATGTGCTTTGCACATCCGTAAGCGTGAGCTCTTGTGTATCATAGAGAACTGTAAAGGCTGCCCCGGCAATTTGCGAAGGGTCATCTACAGTGATGTTAACCGTTGAAGCGGCACCTGCTGTTCCGTCTGCCGTAACATCGGGTATGCTCAGGGTCACCGCCGCAGGCTGTATCACTTCCGCCGGCGCTCCCGATGCCATGGCAAAGAGTAGTAGAAACACGAAAAAGAAAGATAATGCCTTGGATATTGATTTCATGAGGTTGCTCCTTATTCGTTTGCTTAGCGTCCTGTCTGCTGTCGTTCCATTCTCTCAAATCCCTGCGCGCGCGCCTTGAGCCAGGCCTCACGCTGCTTCAGCTCCACTGTCTTGCGTGTAATTTCCGATCTGATGGAAGCTCCTTGTTCGCCATTCTGATTTTCTCGCAGCGACTGGCGGAGTTCGGCTATTTCCCGCCGTATCCGCATCATGTCCGCTCGTGCCTGCTTTGTCTGGAGCGATGAAGAAGTGTTTTCCGGCGCCTCTACCGAAGGAGCGGATTCGCCTCCCTCACTTTCGCCTTCTCCTTCACCCTTAGGGGGAGCTTCCTGCTCAGGTTCTTCTCTTGCCGGGGCTTCCTCTTTTGCTTCCCCTTCGTCTTCCGGTGCCGGCGGCGCTTCCCGCCTCGGGATGGCCGGCGTCTTAAGTCGCTCGAACTTGGGTGCGGCATTTCCCTTTTTGAAGACCTTCACTTCCTTCGGAACGATTTCGCCCTGTTCGTTTTCGGAATAGACCATGGTGTAGCTGTAATCCGAAAGTATGCGCTTAAGGCCTTCTTCCAGCGGCAGCTTCGAGATGTGCTTGGAAACGGAACCTTGAAGCCCTTCTTCTATACGGACGATCATGCCGGTCTGCCGGGATATTTCCGAAAGCACATCCCGCAGGGGTGTGCCGGTAATATCGGCGCTCATGAAATTGCCTTCTATTTTGATTGAAGCCTGGGCAAAGACCGGGCCGCCGGATGATAAAAGAAAACCCGCCGCAGTGAAAACCGCAACAAGAAAAAGAGATATGGAAAATGTTTTATGCATTCGGACGTTATTCGTCTATTTCATTTATATGTAAAGATAATCGGCAGGTATGGCCTGCCTGTGCATTTTTCCGGCTTATACGGTGAGAATGCGGGGAGGGGGTGATGCCGGTAATACTATGGCAGATTGATATAAAAATACATCAGATCCTTTCACCCGGAAAAAAGGGCTTGAGGAGGTTAAATCGACTGGTAAAGTCAGTGTGTAGCAGGCCTGCAGAATGGATGAAGGGTTTTGGCTGTTCTGGTCCCGTGCCGGGATAATGGATGTGGCAAGTCCGGCCGCTACGGAAAGAGACGTGAGAGCATCTGCCACGGCATCAGCAAAGGCAGAGGGATTCTCTGCGCTATGGGCGAAGTTCCTGACGCCCATGATGGCGTCCTCCAGGTCGACGGTGCCGTCACGGTTCATGTCGCCGGGACCGAAGACAGGGATGCCCGATGCTATGAGAAACGTAATGAGAGCAATATGCAGTGTGAGCCTGATGCGCCGCATTAAGAACCTCGGAAATTACCGGTACAGGGGATAGTATTTAGCAGAAATAGTAATTAAAAGTGTTTGCAATACTATCCGCGTTTTATTGCATAAGTCAAGCATAAATTCTTCGTTTTTCTTCTTTTATTACCTTCGCCCCAACCCCCCATCAAGGGGGAGTTCACCCCCACCCTGACCTCTCTGTTAAGGGGGAGCTCACCCCCACCCTGACCCTCCCCCATCAAGGGGGAGGGAATATTTTTCTGGTCGCGGGAGTGATTCTTTACCGTTCCTTCTTCCCCTCCGCTTTGCTTGCCCTCCTCTTGTGGGAGGAGAATCACTTTCTTTTCCTTCCCATCCCCTTGCGGGAGGGAGCACTCTTTTTCCTTCCCCTCCCCTTGTGGGAGGGGATTGAGGGGAGGGGTATCTCTGATTTCCTTTAAGAGCCTGTCGCCCCCATCCTCATATATTAAGGATAGGAGCGATAGATTCTCAAAGGCAGGGGTGAAGGGGAAGCAGGTTCGACCCTGCTTCCCCTTTTTCCCTACTTAAAAGTTAGGTGTACCGTTCGGCTGGTACTTGTAATTGAAGGTGCTGATCCAAGGACCCAGATACTGGCCGGTGGTGTCCGTATCGTATCCGACCAGCGTGAATTCAACCGCCGCATAGGTCCCGTCAGGGAACTTGAAGGCGATGGTATGGCCCATCAAATCATAGAGAGGGATAAACCCGTCTATCCCGGGGTATTCATAGCCATCCGTAGGAACCTGTGTGACCGTACTAAGCGGTACGACACCCATGTCATGGGCCATGACACCTGGAGCCATATAAATAATATTCGTTTCCACAAGGAAGTCGGCGCCGTTCCACTGATAATAGGGTTCCACGTCTATCGAAAGGACCTGACTCACTGTTTCGGTAGAGAAGTCGAACCCGTCATTATCGTTCCAGGCCCGCGATGTCACCGTCGCCGTTCCCGAAACGGACTGTACCGGCGGAAGCGGAGTCCTGAGTCCTGCATTCGTCTGCAGCACATAGAGGACTTCCGGGAAGCCGATCCTGCCGTTGTTGTCCACGTCTCTCACGGTACTGAGGCCGGACGGATTCATTCCCGCCATGGCCTGGAGGGCCAGGATCGCCTGATCCAGTCCGGGAATTTCCGGTTCGGCTTGTCCAACTCCAACGGTTGCATCCTTAGGCGAAGCGAATGAGTAGGAGAATTCCGCCCATGTTCCCGTGGTCGAGAAGTTGGCATAATCATGGGTAAGGGTTCCGTCAACCTGTCCGCCGTTTACAAAAGCGAAGAGATTTTCCGCCATGACGCTTTCACCGAAAATATAGGCCCGGCTTTCGTCGGGGACAAAGATCCGGATAGACCTCTCGCCACCTGTGGGACCGTATATTGTGGTTCCGCAGTGAGCCGTAATACTTCCTATTGTCCCGCCGATTTCGGGGACCGCCCGCTTGGTCGGATCGCCCCAGCCCGGCAGAAGCGGGAAGATATCGCCGACCCAGTGATTCGTCTGGGCGATGATTCGAAGCGGCGTTGTTCCCAGTGTTGGATCGGTCACTATAAGGAATCCGAAGACGGAATTGAATTCTTCTCCCGCCTGGTTCAGATTTGCGAATGTGGTCGAGGCGATTGTCAATGTCCCCGATCCTGTTGGATCATAGGTTACCGTTGGCCTGGAATCGCCCATGACAGCGACTAGATGGGGAAGTTGTCCCTTCATGTCGATGGTGACCACTACCGGTGCTCCTGCCGGTATCCCGGCATCGCTGAGGTGGAGGAAATCCCGGTTGATGGGTCCGGACGCACCGAAGGCGTCGGGATTCGCGTTTGTAGGCATATTCTGTGTCAGAATGGAGCCCTTGGTACTATTAATGTTTGAAAAATCGGTGTCAGTAAATGCCGTAAGCAGTCCACCCCACCCGGTAGAGACGCCGGTGAGAGGCGCCGGTCCGGACGCGAATGGTGTCATTGCCGGAGCGCCGCTCGTAGTAGTACCCTGTATCTGTCCAGGAAGCACCCAGACCGTGCCCCCTTGATCGAACATGCCCTGATGTGCGGCACAGACATATGTGCCTGCCGCAACCGCGGAATTTAGTTGAATCGAAATAATTTCCGGCGCTGCCGGGCCTGTCGCTCCATAATGGAAGAATACGGGCGCGGAATAGGCCTCATTCCCGTTTGCATCAACGGCAACCACCTGTACATTATAGTCGCCGGGGTTCAAATTCAACGTCCCGAGACTGAATGAGTGATTCAGGACCGGCTGATTTTCGCCGTTGTATACCTCATTCCCCAGGCCGTCGGTGATAATGAGATAATAAGCCGCCGCGCCGGTTACGGTATTCCAGGATACTTCTCCCAGTGTCTCGTTTACGGTGATTTCGCCGGCAGACAATGGCATCATCGGTGTTCCGGGATTGAAAGTATAGGTGATATCCCGGCTGCTTGTATCATTATATACGACATGGAAGACATAATCGCCTGCGTAATATCCCGGGAATTCCGCCGTGAGGAAGCTGGACTCCGAAGGATAGACCGCCCAGTATTCATCGTAATCGAATGGAAGCGTGAAACTGGCGATGCCGGAGTTTGCCGGACCATTGACTGTGACGGAACTGATTCCCGTAATATTACCTCGCAGTCCGAATTCAAGCTGATATCCGCCGGCAGAGCGCATGTAAAGCATGTCTGCCTGAACACCCGCCGTAGCGAAGAAGGACTCCTCCGTAACCGTGCCGGCCGCCACGGGGACAACGGCATTATTGTCGTTAATTTCAAAAGTGTAATCATTATGCGATGCAGTGACCTGATAGAGAACATACTGTTGCAATTCGTCATCAAGCGGTACATCTTTGACCACATACATGCCGTCTTCTCCGGAAGTCACCTGAGCATAGAACAGATCGGGATGCAGCGCATCAGGCGTCCACCTCTGGACCGTAACGGTTGCCCCGGCAACGGGCTGGGACGGATTGTCCTTCATTACCACACGGCCGAGAATCATGCCTGTTCCGGCGGTGTTTCCAAAGGCGGTGTATTCGGTGCCTGCAAAGAGTCTGTAGGGCAGACGTGCCTGGACATTTTCACCCAGTATCATATAACGGCTCAGAACAGGCGCGTAATCGGTGCCTGAGGGTTGGGGAATAGACAGGTAAACCATATCACCCGCGGGAATGCCCGTGAGCGTGAATGCTCCCGCCTCGCCGTCTGCGGGGGCAGCTCCGATAAGCACCGGCGCTGGAACACCTCCGTCGGACGACAGCTGCCAGGCTTCCACCTGGGCATTGGCAACTCCGGTATTCGCTGTATTTCTCACCCAGCCGGAGAAGGAGACGCTGGTCGGAGCCGTTGCACTGTATATGAATTCCGTTTGCAGGATCGAGTAGTTGTCGCCGTCGCTGGTGACGATGTTGTAGTAGTAGGTGCCGCCGGCAAGGGGCGGACCATTGTAAGTAATGCTCGAATCTATGATGTCGCGGGCTTCCCAGATCCGGTTCCAGTTGGCATCATTAAGCTCGATGCTGTGGCTGAATCCGGGCACCGGTGTCCAGGAGAAGACCAGGTTGCCTGACACCGTTTCACTCTGGGCGGGTGCATGGGTCATGGGGTAGACCTCGACAAAATTATCGACCGTCACCGTAACGGGATCCACCGGGGCCTGGTCGGTCCGGGTGATCGTGAAGGTGTAGGTCAGCGGAAGCGCCGGCTTTACGCTCCACCGCGGGCTCAGATCCGCCTGGGCGGGATAATCCATGCTCCAGGAGTGCCACCGCTGTTCCGCCGCATCGTAATGGAGATCGATTGAAGATTCGATGCCGTCGCCTGCCACGGCGACCGAGGCAATCAGATTGCCCGGATCCTCCACCTCGAGGGAGACCCAGTAGGGGTCAGGCACACTGGCGTTGGCCTGGTATCCTGACCTGGCTTCAATCTCGAAAAATTCCTGGTTGCCGTAAAGTTTCCAGGTGCCGCTCTCGTTGATGAAGGAGAGGACTTCCCGCTCTCTGTCGCCCCACCACAGAACGGTCAGGCTGCCCATGGCGCCGTTGACGCCCGTTCCCAGGACGATGTAAGTCTGCTGGAAGTTGGGGTCCTGCAGCTCTTCGTAAAGCTCGGCCTGGAAGGCGGCCTTGTTCATGCCGTAATCCAGGAAGCTTTCGGAGACAAAGGTCATGAAGGTCGTCAGGTCGCCGCCGTCGAGGGCCGCCAAAGCCGTATCGAAGGCAGATCGGAGTGCC
>JALNXD010000059.1 GCA_023230565.1 Syntrophales bacterium
ATCCGTGTCCGGTTTAATTGGGGGCTACAACACCCAATTAACGTCCCCAATTAACGTCCCCAATTAACGTCCCCAATTAACGTCCCCAATTAACGTCCCCAATTAACGTCCCCAATTAACGTCCCCAATTAAGGAGAAATGTGAACCCGTCCCCAATTAAGGGTGCTTGACAATTTGTGTGTGATTCATTAAAGAAATCGGAAAACACAGGGTGCCGGAGGCGGGTAGTTGCAGGAGGCAGTGGCCGGATCTGTCAGGAGGGAATGGTGAAGAAAAAGATGGTTGTCGGCATCCTGCTTGGAATTCTTTTTTTCTACCTTGCAGTAAGAAATATAAAGTTTCATGAGGTGATCGAAAGCTTCCGCTCGATTCGTTACGTGTACCTTGTTCCTGTGTACATGACCATGCTTGCAATGCATCTTTTGAGAGCATACAGATGGGGAATTCTCCTCAGACCGATAGAGCGGATCAGGTTTGTGTCTCTCGTTTCCATTACCAGTGTGGGTTTCCTCGCAATTATGGCGGTTCCGGTCCGGGTGGGGGAACTTGCCCGCCCGTACCTCATTAAAAGGTCAAGCAGCATAAAAATGTCTTCGGCCCTGGGCACAATTATCATTGAGCGTCTTTTTGATATCTTTTCAATACTTGTCATGTTTTCTGCCGTGGCATGCATCATACCGATTCCGCAGTGGATTGTCAGGTCCAGCATGGGTATTTTAGCGCTTGTGGTTCTCGGTATGATTTTTATAAGTGTTCTTGTTTTAAACCGCCGCCGGGCCGGCCGGATAATCCGTGTTCTGCTTTTAAAAATGCCTCGTCGCCTTTCATTGCGGATCGAGGAGATGATCGTTCATTTCACTCTCGGGCTTGAATTGATGACGGACATAACCCGCCTGCTTGGGGTTGCGGCGCTTTCATTTATTATCTGGACGATTGGCGCTTTTGCGATATATCTCCTTTTTTTTGCCTTCAATTTTTCTCTTCCTCTCATTGCCGCATTTGCCGTACTGGTGCTGGTGACGGCAGGGATTTCCATTCCGGCTGCGCCCGGTTTCGTGGGAAACTGGCATTATTTTTGTGTCCTGGCGCTTACATTTTTCAGCATTCCGAAAGCCGATGCCATGGCCTTTGCCATAGTCCATAACTTTCTCAGCGTGAGCCTTACCGTGGTGATGGGGCTGTTATTTTTGCCTTTTGTGAAGAAATAGCGCTATAGAAAAAAGATGGTTCCGCACCGTAAATGCGTAGCATACCCTCTGCGGCCTTTCGGGTATATGGTCTACACTCTGATGGTGGTGTTCAGAATGGCCTCGCAAGAGCCGGATCACGAATACTGTCCGCTTGATGCGAATGCGTCGAGAGAGTGCCGGCCGCTAAATTCGGAATATTTGTGTTCTCCGATAAGACGGCGGGGCATCTCATCGACCATTGCGCGGGCGGCATCAAAACCGACGATCTTTGCAGCCTCTGCAATTGCTCCGGCAAGGAGGGGAGGGCGCCATTGCGCCGAATGTGCATCGGAGGCGATAATATGGACAAGTCCTTCTTTGAGGAGTGTGAGCGCCGTTTTCTTTGCGGCGGCACCGAAATCCCCTGTGAGGCTCATGCCCGTGATCTGGATGAGCGAATCGAGGGTGACCAGTTTTTTGACATAACCGGGGTCCTTCCGTATTTGAGGATTACGTTCCGGGTGCGTAATGATGGGGATAATGTTGAGGGCACGTATTTGCCTTACCAGATCTATTACCGCTTCCGCAGGGAATATATCGGTCAGTTCCAGAATAATGTGCCGACCCGTGTCGCTTATTGTCATAAGCCTTCCCTGCCTGAGCAGTTCCGGAATCTCAGGGGAAATCGCCACCTCCGCCCCCGGGAGTACGGTTACGCCGATTGCTGCGCGATCAAGGGACTCGTTTAAAAGGGTTGCCTTTGTGCGAATATCTTCATTTGAAAACGTATAGATATCATAGAGCATGTGGGGTGTGGCCACGATCGTGCGAATCCCTTCGGATTCCGCCATACGGCACATGGCGATTGATTCGCTGATATCGCGGGGACCATCATCAATACCGGGAAGAATATGGCAGTGTGTATCAATCATAAAAGCAGATCCAGAGTCCAGGATGCAGAAAACAACCTCTTGCAAGCGAGCTTGACTCGATTATGCGGTCTTGCGCTTCCTTTTCTTTTCTCCCTCTTCGTTTATATAATAATCATATTTGTAGTACCGCCGGTAATAGCGGTAATAGCGCCCGTAATAGCGATCCTTGGCCACTTTTGCTTCATTGAGGACTATGCCGAGGATCTTCGCCTCCACTTCCGCAAGTTGTCTCAAGGCGTGTTTGGCGGCCTTTCTGTCGGTGCTTCCGCTTTCGACGACGACGACCACGTTTCCGGATATCTGGGTTACGATGAGTGCATCGGTAACCGACATGACAGGCGGTGTGTCGTAGACGATAATGTCGAAATTCTCTTTAAGATATGCGTGAAGTTCCGCCATCTTGTCGGAGGTGAGAAGTTCCGCCGGGTTTGGGGGCGTCGTTCCCGAAGGGATATACGAAAGTCCCGAAATTTCCGTCTTCCTCACCGCATCTTCAAATGAAATTTCACCGATCAGCGCGTCCGACAGGCCGGGCGATTTTTCGACGCCGAATATCTTATAGCTGCGGGGCTTACGCATATCGGTTCCCACAAATACCGTTTTCTTTCCCATGTTGGCGAAAAGGATGGCGATATTGGACGAGAAGAGCGTTTTCCCTTCGCTCGGATTTGTGCTCGTGACGGCAAATGACTTTTCTCCCTGTCCTTTAAGCCGGAATGAGAGATTTGTTCTGATATTCCTTACCGATTCGGACACATGTGATTTGGGATCATAGTAGGAGAAAAGTTCCCAGTTGGGCGAACCGTTATTTGCATTTTTTACATATCCCATGGGCCCGAGAAAAGGTACACCCAGATGTTTCTCAATATCCTCAGGCGATTCAATAGAGTCATCCAGATATTCGAGAAAGAACGCGAGGCCTACGCCAAGGCCAAGGCCGACGACCAGGCCAAGAAGAAGGTTCATCTTCTTCTTGGGCTTGACAGGATTCACAGGCACTTCGGCCCGGTCTATAATTTTGATATTGCTTGTATTGAGTCCGCTTGTGAGAGACGTTTCCTTCACCCTTGTAATCAGCGTGTCGTATAGTTGCTTGTTACTTTCGACTTCGCGCTGCAGAACGGCAAATTGAAGCGACTTTTTCGTCAGATCTTTGGCACGGTTCTTTTCTCTTTCCAGCTCTTCGCGAAGAGACTTTTCCCGGTCAAGGGCAATGTCATATTGTGTAGAAATGGAACGGGCGATCTTTTTGATTTCTTCTGCGATCTTTTCTTCCTGCTGCCGTATTTCCGCATTAATGGCAACCATTGCAGGATGCTTTCCGCCGTATTTTTCCTGAAGCTCCGATTTTTTTCTCAGAGTCGCGGCAAGCGAGCTCTTGAGATCGTTTACCAGATTGTTGTCGATCACCTTAGGGAACGATTCAATGAGATTTCTGCTCCCTTTAATATCTTTGAGCGCATTGCGCGTGGTTTCCAGATTTATCCTTTCGATCCGGGCAGCCGTGAGCGCCGAATTGAGTTCCGATACCTTCTGATGGATAATGCTGTCTCCACTGGTATTGAGCGTCACTATATCGCCAAGCGATACGATATCTTCCTGTTCTTTGAACCGCTGAAGGGCATCTTCCGATTCCTTTAATTTTTCTTTGACGCCGACGAGCTTTTGATTCAGCCAGACTATGGCATCCTGGGCCGCCTGAAATTTCAGTTCCAGATTTTTATCGATATAGGCTTGCACATGCGAATTGGCGATTTCCGCCACAAGGCCCGGATTATATCCTTCAAAACTGATATCCAGAAGTCTGGTGCGCCTTACGGGCTCTACTGAAAGCCGTTGCAGGTATGTGCCGACAAGAGGCGAATAAATTCCTTCTTCCCGTATTTTGCCTGCCGTTTTATCTGTTTTGATAAAGAGGCCCCTGATGAAATCAGTGACGGATTCTTTTAGCGATGTGAGCCACTCCTTGGCGGAGGCCAGCCATCCCGGATCTTCCTGTTCCTCGGGTATTTTAAATTCCGGGCTTTCCTCCAGGTTCATGCTGAGGATCACGTTATTGGCAAGGGAGCGGCTCTGGAGGATATCGACCTGCGAAAGCAGGTAATCGCTCTGACTGGCATCGAGCTGAAGCACCTCCTCGAAACCGACGACATTCGGGTTTTCCCGTTCGATGCTTATCCGTACTGTGCTCTTGTAGACCGGACGGGTCATGAAAGTTCCAATTGCCACTGTGACACATACGATTACAAAGCAGGCGATAATCACCCATCGCCTCTTCAATACCACATCAAAATAATCTCTGATATTTATCGTTTCTTCATCCATAATTACACAATCGATTTCGACTTTCTGAGTGATCAATTAATAAAATAACGTATCCGCCTGCGCGGCAGACATTTTTCGCAATCGGCATGAAATCCGGAATGCCCGAAGAGCGCCGGTGGAAAAAATGCCTGCACGTTCCTGAATCACGCCTGACATCGCATTAAAAAAGGCTCTCCGGAACGACAACAATATCTCCGGACTGAAGCGGTATGTCCTTGCTTTTTTCTCCGCCTTTTATAATATCGTTTGCCCTGACGTAAATCGTTTTTTCTATACCGTCTTCTACCCTGATGATTCTGGTTTTATTGGGGGAAGCAATTCGGGTGAAGCCGCCTGCCATCGTAATGGCTTCAAGGACGGTGATTTTATCTTTTATAATGGGAAAGGATCCTGGGTTTTTGACTTCGCCGATAATGTACACCTGTTCTGCTTGAGGCACAAATACTACATCCCTGTCTTCAATCGGGACATTGAGGCGCATGTCCCCCTCCTTCAAAAGCCGTTCCGTCGCGATCCTGATTACGCGGCCGCTTTCTTCGTCTTCGCTGGTTTTCTCCCCTGAAGCGGCGCGCCAGATCAGGATATATTTGCCTGCACTTTCATACAATATTCCGCCCGCCGTTGAAATCAGTTCGAGGAGGACGGCATTACCCTGAAGCGGATATGATCCCGGTTTTTCGACGGCTCCAAGAATAAAAGCCTTTTTGCTTTGAAAACTTTTCACGACAACCGTGACCTGGGGGTTTATAAGATACCCGTCGGATAAGAGTTTTGTGATTTTCTTTTCTATTTGCAAAGTCGTGAGTCCCGCAACCGATATCCTCCCAACCAGCGGCATGGAGATGAATCCATCCGCCGTTACAGTGCTTTCTTTTAAAGAGAGATCCTCCTCACCATAGACGATGACGGATAGAATATCTTTTGCCCCGATAAGGTACTCATGAACCGATATCTCGGGAATTTTGGTTTCGGCAACGGTGGAAGTAAATTTTTCTTTGTAGGCAGGCTTTATGTCCACTTCAGTCCGGGCTATTGCCGCTTTTCTTTCCGTTACCGCGGGAGTCGGGGCGCATCCCGAAATAAAAAGAGATACCAGTGCTAAAAATGTGCATATACATGCAGTAAATTTCATATTCAAAAAAATCCTGTCTGGGTGTTTTTTATGTAGAATCGGGACCATGCTAGTAAATACAAAACAGAAAATCAAGAAAAAAGGGCGGAAGACCACTACCAACCCTCCAGCCCTTTTTAGAATGCTCATGTGACGAATCCGCAAAAAACCGGCACTCGGCAGGAAGCCTCAGGTAAAGAAGGAATGATTAACACACAGCTCCGGCTTTTTGCGAGAACATCAATAAAATTTACAGAGAACCGGTAATCTTGAACATCGTGATATGATCGGTATATTCCTCGCCAGGCCACTCGCTGTTGGCGCTCAACTCCTTGAAGGTGTAGGCGACACCGGCGCTCAGCCAGTCCATTATCTGGTAATCGAAACCGGCGCTTAACCGGTAGATATTGAATTCTTTCTCCCTGGATGTCACATCGGAGTTATAGTCGTCAATTTCATAGTCGCCGCCGACATTGATCACAAGCTTGTGAACAACCGTCTGCCGCACGTCAATTCCGACCAGGAGCTGATCATAAGAATAGTAAAGGTCGTCTACGCTGTCGACTTCACCCTTTATTGCCGTAAAGTTGACTAATGTGCGCGGCCTCGGCAGCCATCCCAGGCCTACGCCTACTGTCCACGTGTTGAAATCCTTGAGCGGATTTTCGAAATTGTCCAGCCTGTTGTCATAGCGCTGCCAGCGATACCCTACATTCACCTCGCCGTTCAGCTTTTCCGTCTGGTCCCATACAAGCCCGAGAGTGACGTCATGGCTTTTCGAATCTTTTCCTATATCGGCGGGAAACGTTCCGGGATTCAGCCGGGATTCCGTCTGGTAATCAAAGAATTCCCGTATACTGTAAGCGTATCCGATTTTGGCGAACGTCTTCGGCATGACTTTGTAATACAGGGCGGTTCCTATCACGTGCTCTCTTTTATTGGAATCTTCATCCCGGACGCTGTCATATTTCAGCCAGTTATTCGTATAGGAAAGATGAATGGAGTAAAGCCCGCCTATGCCGTAGCCTACTTCGACCCCGGCGGTATTCGATTTGTAATCGACAGCCTCACCGCTTCTGTACCGCGGGTCGATAAGGCCGGTTTCGTCGGCCTGCGCATAAGGATCGGTCTGATCGGCAAAAGAATCCCTGACTTTAAAAAAGAGGCCGGACTTTCCGAGTTCCCCGTAGCGGCTCAGGAAGTCGATCCGGTAGTTTGTGGCATCGTTTTCGTCATAATCCATATATCGCACAACATCCACCAGGACACCCAGACTGACGTTCAGAAGAGGTTTGTTAAGGTTGAACGTTACGGCAGGCGAAATGATATTGATAAAATCGCTCCGCTCCTCTTCGGCGGGCCCGGTGCCCGCATTGAGATCTATATTGCTGTCCCACATGCCCTGTTCAGTGATCGAAGGGTGGACCTCTATAAGTCCGATCTTTATATTGCCCACTGCCCAGACGGTGTGTGCCTGCATTATCAAAAATACTAACGTCAATCCGATGATTCCGGTAACCAGTTTTCTCATTTATCAATTCCCCCTTCCAGTTAGAACACTATTATGGACATGCCGTAGTCGTCGTCGTTGAGGCCGTCGTCGTTGTGGTGGTCGTTGAGGTCGTCGTTGTAGTCGTCGGCTTTGTCGTTGTTGTTGCCCACGTGGATGATGTTGTCGGTGCCGTCGTGGTGGTTGATGTCAGCTGTGTCGTGGTCGTCGGTGCGGTAGTCGTTGTTTCCGGCGCGGTGGTTGTCGTTTCCGGCGCGGTAGTCGTTGTTTCCGGTGCAGTAGTCGTTGTTTCCGGCGCGGTCGTAGTGGTCTCCTGCTCGGTGGTGGTGGTCGTTTCCTCTTCCGTCGTTGTTGACACCTCTTCCGTGGTGGTAGTCGACTCTTCCGTGGTGGTTGCTTCTTCTTCGGTGGTGGTTGTCTCCTCTTCCGTTGTCGTAGTGGGTGCCGCGGTTGTCGTGGTAGTCAGGAGGAACTGGTCGACTTCCTCTTGTATTTTCTTCGCCTGTCCCGGAGGCGCCGCTTCAACCGCCGCTTTTACGACAGCGTCTTTTTTGTCGGGAACTTCCGCTGCCGCGGTCTTCGCGATATCCGCAGCCAGCGCGGAAGGCGCAGCTTTTACCGCTTCTTTTGTAATATTTTCAACTTGATCGGGTGCCGCCTGTACAATCGCTTTTGTAATCGCTGTCACTTCCGAGGGAGGGACTGCTTTCACAACCGCTGCTGTCACGGCCGCCGCCGCTTGCGGGGCTTCCTTTACCGCAGCAGAGGTCACGGCAGCCGCCTGGGTGGGCGCTTCTTTGACCGCCGCCGCAGTGACGTTTGCCGCCTCCTGCGGAGCCGCCTTTACGGCTTCCGCGGTGACCTTCACTGCTTCAGCAGGTGCAGCCTTGATCGCCGCCGCAGTGACATTTGCCGCCTCCTGCGGAGCCGCTTTTACAATGGTTGAAGTAACCGTTGCCGCCATTGCCGGGGCCGCCGCCACAAGATCGCCCGTCAGCTTGGCGACATTTTTTATAGTGCCGCTTGCGATATCCGCGGCCAGTTTTTCAGTATTGACCGTTCCGTCCGGATTGAGGTATTCGGAAACATCGGTAGAAGCGTTATCCTGGGCATAGACCGCAGAAGTCAAAAAAACCACTGTAATAGTTAACAGTAATAGAGCGAGAATTCTTTTTTTCATATCTCTTTCCTCCTTTTCCTCCAATCCGTTACGAGCTCCAAACTCATTGCGATACCTTTCCTCATTTTAAAATTTCAGCAATGCGCGGCTTATTCCGCCCAGCTGCCGTATAATTCGGTGCAGATTTCTATTGATTTCCAAGTGTAAAAATGTCCGCCTATTTTAGTATGAACTGCCCTGTGTCAAGAGAAAATAAAGAAATTGTGATGCCCGTCACAATTTATGAATTCGTAAAAAAATCTTTTTTCTCCTGCCCTCCATCCTTTCGTTCCAAACACGGAATGACAAAAATGAGCAAAATCTGCCCGGTCCGAAACCATAAAGCATAACTGTTTTGTTTATTATTCAGATTGCCCTGCAAGAAGGCTTTCGAGACTTGAGTCGGTAATATCAGTGGAAATGACAGCCTTCACCCCACCCTGTATTTGGGAGCTCTGATAAATACCCCAACAGCGTCGTGCCGAAGACGATCCGTCAGCCGGTATTTCAGAATACATTTCCGATTTTGGATCGCAATCCCCCTGATGATGCGAAGTGGTATGCAAAGCTCTTTTATTATTCTTAAAAAAACGGGCTCCAACCTATCGAAAACAAACAGCCATGTCAAGAAAAAAAGAGAAATTAAAGGTACTTTCCTGAAAAAAAGAGAAAGTTTTGTGTTCAGCTATATCCGTTTCGCAAGTATCTTCGCCAATTTTTTCCGGTAGCGTTCGGCCCCTTTCGAGAGGGTCAGAGCGGTGGAAAGTTCGTCCGCGGCACGATCGAATTTTCCGGCCTGCACATAAATATCGCCCAGCGTCTCATGGAGCTCCGGATCCTTCGGGTTATCCGCGATCGCGGAGAGCGCCACGGTTTCGGCCATATCCAGTTTACCCGCTTTTGCAAGCGCGCGGGCGTATGCCTGCCTGTAGGCTGTGTCCTTCGGCGCCATCTCAATTGCCTTTTGGTAATGCGCTTCGGCTGTTTCGAAATCGCCTTCCTCATTCTTGAGTTCGGCATAGCGCATATGTCCCGGAGCATTTTCGGGGTCGATCGTGATCAGTTCATCAAAAAGTTCGAGCGCTCTGGCCTTTTTATTCTCATGCAGGTAAATATCCGCCGCCGCCGTATAGTAGGCAGACAGCCACGGGCGAAGGCGGGCAGCGTTCGATGAATCGCTTTTTGCTTTTAAAAACCGCTGCGTTGTCGTTTCGAGATCGGCAAAAAAGGCGGATCTGTTTGAAAGCCAGGCGTTGTTTCGGTAGAGAAAGAGAATAAGGGCCTGCAAATTGGACGGGGAAAGGGGGAGCAGTGATTTGAGCTTTTTATAATCCCGTGTCGATTTGAAATATTCTGCCAGAAGCAGATTGAACGAAAGCATCCGGTTGAAATGATTGCGGTACCCTCGATTCAGCAGGGCGGCTTTTTTGAAATTTTCAAGGGCCTGCTCCCGCTCCCCTTTTGTGTTATAGAGATTTCCCAGCAGAAAATACCCCCTGGCGTTATCAGCGGTGTCCGTGACGATTTTGCGATAGGCCGATTCAGCCCGTGCGAAATCCTTCCGGTCAAGACAGATGGTTCCAAGAGCCTCGTAAAGGGCTGATTCCGCCGGATATCGGGAAAGAAGTTCCTGCAGTTTCGATTCCACTTCATCCGTTTCGCTGCACGAGGGCAGAACGGCGATATAGCCGCGAAGCCATGAGCGGTTATCCGGTTCGGACTCGAGCGCCCTGCGGTAGTGCGTGCAGGCCGAAGGATCATTCACCTTTCGCGCCAGGGCGGCAACGCGCCCGTGGACCGCGGCGTTTTCAGGATCGAGGGCGAGGTAGGCCTGCAGAGTACCAATGGCTGATCCGGTGCGGGTATCCTTTTCATAGACTGAGGCAAGGGCGTCGTAATATGCGTAGATCGCGTCCGGATCGCCCGGTTCCTGATCAAATTTCTTCCGCGTGCGATCCATGCGGGCGAGGAACTTTTCAAAATTCGCCTCCCAGCCGGCTTTCCCGTGAAGGAAAAGCAGAAGTGTCCGCATTCCGCTCGCATTTTCCGGCACTATCTCCTGCAGTGTATCGAAATCGGTCGTCAATGAAGAAAGAACATTCAGTGATGAATGAAGAAGGTGCGGTGCAAGCGAAACGGCCCGGCGGTATTGCACGAGCGCCTCGGTAAAGAGGGCTTGCGATTCACGTTCATACCTTTCCGGATCGTCTGCTCTCTTTCGTATATAAAGGATGTGCGACACCAGCCATTCGGCAAAGGCCCGGCGGTTGAAAGACCGGTTCGGCGCCATTTCGACTGCAGTGGAAAACCGCCGGAAGGCATGGGCCGCCGAAAGAGGGTGCTTCGAGGCCTCTTCGGAAAAATCGACAAGCTCATCGAGCGGAGGGTCTTCAACATAGAGCTTTGCGGCGATCAGGCGGGCCAGGTCCAGATGAAAATAATTCGCGGCAGGGTTGCGCTCTATGGCCAGGCCGTACTCGGAAAGCGCCATTGTTTCGAATTGCTTTGACCGTGCTCCCTGGACAAACCGGGTGCGGCCGCCTGACTGCTCCCAGGTACCGTCGGCAACGGCCGCCTCATGCATCATCCGCTCGTATTGTTTGGCAAGTTCATAATGATATACGGGATTTGCCGGAGCCCAAGATATGGCCTTTTTTAAAAGCTGCACGCACCCGGGCCTCGCCAGAGCATTGCGGCCGGTGATCGACGCCTCCACGCAGTCCATTGCGCTATGGAAGTAGCGGTCCGCCACAAACTGCTTCACCACGAGCCACTCGAGCAGGACCACCAGGCATATAAGAGCCGGAATGCCGAAATAACGCAGTACTCTCTTTTGTACGTTCGATGTGCTTCTGCCGGTGGATGTCAACGTCATGTGCCGAGTCCTGAAGAATGGAACCGAAATTTCCTTCGTTTCCGTCTCATTTTTCCCGATAGGGAACTGCGCATCGGAAAATCACGATCGCTTTCCTGTTACATTATAGAAAATAAATCCGATCAGCATTACAAGTCCCGCGATGAAGATGCCCCGGTTCATGGTTTTAAAAATATTCCTGCGCTCACCTATTGTGAGCGGTCGGGAGGAAATTCGGGTAAAATGCCGGCCCTTTTCATCATATTCCGCGATTGCGTGGATCCGGCAGGTCGATCCCGGATTAAAACTCAAGTTGGAAACGGAAAAGGGGACACGCACCACCTGGCCTGCGCCGGCAGTGACCCGCTCTTTTTCGAGTATCACCTGCAGGTTCCGCGGTGCGACAAGCCTGAGAGCGGCGGATTTTTCAGTACCGGAATTGTTTTTCAGGAAAACTTCGCTTGCCGAAGATTCGGAGGAGACAAGAACAATCGGTGTGCTCTTTTCCTTATTCCTTTCCTTATCATGAAAAAAGATTTCCATTTCCGGCTGAGCCGCCTCATTCGCACATTGTGAGACAATAAAAGTGGAATATATGTTGTGATGATCGTCCGCATAAATCGTTTCGCAGATCAGGGGAAACGATCCCCTGGTCGTGGAAGCCTTGAACTGCATGTCTGTGCGCACTTTTTCGCCGGCGCGAAGGCGGGGCGCAAGCTTCACCGACTGCCTCGAACCTGTAAATTCCACAGTCGCCGATACATCGTGCGCCGGGTCATCTCCCGTATTCTTTATCTCAAGACCGACAAGAAAACCGCCGTTCGCCGATTCCGTAAAGAGCGTCGTCTGCAGCCGTATCGCCCCCGCATGCGCATCCAGCGCAAAAAGAATAATTATTGAAGTAAAAAAAGAAATATGTAAATATCCGCGCATAATGCGGGCAATGCTAGCAGGAAACGACAACCATTGCAACGACCCATTAATTGGGGACGGGTTCACATTTTAATTGGGGACGGGTTCACATTTCCCCTCGGGGAAATGGTGGAAATGGAGGAAATGTGAACCCGTCCCCAATTAAACCTTGTCAGAGAATAGGAAATGCAGAACAAGAAGTATGAAATTTTAATTGACATTCTCGTCCATCTTGGCATTTTCTTCTTTCTTCTCTCGTTTTTCCGGCCCGAGTATCTGCTGTCAGGAACGATCATCACCGGGGGTGATACCGGCTCTCATTATTACACCGCCGAGTATCTCAAAGAAGTCCTTCTTCCCCAGGGTAAAATCAGCGGCTGGACAATGGGGAATTATGCCGGATTCCCGATTCTTCAGTTTTATTTTCCCTTTCCTTTTCTGATCATGGTGGCGCTTTCCTTCGTGATGCCTCTTCAGGTTGCCTTCAAACTGGTATCTGTTCTCGGGATTTTCACTCTCCCGCTTGCCGTCTATGCCGCTCTTCGTTTGTTGAATCAGCGCTTCCCGGTGCCCGCCGCCGGTGCCCTTTTCACGCTCTTTTTTCTTTTTATGGATGCAAACTCAATGTGGGGCGGCAATATCACAAGCACCCTGGCCGGCGAGTTTGCATACAGCATCGGAATGTCTCTGACTATCCTGTTCGCAGGAACTCTTTACCGGGGCATCACCACCAACAGATATGCCATCGCAAACGGAATACTGGTCTTTCTTATCGGTTTCAGCCACGGGTATACACTTCTTTTCGCAGGCTTCATGTCTTCATTCTTTCTTTTCGACTGGCGTAACTTCCTTAAAAATTTCGTTTATCTGTGCAAAGTTCACGGCCTGGCATTCATACTTCTGGGCTTCTGGCTGATTCCGCTCATTGCAAGCACCCCCTGGACAACGGCCTTTTCAGATCGCTGGTTCATCAAATCGATTCTCGAAGTCCTGCCTCCCATCCTCTGGCCGGGAATAATACTGACCGTCCTGGGCGCCGTCGCTGTGCTCATAAAAATAGTGCTTTCGAGGAGAAACGTTAATCCCGGAGGTGCGGGACGTGCGGGAAATGTGAACCCGTCCCCGATTTATTTGGGGTACGGGATGGCTGTCGCCTGCCTCTTTTATTTGATCGGGCCCAGTATCCATGTGATCGATATCCGTTTTCTGCCGTTTCTGCAGCTTTATTTCATGATGACGGGAGCGGTCGCGCTCGGGTATCTGATCAGGCCACTGAGAGGAAAGATTGCGGTTCCCGTTATCCTTTTTCTTCTCGTCATTCCCGGAGTCAACCATTTCGAAAAGAAAATCCATACCTGGATTCCGTGGAACTACAACGGTTTCGAAACCAAGCGCCTCTGGAAGCCGTTTATTGAAACAAACAGGTATCTTGCCGGATCGGAAGCCGATCCGCGCGTTATATACGAACATGCCACCATACATAACGGCGCGGGCACGATCCGCGCCTTTGAATCGATTCCGCTCTTTTCAGGGAGAAATACTCTGGAAGGACTGTACCTGCAGGCCTGCGTATCCTCACCCTTTGTCTTTTACATACAGGGAGAAATGTCCAAACAGTCGTCCCGCCCCTTCTCCCAGTATCAGTATTCCGATGTGAATATCACGGAGGGAATCGAGCACCTCAAGCTCTTCAACGTGCGCGACTTTATCGTTGCGAGCGACGAAATCCGGGAAGAGCTCAAAAAACATCCCGAATTCACGCTCGAAAAAGAGATCCCCCCGTACAGCATTTATCGGCTTGCGACCAGCCAAAACCGCTATGTGGTGCCGCTTGCATACGCCCCCGCCTGGAATGACCGCCGGGAGTGGAAACAGAAATCCTATCAGTGGTTCCGCGATTACAGCGATCATCCGGGGATCCACCTGATCTTCGATGACGGCCTGCCTCCCCGGGGTCTTCCGGCGGCCGCCTGCGCCGGCTATGAAAAGGGGAGGGCGCTTCCCGCTCTTCCGATTACAGAGAAGCCCATTGTCACCGAGAAGGTCACGCACGAAGAGATTCGCATAACCACCACGAAACCCGGTGTGCCCCTTCTGATAAAAGTATCCTATCACCCGGGATGGAGGGTGGAAGGTGCGGACAAGATCTATCTGGCGTCGCCCTCCTTTATGCTCGTGTATCCGAAGGAAAATGATGTACGCCTCTACTACGGAGGCACACTGTGGGACCGCATCGGCGCGATTCTTTCAATCCTGGGAATCATCTGTATCGCCGCAGGAATCTTCTTTTCCCGGAAAGGCAGCACCGCTCGAACCATCCGCAGCCGTATCGAAGAATCTGCCGCCGCCCGCCCCGCGAAAGCTCTGGCCGCCCTTGTGAACCGCCGTCAGAAGGTCATTGTCGTCGCGCTCGCCGTTTTCGTCTGTGCAGCTTCGGCCTGGCTTATCGTCAAGACAGGGGACGATCCCAGGGTTCTTCACAATAAGGCCATAAAACTGCGCGACAAAGACCGCCTGCAGGACGCCCGCGAAATCTTCTACCGCATCCTTTCCGCATATCCCGACTATCCGAAAGCGGACGAGGCCTACTACTATTACGCCATCTGTTACTGGAAAGACCACAACTGGGAAAAAACCATTGAAGTATTCGAAAAGCTCACAGCCACATATCCCGAAAGCCCGTGGGTCCCCGAGGCCCTCTTTCATATAGGCAAAGCCCACGTATTTCTGAAAAATCAGAAGAAAGCCAACGAATACTTCGACCAGGTCATCCGAAACCATCCGACATCCCGGTGGGTGAAATATTCGAAAGAGTGGAAGAAATAGCACGGACGATGGTTCTCCATTTGTAATTCTCTTAGATGGAAAAAAAATTATATATGCAGCTTTCGAAAAAATATATTGATTCGGACACTTTCAATACGTTAATAGAGAAAACCACCTTGCAGGTTGTTGAATCGACGAATTACCGGCTCTGAGTGCGCGTACAAAGGCGCACAGGAGTACAAAGTCTAACGAATTTGAAGCTATCTATAAGGATGTTCTGCAAGTGCACCGCAAAATACAAAGAAAAGAGAACAAAAAACCGCAAATGGGGAACCGGGCACCCATAACAGTTTTTATCCCCGTCTACAATGAAGAAGCCATCTTGAAAGCGAATATCGAAACGCTGGCCCGGTATCTGGAGACACACTGGCCCGATTACGAGATCCTGATTGCGAGCAACGGGTCGACTGATCGTACTGTCGCAATATCGAAAGAATTGCACGAATCGAATCTCAGGGTAAATTTTTTCCATCTCTCCGCAAAGGGAGTGGGGCTGGCGTTTGAAGAGGGTATCAGAAAAGCGGCCTGGGACCGCATAATCACGGTCGATGCCGATCTGACCACCGACATGAATTTCATCCCCAGGGCGGCGAGACTCCTCGATGAGTACGAGATAGTCGTGGGTTCAAAGAAAAACGGCAGCCAGAAGCGCTCGCTTGTCAGGCTGGCAGGAAGCGGCAGTTTCATATTCTGTGTGCGCCTGCTCCTGAAGCTTCCCTATGTGGACTACTCCATCGGATCCAAGGCCTACCGCCGCTCCACCATCGCCCGCTATACGCGGCATATCAATTACGGATCTTCCTATGTCATCGAGATCATCTACCGCGCCTGGCGCCACGGATCCCGGATAACCGAAATCCCCGTCTACTGCGAAGACACCCGCGAAAGCAAATTCAACCTTGCCCATGAAGGCATCTACCGTTTCTCCAACTTATTCAAACTCTGGCTCACCCGCTAATTGGGGACGGGTTCACATTAATTAATTGGGGACGGGTTCACATTTTGCTCTATTCAAATCTAAATTGTCCAAAATGTGAACCCGTCCCCAATTAATTACCTTTCCCCTCGGGGAAATGTGAACCCGTCCCCAATTAGCGCAATTAACCGAAAAAATGTGAGTCCGGTCACATTTTCTTCTACTTCTCCTTGACTTCTTCGATATGCTTTACTATAACCCCTTGTTCAATCGATGAACATAATAACAAAAAGTTGTTCAATAACGTTACATAATTGATATTACGTATTATTTAACTCTGGATCGGAAACTTCAGGAATCCTGGATTAGGCCTCCGATGTAATTTAAGGGGCGGAGCTGTATCATCTGCACACAATTCGCTTTGTCCTGAGACCTTTGAACAACAGACAATTTTCATTAAACCCGGTTTTATGCCCGATTTTTTTGAAATACCTATTCGAGACCGATCCGATGTGGCCGGTTGGCGATGATGATATTTTTGTTATGATGA
>JALNXD010000060.1 GCA_023230565.1 Syntrophales bacterium
ACTATGGCATAGAAAAGGTAAATAATCAAGTTATATTAATGATATAACTTGATTAATATGGGTTTTTCAGGGGAGCTTTTCTTGCTCCAAACTGGAAACAATGAAGGGTTTGTGCAAAGGTCTCTATATGCCGTATCGAAGTGGAATCATGGTATTTCATTTCGTCAGTACATAATAAATTGGGTTCCGATCAGCGTTCTTTTAAACTCACCAATCTATTCTCTCAGAAAAAGCGGCCATTTTCGAAGAATATCCGCATTCTTCGAATGGATCTATAAAAGTAAATGGGTGGATTTTAAAACAATTCATTAAGCAAAAGATGCAAGGCAGCAAAAATACAGTAGGGGAGGAAAAGAGAATGGTAGTTTGGTTTAGACGTGTGAGGTTTTTGGGGATTCTGTGCCTGTGCGTTGCGTTTTCAGCAGCTATCGGGTATTCACAAGTACATGCGGGTACTCCGGCATTCGACATCAATAAGATGTCGGATATGTCAAAATATGATCCGAGTTCATTTGAAAATCCTACCGGTGATGTAATCAAAATAGGGGTAATCGAGGCTTTTTCAGGTCCCGGTGCTTTCAACGGGCAAATATTCTACAATGCAAATTGCTGGGTCGCCTATGATATAAATAAAAGAGGCGGAATTGTGGTAGACGGCAAGAAGAAGAAAATTGCCGTTATTAAAGGCGATACACAGGCCAAACCGGCGATATGCAAAAAAGTGACGGAGAAATTGTGTCTGGAAGACAAGGTAGATTTCCTTTGGGGGTCTGCGGGCAGTCATTTGACGTTAATTGGTCAGCAAGTAGCGGGTAAGTACAAAAAAATATTCATGAATCCTCTATCAATGAATGAATCGCTGATGGATGGAAAGAACTTCAACCGCTATACATTCAGAACAACAATTACAACCAAAGTAATCGGTCTGGGTCTGGCCTATTTTTATTCAAAACGGCCGGAAACGAAATTTTATCTTCTGAATCAGGATTATTCCTATGGCCATAATGTAGCTGCCGCTTTCAAGGAAGGACTCAAAAAATACAAACCCGATGCCCAGATAGTAGGGGAAGATTATCATCCTCTTTTCCTGAAAGATTTTGCCCCCTATATAACAAAAATCCAGGCCTCCGGCGCTGAGGTGATATACAGCGGAGACTGGGCGCCTGATGGACAGAATCTGCTGCTGCAGTCGCGACAGATGAAATGTATGCTCCCCATTGCGAATATTTATGTAGATACGCCTGCACAAATGATTGCCGTCGGAGTTGAAGGCGGGGTGGGAATGGTCAATCTGCAGGATTATCATATGACGCTTGGCACGCCGGAAATGGAAAAATTCATAGACATCTGGCACAATTCATGGAAAAACTGGACGGATCCATATGATACGCATATGTGGGAATGGCCGATCAGTTCCTGTCCCAAAACAATAATCCTTACGTACTGGCTGTGGGATGTAGTCGAACGTGCAGCGAGTACCGACCCTGAAAAGGTTATCGCAACCTGGGAAGGCGATACGTACAAGTCACTTTGCGGTGAAGTCCATATGAGAGCCTGTGATCATCAAGTAGTTCGCGATGTGTATGTCGCCGAATATGAATTCCCCAACAGGTTCTACGACAATGCGGCTGCTGCAGGAAAGCCCGTAGTAATACCGGCGAAATTTGTCACTCCCGATATTCCGGCTGATCTTGACAGGTGCGCAAAGTAGGCTGAAGCAATCACATGATCCAAGTAAAGCGGTACTCGGGAAGCATTCGGGTACCGCTTTTTTAAACTCTCTAATTAATGGAGGATTTTGAATTATGAGCACAAACAAAACGTATTTGGAACATTACGATTACTGTGTGCCTGCTGAACTCAGAACTCCCCGATTATCTGTTCCTGAACTGCTTCAGGTGCCTGCGAATGCCCATCCCGATAAAGCTGCAACAAACTTCTATGGGACGGAGATTACATTTTGGGAATTGCGTAACTTTTCACTGCGTATGGCGAATGCCCTGGCAAATATGGGAATAATGAAGGGAGACAGGGTAGGGCTGCACCTTCCCACATGCCCTCAATATGTGATTGCGTATTATGCCATACTTTCGCTAGGCGCCATTGTCGTAAACCTGAATCCCATCTATACTGAAGATGAAATAACCGGCGTCATTAAAAATGTCGAAATGAAGGCTCTTATTACCTCGGATGTTTCCCTTGCCACGATACGTCTACTGTGTAAAAAGGTTTCAATACCTATTGTCATAGTGACAAAGTTAAATGATTTTATTGCAGGTGCCGGGAAAAGCACGGCAGACAGCCTGGGCCTTGAAAAGGGATGGCATCACTACTCGAGTGTGCTTGAAGAGTGCACAGATACAAAGCGCCCCCGTGTTGAAATCAATCCGGACGATCCGGCTCTTCTTCAGTTTACAGGTGGAACTACAGGAATACCGAAAGGTGCCATTCTCACGCATTATAATGTGGTTTCCGCTGTCTTGAGATGCGCAATCTGGGGCATGCCGGCAATTCAGGATATTCCTCCGGAACGAAGATATATTTTCCTGGTACTGCCCCTTTTTCATGTGTATGGAAATATCGTAAGCATGAACTGGGCAATCTTTACCTGCACTACACAAATCCTCGTACCTCGATTCGAACTTGAAGAGATCATGAAAATATTAGCAAACTTCAAAGAGGTAACATATTTCCCCGCGGTGCCGACAATGTTGACGGCGATTATAAATCATCCGAAAGTGGGTGAAATCGGACTCGATAAAAAGCTTGCATTTTTAGGCTCCGGTGCCGCGCCCATGCCGGTGGAACTGATAGAAAAGATCAAGAATATGGGCATATACTTCAGTGAGGGCTGGGGAATGACGGAGACTTGTTCGGTAGGCATCTCATCTCCTACTCTGGGACGTAAAAAAATTGGAAGCATTGGTATTCCCTATCCGGATACTGAAGTCAAACTGGTGGATGTCGATGACGGTGTCACAGAAGTGAAGCAGGGCAGTCCGGGTGAGATGATTATAAAGGGTCCCATGGTCATGAAAGGATACTGGAACAATCCTGAAGAAACAGCAAATCAGCTCAAAGACGGATGGCTTTATACGGGCGACATCGCGATACAAGATGAAGACGGTTATTTTTTTATTGTTGACCGCAAAAAGGATATGATCATAGCGGGAGGCTTCAATATTTATCCACGGGAAATCGATGAAGTTCTGCATACACATCCAAAAATTGCACAGGCTATTACCGTCGGCGTCCATGATGACTACCGCGGAGAGACCGTAAAAGCATTCATTGTGCTCAAAAAAGGCGAAGCTATGACGGAAAAGGAAGTAATTTCTTTCTGTAAAGAAAAACTTGTCGCGTATAAAGTTCCTAAAATGGTTGAATTCAGGGACTCTCTACCTCAATCGGCCGTAGGAAAAGTCCTGCGCAAAACATTGAGAGAGGAAGAAGAGGCAAAGAAAAAGAAATAAAAATGGAGATCTATAAAGTCGGGCCAAATTCAAATTTGGCCCGACTTTTTGTGCCCGCGGCACACGCAGGCCCTGCATGGAATGGATTGCCACATGAAATGCCGGTATACGGAAATAGCGGTATTCAAAGGTAATCTGTCAGAATTTGTAAACGATCCATGTCCCAAAAAAATCAGCAGCATCGTCTGGACCGGACTGTCTAATAAAAGTTCCCGGGAAAAAATGCGTATACGCAGCATATACGGAAACATGCCTGCCGGCCTGCCATTTTATAAATCCCGAAAAGGCACTGCCCGTATATCTGCTATCGCTCCCGCGACCTGATCTCTGGACCTGCATGACATTGTTATAGACCGCATCATGGACGCTCTCACGCCAGAAAAATGCCCAATCGAAACTCAGACGGACATTTTCTGCAGGTAGTATCGTAAAATAAGGATGAACATCAATCACATTTGAAAGTCCAACCAGGTCAGTGTCATTAAAAAGATGTGGATTATGAAAAAGAGGATTGAATGTGTCCAAACGGTCATCCTGAAGATCCCTGTCTCCGCTCGCGAGTTCAAACTTCATGCCGAGCCGGGGGGTGAACGCGACAGAACGAAACGTATAGCCTGAATTGGTCGCGGCCATCCAGGCTCCCATACCGCCTTTGCCGAAGCTTCCGAATTGATACGCAAACTCCAGATCGAAATCCCAGTTTCCTGATACCCTCCACATCCTCAGGCCGGCCGTATGACGCTCTTCATTGCCCTGGCCCTGGTCATATATTGCCTTTTCCCGGCGAATGCCGAGATAGTAGAGATCCAGCCCGGTTTCAGGTGCGAAGCGGTTGACGGCATAGACACCCCAGAACAATCTGCCGGAGGCCGCCCTGTCATTGAAGGTGCCGTCCTCCGGGGCTACCGGTCGGGTAATCCAGCCCTCTATACTCCAACTTTGAAGCGCGACCATTATTTTGATTCCATCAAATGCACGTCTTATATTGGCTCCTTCACGCACTGAAATCAGGCGAGTGGAGCCGTAAAGGAGCTCCTGTCTGCCTGCGCGAATGATGACATCAGCAAACCGGACCGGCGTCAGCTTGAAATCCGCGAATCCCTGTTGAAGATCGAGGCTGTCCTCATCTATCGGTTCCGGGGGATCGCCCCCTGTCTTGAAGGCGCTCCGCAGTTGCGCAAAAATCCTGTATCTATTTCCCAGATGTACGTCTCCATGCAGCATATATCGCTGGAGTAAAAAATCTTCATCTTTCAATTCGCCCCAGTTCGGGTTTTTCCAGTACTCGTAACGAAGCTTGATTTCTCCTCCGAGGGTCATATACCAATTCTTGTCTTCGGTTTTCAGCGGTATATATTTAATGCCGTCAAAAAAATCGGAATGCCTGGCTTCATCTCTCAAATAGATAAAATTTTCGTCGAAGCGAAACCTTTTATACGGCGAAGCGAAAGATGACTGCTGTGCCTCGATAACAGGGGGCATAAGATAGGGGCAGGAAAAAATAATAATAAATATTAGTATACCATACTGTCGCATCAACTTGCTTAATGTCCCCGGATCTAATTTCCGGCGCTGATACGGGAGCCTCGCACTGACTGCATGGCCGTCGAAAGACACTTAATTCACCGGCAAAATGCATGATTCCAAGTAAGTGAATGCGGAAAAAATCAATGCCCTGCATTATATTGATGATTAGTCGCATATGGAGCTGCCAAATAAATTTGCGACAACCTCATTTGCATCCCAATGTAATGTCGATGTAATCAAGATTTTAAATACGTTTCACAAAATTGTCAAAACTTGCTTTTCTTAAAATTTATTTTAATATAACGTTTGAATAAGAATAAGAAAGCTGTGTAGCCCGATTTTTAAGTTCATGAAGGGATTTTGCAAAATAAAAAGCAAGGGGAACAGATAATGCTTAAAAGAAAAAGAATTATAGTTGTGGGAGGTTCGGCAGCAGGTCCCAAGGCTGCAGCGAAGGCGCGGCGAATCGATAATGACGCCGAAGTAATTGTTTTGCAGAAAGATCCCGATCTTTCAATGGCTTCTTGCGGCTATCCTTATTACGTGGGAGGGTACTTCGACGACCGGAATATGCTTTTGGCCACTCCAACGGGGATAACAAGAAATCCACAATTCTATCTCAACGCGAAAGATATAGATGCTCGGGTGAATTCGGAAGTGACTTACATCGACAGAAAGAATCATCGGTTAAATTACAGGGACATTCCTGCGGGAACCACGCATACGCTCGAGTACGACAAGCTAATCCTGGCCGTGGGAGCCACTCCGAGAATGCCGCCGGTCCCGGGCATCGGGCTTGAAGGAATTACAACGCTTCATTCCATGAAAGATGCCGATTTTTTAAGAAGTATACGTGATAATAAAACTATTAAAAAAGCTGTGGTCGTTGGCGGCGGTCTCATAGGAATAGAAACCTGCGAGGCCCTTAACCTGGCAGGTATTGAAATAACAGTGATCGAACTGCTTCCCCAGCTTCTGACGTTTCTCGACTGGGAACTTGCAAAGCTTGTAGAAAATCACGTCAAAACAAAAGCGGCCAACGTTATAACCGGCGACGGTATTGCGGCATTTCTGGGAGAAAACGGCTGTCTTACGGGCATCAAGCTGCAAAGCGGTACGGAACTGCCCTGCGATCTTGCCGTTGTGGCCATCGGCGTAAATCCGAATATCAAACTCGCGAAAGAAGCAGGACTGAAAATAGGGAAGCTTGGAGGAATAGAGGTAAACCAGTACATGCAGACTTCAGACCCCGACATCTATGCCGCAGGCGACTGCATAGAGACAGTAAACCGCATTACGGGGAAAAAAGTACTGGCTCCTTACGGTGATCTTGCCAACTTGCAAGGCCGGGTGGCAGGTGAGAACGCCGCCTGTGAAAATTGCATTACATTTCCCGGCACTATACAAACTGGCATTTGTAAAGTCTTCGACTACGCTGCCGGTTCAACCGGTCTTTCAGAAACAACAGCGGGAAAGCTTGGATACGACATAATTACGGTCATCAATGCCAGCCCCGATAAACCTGGATTCATGGATGGCCTTCTAATCATTACAAAACTCGCAGCAGACAAGAATACGGGCCGTATTTTGGGTGCTCAATGTGTGGGGCCGGGAAACGTAAGCAAGCAGATTGCCCAATGGGCAATGGCCATTCAGGGAAATATGACCGTGGAAGATCTCGTAAATTCGGACCTTCCCTATGCGCCACCATTTTCGCTTGCTATTGATCACTTTATTGCCACCGCCCACCTTATGCAAAACAAGATGAAAGGGCGGCTCAAGGGAATTTCGTCGACGGAGGTGAAAAAGAAGATCGATTCCGGTGAAAAGCCTTTTTTTCTCGATGTGCGCGGTCCAGACGAATATGAACAGATGCGTCTGGGCATCGGCGAAACACTCATTCCACTTGGAGCCCTTCGAAAACGATTCAACGAGTTGCCTCAGGATAAGAATCAGGAAATCATATCTTACTGCAAAATTTCTCTGCGCGGATATGAGGCGGCTCTGGCTCTTGAAGGGGCAGGCTGGAAGAACGTAAGAGTAATGGAGGGAGGACTCATGGCCTGGCCTTATACACGAGAGAAATAAACTGAGGCTTTCCGGGGGCGAATGCCGATGCCTTTCCGCAATTCCGCCCCTTTTTTTACGTAATGCAACTTTCCTTCTGCAAGAATATCAGGACATGAATTCCGGGCTTGCCCGATTTCATTGTATTCCGGCAGGCATGGGCATGGCCTCCGACCTCCCGCACCACTGTACATACGACTCCGCATACGGCGGTTCAATGCATAGTAGCTCCTTAGTGCCGCTTTAAAAGAAAAAATCTTGACGGTATTAAAATATCCTGCAATAATCAAACTTCCTTAGCTGGCGTGTCAGATCGTGCGGCGTTCAGAATAAATCATCTCAATAGTTAACTTGCTGAGTCCGGATCGATTCTTTTAATTGCACAAATTTTTTTCGTGACCGGAATAGTGTCAATTACCAATAACAAATAATGAAATAAAGTCTCATACTATTAATGAGGCAGTTAAATGAGTTTTCGCCCTTGCATGAGAAAGGCGCGTTACATTCTACAGGGGAATTCATATGAAAGAGAAAAAAACATTCCAGATCAGGTCTAAGAAAGACGCTCATTTCCTCGCACGGAGAATTAAAGATTCCGAAAAGACTTTTTATTACCATGTCCCTCTTGTTGGAGGAATGGAAGGAAGCCTCACCAGCATAAGGTGCGATCCTAAATCCGATTTTTGTCAAATATTTACTTCAATACCCGGTATTTTGGACGAAAACCGGAAGCAGGGAGATATCGCCGATCATTTGTGGAAAGAACGAAAGCTCATAAATGCAGAATTCCGTGATCCAGAATCGGAATGGCGTATTTTAATTCCGCAGCCCGGTTGAGGTTTGATATAAAATGCCTGCAAAACATTTGAGAGAGTTTTTAGAAAGCAATAATATTTCTTACAGTATCGTACAACACGAAGAGGCTTACACAGCGCAGGAAACTGCGAAATATACACACATTCCGGGAAGAAAACTTGCGAAAACAGTTATGATAAGGCTTGATGGTATTATGAGTATGGCAGTGCTGCCGGCCAGTCACAGGATCGATTTTAACCGTCTGCGAAACATTACAGGAGCAAGTGAAGTCGAGCTCGCTTCGGAAGAAGAATTCGCCAATATGTTTCCCGGTTGTGAAAAAGGGGCTATGCCTCCATTCGGTAACCTATACGGTATGGACGTTTTTGCTGATAATCACTTATTTGAAGATCAACATATTGCCTTCAATGCAGGCTCTCATACTGAACTCATTCGAATAGAGCTGAGCGATTTCAGAAAATTGGTTAATCCTATTATCCTTGACTTTACCTTAAAGAATAATTGTTGAAATATCCAATGCCTTTCCGCACTTCATTTACACTGCTGTCAAACATTCAACAATAAAGAAGCAGGAGGGAGTGTATGTCAATTTTTTTCATGTTTGGGAAATATACAAAAGAATCTGCAAGAGAAATCAGTGCAGAGAGAACCAAAAGGGCAGTTGAAGTAATCAATAGACTTGGTGGAGAAGTGAAATCAATGTATTCACTGTTGGGGGAGCATGATCTGATATTTATCGTGGATCTTCCTGATATGAAAAATGCTCTGAAAGTATCAGTCGCTCTAAATCAGCTTACAGGAATTAACTTTTCAACATCCCCTGTCGTAAATGTCGACGAATTCGATAAAATGATCAATGAATTAAAAGAAATGTAATGTGTGCGCCACTCTCTGTTTACATCTGTTCTGATCAAAAGCAGTAATTCACATGCGACGGACTCAACATAGCTACATATTGGAAAATACAGCCATATTCAGAATGCATAATATTCATGCAATCTGGTGTAAAAGAGATTGTTTAAAGGGTTTACATATCTCGTCAACATATCTATCAACATGGTAATGCACAATCCTGTGGATAAGAATTTCCATCAGCTCGCGCTAAATATCCAAAAGCAGCCTGTTCCCTGGAGATTTTGCAGCTGCATCCCGCATTTTTTCATATAATATGGCAATTGAATCGAACACTTCTTCTTTTAATGGATGAATATCATGTGATCCTCGCTCTTCAAGGGCATCAAGTATACACTGAAGAGTCAGTTGATGTATGTCCCGGGCCGGCTGATATGCAGATTCTTTATCTTGATCAGTTAATGTTTCCGAAACAATACCGCTATCGGACAGCTCACCGCATATTTGCCGCACCAGTCTTAAAGGCAATGCCAGATTTTCAGAAATATAGTGGGCGGTTACCGGTTTATCCCCATTGTGAAACCGCGAGACCAACAGGTATGAGATTTGAAGCGCAATCAGTTTTTTTACCTTCGTACTCAAATGAACGGCTTCTGATTCAAATTCATAGGTTCTGACATTTTGCTGTGCGAAAGATAATTCGGCACCAAATAACAGTATGATCCAGCTTAACTGAAGCCAGGTCAAAAATAAAGGCAGAGCTGCAAAACTTCCGTAAATGGCATTATATTTCGATGCCCCTACTTGAAATGTAATAAATGCAATCTGAACGAGCTGATACAAGATTCCTGCAATTAAACCGGCCGTAAGAGCGGAAATCAAGTCGACTTTTGTATTTGGTATGAATTTATACATAAAGGTAAATAAGATCCAAAAAATAATTGTAGGGAATAATTTCATGATTGTTAAAAAAACAGGTCCTACAAAATGCAAAAAATACGCTTTTTCCATAAACTCCGTTATTTGAGTTGTGAGAAACACATTGAGACTGCTTGATAAAATGAGCAGAATTGGACAAAGAATCAGGACAGACAGATAATCACTGAATTTTCTTGCAAAACTCCTTGATTGCCGTATGCCCCAGATTGCATTCAACGATATTTCGATGTGGCTCAGGATTTTAATGGCCGCCCAGAACAAAACGATAATACCAGCTCCGGCGAGTACCCCTCCCCGGGTATTTTTGAGCAGAGAATCGGCAAATGCGATTACATTAATAACGACGCTTTCATGGGCTGCGAATTGCTCCATAATATATTCTTCCAAAAGCTTTTCAAGCCCGAACCCCTTAGCGATACCAAAGAACAAAGCTGCGAGAGGAACAATGGATACGAGTGTAAAAAAAGTGAGAGCCGAAGCTCTCAAAAAGCAGTTGTTTTTATCAAATCCTGCAACAGTAAGGTATATTACCCGTAATGTGCGTATGAAAAATGATTTTACCGGCGATAAATCTTCTAATCGTAAGTTCCAAATATCTTTCATAAAAAAAGAACGAATTTTAATCTGGGCAGAGTTTATGTCGATCATGGAAATCCTTTCCAAAAAGGTATGTCCCCGGTTAAGCCTGAGGATTTGAATTATACCGTCACCTGATGAGATATGCATTAAGAAAACGTATGGGAATGACAAATAAAATAATACTATAGCGTACTCGCAAAACGAATACTTATGAGCCGAGACACCTTTGGAAAAGCTCCTGAAGGCAGGGCGCGCCAGATGTGTAAACGGGGCAGCATTATCAATTGCTTCCCGCTATATACCTTGACGGTGCGCCGGCATGAAAAGCTTTTTACGAAGGTGTGAACATAATGCTTGTGATTATCGCATAAAGACGATACATAAAACGCATTTTAAATTGATATTAAAGGGAAAAGAAGAAGTAACATATGAAAGAAGATAAATTCATGAATGAAAATGCAGGAAGTTCCACGTTCTCAGAGTTAATTAAAAATTATGATTTTAAAGAAAAAAATTTCAGGCCGGGAGAAAAAATTGAGGCCCTGATCATAAAAATAACCGAAGAATGGATTTTCATAGACCTCGGGGGAAAAAGTGAAGGTTGTATAGATACGTCGGAGTTATTAAATGAGGAAGGCGATGTATCAGTAAAAGAAGGCGATGTAATCTCAGCATACTTTCTTTCGGCAAGACAGAGCGAAAAATTTTTCACTACGAAACTGGGTAATACTCCAATAGCGACGGATCACCTGCACGAAGCATTTCGAAACGAAATTCCTGTCGAAGGGATAATAGAAAAAGAAGTAAAAGGCGGGTTCGAAATCAGAATCGCAGGATCTTTCCGTGCCTTCTGTCCATATTCGCAATTATGCATCGAAAAATCGGATTTTGTTGAAATAAAAGGAAAACAGCTCGATTTCATCGTGATTGAGTTTGATGGAAATGGGAAGAACATTATTCTATCTCGGAGGCCTGTTATAGATAAGATTAAGCGAAGAGAAAAAGAAGAATTGAAAAAAACCTTGAAAGAAGGAATGAGTGTTACCGGAAAAGTTGCTTCCATTACTGATTTTGGAGCCTTTATAGATATAGGCGGCATTAGCGGTCTTTTGCCCATATCTGAAGTAAGCTGGGGCCGTGTAGATAACATTAAAGACAGCATTTCTGAAGGCGAAGAATTGAGGTTAGAAATAATTCGGCTTGACTGGGAGAAGGACCGAATAACTTTAAGTCTTAAGTCCACGAAGCCCGATCCGTGGATATCTGCTGAAAAAAATTATCAGAAGGGCGCCTTTCATCGTGGTGTGATATCCAAATTGACTAAATTCGGTGCCTTTGTTACGTTAAAGCCTGGAATAGACGGCCTTATTCACATATCTCAAATAGGGAAGGGGCAGAAAATCAAGCATCCTTCTGATGTGCTTTCTGAAAAGCAAATTGTGACAGTGATGATAGAAAATATCGACAGCGAAAAAAAAAGGATCTCTTTGCGCTTTGCGGAAAAAGAAGAGCAGTTGAAAGATGAAACAAGGCAGGATGATTGGAAAACATACGGGGCCGGAAGTGGAATGTCAATGGGTACACTGGGTGATGTTTTGAAAGGAAAACTAAAAAAGGGAGTGAAATCCTTTAATAAGCCATAGAATTCCGTAAAAATCGATTATGCCTTTTTATCCGATGTTTTCACGGAAAACGCTGAAATTAATAACAGCAATTATTGCTGGGAATTGAATATGCCTCTTTTTGCACGAAAAAGCAGAATGAAAAAGATAGTGAGACGAATCGCCTTATTCATCATCCTCTGCTTTTCAGCATTAATAGTGTTTACAGTGGGTGAAGTATTTCTTTTCAAGTATGTAAATCCGCCTGTAACTTTCAGCATGATCCGGGGATGGTACAATCAGAAAACGCAAAACCGATACTATCGGGCACCGCGCTATCAATGGTGTAATTTGGAAGATATCTCTCCGAACTTGAGGAAAGCAGTTCTTGCTGGTGAAGATCAGCGTTTTTTGAACCACAAAGGGTTTGATTTCATAGAATTCAAAGAAGTAGTAAAGGACATCATTGAAACCCGCAGAATACGCGGAGCAAGCACTATTTCAATGCAAACGGCTCGATCCCTTTTCTTGTGGACCGATAGAACTGTATTTCGAAAAATTGTAGAGGCCTACTACACAGTACTCATGGAGTTTTTATGGGATAAAGAAAGAATATTGGAAGTATATCTCAATATTGTCGATTGGGGTGGGGGCGTGATGGGCGCGGAAGCTGCAGCGAATAAATATTTCAATACCCATGCCGGTCTTCTTACTGCCGATCAGGCCGCCTGTCTTGCTGCAATATTACCGAGCCCCTATCGCTGGTCGCCTGTAGAATTGAACGATTATGCGTATATGAGAAAAATTAAAATTCTCAATGATATGAAGTATATGCCATTAATAGGGAACATAAAGGACAGATCCCCTGTAATAGAAGCCGGCATTGCATCCAGCGTATTCACCTGATGAAAGGCTTTACTGCATTTAGAATAGACCTGATAGCACTTTTGCACGAGGATTTAAATTTCTATGGATTTAATTCATCAGCTTTCTGTATTTGCTGCAGGCGTGTGTCTTGGTACGATTCTCACTTTATTTTTATTCCGGATAAAAAAAAAGGAAACAGATAAAATTATTTGCGACCTTATCATGCAAAGCGAATTTGAAAAGAATCGCAATTTGGAACTTCTGATACAAAGAGCCAAAGATTCATTCGGCGATCTTTCTTACAAAGCTCTTTCGAGAAACACGGATGAATTTCTTAAAATAGCGCATGAAATTTTTTCAAGACAGACCCAGTCGGGGCAGAAGGATCTTGATGAAAAGAAACACTTGATAGATCAGAATCTCAATTTAATGAGAGGCGATCTTCATAAAGTGCACGAGACGATAAGCGCGCTTGAGAGAGACAGGGAAAAAAAATATGGCGAACTGGCGCAGCAGTTAAAATCTGCAAGCGAGGAAACCGCCCGTCTTCAGGAAACGACATCCAAATTGCAAAATGCTCTTTCAAACTCAAAGGTCAGAGGCCAATGGGGAGAAAGAATGGCAGAAGACGTTCTAAGAATTGCCGGTTTTATTGAAGGGATAAATTATTTTAAACAGAAAAAACTTAATTCCGCACATACAAGGCCGGATTATACTTTCCTTCTGCCTCGGAACCTCAGGATTAATATGGATGTGAAATTTCCGCTTGACAATTATCTGAGATTTCTCGAAGCAGAAAAGGAGACGGAGAAAGACAGGTTTCTGCATCAGTTCCTTCGGGATGCCCGCATGCGCATAAGAGAGGTAACCTCAAAAGAGTATATCAATCCTGAAGAGCATACCGTAGATTATGTGGTGGTGTTTATTCCGAATGAACAGGTTTACTCGTTCATCTGCGAGCATGATACTTCAATTATAGATGAGGCGCTTGAAAGTAAAGTAATTCTATCTTCTCCCGTGACTCTATATGCCATACTTGCTGTAATCAGGCAGGCAGTAGATAATTTTAATATGGAGCAAAAGGCTTCAGAAATTATGGTCATTTTAAACGGGTTTAAGAAACAGTGGAACTCTTTTGTTGCTTCATTTGATAAGATGGGGAAAAAACTTGGCGAAGCACAAAAAGAATATTCTATTTTGACATCAACAAGAACAAACAAACTCGAAATTCAACTGCAGCAAATTGAAGAGTTGAGAATGAACCATGATGGAAGAGACAAAGACGAAGGCAGAGTGACTGAATTTACAGGATCAGATTAAGAACCCCGCCTGTAGCTATAGACACAAACACCATAATTCCCATTGATTTCAAGAAATTTTTTAATCCAAGCTCACGCAAGAGCACAACGAATGTAGCTATGCAGGGAAAAAACATGGTTAATACCACACTGCCGATAACCATCTGCTTGGCTGTCATTGTAGAGAGGGCCAACATGCCTAATGCTGCATCTTTTCTCAGGAAACCGATTACAATTGCTGTAACCGACTCTTTCGGCAATCCTAAAATACCCGTAATTACGGGTTCCGTAGCGCGCGCGAGATAATCAAATAGTCCGACAAAAAAAAGAATATTGATAATCAAAACTGCAATCATGATAATTGGTATTGCTTCTATGAGAAAACCTTTAATTCTCATTACAAGTTTCTGTACTATGGTCTTCCACGGAGGAATTCTGTATGGAGGGACTTCGATAAGAAGTTCGGGGCTCAAACCACGTAATATTTTATTTAATATCGTTCCTATGAATATCCATACGATAAATAGTGTCAGATACACTATTACCACGTACTGGACACCGAATTGCCCCACAAGACCGAAAATCATTGCCTGGGCCGATGCACAAGGAATAGCGATTGCAACAAGGGTAGCTGCGATAAAGCGTTCCCGCTCACTTTCGAGTACACGTGTGGCAAGTACAGCTGGAACATTGCATCCAAGTCCCAGAAGCGTTGGTATAATTGCAAAACCATGCAGCCCAAGCCGATGCATTGTAGTATCGAGCAGTATCGCAAGGCGGGGCAGATATCCTGTATCTTCAAGTATTCCTAGAATGAAATAGAAGGCAATTATATACGGAAGGACCATTGCAACAGGGACATAAAGACCACTGCTTAATATACCGAAGGATTCAGTAAAGCTTATTGCATCATTAAGAATTTTTCCGACAATAATGTCATGAAAGAATCCCCCCCGATTCATTAATCCGCTTAGATTCTCAAGAACGGGTCGCCACACTCTGTCAAAGACCGGATCGAATACATAGGTAATTAACGATTCGCCAATAAAACGAATAATATAAAAAGACGACGCTAATACTGCAAGGGCAATGACAGATCCTGAGACGGGTTTTACACTTGCATCTTCCAGTCTTTCAAACCACTTATGATGGCGATGAGTAATTTGCTGAACTTGTTCAACTATATTCCCGACATACGACCATCGTTCGTTCCGGTCGCGAACAACGGGCTCCGGAATCGGAGCGCCGGGTATGGCACGCACTAGCTTTTTTATGCCTTGTCCCGATAATCCTGAGGTTTTTATGACAGGAACGCCAAGTATCCTTTCCAGCTTTTCAACATCAATCTCGATTCCGCGGTGTTTTGTATCGTCCCACATGTTAAGAGCTATCACAAGCGGTACTTGCTTTTCCATCAACTGAAGAGTGAGGTAAAGATTTCTTTCAAGATTAGTTGCATTTACCACATTGACGACTACATCACCTGTTTCCAGCATTTTTGCTGCTATTTCCTCTGCTTCCGAAGTAGGATCAAGTGTGTAGGTCCCGGGGACATCTATTACTTCTGCGGCGGTATCATTGATTTTCATAAATCCGCTGGTAAAGGATACAGTAGTCCCCGGGTAATTGGACGATATTACACGTACTCCTGTCAGTCTTGAAAAAATGACACTTTTACCGACATTTGGATTTCCCATGAGCAGGATGTTCATTTATACACTATGTCCAGTTTCA
>JALNXD010000061.1 GCA_023230565.1 Syntrophales bacterium
CTGCTTGAAAAATACGTCATGAGAAATCCCAAAGTATCGGCGAAGAATATTGCACAATTCTGGCGCTACCTGGGGGACGTACTCTGCTCCGCAACAGGCGGAATCAACAATGTCGGCAATTACCACGGTGGCGGATCGCCGGTTATGGAACAGATCGCCATCACCACTCAGTATGACATAGAAGAGAGGAAAGATCTGGTCAGAAGAATTGCCGGTATGACAAAAGATTAAGAGTGAACGTTGCCGGTAACTGCCGGAATATTCATGAAGAAAATAAAGGGGCAGCGTTTCTGCGCTGCCCCTTTTTAGTTCAATTTACAGGCTTTTTTTAATGGGTCAGCGGGAGTCGGGACTAAGAAAAAAAATGTCGAAAAGTGAAACAAAGCTCAGAATTGTGAAAAAGGGCGCTCAGCTTGTTCATGCGAAAGGATTCAATAATACAGGCATACAAGAAATCCTGGATGCTGCGGGAATTCCCAAGGGATCCTTTTATTTCTATTTTAAAAATAAAGAGGATTTCGGTCTTCATATTATCGAGCATTATGGAGAGATTCTTGTTGCCAATGCACTGGTCCATCTTTGCGATTCAACCCTGACTCCGCTTGAGAGAATAGACCGGTTACTGGAAACAAATCAGCAGCGATTCGAAAAACTTAATTTTAAATACGGCTGTCCCATAGGCAATATGATGCAGGAAATGGCTGATCTTAATGATTCTTTCCGTGAAAGGATTACCCAGGTGTATTCGAAACTGAGCGCCTGTATAGAGGTCTGTATCAGGGAGGGTCAGGAAACGGGTCATATTCCGGCGAAACTGGATGCAGAAGAGACGGCTCACTTTATCATGAATAGCTGGGAGGGAGCCATTATGCACATGAAACTGACAAAAGACGAACGCCCCCTTACGGCCTGCAGAAAACATGTGAAAGATAAGCTTACAAGTGAATAGGAAACATATTCCCGAAATGATTGCATCATTGAATATTACGTATCGATGCGCCGCGAGAATAACGTATCAGCCATAAAATAAGAATCACTAAAGATGCAATAACTGCGCTTATGAAATAATATACGGCCGATAAATCCCATGCGTCTTTAATCCATCCTGCAATATACACGGCAATGGAACCGATACCGAAAGTAAGGATAAACTTGATGCCGTAACTCGTGCTTCTCCAGCGGCCTGGCGTGAATGCAGCCACAAGACTGTTTTCTATGGGCTGCATGCCTAATGAGAAAAAAATATACAACCCTGCGGCAATGACGAGAAGTGTATCACTTAAAAATCCCATTAGAATGACAAAAGGGAGACTCAGTCCGTGAAAAAGCAGGTATAACCATTTCAGATCCTTTTTATCGGCAAGTTTTCCTCCGATAAGTTGTCCGAAGATACCGATCATATAAATTGCAGAGGCAAGTAGAGTGGCGGCCATAGTCTTTGCGCCTGCGGTATTTGCAATTGACATTTTCTGAAACTGTTCCCAGAGAAACCCTGCATTAAGTTCCAGATAAGCGGGAAGAATGACGCTGTTCGCTCTGTACGCAAGACCTGCCAGTGTCATGATGAGGCAAAGTATAATAAAATACTGCAAGTGATTGTGTGTGCCGGAAGATCTGTCCGGGACCTGTCCATGAGAAGAAATTGCAGATTCGTCGATATGCACGAAAAAGAGCAGGAGGCCCCATAATAATGAAAATATTCCGATCAGCAGATATGTAATATGCCATCCGACCAGCCAATTCATCACACCGGCCACAAAAGGAGCGCTCAGAAGGCCGAGATTTCCTGCTGCTCCATTGATTCCGAGTGCAATCCCTCTGTCCTTTACACCGATTGAAATCATTCCCATTCCGGCGGGATGATAGATACTTGCAAAAAGGCCGATCAATGCAAGTGATGCCGTAAGTGAGGAAGGTGACTGTGAGAAAGAGGTAATTATGGCTCCGGTACCGGTCCCAAGAAAGAAAATGATCATACTTATTCGATTTCCGAAACGGTCAGCGGCGATTCCTGCGGGGAGCGCAGCGATTCCGTAAAAAAGGTACATCAGAAATCCCATTTTTAATACCTCGGC
The DNA here is from genome assembly GCA_023230565.1 of Syntrophales bacterium. GTDB lineage: Bacteria > Desulfobacterota > Syntrophia > Syntrophales > UBA2210 > JALNXD01. The sequence goes on from JALNXD010000061.1 coordinate 2,076, forward strand.
CAGATCCATTCCGAGTGATCTCATCAAGGGAAACGCAAGTGCGGGGAAGACGAGTTCATAAAAATGAGTTAAATAATGGGCAGTACCAGTGAAAATGATAATTTTCTTTTCATTGACGGTCACGTTCTTTTTCACCTGCCGACTTTATAGTTGAACGCGGCTATTATGTTCAATTTTGATAAGTTGAACTTTTCCGGTAAAGGATCAAATGGAGCCACTGACTGTACTGCCCGGATTGATTCGTTATCAAGAATCCTGTATCCCGATGAAGTAATAACGAGTGTCTCCAGGAGAATTCCCTGTTCGGTTATGGAAAACCTGATCACTGATGTCCCTTCTTCTCCGGTATGCCATGCGCAATCTGGGTAAAGCCATTCTTTTTCAATTTTTTTCCTTATTTTGGCTAGATACACATTGTATTTACTTTCGCAATTATCAAGTTCTATCGTATCTTCACCTTTCGGTGGCGCTTTTGAGGAAGAATTTGTCGACAAATCATTCTTTGATATGGTAATCTCGTTGCCCTTGATTACAGTTTCTGTTTCGTGCTGCGGATCTTCAAGGTGTACGGTGAAAAAAGGTGGTTCGGTGCTTTGGCTGCCGATTTCGATAAACCATGCAGCAGTCAGAAACGCGGCATGTAATGCCACAGATATTGCGATCGCTGAAATTGTTGAATATTTGGGAATCATTTCATTTACCTGCGACATAGTAACGAAAGGTATCCGGTGAATCAAGATGATTGTGCAAAGATACCATCACACAATACCTGAATTGAAGACCGGGGCATTTATAGATTTCATTGCTGGCTGAAACAATGAACAAAGATGAAATATTTATGAGGTTTGCGCTGGAAGAAGCCAAAGCGGCATATAATGAAGATGAGGTTCCTATCGGTGCGCTTGTGGTCTATAATGATTCAGTGTGTGCGCGCGCCCATAATTCACCGGTTAAAACAGGTGATCCGACAGCCCATGCTGAAATACTTGCTATTCGGAAAAGCGCCTTTAAAATTGGAAATTACAGGTTAACAGGAGCGACGCTTTATGCGACCGTCGAACCCTGCATCATGTGCGCAGGAGCGATTGTGCATGCCCGGATTGCTCGTGTGGTGTATGGTGCTGCTGATCCGAAGGGAGGTGCCCTTCGTTCTGTGTATACTATTTTTGATGATAAAAAAATGAATCACTCAGTAACAGTTCACGGGGGTGTGCTTGAAAAAGAGTGCGGTGAAATTTTGAGTAGATTTTTTCAGGAAAAGAGGGTATGAGGACGATTTAATTTTAAAAGCAAATGCCTTGTTGTAAGTTTTTATCGAGGTGTTTTTGCTGTTGCATTGTGTGGAGAGGTACCGAAGTGGCCGTAACGGGGTCGACTCGAAATCGACTTGGGGGCCAAAAGCCCTCACGGGGGTTCGAATCCCCCCCTCTCCGCCATTTTGAAGCTATTGGAGGGATGTCCGAGTTGGCTGAAGGAGCACGACTGGAAATCGTGTGTACGCCCACAAAGGTGTACCGGGGGTTCGAATCCCCCTCTCTCCGCCATAGTATTTAACAGGAAATGATGGCCAGGTCCCGGGGAATGTCGAATTGTGAACCCCGTCAGGTCCGGAAGGAAGCAGCGGCAGCAGTTACGATGTTTGCTCCGGGTTAACCTGGCTGTCAGTCTTTCATAATGAGCAGGAAGTTCAAAAGTTGCCTCTTCCAAATTGAAATCAGTCTAAAGGAGATTCCATGGAATATCTTGTTCTGGCCCGCAAATGGAGACCGCAAGTCTTTGAAGATGTGGCAGGTCAGGACCACGTAATAACAACACTGCGAAATGCAATCACAATGCAGCGCACGGCGCATGCCTATCTCTTCAGCGGGCCCAGAGGAACAGGTAAAACTACAGTTGCGAGAATATTCGCGAAAGCTTTGAATTGCATCAAGGGTCCTACCGGTACGCCGTGTAATGAATGTACAAACTGTATTGAAATCACTCACAGTATTTCAATTGATGTGCGAGAAATTGATGGCGCTTCGAACCGGGGAATAGATGAAATTCGTGAATTGAAGGAAAACATAAAATTCTCGGCAGCATCGTCGGCATATAAAATTTATATAATTGATGAAGTTCACATGCTGACGAAAGAAGCGTTCAATGCCCTCCTGAAAACTTTGGAGGAGCCTCCTCGCCATGTAGTATTCGTATTTGCGACAACCGAAATTCACAAAGTGCCGTCCACGATTTTGTCACGGTGCCAGCATTTTGATTTTAAAAGGATCTCTCTTAAAGAAATTGTTGCAAATCTTGCCGTTATTGCGAAAGAGGAAGGGATCACTGTAAGCGATCGCGGGCTCGCCTGGATCGCCCGGGCAGGTGAGGGGAGTCTCAGGGACGCTCAAAGCCTTTTTGATCAGACAATATCCTATGCAGGACATGATATTTCCGACAATAGCATAGAAGAGGTGCTGGGATTGAAGGACAGGCGCTATTTGAGCGGGTTATCCAATGCGGTGCTTGATCGGAAGGCCGGTACCTGTCTTGTCCTTTTAGATGAGATGTATTATTCAGGTGTTGATTTAAAGTATTTTTACCAAATGTTTACAGCACATTTTATGAACCTCCTTGTAGCCAAAATATCGAACAGCGAAAAAGTGCATGCCGATTTGGCAGAGGAGGAGCGTAAAGAATTAAAAGAGCGGGTAAGGAATGTTTCAGAAAAAACGTTAGAACGGCTGCTGGACATGTTGATGGCCAAAGATGAGGAAATGAGGCATTCTGAAGAACCCCGGCTTTTTTTCGAATACCTGCTGGTAAAAATGGCATGTCTCGAACCGCTGATTCCCATTAATGAAATGGTATCCAGACTCGAAGGACTCGAATCAAGATTATGTACAAATTCGAGCGAACAAGACAATGGTGAAATTTTTTCATCAACAGACAAAAACGGGATTCGGGATGTAAAGAATATCACAGAGAAAAGAGCGTCTTCAGAAGTTTTTACAGAGGAATATCCGGATTCAGGGTGGAATCCCGGTACTTGTTTTGGTGCTCAGGCAAGCTCACAATGGGAATATTTCAAGGAACGACTTAAGAAAGAAAATCCGATCCTCTGTTCAAAAGTAGACTGTGGTGAATTTCTTGGAACAGACGAACATTTTTTCAGAATCGGATTCCCGAGAGATCATGTTTTTCTTGACAGTGTGAAGGAAGAGGAACAAATAGTATGTATGAAAAGGCTGGCGAAAGAATGCACCGGTTCCGATCTGGATATAAAAATTGAGATAATGGAAGAGCGCAGAACTGAAGCAAATAGTTTCAGGGGAGACAAAACACCTGACAGCATTCAAAGCGAGGCCTTGCAACACCCTTTGGTTCAGAAAGTAATGGATACTTTTGAGAGTGCGGAAATCAAGGATGTGAAGATCAGGACCGATTAAAGAGAATGCTTTCAAAAGGAGCCGTGTGGCCAAATGTCAGTTTCAAACAATCAGGAGGTATAAATATTGGTGCAAAATTTCGGTAAATTAATGAAACAGGCTCAGCAGATGCAATCCAGGATGCTTAAGCTTCAGGAAGAACTGGCAAACAAGACTGTAGAGGCTGCATCTGGAGGAGGGATGGTTACAGCAACCGTGAATGGAAAATATGAGGTGGTTGCGTTAAAAATCGAAAAGGATGTAGTCGATCCTGAGGACATTGAAATGCTTCAGGATCTCATTACCGCTGCTGTCAACGAAGGTATGCGTAAAGTTCAGGAGATGACGCAGGAAGAAATGGCCAAACTCACCGGAGGAATTAATATTCCCGGATTGATATAGATCCGGCGGCCGATCCGCTGATCTTAATTTTTTTTCACTGCGAAGGTGATTTCGCTGATACATTAAACAACCGCCATGAAATGCGAATTCGTGGCTTTCTTTTATTTGGAGCAGTATGAAAGGTTACCCTCCTCCTGTTCGCAGGCTCATAGCTGAATTTTCAAAATTTCCCGGTATCGGAGAAAAAACGGCGGCTCGATTGGCTACATTTGTTCTTCAGTCTTCCGAATCCGATATGGCACGATTAGCTGAGTGTATCATGGATGTAAAAAAGAAGATCAAGATCTGTGAAGTCTGTTACAATCTTACGGAAAAGGAAGTGTGCGAGATCTGCAGCGATCCTTCAAGAGACAAAGGCGTTATAGGAGTCGTCGAGGATACCGACACCCTTGTTGCCATTGAGGAAAGCGGAGGATTTCACGGTACATATCATGTGCTTCACGGGGTGCTCAGCCCGGCAGAAGGAATTGGACCCGACCAGTTGCGGATCACTGAACTGGTAAAGCGGATACGGGAGGAGGGAGTGCGGGAGGTATTTATAGCGACCAACCCCAGCGTGCAGGGAGAGTCGACGGCCCTTCTCATCAAGCGCATGCTCGAAGGGTTTCCTCTCGTGGTTACCAGAATCGGTATGGGAGTTCCCGTCGGGGGAAGCCTCAAGTATGTTGATAAAATGACGATGGCAAAAGCGATAGAATTCCGCCGGGGAGTATGAGACTGGCCATGGGCGCCGTAAGAGATGTAGACGTCGTTATCATTGCCGACAAAGTACGGGAACTCTTCATTGAAGCAAGCAAGTCCCTTGGCGAAGATGTGGTATGCGCCCTCGAAAAGGCCCGTACCGGGGAATATTCAGAGCTTGGCCGTTTTGCCCTGGACAAAATCATCGAAAATATCGAAATTGCAAAAGATGAGGCCCTGCCGTTGTGTCAGGACACGGGAATTGCCGTTCTTTTCGTACGGCTGGGACAAGATGTTCATTTGACAGGCGGTAACCTTGAAGATGCAGTTCAGAAGGGAGTGCGGGAGGCCTATCGGGAAGGATATCTCAGAAAATCGGTCTGCGATCCCCTGTCGAGAACGAATACCGGTGACAACACTCCGGCAGTTATTCATATCGAAATCGTCGAAGGAGACAGGGTGCAGCTTATCGCCATGCCCAAAGGGGGCGGCAGCGAAAACATGAGCTCCGTAAAGATGCTGACGCCGTCGGAAGGTCTTGAGGGGATAAAGCGCCATGTAATAGAAACGGTCCGCCAGGCGGGACCCAATCCCTGCCCGCCGATCATAGTTGGAGTGGGAATAGGCGGCACTATGGAAATTTCGGCGCTTCTGGCGAAGAAAGCCCTTGCGAGGCAGTTGGATCTCCCTAATCAGGCGGATCCGCGTCTTTCCCAGCTGGAAAAAGAACTCAAGAAGGAAATAAATAACCTGGGCATCGGACCTCAGGGGTATGGAGGCGCCGTAACGGCACTGGCCGTTCATGCGGAAATGATGCCGTGCCACATCGCGAGCCTGCCCGTGGCGATCAACATTCAGTGCCATGTGGCACGGCATCGGGAGACGGTTATATAACCGGACAAAGGCAGTGAACAGGGAACACGAAACACCAGCGCAGAACGTAAAATGTAACCCGGATGAGCCAGTGAAAGCTGAGAATATTCAAAAAGCAGTTCGGATCCACACTCCCCTGACCGATGAAATATGCACTGCCCTTCGGGCCGGTGATGCGGTGCTTTTGAGCGGAACGGTCTTTACGGCCCGCGACGTCGCGCATCGCCGCATCAGCGAGGCACTGCAGCGGGGGGAGGGGCCGCCGGTTCCTCTTGAGGGTGAAACGATATTCTATGCAGGGCCAACGCCGGCGCCGCCGGCCCGGACAATCGGATCGGTGGGGCCTACGACATCCGGCCGCATGGACATTTACACGCCGGCCCTTCTCGATGCGGGCCTCAAGGGAATGATCGGCAAGGGGAAACGATCGGCTGCTGTCCGGGAGGCGATTCGAAGGAACCGCGCCGTCTATTTCGCCGCCATAGGGGGGGTTGCGGCACTGCTTTCCCGTTGTGTCACCGCTGCCGAAGTCATTGCCTATGAAGATCTGGGGACTGAGGCGATCCGCCGCCTGTCAATAGCCGATTTCCCGCTTATCGTAATCAACGACCCTGAGGGACGCGACCTCTACGAAGAAGTGATGAAGAATGTTTGTGACCGGCAAAGCTGAATCGAGTATCAAAAGAGCTGCATGCAGCACCGCGGGTTGGATGTTCAATCACCCTTCACGCCCGTCTCGATGAGCGGCGTTCCGTTCCTGTGCTTCATACGATTCAAATTCTCGGGAGATTTCTTAAATAGTGGCAACTATTCCGGTTTCATTATCCCTCACCAGGCAAGGAAGCGATACCATATCACGGTGTCAAGAATTGTCCGCTAAAAAGATTTATTGACAAAAAACCTGATAGTAATATATACAACCCCCTTTAATACTTCCTGGGAGATTTCTATATGGTTGAAATACGATGGCATGGGCGCGGCGGTCAAGGTGCGGTTACATCGGTGGAAATGCTTGCATTGGCGGCCATTGAAGAAGGGAAATTCGCACAAGGATTCCCCAGCTTCGGTCCTGAAAGAAGAGGTGCGCCGGTTGTGGCGTTCAACAGGATCGACAATAAACAGATAAAGGTAAGATCCGGAATCTATAAACCCGATGTTGTAGTGGTGCTAGATCCGAGTCTTATCGGTTTGGTGAATGTAACTGACGGTCTCAAAGATGATGGCATTCTTGTTGTAAACACAACTAAATCTCCGGACGAGGTAAAAAAAGAAATGAAATTTCCGGGATTGGTGGCCACGGTTGATGCGGCAAAAATAGCGCGTGAAGAACTCGGTGTTCCCATTACGAACACCACCATGCTTGGAGCCGTAATGAAGGCGACACATCTGGTGAAGATGGAATCCGCGGAAAGCCCCTTGAAAGAGAGATTTGGCCGGTTGGCCCCGAGAAATATAAAGGCGATGGCGAGAGCCTATGATGAGTTGAAAATAGCGAAGGCAGCTTAAAAATAATTTGAGGATTAATTCAGATGAAGAAAAAAAAGAAATGGCCGGAAGACTGGCAGGATTTGAACCCCGGCTGCATGGTTTTTGAACCCGGCAGCGCCAGGGAATATCATACGGGCTCCTGGAGAGCCGAAAGGCCCATTTTTGATGAAAGTAAATGTATCCGTTGCGGAGTTTGCTATATCTTCTGTCCTGAAGGATGTATTTCACAAAATAAAAACGGGTATTTTGAGGCTGATCTTGATTACTGCAAGGGGTGTGGAATCTGTGCGCATGAATGCTGGCCCCGCGCCATCAAGATGATAGAGGAGGGTTAACAAGATGTCGAAAAGAATCGGAATGGAAATAGCTCTTGCCGCCGCCGAGGCGGTTGCACTCTGCAAGCCCGATGTCGTTGCAGCCTATCCAATAACCCCAAATACCCACGTGCCGGAACATCTTTCCGATATCGTGGCGGAAGGAAGACTTGATGCCGAATTCATTTGTGTCGAATCGGAACATTCGGCACTGAGTGCCTGTTGCGGGGCATCCGGTGCAGGCGCAAGGTCATTTACGGCGACAAGTTCCCAAGGGCTTGCCTATATGTCGGAGATAATTCCAATCGCCTCTTCTATGCGATTGCCGGTGGTTATGATAGTAGGAAATCGTGCACTGTCCGGACCTATCAACATCTGGAACGATCAAAGCGACATTATGTACCAGCGGGACTCCGGATGGATTTCGATGTTCGCCGCAAATGGTCAGGAGACAATCGATATGGCCATTCAGGCTTTCAAGATAGCGGAACATCGGGATGTGATGCTTCCGGTGAATGTCAATCTGGACGGGTTTCAGCTCACCCACGTGGTAGAGCCTATGGAAATGCCCGACCAGAAGGAGGTGGATTCGTTCCTTCCACCATTCAAGCCGATTGCGACGCTTCATCCCGATAAAATTGTATCGATGGGGACCCTGGGCCTTCCTGAAATATTCAATGAAACGGCAAAATCGAAGGACGAGATTCTGAAAGATTCCAGAAGGGTCATTCTCGAAGTATGGAAAGAGTGGGAAGAAAAGTTCGGACGGAAATACGAACCGATCGAAGCCTGCGAAGCCCGCGGCTCGGATGTTCTCCTCATGACCCTCGGTTCAATGGGTGAAACGGCCGAAGTCGCTGTGGAAGAAGCGCGGAAGGACGGTATTTCAGTGGGGCTTCTCAAACTGAAGCTCTGGAGGCCGTTTCCTTTTGAGGAACTCAGAAAGGCAGTCAAAGGGTGCAAGGTTCTTGCCGTGCTTGACAGGGCAGTGTCATACGGCGGCCCGGGCGGTCCGGTTTTTTCCGAAGTACGGTCTGCGTTTTACGATATGCAGGAGCGGCCTGTTGTAATTAATGAAATAATAGGATTGGGCGGCCGCGATGTTCCTGTGAGCGACTTCAGAAAAATTATAGAAAAGTCGGTGCAGGCAATTAAAACAAAACCTGAAGAGGAATACGAAATATTCGGAGTGAGGGGATCATGAGTATAGTTGAAAACTTTGATTTATATGCCCCGCGGCTCATAGATAAGGAAGAATACTTCAGCGCGGGACACCGTGCCTGCCAGGGATGCGGAGAGGCGCTGGCCATACGGCTGATGTGCAAAGCACTGGGCAAGGATACGGTTGTCGTCAACGCGACGGGTTGTATGGAAGTTATTTCCACTATGTACCCCACAACGGCATGGAATCTCCCATGGATCCATGTGGCCTTTCCCAATGCGGCGGCGGTGGCCGCAGGTGTGGAAGCGGGATTGAAAGTCATGAGGCGGAAGGGCCGGATTCCGGACCGTGATGTCAAAACGGTCGCCATCGGGGGCGATGGAGGAACATTCGACATAGGATTCCAGGCACTTTCAGGCACGATGGAACGTGGACATGATGTGCTTTATGTGTGCTTTGACAATGAAGCCTACATGAACACGGGTATTCAGCGTTCCGGTGCGACTCCCTTTGGTGCCTCAACTACTACTGCTCCGGCTGGAGTAGCCAGTTCCGGAAAGGGGCAGTGGAAAAAGAATATCACGGAAATAATGGTTGCCCACAATGTTCCGTATGTGGCGACAGCATGTCACAGTTATCCCATAGATTTTATGAACAAGGTGAAAAAGGCAAGAAGCATTAAAGGGCCGAGCTTTATCCATTGTCTTTCAGTATGCCCGACCGGATGGAGGGTTCCTTCGGCACATGCCATCAAGATGGGGCGTTTGGCTGTAGAAACAGGTATATTCCCGCTGTATGAAGTGGAAGAAGGAAAATACCGGATGACCTACAGGCCCGAAAGAATACGGCCGGTAGAAGACTATATCAAAGGGCAGGGAAGATTCAGGCACCTTTCACCTGATGAACTCACGGCTATTCAGAAAAGAATAACGCTGGAATATAACAAGCTCCTCGATAAAGTCGATAACCTTCATTCCTGGGGAGAATTACAGGATTGATTATGATGGACTTGAAGACAGTCCTAAAAACTTACGATTCGAGACGGCCTGATAAAAAGCTCCAAAGGCAAGGCGCGCGAATTCTTATAAACGAGGCATATGCAGGATTAAGTGACGAAGAATCAGGCGCATGCGGCATGTGGATTTTTACGCCGTCAACTATAGAATGATAAAATAAGGTGATTCAGGCATGAATAAAATTGTATTCAGCAGCTGGGGCGGGAAGATCGTCGACAACAGAAAAGGAAAATCCTCCAAAACGCCGGCAGGAACTATTACATTCCCTTCGCTTCAATCCGGAGGCGAATTGAAGTCGCTCATGGGTTGGAATGGAATGGTAATCACGGATCCCGAAACCGATGTTGTTTCCCTTACGGTGCGATATCTCAATGAAATCCGGAAAATTTCGTGCGGAGAGTGTTCCGTGTGTATGCTCGGAATCGACAGGCTTCTCGAACTCATAGGTGAACTTGCCGAAGGGGGGGAAGTCAAGGGTATCCTGACTGAAATGGAAGCAGTCGTAAAACAGGTTTCAGTAAACAGCAAGTGCTTTTTCGGGCAATCTGCCGTTATCCCCGTCATGGATGCAATCAAGTATTACAAAGCCGAGTTCCAGGCTCTCGGCGCCGGAGGCAAGCAGAATGATGGCAAGGATTTTGCCGTTACGGTTACGGCGCCCTGCCAGGCGGCCTGTCCCGCAAGCCTTGACATTCCCGGCTATATCGAACTGATTCGAAACAATCGTTTCTCCGATTCCCTCGATCTGATCCGTGAGAGGTGCATTCTTCCAGGAATTATCGGCCGCGCCTGTACGCACCCTTGTGAAGAGGCATGTGTCCGGAATGCGATTGACGAGCCACTTGCGATCCGTCTTCTGAAGAGGGCTGCCGCCGATAAAGTCCTTTCAGGCGAAGGCGATGCACTTGAGAGTTCAGGAAAGCCTAAAGAAGGCAAGGTGGCTATTGTAGGTGCAGGCCCGGCAGGCCTTTCGGCGGCCTATCGACTGAGAGCCAAAGGCTATGGAGTTACCATTTTTGAAGCCCTTCCCAGAGGTGGCGGCATGATCGCTTCGGGCATTCCGGAATACAGGGTTCCCGATGATATTCTCAATCACGAAGTCGATCTCATAAAGAGAACAGGTGTTGAAATCAGATATAATTCACCTATGGAGCATCTTGATTGGAAAAAGTTGCAGAAGGATGGGTATAAGGCACTCTTTATCGCTGTGGGAGCTCATAAAGGAAATAAAATGGGCATTTCCGGTGAAGAAACCAGGTGTGAAGGGTTGGTGGATGGTGTAGAGTTCTTGAGAGATATGAATCTCGGCAAGAGGATCGAGCCGAAAAAGAAAGTCATAGTAATAGGTGGAGGCAATGTCGCGCTGGACTGTGCCAGAAGTTGCGTCCGGCTGGGTTTTGAAGATGTTGAGATTATATACAGGCGATCACGGGCTGAAATGCCCGCAAGTATAGAAGAAATCAAGGGTGCTGAAGAAGAGGGCATAAAGATAAGCTTTTTGGCGGCACCGGTGTCAATAACAGTATCAGATGGGTGCTTCAGATCAGCGGAGTGTTGCAGGATGAAGCTTGGAGAGCCTGATGAGAGCGGCAGACGACGACCTGTTCCTGTGAAAAATTCGGAATATACGATCGAAGCCGACATGATTATATCCGCTATCGGGCAGAGTCCGGCCATTCCTGTGGTGAATGCATCTCAGGAACTGGGGCTCACCTCATGGGGAACAATCAAAGCCGATTCGGCTACTCTGGCAACAACGGTTTCCGGAGTATACGCAGGGGGGGATTGCGTGACCGGTGCTGCGACCCTCATCGAAGCCCTTGATGCAGGCAACAGGGCAGCGGAAAGCATCGATGCCTATTTGGCAGGAAGGGACCGTTCCGATGATCTCTCCTTTAGTGGGGTCGATGTGACGAAGATCCGAACCGACGGATATGTGCCGAAAGAACCGGCGGAAAAGGTAGATTTTCTAGATATCGGCAAGAGAACGTCAAATTTTGAAGAAGTTGAAGGCGGCTTCTCTGTATCTGAGGCGATAAATGAGGCAAAGCGCTGCCTGCGTTGTTACCGGGTTACGGTATGGCAAAAATAATCTAACAGGATTTTTTACATAAAGGGGAATAGAATGGTTACCATAGTTATTGACGGGCGAAAGGTGAAGGCCAAAGAGGCTTCGACAGTATTGGAAACCGCTCGGGAACTGAATATCGCAATACCCACTCTCTGTTACCATAAAGACCTTAGCCCTTTCGGTGCCTGCAGGCTTTGTGCAGTGGAAGTGAAAACGAACGGCACATGGCATCTTGCGGCCTCATGTGTCACACCGGTTGTCGAGGGAATGGAAATCAAGACTGATTCTGATACGGTCAGAGAAAGCAGGCAAATTGCAGCGAAACTGCTGTTCCACAGATACCCCGAAACCGAAGCGGTCCGGCAGGTGGCGAGAGAACTCGGCGTGACCGTTCCCGAAAGAAAAGGGGAAAAACACGAGTGCATTCTCTGTGGCCTCTGTGCCCGGACCTGTAATGAAATAGTGGGCGTAAAGGCGCTCAATTTCGAAGATCGCGGAGTCGGCAGAGATGTTGAGACACCCAGAATAAAATTCGATCCGAACGCCTGTATCGGCTGTGGGTCCTGTGCCTTCGTATGCCCCACAGGATATGTTTCTATGGAGCAGAAGGGCGACAAGAGAATCATCTGGGACAAGGTCTTCAAGATGGTGCCGTGCTCGGTCTGCGGACGGTACTTCGCTCCCGAAGATCAGCTCAGATATATCAGCGAGAAGACAGGCGTGCCCATGTCCGAACTGACAGTGTGCACGAGTTGCAGATAATATTTAAAAAAAAGTAGTTGAAAATAGAAAGTCACTTTGATATTAACCCTAACTTCCGTAAGGAAAAAGTTCTTTAGACACATTGTTCCCCAGTAGCTCAGTCGGTAGAGCAGATGGCTGTTAACCATCGGGTCCGTGGTTCGAGTCCGCGCTGGGGAGCCAAAATTCAATCCGCTGATTTCAGCGGTTCTTGTTTAACGCAAGACCCCGTGGGGTGATCCCCTCGGGGTCTCGTCGTTTCCGGCGTGTCCACGCCGACTTACGCCCGCCCGCACATTTACCCTGATTCTCTATTTCGAAACCCACCGCCTGGGGTTCGGGTGCAATCCTGGGGGTTGCGTGCGCTCTCCGAAAATGTCCTTTCCGAATTCTCCCGTTCTCCGTTTTTCGAGTCGCCTTGTTTAACAGCCCGGTTGCATCCGGGCACCCGCTTCGACATTTCGAACTCCCCTCCGGTAGGTATCTGCCGAAAGCCGGACCAGTGGGTCCGGCGCAAGCGGATTACCAGACAGCGGA
>JALNXD010000062.1 GCA_023230565.1 Syntrophales bacterium
AACTGGTCGAAAGATTGTGCCCCCCCGATACCCGCTTGCACGGTAATAACATCATATGGAACAATAGTGCTGTATGAGCGATACAGGCTCGTCGCAGCTAAACTGTAGACCACCGATATGACACCTGCGCATAGGACAATAAAAAATATCATCCACTTATGCCTAAGCAGGGCAATAAATAGATCAAGTATGGAAATTTCGTTTTCTTCCGTGCAGGCTGTATCGTGTGCACTCTTTTCTTTCATGGGCCATCATACCTTAACAGCAAAATTAAAAGATTTCCGCTAATAAATGCAAAATAAAACACTCAGCTCAAAATAGAGGCTGATTATCTTTTCTTTTATAGTCGATCAGTTATCGCTATTACCCTTCCTTTAGAGCTCCGCTCCATGAGTTACATTTTGATTTTATTCTTTGAAATGCCAACTTATTCTTGCAAGAATTTAAACAGTCCTCCGCCACCTCCTGGTAGAAAAGACTGATTCGTTTAATCGGCAATCTGAGATTGAATACTATCTGCATCACAAGGGCGGATAAAGAATACTGAGTTTTTCCTGCAGGAAATGAGATAAAAATTTGCGCCCTCCCGCATAAAGATACTCAAGTCGCTGAAAACACTCTTCCTTAATGTTTTAGATTAATGCAGACAACCCCTTTCAACCCTGTTCCCTGAAGTGGCGGCTAAATAATATACTTAAAAGAAAGAATCAAGAGTAAATTTCCGCCTCTGTATACAGCTCCGCTTCCTGGGTTACATATCTGAAGTCGAACCCATAGCAAATGTATTAAATGTCTCTTTTTATGAAATTTAAATTTTTAAACTGATTCTTTTGTTTCTATCGAGCCGCCGTGCTCTTCGTTAATACTTGTACGGATTTTAGAAATTTCTTTTTTAAGGCGCTTGATTTCTTCTTCCAAAAATTCGTACTCACGTTTTTTTCTTTTCAAAAACCAGTAGGTGATTCTGAGTTTTTCCTCGATTCCTCGAGGGGTTAGCATATACAAATAGGCGTTTTTATTATCCGATTTTTTAAAATTATTGACTTTGACATACCCTTTACGTATCAGTGATTTTAACAGGTAATTTACTTTCCCAAGACTTACCCCCAGGCGTAATGAGAGTTCTCGTTGCGTCATATTCGGTTCTCCCTTAATCTCCTGCAAGAGCTTGAGAACCTCTTCGCTTTCAAAATTAAACGAATTTTCGTGCATTTTATCCTCTGTTCATTAAATGAACACAGGCGTAATCTAGTAAAATGGATATTGTAAGTCAAGATTAAAGTCTTCTTTCAAAGGGGGCTAAAGGTTTTTTAATGCAATGGAAACTGCATCAATTGTCCGCTCGATATCATCATCGCTGTGAGCAGCTGAAAGAAAACTCGACTCGAACTGCGAAGGGGCACTATAGATTCCCTCCGAAAGAATGCCCCTGAAGAATTTGGAAAATAACCCGGTATCCGCCTTTTGCGCCGATCTAAAGTCTTTTACCTCCGCGGAAGTAAAGAAAATCGTAAATAAAGAACCGGCTCTGTTTATCTTGAAGGGAAGGCCTTTCTTCTCCAAGAGAGATTTCAGTTCATTGCACAGATGATTTGTTTTTACATCCAGAGAGTGATAGAGGTTGCTCCAGGATCTAAGAATTTTCAGAGTCGCAACACCAGCGGCCATTGCCAGGGGATTGCCCGAAAGCGTCCCCGCCTGATACACCGGCCCGGTCGGCGCCAACATCTCCATGATTTGGCGTTTTCCGCCAAAGACCCCCACAGGCAAACCTCCTCCTATAATCTTGCCGAGACATGTAAGATCAGGTTCGATACCGGCAATAGTTTGCATCCCTCCGTATGCAAGTCTGAAACCGGTAATAACTTCGTCGAAAATGAGTATGATACCTTTTTCTCTTGTAATTTCCCTTATCGTATCCAGAAAATGCGGAACCGGCAGCACAATGCCCATATTTCCCGCAACGGGTTCGACTATTAGACAGGCAATTTCGCTTCCGTAATCATTCACGACTTTTTTCAATGCTTCAACATCGTTATAAGGGACGGTAATTGTCAACTCAGCCAAAACTTTGGGAACACCGGGACTTCCCGGAATTCCCAATGTCGCTATACCCGAACCGGATCTGACCAGCAGCGGATCTGCATGACCGTGATAACAACCCTCGAATTTAATGATGCGTTCGCGACCGGTGTAGGCCCGAGCAAGTCTGATTGCACTCATCGTTGCTTCAGTTCCTGAATTGACCATTCGAACCATATCGATAGATGGAAACGCATTGACAATCATTTCCGCCATGATTATTTCACGTTCAGTGGTTGCTCCGTAACTTGTCCCGCGGCATGCTGCCTCATAGATTGCCTCCGTTACAGCGGGATATGCATGTCCCAGAATCATAGGTCCCCAGGATGCAACGTAATCGATATACTCCCTTCCTTCGGCATCGTAAATTTTGGACCCCGAGGCTCTGTCGATAAAAAGGGGCGCTCGCCCGACCGAACCGAATGCCCGTACCGGACTGTTAACACCCCCCGGAATCACTTTACAGGAACGATTCATAAGCTCTCTAGAAGTATTGCCCATCACTGAAGTACTCCATACTTTTTTTCTTGAACTCTTGCTCGCTGGCAAGAATCCTGAATTCGAAAATATCTAATTTCTTTGAAACTGTCTCTATAAATTGCTTCAGGCTCTTCTTTGTGCAGTGTATCATAGAAAAAATGTTGAATTTTTGTTCAAACGGAGGGTTTCTCTGATAGCAGTGCGTTACCTCACCATATGCAGAAAGGATGGTTCCCACTCGTTCACATTGTTCGGGCGGAACAGCCCAAATAACCAAAGCATTTTCGACAACCCCTGCATGGCGGTGCCTGAGCACAGCGCAAAATCTGCGGATTTTACCTTCAACTCTCAGTTTCTTTATTATTAATAAAATAGCCGCTTCATCTGTCTCGCATATGTCTGCCAATTTCCTGAAAGGGTATTTTTCGGCTCCGATATCACCCTCTATTGCTTTGGCCACTTTAATCTCGAGATCGGTCACTCACTGGCTCCCCCTTATTTAATTGATATTGCCGTATCCAATTAGTTACATTTTTTTATAAAGAGGTCAAAATAAATCTTGCAATTCTCTTTGTTCCTAGGTACACAAGGTACGCGGCCGTGATGATCCGGAGCTTCAGTAACAATACAAGGGAACCTGGAGTGAATGGCATCGGCGGAATAACCGTAATACATCGTCCCTTCAAAGGAGAATATTATGAGAAAAGGGTTAAAGGGTATTATTTTCTGTCTGGCAATTTTGGGTCTGGTAATGATTTCAACTTCATTTGCACTGGCACAAGAGGAAGCCGCTACAACGGGAGGAAGTGCCTTTCCAACAGCCATTGTGCTCGGTTGCAGCTTGCTTGCTGCCGGAGTGGCAATAGGATTTGGTGCAATAGGAACGGGAACAGGTATGGGACAGGCAACAAGCGGCGCAGTCAGCGCTGTGGGAAGAAACCCCGATGCCCAAGGCAAAGTGCTTTTGACTATGATGGTCGGTATGGCCATGACCGAGTCAATTGCCATCTATGCATTGGTTATATCACTGGCTGTACTTTATGCAAACCCGTTTGTAAAAATCATAGCTGGATAAATTACATAGCGTCTTAAAAAAAAGGAAAGCTGATGAGCTTTCCTTTTTTTATATGGTTTCTGGAAATTATTCTTCAGGAGGAGTTGTTATTTTTTCCCTTAATCCCTTTTTTTCAGACTGTCTATGTTTCAGTTGAAGAATCTTTTCTTTAGCTCTCTTGGAGCGCCGTCTTTTCTGCCTGCGCAGTTTTTCAATCCGTTTTTTCTCCTGTGACTTTATTCCTTTTTGAATACGCTCGATTCTTTCAGCCAGGAGTCTCCTTGCAAGAAACCGGTTTAGCGACTGCGAACGCTCGCGCTGGCATTTTACTGAGATGCCCGTCGGAAGATGAATAAGCTGAACACAGGATGACGTTTTGTTTACTTTCTGCCCCCCCGCTCCGGAAGCTCTTATAAAAATTTCACGAATATCTTCTTCCCTTATTCCCAACTGAGACATTTTCTCGAGTAGCGCTTTTTCTTTTTCTGGAGAGACAGTAAAAATACCCATTGACGGACACCTTGGATTGTTTTAGTCAATAACCTACACGTGATGGCGTGTTTGGACCATCCCAAACAGAAAGCTTTTAAAAGCCCTTTGGAGCGATATCGTCATTCCGGAACACGATTCGGCGGTATAAGCATAGTTCAGATATTTCCGGATTCCGGCAGCACTTCGCATAACGGAATGGCGAAAAGAGAACCTTTTACAATTACCTTAACTCTTAAGGCAGCCCCATGTTTCATGCCCATCTTATCAATGATCCTGCTTCCGATCCAGGTGTTTATCTGAAATTGAAGCATCGAAGAGAAGCTCTTCTTTTCGATATGGGCGAACTCCATGGTCTTGCACCGCGGCAAATTCTTAAAATCAGTAACGTTTTTATCTCTCATACACATGTCGATCATTTCATAGGGTTCGACCATTTGCTGCGAATTTGTCTGGGAAGAGATCTCCACATCAATCTCTTTGGACCTCCCGGTTTTATTAAAAATATCGAGGGCAAATTTGCTTCATATAGCTGGAATCTCGTTGAAAATTATACAAATGATTTCTCGCTATCCGTAACGGAAATCGGAGAACACACACAAATTTCATTTGATTACAGCTGCCGTAAAGGGTTTAAAGCTGAAAACAATGGGATAATGGCAAGGGCTGCTAATGATAATATTTTAGAACGGCGGGATTTTAACGTTAAAACCGCCTGCCTTGATCACAAGATACCGAGTCTTGCGTATCGTGTAGAAGAAAAGGAACACATCAATATAATGAAAAATAATCTTCTGGAAGCGGGGCTTTCACCTGGCCCATGGCTGGAAAAGTTAAAAGAAGGAATTAGAAATAACAAGCCAAATGATATGCCTATTGTTGCTACTACAGTCGAAGGGGGAAACACAGCGATCTCCCTGGGGAAATTAAAAGCATCCATTGTAAAAATATCTGCAGGAAAAATTTTTTCCTATGTTGCCGATGCAAGATACAATCCCGGTAATATTAAAAAAATTCTTTATATTGCGGATAAGGCGGATACTTTGTTTATTGAAGCATCTTTTTTACAGGAAGATTATCGCACGGCGTTTGAAAAATACCATCTCACCGCACATCAGGCGGGCAGTCTTGCGAGAGAAGCTCAGGTCAAGAATATCGAAATTTTCCATATTTCACCGAAATACAAAGGATGTGAGTATCTTCTTCATGCAGAAGCACAAGAAGCTTTACGTGGCATGTAACAATATCTAGCAGCCGTGACCAAAATGTGCTGCTAAACCCTCTCTACCTGGAATCCTTCCAGCTTTATTGCAACTGAGCGTTTAAGTAGATCAATAGAGACCACAAAAAGATTTTTTTGCACATCCGTTTGAAGCACTATTCCTTCAATACCTGTGAATGGACCGCTTATAATCCGCGCTCGATCACCTGCTTTGGGATAAAAACAAGCTTGTATCTCAATTCCTGATGCCGTCAATCGCTGAACCGCATTGATCTGACTGTCAGGAACGGGAAACGGCTCGCTGCTGTTAGGTTTACCCAGAATTTTTACCACACCCGGAGTAGTTAAAATATCGAGTTTCTTTTCATTGGTAAGATCCGGAGATTCAATAAAAAGATACCCGGAAAACATCGGAATCGCGATCCGTTTTTTTCTATCTTTCCTTTTACTCCATACTTCTATTTTGGGAAGATAGACCTCAACGGATCTCTGGAGGAGACCATTATGAACCTTATCTTCACAGCGGCTCTTTGTGTATACTGCATACCAGGCCATGCTTGTGTCTGCTTTAGTTGTCTTCTTGTCGTTATTTAATACTGTTTCGTATGTCGAGATCTTCCCTATAATTACGCAACGATTTAACTGTTCTTACGCACCCGTGCATTGACTATTATATCTCCCCCGCTTCTTCTCACATTATCTATATCGAGCGAAACTGCATTCTCAATCTTGTCAATACCCAGATTTCCTATGGATTCTATTCCGTGCCCGAGAATGCGGGGTGCTGTCACAATAAAAAGACGATCTACCAAACCGCTTTTGAGAAAAGATGTTATCATGCCGGAGCCTCCTTCCACAAGCACCGAGGAAATTCCCCTTGAACCTAATTCGAAAAGGAGCTGTTTCAGATCCAGGCCCATTTCGTTTATTTCTTTTTGAATATCGAGTATTTCTATTCCTTGCTTATTCAGGATTTCCCTTTTGGAGTGAAGCGAATCGGGTGAGGCTATCAGTATTGTTCGCGCGAGATGTTGATTGGAAAGAACCTGGGCTGAAGCGTCTATTCGAAGGTGCGGATCCACTACAAGACGCAGAGGATTTCTGCCTTGCACGAGGCGCACAGTCAGCTCAGGGTCATCATGGTATACCGTACCTATGCCCACCAATACCCCATCATGCAGGCTCCGAAGGCGGTGTGCAAATCTTCGAGATGCATATGAGCTTATCCACTTTGATTCACCACCGGCAGATGCAATTCTCCCGTCGATTGTCTGAGCGAACTTGATTGTGACGAAGGGCCTCTTCCTCTCCATAAAAGTAAAGAATTTTTCATTCAATCTTCGGCATTCAGCTTCCAGAATTCCCACTTCAGTTTTTATCCCTGCGGCTTTAAGAGCGGCGAGTCCCTGCCCCGCCACAAGAGGGTTCGGATCCAGCACACCTATAATCACACGGGCCGGTTTTATTGCAATTATTCGCTCTACGCAGGGAGGTGTTTTTCCATAATGGCTGCACGGCTCAAGAGAGATATATATATCAGTGCCATCCAGAGGTTCGGTCGAGCTTGAAATTGCATTTACTTCGGCATGATTCCCGCCGTACAATTTGTGGTAACCCTCACCAATCACTTTACCATTCTTTACAATTACCGCACCGACCATCGGGTTTGGACTGACTTTCCCTTCCCCTTTACGAGCAAGAACAAGCGCTCTTTTCATATAAATAATATCATCTGTCATAGTCTCATTGACACTGTCAGGCAATGTGGGATTTTTAATCTTGTATGGCATTCTGCAATCACATTTATTTACAAATTATTGCTCATCCTCTGCTTCTCGACAAAAAAACCGGCTTCTTCAATTCGATTTAAAGCAAACGGCCTCATCTTTATCGCTTAAGATACTCATCTATTGCTTTCGCTGCTTTTTTTGCCGCACCCATTGCCAGGATTACAGTCGCAGAACCAGTCACAATATCACCGCCTGCATACACTCCCTTGCGGCTTGTTTCCCCTGTTTCGTCTCTTGTAGCTATATATCCCCATCGGTTAGTGTCAAGACCCGGTGTAGTGGCCGGAACAACAGGATTTGCCATTGTTCCTATCGCCACAACCACCATATCGACATCGATAATGAATTCCGATCCGGGGACCGGCACCGGACGCCGCCTCCCTGAATCATCCGGTTCGCCTAATTCCATCTGAATGCAACGCATTTGGCGAACCCAACCCTTATCATCACCTATGTACTCGATTGGGGCAGTGAGATATTTAAATTTTACCCCTTCCTCTTTGGCATGATGGATTTCCTCTCCCCGAGCAGGCATTTCAGCTTCCGTTCTTCGGTACACAATATATGCGTTATTCGCACCAAGCCGCAGGGCTGTTCTGACTGAATCCATGGCCACATTACCGCCTCCGAGAACAGCAACCTCTTTCCCGAGGGCAATTGGGGTATCATATTCAGGAAATCTGTACGCCTTCATAAGATTGGAGCGGGTCAAATATTCGTTTGCAGAATAAATTCCTCCCAGGTTTTCTCCGGGTATATCCATGAAAACGGGGGCCCCTGCGCCGACACCGAGAAAGACCGCATTGAAGCCTTCTTCAAAAAGATCGTCAACCGTTTTTCCTCTTCCTATCACCACATTTGTCCGTATCTCGACACCAAGTCTCACTAAGTACTCGACCTCAGCATCAACAATCGCTTTAGGCAGTCTGAATTCGGGAATTCCATAAATTAAAACGCCTCCCGCTTTGTGAAGGCCTTCAAATATTGTCACTTTATGCCCTTTTTTAACCAGATCACCTGCAATAGTAAGACCGGCCGGTCCCGCGCCGACTACTGCAACTTTTTTTCCTGTATTTTCAGAAATTTCAGGTATCTTTATATCGCCCGCATTTCTTTCATAATCAGCTGCAAAGCGCTCAAGCCTGCCAATAGCTACGGGATCCTGCTTTTTGCCCAGGATGCAGTATTTTTCACATTGTGCTTCCTGCGGACACACACGGCCGCACACAGCAGGAAGGCTGTTTGTCTCTTTTATCGCCCGGGCAGCGTCCATATATTTTTCTTCAGAAATGAGCTTTATAAATCCGGGGATATCTACATCCACAGGACATCCGGAAACACATAGCGGTTTTTTACAATGAAGACATCGGGATGCTTCTATGATAGCCTGCTCTTCTGTAAAACCGAGCGGAACTTCCTCAAAATTCGACCGGCGAACCAACGGATCCTGTTCGGGCATGATCTGGCGCGATTTTATTTCTCTTTTTTTCTTATTTTCCATTGCATCTGCACCTGTATGATTCAACTGCCTCTTTCTCCTGAAAGTAGTACATGCGAAGGCGATCCGTAAGTAAATCAAAGTCAACTTGATGACCATCAAATTCAGGCCCATCAACGCAGGCAAGCTTTGTTTCACCCCCTACTGCAACTCTGCAGGCGCCGCACATGCCTGTTGCATCTACCATTATCGGATTGAGGCTTACTATGGTTTTTATATCGAAAGGTCGTGTCACAGTGCAGATGACGCGCATCATAGGGACGGGACCTATAGCAAAAACCCTGTCGATCCTTTCGCCTTCATCAATTAAAGACTGGAGAACCTGACTCACAAAACCGTGAAATCCGTAACTTCCGTCATCCGTCGCCACGAGAAGCCGATTGCTTGCAGCTCTCATTTCGCTTTCCAATATCAGGATATCTTTTGTTCTCGCTCCTATAATCGAAGTTACCTCATTGCCTGCATCTTTGAGTGCCCTTGCAATGGGATAAATAACACCTATTCCGACACCTCCTCCAACACATACAACATTCCCGAAATTCTCAATCTCTGTCGGCTTCCCAAGAGGACCCAGTACGCTGAACAGACAATCACCTTTTTTCATGTCAGCCAGGCATGTCGTTGTTTTTCCCACAACCTGGAAAATAATTGTGATTGTGCCTTTCTTTACATCTGAATCTACTATGGTAAGCGGAATTCGCTCCCCCCTTTCATCTGTCATAAGCACCACGAATTGCCCTGCTTTTCTTTTATCAGCAATATCAGGCGCATGGATCTCCATTTGTACAATCTGATGAGAGAGCCAGAATGCTTCTTTTATTTCATTCACTGTATCTTTTCCCCTTTCATATCATGCGATAGTCTAGAGATTATCCCGTATTGAATATTTCACTTATATTCATATAAACACTGTCACAGGTTTGGCATGCAAGGCGGGTTTGACAAAAATGAAACCGGAGAGAAGCAGAAACACATAGGCGGGTAATAAACCCGCCTTTAATAAATGTTATTTTTTAATATTCTTTCGTTAATTGATCCAGTTCAGCCAACGAAAAGACGGGTCCGTCCTTACACACATACTTGCTTCCCACATTACAGCGCCCGCATTTTCCTATTCCGCATTTCATTCTCATTTCGAGTGAAGTATAGATATTTTCTTTCGAAAAGCCCAGATTAAAAAATTCGGGAAGCGTGAACCTGATCATTACAGGAGGACCGCAAATTACCGCTACCGCATTTTCCGAACTCGGCGCCACGTCCTTGCAGACTGCCGGCACAAATCCTTCTCTTCCCTTCCAGGTTGCATCTCCTTTATCGACAGTTACATTCAGATTGATATCATCCCGCTTTTCCCACAGGGCGAGTTCTTCTTTATAAATAAGCAATCCAGGCTCTCTGGCGCCGTACACTACCGTAATATTTCCAAACTTGGAACGGTTCTCCTCATAAAGCATATAGTGTATAAGCGATCGAAGTGTCGTAAACGCGAATCCGCCTCCTACGACCACGATATTTTTACCTTCGAGGTATTCGATGGGCCAGGTATTCCCCAAGGGACCCCGAACACCCATTCTCGTCCCTTCCTCTATACTGTGAAGTTCAGATGTCACCACACCTGCCTTCTGAACCGTAAATTCAATATACCCCTGCTGGGTAGGCGATGATGCGATTCCTATCGGTGATTCACCTTTACCAAAAATAGACAGTTCTGCAAACTGCCCTGGCAGATACTTGAACTGCTCTTCATCCTCCTTATTCACAAAGGTCAAACGAAAGGTCTTGATGTCTTTCGTTGTAACTTCCGTAACAATCTTTGCTACATCAACCGGTATGGGCACATAGGGATTTCTTTGCATTATGATCTCCACATACTATAGTTTCGAAATATCCTGAACGATTTTTCGTATATCGATATTGACAGGACAATACATCACGCATCGCCCGCATCCGACACAGGCAATTGCATCAAAGTTGTCGACAAAATATTTAAATTTGTGCATAAGCCGTTGCCGCCATCGTTCCTTCTGCGAAGGCCGCGGATTGTGTCCCGACGTCTCCATGGTAAAAAGCCAGTACATGCAGGAATCCCATGATCTGATCCTTTTTCCTTCTTCTTTTTTTATTTCATCTGTAATATCGAAGCAATGGCAGGTCGGGCACAGATAGGTACAGGTTCCGCATGCGAGGCAGCTCTGGTGAATAGTGTCCCAGAAGGGGTGTTCGAAATTTTCATCAAGCCATGGTTTAATGGACCGTCCAGGGACTTTTGACTTAATTTTATCCGCCGCTTCACCGGAAAGGGCTTCTTTTTTCGACATTGACGCTTCATCCGCCTTCGGAAGCTCTCCCAACCTTACAAGAAGCGACTCACCCTTTGGTGTCAGAAATTCCGCCAGGAACTCATCGCCTAAATCGACAAGCGAAATATCGATGCCTTCCGTGGAAAACGGATGTCCGTCTACGGAAGTACAGAAGCACGTCGTATAGGGAGGTTCCACACAGGCAAAGGAAACAATAGTAGTTTTTTCACGTCGCTCCGCATAGTAGGGATCCCGGTATTTCGAATCGTTGAATACGTTGTCAAGGAGGACAAAGCTCCGGGCATCACAGGGCCGCACGCCAAAAAGAACCGCCTCTTGCATTTCTTCGGGAACGTCCGTTAACTCCTCCCCCCGCTCGCCCTTCAGATAGCGCATCATTGTCTCCGTTTGGGGGAAGAAAAAGTTTTTTGGAGCATTTTTGGCGTTATCAAACTCTATCAGCGGCTCCATCCCTTTTTCCAGGACCTTGAAGAGTACATTATCCTCCTCCTGTACCGGCGCATAGACCAGCATATCCTCGGATAATTTTTTTACGATACCGGCCAGGTTTTCTTTTTTTATTATTCTCGTTTCCATATCTTCCCTTAATGAACTGATGATTTTATGTTAATCATTATGGAAAACAGTAGATCTTCAAATTTCTACCATAATTATAAAAGGCTCAGTGATTTTAACAGCGGCCTCGGATCGACATTGTGGATCTTGAACCATGAATCCGGGCCTTCCAAACCCAATGCAAGCGCAATAATTTCAGTGAAGTAGAATGCTGGTAGCCGCACGTTTTCACTCGCCCGGGTATCCAGATTTGCGAAACATACCGGACATGCCGTCACCAGGCAATTGGCACCTGCTTCTCTCGCCATAGTCATAAGCTTATCGACAAGCCGTACCACTACTTCCGTCTTCCCCAGTGTCAAACTGCCGCCGCAGCAATCCGTTTTACATGACCAGTTGCGAGGCTCGGCTCCGAGACCGGCCATAATTTTATCCAGCATGTAGGGATTTTCGTAATTCTCAAACTCGCATACCTCGGGCGGCCTCAAAAGAAGACATCCGTAGTAGGCAACCGGCTTGAGCCCTGTAAGTTTCTTTTTTACTTTCCCGCTCAACGTATCAATGCCGACATCATTATAGAGAATATCAATGGGATTTCTGATAGCGACACTATCGGAAAAGGTCCCACCCACCATATCTTCCACTTCCTTTTTCAGCACCTCATCTTCTCTCATATGATGCTGTGCCATTTTGAAGCGATTAAAACATGCAGCGCAGGGGACCATCACATCTTTCTTGTCCTTTTCTGCGGCAATGATATTCCTCGCGGGAAGGGCAACGGATAATTTGTAATTTGTCATATGAGCCGATGATGCGCCGCAACATGACCAGTCATCAACTTCCTGCAATTCAATATCCAGAGCCTTGCTGACCGCTTTTACAGACAGGTCGTATTCCTTCCCTGTCGCGTGAAGAGAACATCCCGGATAATATGAAACTTTCAACTACCGCCTCCTTAAAAATAGCCCTCACGGCAATTATAGCATTCCAGCTACTTGCTTGTTGACTTAAAGATTTGTCGTACCGATTTCATGTCTTTTGTTCTGGGCGAAAATAGCTTGATTTTCCCCTTCATGAACATATTCATTCCCATGGCCATATCGGAGAAGTAATCGCCCGATTTTAACTTGTAATTTACAATCATCATTGGTTCATTGATACGTCCACCAGACTTGATGCTTGCAAGAAAGGCCTCGTGAAACTTACGTATATTTTTTTCTTTGGGCTCTATCTTCTCTTCTATCGCCGTCTCTCGAAGGACATCCATCATGCGGGCGATATCCACATTATTCGGGCATCGAGTCACACATGTTTCGCAGGAAGCACAAAGCCATATTGTTGAGCTGTTCAGCACCTTGTCCTTCATTCCCATCTGAATCATCTTTATTACCTTGTTAGGGTTGTACTCCATGGCAAAAGCCAGTGGACAGCCCGCCGTACATTTGCGGCAATGGTAACATGCCTGGATGGGAACACCGCCTATTTTTTCGTTTACATCTTCTAAAAAGGTACTCATAGATATCTCCGTGACTCCTTTAGGGTTCGAAAATAAAATCATCCTTATCGCCGGTTAATGAATACGCGCTAAGGGGCGGGGGACTATCGAGCGATTCTCCTGCCCTGTGTGTAAAAAGTTCGAACCCGTCTTTATCGAGCTTTTTGAGGAATTTTCTCAGATCCACTCCCATGGGGCATACTTCAATACATGAGCCGCAATCGACACAACGACCAACCTGGTGGAAGATTCTCATAATTTGAAAGACTTGCGTGTCCGTCTGATCGACACCCACGCCCACCCACCTGGGCTGATTCTGCTCCACAAAACACTGTTTGCAATAACAGGATGGGCAGGTGTTGCGGCATGCATAACACCGAATACATTTATCCATTTCCTTGGTAAAATAGGCCCAGCGTTCCTCTTCCGAAAGCGCCTCAAAGGCGTCAACGTCTTCATATTCTTTTTCGGGGTCCATTGGAGGCGCTGCATCCCCAATCATCAAATCTGAAATAACAGGGTTGTTGTACCGGCAACTGAGGCAGCTGTCTGAAAGAACTTCTTTTAAAGGAATTTTTATACTTCCCTCGGATGTGACAGCGGTAACCGAATCGCCCTCGATTGTGCACTCGATAACTTCTTTCCCCTTGACGGCTTTGGACAGCTTTTTCTTTGCAATATAGCCGGTGCAGGGAACACCGATAATCACTACTTCATCCCTATCATACTGCTTTTCCTGCAAGTGGATGGCGATAGAGCGCGTTGTACACCCCCGTGCGACAATGCCAACAATCTTTTTGGTTCTGTCTTCCGGCTTGACCCGCATTTGGGATTCCCTATGCCGGTGGATAATGTCGTGAACATATTTCGCCAGATTCACGGAACAAAAGGCATTCCATACAAGCTTGTCCGCTTCTTCAGGCTCCGTAATGATGCAGGGTGAGGCCTGGAAAGGAAGTGTCCCTTCTTCATACCCTACCAGTGCATCTACTTTCTTTTCAGTAAGCAGTTTCTTGGCTTCTTCCCGCAGTTTATTTTCTATATTTTCCACAGTATCTGATTCCTCGCTCCAGTTATTTCATGTCAGGGCTTAGATTTTCTTGATCATCTTTTTGGCGGGACCCAAGGCCTTAACCTTCTCGGTCACTCCCTTGATGACGTTTGCGAATTTTTCCCCCTCAGACGCGGATACCCACGTAAAAATGGTTCTGTCCGCTTCAAACCCTATATATGAAAGGAAACGCTTTAACATTGCAAATTTCCTTCGAGCCGACAGATTGCCCGAAATATAATGGCATTCCCCCGGATGACATCCCGATACCAGCACTCCGTCCACGCCTTCTTGAAGAGCTTTGACCACATAGAAGGGATTCACCCTTCCGGAACAGGGGAGTCGTATCAACCGTACATTTGGCGGATACTGAATCCTGCTTATACCTGCCAGATCGGCGCCGGCATATGTACACCAGTTGCAGACAAAGGCAACAATTTTAGGCTCCCAATTTTCGTTTACGTTAGTTTCAGTCATACCATCCTCATCATTTATATCGTATGT
>JALNXD010000063.1 GCA_023230565.1 Syntrophales bacterium
AATTCGACACAAATTCTAAAAATCCTTTTGGTATCATTTGTAAATTATTCAACTGTTTGTCTTTATTTCAAACTAATCCAGTTAATTGCTAATACCATATTTTGTCTTCATGATTTCGCCCTGGTATGCTTGACGATAATTATGCATAATGTTATTATCACCTTATAAGAATCATAGGTTTATACCAGCAGCCTTACATTTTTCTAAACATCGTTTCTTTTCGCAGACTTCATAAAGTCAGCAAAGTCAACAAAAAAGGTTTTAGGAGGGAGATCATATGAAAAGTTTACCACCAGGATGGGGAGAAAATCAACAGGCAGTAGTCAAGACAAGCTTACCGCTTGCCACACAGCTTTTTCCGGTGGCGGATATGCTTGCAAAGGATCTTCGCGGTACGTTGAAGCTGGTTAAAGAAGCCGGCTATGACGGAGTTGAATTTTTCGGCGCACTGAAATATGTTGCTCAGGATGTTCGCTCAGCTCTTGATGAAGCCGGACTGCAAATTGCGGGATGGCATACGCCGTGGGAATACCTGACCCCGGAAAACATCTATTCTACTATTACTTATAACAAGGTGCTCGGCAATCAGTTTATTATCGTTCCTTGGAGGCCGGATGAAATCCTCGCCACCCGGGAGAGCTGCTTGCAGTTTGCCGCAGAGTTAACTTGGGTTTCCGACATGCTTGGCATGTATGGTATGGTTACAGGTTACCATAATCATGCAACCGAGTTCCGTCCCACCGACGATACGAAGGAACTGCCTTGGGACATTATCGCTCAGAACACCCCTTCTAATGTCATTATGCAAAACGACATCGGAAACGGAATGCATGGCGGCGGAGATATGGTCGGCCTGCTGAAGAAATATCCGGGCCGTGGGGTAACCATACATATGAAGCCATACTCGACTGAGAGCCGTGACACGTTCTTCGACGATTCAAATTGCTCCATCAATTGGGACGAGTATTTCCTGATTGCCCGCAAAGAAGCCGGTGTCCGCTGGTACATTGTGGAATATGTGAATACCATCCGTTTTCCGGATGATCCCATCGGCGCACTTGCAGCATCAGCGAAATGGTTCAGGAGCCGCAACGGCAAATAAAATTTAGATAGGTAAAACCTGGCGTAAGCCGGTTTTTAAAGAAAAAATATAGGAGGGTTAAACATGGAATGGAGACCCAGACAGAAGCCGAAAGAGGTCCGGATCGCATTTATCGGAACCGGCGTTCAGCAACGTTCTCATATAAGGACTTATGCCAACCTTCCCGGTGTAAAGTTCGTCGCAGCGTCTGATATCGTTGAAGAAAAGCTCAATGAGTTCTGTGATGATTTCAATATCGAGCATCGCTATGTCGATTATCGTGAGATGCTGAAGAGGGACGACATTGATGCGGTTGATGTAACGGTTCACAACAATTTGCATCTCCCCCTCGTCATTGAGGTCTTGCGCGCCGGCAAACACTGCTATTGCGAGAAGCCAATGGCGGGATCGTTTGTTGATGCTGTTGCTATGTACGAAGCCAGCGAAGAATATGGCAAGCTGCTGCACATCCAGCTCGCCCGGATCTATGACCACGTGACTGTCGCTGCAAAGGAGCACATAGACAGCGGTAAGCTCGGTCATATTTATCATGCACGCTCCTATGGCTATCGCCGCCGAGGCCGTCCCTATGTTGACGGATACGCGGAAAAAGAGTTTGATCAGGCGTGGATTGCCCAACACGGCGCGCTGTACGATATGGGCGTTTACCATATCTCCCAGCTTCTCTACCTCCTAGGCTTACCGAAGCTTGAGAGGGTATCCGGAAAAGTATATCAAGAGCTTGATATGGATCCCGTTCGTAAAGAGATCAGCAAATTTGACGTAGAAGAGCTTGGCGTGGGCTTTGCGCACTACGAGAATGGCTTGACTCTCGATATCTTGGAATCTTGGGCAATCCATGGCGGCCCATTCCCGCCTTCGGCTATTTATGGTTCAAAAGGCGGCGTGTCACTTGGCGGCGACTTCTCCAGCATCAAAGCAGATCCGATGGAAAATGCATTTACCTTCTATGACGAAGAACTTGGCTATCCGAGAGTTGTCAAGCTCGACCTGCAAGCAGAATTTGGACGCCGCGTGCAAGTGGATCCGAACTACAACTTCTATGCCAACTCACAGGCGCATTGGCTAGCGGCTTTGCGCGGCCAATGCGAACTGCTTCCGACAAAGGATATTGCCCTTGAAACCATGCGGGTCAGCGAAGGACTCTTCCTTTCCAGCACATTGAATAGGGAAATTTATGCCGAGGAGATCCCGACCCTCAGCAAATCTACGGCACTGAGAACGCAGGAGACCCCATTCGGCACCCTCAAATACGATTTTTAGTCTTGTCCCTTAAAAGAACGTTATTCATGCTTCAATCTGAGAGTGGTTGGTTTTCCGCTGCTCTCAGATTTTTTGCGTTTTATTTACAATTGATGCTGTTCTTATTGTAACTCGTAATGCGTATCTCGTATCTCGTATCTCGTATCTCATCTCTCGTATCTCATATCCAGTATGTGGTATAATAGATGACAGGATGTGGAAAGGAGAGCGAGTACGTGAGAGCGGTTGATATTATATTGAAAAAACGGCATGGAGAGGCCTTGACGAAGGAAGAGATAAAGTTTTTTATCAAAGGGTTTGTGAATGGGAGTATAGCGGATTACCAGGCAGCGGCGTTGCTGATGGCCATCTGCTTCAATGGAATGGACAGCAGGGAAACCACCGATCTGACCATAGCTATGGCTAACTCCGGAGAAACGATAGACCTGTCCCCAATAGACGGAATAAAAGTAGACAAGCACAGCACGGGGGGAGTAGGAGATACTACGACTCTTATTGTAGCCCCGCTGGTTGCAGCCTGCGGCGTGCCGGTTGCCAAGATGTCAGGCAGAGGGCTTGGACATACAGGGGGTACACTGGACAAGCTGGAATCCATTCCGGGCTTCAGGGTATCTCTGTCCATGGATGAGTTCATTCAAACTGTTCAGAAGGTGGGCTTGTCTGTCATCAGCCAGAGCAACAACTTGGTGCCGGCAGATAAACTTCTTTATGCTTTAAGGGATGTTACCGGGACTGTTGACAGCATTCCGCTCATTGCCAGCAGCATAATGAGTAAAAAGATTGCAGCAGGTTCAGATGCTATTGTACTGGACGTCAAGACAGGCAGCGGTGCCTTTATGCAGTCTGTGGAGGACTCATTTGCACTGGCAAAGGAAATGGTAGAAATCGGAACAAGGGCAGGCAGAAACGTGACTGCCGTCATTACGGATATGGATCAGCCTCTCGGCATGGCAATCGGAAATGCCCTTGAGGTAAAAGAAGCAATTGTAGTTCTACAAAATAAGCATACAGGCCCTCTTCGTGAGGTATCAGTCTATTTGGCAGCGCAAATGCTGCTGACGGCAAACAAATGCACTAGTTTAGAGGATGGCTGCCGCATGGCGGAAGAAGCTTTAACATCCGGTAGAGGCCTAGACAAGCTGGGCGATATGATTCGTCAACAGGGCGGGGATATAAGTGTATTGGAGGATATCAGTCTGCTCCCAGGTGCCGATGAAATTATATTGGTCAAGGCAGAAACAGAAGGATATATTGCTTCCATTGACACTGAAAAGATAGGCTTGAGCTCATTGCTGCTCGGCGCAGGCAGATCAAAAAAAGACGACATCATTGATCCCGGTGTAGGGCTTGTCATGCAAAAAAGGATAGGAGATCGAGTGGAGAAGGGAGACACCTTGGCAGAATTTTATGTCAATAAACAGGCTGGATTCCAGGAAGCGGCAGATACCTTCCTGCATGCAATTGAAATAAACAAGGAGAAACCTGAGCTTAAGCCTTTGATTTTTGGGACGGTTACAAAGGATGGTGTTTTCAGGTGAATCCGGGAACACAGGGGGACAGTTCTTATAGTGGTCAATCGGAAGTTTTGTGCGCGAAAAAGCTCACCAAGTGGAGTTAAAAACCACTTAATGAGCTTCTTAATTTACCTGCGCACAAAATTTTTGATTGCCAGGAAGAATGAAGTCGTTGCGCGACTAACTATGGAGAATCAATCTTTTCTATTCAGCCAGAAATTCTATTCGTGGGCCTATTTTCAATTCAAAAATGGGGGAACCAGCAATGATAATGATAAAAAACCAGAAAACAAGGTACAACTGCCCCCTCCCCACTAAAGAGGCTCTTTTAGAATGTATGGGTTTTATACGTGTCACGGTGGTGAACTTTTGCTTAAGGCTCGTATAGTTTCCATTTTGCCTTTTTCACAAACAGGGCATAAAGTTACATCCCTGCCAAGAAGTAAGCTGACAATCTCAATCGTTGTGAGCCCCTTATATTTTGGCTTGTATGTTTGGCTTGCGGTAAGCTTTTTACAAAGCTTCAGCTTGGTTTTTCGGCTGCGATTTGAGAGGATTCCGTAGTGCCTTACCTTAACAAACCCTTTAGGGAGGACATGCATTAGAAAACGCCTGATAAACTCTACCCCTGACATAGTGCATGTTTTTATCTTATTGCCATCCTTGTAATCCTTAACCTCTATCGTAACTGTGTGCTCGTCCATAGAGACAATACGTGAGTTTGAGATAGCAATTTTATGGGTGTATCTCCCAATGTATTTGATTACAGCCAGCGGTCCTGAAAAGGTCCTTTGGGTGTAGCTATACCAGCTTTGAGAATAGCATTTACTAAGCAATGAGTTAAATCTGGCTTTGTTAGAGTATTCTGTTGCATCGCCATAAAACTTTAGTTTGGCTTGCTCATAGTAGGATTTAAGATAATGCAAAAACTTACCTCTGAACTTCTTTGACAGTACCTTTACCGGAATGAAAAAATCCTTGCTGGTGTTTCTCCATTGACCGTTCTTTGTTAAGCCACCGGCCAACAATACTGTATGAATATGAGGATGATAGTGCAGATCCTGACCCCATGTGTGCAGCATCGAAAAAAATCCAACTTCTGCTCCCAGATACTTTTTGTCCTTACATAGCTCACTGATAGTCTCTGCAACGGATCTATACATCAGCGGATACAACAACTCCTGGTTTTGATAAATCAGTTGATGGAGCTCCCTGGGCATTGTAAATATGACATGGAAGTAGGGTGCATCAAGAATATCCTGGCTCCTTTTATCAACCCAGACAGCTTTGGTAACACCTTGGCACAATGGACAATGTCTGTTCCTGCACGAATTATACCGCACCTCGTGGTGTCCGCATTCTCCACATTCGTGTACATGTCCCCCTAAAGCCGAAGTCCTGCATTTCATGATGTCATCTGCAGCTTTGGCCTGCTGTGCTGAGGGAGTGTATTGAAGCTTGTACTGCCCGTAGAATTTATTAAAAATGTCTTGCACAGTAATACTCATTTTGGGCCACCATCCAGCGGACTCTTTATTCCCATAAGGCTTTTCGATGTCATGTGCAGATAGGTCATGGTTGTCTGAAGCCTTTTATGTCCAAGCATTTGCTGAATGATTACAGGTTCCACACCCATTTCCAATGAATGAGTTGCAAAGCAATGCCTTAATGTCCTGGCTGATATTCCTTTGTCGAATAACAGCTTGTCCCTAAGCTTTATCACAGTATTTTTAATAGATTTTACTGTAATGTGTGTTCCCTCTTTTTGGCCAGGAAACAGCCAGTCTTCTGGCTTGTACGGCTTAGAGTAAAAGTATCGCCTAAAGTATTCTCGCAGCACTTTCAAGGCCATTTCCGATAGTATGGTATATCTATTGGTATCATGCTTGGCATTATCGATTCTTATCCGCATGGTTCTGCTGCAAATATCTGATATCTTCAGACTGGCTACTTCGCTGACCCTTAAGCCGCTACCATAGAGTAACACCAAGATAGCCCTATGCTTTAGATTAGTCGTAGAATCTATGATTGCCAGTATATCCTCTTTCGGCGGTATGTACGGCATCCTTTGCCGCTTTTTCATTCGTGGGATTTTACGTTTATTCCATTCCTTATCCAGGACGTTAGTACAGAAAAACTTAATTCCTGAAATGTAGTTATTAATGGTTCCCGGCGAAAGGTCTTTCTCCTTCTTAAGGAAAAGAATATATTGCTGTATATCTGTATCAGTTATGTCGTTTATCTCTTTTTGCTGCTCATTGATGTATTGGATAAATGCCTTTATTCTTCTTCGATAGGACTCCCGTGTTGATTCGGGGGATCCCTTTAATTCAAAGTATAGATTGATTTCTCTTTCATAATCGTACATTTTGCCGTCTCCTTATTGGTTGTTAGTATTTAAGCTAGCACTTTGATTTTAGGAGGCGGTCTTGCCTTTTTTTCACTTCTATTCAGTTGATTATTTGGATTGATTTGTGGTATACTCATAAATACGAAAAAGTATGCTCCTTTCTGGCCTGTTTGGTTTGGCGATTAAACAATACCACAAAGTGCATACTTTTTCTATTTCTTTAGAATGTTTTGTTGGATTTTAGAAAACCATCGCGCAGCGATTTCGTTCTTCCTCTGTGTCCTGCTAGGGGGAACACAGAGGAACCGTCCCCCTGTTCCCCCTGTTTCCCCTGTGTCCCTTACTGAACGATTCCCAACAGCCTTATAGAAACGTCAGCTTTGATGTTTACACCAACGATTGGATAGACGCTGTCCCACTTGCCTTCGATTTTTCTCCAATAAGCTGGCTCATTCGCTGCAAGTATTTGACCAAACCGAAAAACGTCTGCGCCATATTCTTCTTGCATTTTGCTCACAGTTTGTTTACAGATCCGTTCAATTTCTTTTCCATACCCTTTTTCCAGCTTGTTTATCAACTCCTGGGAAAGCTTGGCATGGGTATGCATATTTATGTTCTCTGCATAATTTCCTTTTACTGCTATGTTTATATCAAAGGACAGCTCATTGTTTTGAATGACGGGTTTCACCTTGGTTTGTGCGCTGGTAACTTCCATGACAACAATGCCGCCTTCGTGTTCCGGGGAAGGAATACTGATGACTCCGCCTGAATAATCGTTTTGGATGAATTTTATGGCTTCCACTTCCAATTCACTGACCCATCCTACCATCCGTCCATTTTTAAAAGCTGCACCTCCGGAGGTCTTTATTTCGTCAACGGTAGCGATAACCTTCGGCAGCACAAAATCCAGCCCTGCGTGAATAGACTTGATGACCTCTCCCAAATCCGTCTTACTAATCATTCTGGAATTCTTTGTTGCATTCATCGGTATTTTGTTAAGGTAAACAGAGGAGTAATCTTGAATCTTGGGAGTAACATCCAATATGGACTTAGCCTGGCCTTCACTGATAAATACCTTTACAACTCTTCGCATTTCCGGATCACGGACAAAGAAGTCTATCACATTTTCTATCCCTTCTCTGGCAATCCTGTCAGACAGAATGATTACCTGAAGGTGTTCATAGTAAAGGGACAAATCCGTTCGGGACTGCATTTCACGGTTCATAGACATGAAGGAGTTTCCAATTTGCGTGATTTCCCAGGAGTTGGCCCCTTCGCCTCTCCCGTCGGAAGTCCCGCCGCTTCCTCCAGTTGATGAAACGCCGGTTTTTTTGGCGATAGGAATCTGGACCGTCATGGCGTACTGATCCTTTCCGGTATGAACCTCCATTTCCTCCAGCTTTTCTTCCTCTTTCGGAGGAGTCTCGCCTGGTGCGCCTTTTTCTTCTGCTTGTGGAGTTGGCGGGTATTTATCGATTGCGATGCCTAGTACAAAACCACGGGTTTCAATTTCTTTCCGGTCCCAGCACCCGGACAAAACAGATGCTATTACAAAAAAAATGAGGATACTCAGTAATTTGCGTTTCATTGACTTCTCCCCTTCCTTTTCTTAAAAAAGGCGGTGATCGCAAGGGTTGGAATGACAAGAAGCCCAAGAATGGTTTGCAAGGGACTTACCCTTTGTGGATACTCAAGCACCAGAATTCCACTCTCTTGGTACATGGCAATAAAATAGAAAACAGGGATCAGACCCCAGACCACATATTTGAGGTACTTGCTTTTAATGCTAAATAAAACGACCAGATTCCGGGTAGACATATAGTAGAATGAAACAACAGAAGCAAAAACAATTACAATCCAAAGGACTGCACCGAAGGCCTCCAGCCGTTCCAGAAATGTACCGGGAAATTCTATTTCCTTCAGCAGAGTGAGTGTGGGAAAAATCAAGGTTAACAGATCCTTCACGCCAAATACCCCAATGCTGACTGCAGTCAGGCTAATATATAAAACCATGGGTATAAGGATACCGGCCATATACCAAAAAATGCTGCTCCTGGTGTTATCGGAATGACTGAAAAAATAAAGAATGAAAGAAAAACCGGTAAAATTTTGAAAACTGGGTAAGACACCCTTTAAAATATCTTTTGTGTTGTCAAACATAACAGGCTTTAAGTAAATAGGGTTGGTTTTGGGGATTGACAGCAGGATGATAGCAATAATTGTAATCATCACAAAGGGAAAAATAATATCAACCACTCCTCCTATAGTATATAACCCTTTGAAAACAGCATAGCCTGCTACAATAGCCATAAAAAGGACCAGGCTTTGTATAGGTGTCCGATCCAGTAGAAACATTTTTAGAGCCTGGGCAAAAATCTTGAGGGACAATGAAACATACAGGATCATATATACCGAAAATGCCAGGAGCAATAACCTGCCTATAAATTTTCCTGCCACATCAAGATTGATTTCCGGAAAATCTTTGTCAGGATATAAGCTGGCAAGGAGATAGCAAGCCATTCCGGAGGCAAGTGAAAGAAAGCCGCCTAAAGCTATAGATATCCAAGCATCCTGTCCTGCTATTTGGGCAATTGTCTGCTGTGACCTCAGAATTTCTACACTTAGTATACTGGTTGTCGTAAGAGTCATTGCTTGTATAGGATTTAATCTGTCAGTATTAGTTTTCATTCGGCCCACTCCTATTCCTGCGTTTTAGCCTTATGATATCCTGGGGATGCAGCATTTGCGGCCGCTTTTTCATGCTCCACAAAGGGGCCCTTATTGTTGAATCCTTCCAATCGCTGGGATGATCCGTACTAATCGGCTTCATATACGATACACCAAAGCTTTTTAGTGAAACAAGGTAGATAAGGGAAATCAATAACCCCATTGAAACTCCAAAAGCCCCAAATGCAGAAGCCAGAATCATAAAAGGCACCCGGGCGATACGGGTAACCAATCCCAGACTATAGCTGGGTATTGAAAAGGAAGATAAAGCTGTAACAGATATTATGATAACCATGATGGGGCTGACAATACCGGCTTGCACGGCTGACTGGCCGATGACAAGTCCTCCTACAATGGATACGGTCTGGCCGACCACCCTTGGAAGCCGGATCCCTGCTTCCAGCAGCAGCTCCAAGACAAACTCCATCAACAATGCTTCAATAATAACGGGGAAAGGAACGCCGGACCTTGTACGGACTATGGAGAGAGTTAGGTTTGAGGGCAGCATTCCGGGATGAAAAGAGGTAATTGCTATGTAGAGAGCCGGAAAAAGAGCGGAAATAAATAAAGCGACATACCTCGATAATCGTATAATGGTTGCGCCAAACCAGCCTTCAAAGTAATCGTCTGGGCTTTGCATAAGCATCGGCAGAGTGACTGGCGCGATAATTGTGTTGGGTGCTCCATCAAGCAGAATTGCTACTCTGCCTTCACTGATAGCAGAAACCACTTTATCCGGTCTCTCAGTGGTTTGATACATCGGAAGAACGGAATTGGGACGTTCTGTCATCATTTGTCCAAGCTGGATTGTCGTTGCTGATCCGTCTATATCAATTGTATCCAATTTTCTTTTTATATTCGATAATAGATTTTCATCAACGATGCCTTTAACAAAGACGATTGCTAAGTCTGCTTTTGCACGCCTTCCTATCCTATGCATGTCAATGCAGAGGTTTGGATCCCTGAATCTTCTGCGTATCAGCCCGATGTTTATTTTGAGAATCTCAACAAAAGCCTCCTGAGGCCCTTTAACAGATGGCTCTAAAGACGGCTCACCTACTGTCCTTCCCTGATATTCCTTTGATTCAATCAAAAGCCCTTTTGCAAAGCCCTGGATGGTAAGTAAGGTGTCACCGGACATAATTCCTAAAACGATATCATCGAAGGCAGCAGCTTCCTTCAAGTTCCCGGCACTGATCATAGAATTCTTAATCTCTTCGAAGTTGACCTGGTTTTTGTGGAACAGGATTGCAGACTCCATAATGAGTGGTCGGATGATATGCTGATGTATCATATCTTCATTTGCAAGGGTGCCTATAAAAATCACCGCAGCTTTCATGTTGCTGCCTGCGAGGTTGAATTCTCTTGTTTTGATATCTCCGGAATTACTCATAATGTTTTTCAGCCGGTTTAGGTTGTCCTGTATGTTTCCGGATAATTGAAGCTTCTCAATGTCGGCATTATCGCGGTTTTCTGCATTGCTTTGTTTTTTATTCAATAGCTTCCTGAAAATACTTGCCATGATATTCCCCCGTTCCGGCATAACATTCCTTTAGATGCTAGTATTTCCTAAAACGGACACTTGAATACAATGGAAAGATAGTTCATAGTTGAAACGGGGTTTTTATAAAATAAAACAACTTTGCGTTCAATTTCCAAAAAAGAATGATATAATCAAAAATAATACAATAACGCTATCAAAACGATTGTTATTCGAGACGGGATGCAAGCTGATATCGGCGGCCTATCCTTTACATTCCGAGACATGACCCATCCGGTACAAAGCTTTGCTGCAGGAGCGGATTTGTTCCTGGCGGATACCGGGCTGCTGGAACGGGACAAGGTTCCCGGAAAATCCCCTCACCTGTCTGCAGAAGAAGTTGGAAGAATTGCAAAGGCCGCAGGGGTAAAGAGGCTGGTACTAACCCATATTTGACCGGGATATGATGAAACGGATCTGATGGACGAGGCTTCGAAGCATTTTCCAAACCCTAATATGGCTGAGGAAGTGAAATCTTACAGCTTATAGGCGTCAGACTTGCATACATATAACCGCATATAAACGGGTCAGGCTTGAAATATTCCTTTATTACTAAAAAGGGAATATTTCAAGCCTGACCCCCAACGATGCCTAACGATGTAACGATGCAACAATGGGGGAAAAGCAAGATGAAGGGGTTCGGCGAGATTTGGGTACGCAGGCCGGTTCTGTGGATACTATTTGCCTATAGTACCGGGCTGGCTGCATCAATCTGTTTTCAGTCAGAGCCTGTTTATATATGGATTGGTATGATTGTTGCTCTTCTGGCAGCCCTCCTATATAGGAGAAAGGCTCTGTTTCCCATGCTGCTTATACTAGTTGCGCTGTTCGGTTGCTTTCGCGGTACCCTTAATAACAAGATTGAGAATCCCCTTACACAATACTCAGACCAGCGTATAACCATTCAAGGAACTGTAACCGGAGCACCTCAGGTTGAACCGGACAGAACAGTCTATGTACTGAACGTGAGTGCTGTATTAGCTGACGAAGCTGTTTATCCTGTAAACACCAAGGTAAAGGTCAGCCATTATCCAACCACTTACAGCCCAGTTCCCAGGAGTTCCTCGGATCCTATAAAATCACAAGAGCAAAAACCTCTTGGCCCATATGCCACAGGGGATGTGCTTCAAGTTTCAGGCGTGCTCAAAGAACCATCCGGCCAGCGAAATCCCAAAGGCTTTGACTATAAAGCCTATCTGACCAGGCGGGGAATTTACAACACCATGTCTGTTACAGGCCGCAATGCTGTCTTTATCAAAAGAGACAATTCATTTTCCGTTGACCGCATATTTGCCTGGTTCCGAAGCCGGGCGGAAACTGCATTGGATCGTTCTGTTGGCGGCAGGGAGGGAGATTTTTTGAAAGCCATGCTGCTTGGACAGCGCTGGCTCGTCGACCCTGGTACCGGCGATGATTTTACCAGAACTGGCCTGGCTCATGTTTTAGCTGTCTCAGGCTTGCATGTGGGATATGTCGTCCTGCTTCTAGGTTTTCTGTGTTCAATTTTTCGGCTGAAAAAATGGACAGGCTTGATCCTTCAAATAACGGCTCTGGCCTTTTATTGTGTACTGGTAGGAGCTGCGCCATCCGTGATCCGGGCAGTAACCATGACAGTGATCTATTATGTTGGAAAAGCATTGGGTAGAAAAACGGACATCCTGAACAGCGCAGGTGTAGCTGCATTAGCCATTCTGCTGTTCAAGCCCATGGATATCTTGGAGGTTGGGTTTCAACTGTCCTTTGCAGCAGTTTGCTCCATAGCGTTGTATGAGGAATCTATTCGGCACAAGCTGGCTTTTCTACCGTCCAGGATCTCCTCTATGATTGCAGTAACCCTCTCCGCGCAGCTTGGTACGCTGCCATTGACTGTTTATTATTTCAATATACTGTCCCCGGTTTCTCTTTTGGCTAACCTGATCGTCATTCCTTTCATTGGATTTGCAGTCCTGGGCGGCTTCATACTCCTGCCTTTTGCTATAGCGCTGCCTGGTATGGCTGGTGTAATTGGAACACCACTTAGGCTGCTTTGCACTTTGATTTTATCGTTGGCTAAACTTCCAGCAAGCCTGCCCTACTCTTATATACGTGTTATTTCACCCTCTATGGCAGTGATGTTAGTCTTCTATGCTGTATTTTGGCTGTTGTCCAGAGAAAGGCCGGGCTTTATCAAAAGGCCATATTTCCTATGTGTCCTGTTAGCTTCTGTTCTTTTGGCAGGACATTTGGCATATGATCTGCTTGCGTCTAAAGAGCTGAAGATCGTTTTTCTGGATGTAGGGCAAGGGGACTGCAGTCTCATTCAAACACCTGATGGAAAAAACATACTGATTGACGGCGGCGGAAGGCAGGAATTTAACAGCTGGAATAAAAGAATACTAAGCGAAAAGGAAAGCTCCAACACTGTTAATGCAGCTATAACCACCGGGAGAAAAAGAAGCGACAGTGGAAATGAAAGTATAAACAGAGCGGGCTCTGATATAGGAGAAGACACTGTAGTGCCGTTTTTACTGAAAAATGGTATTTCCTCACTCGATCTGGTTATCATGTCTCATAGCCATGATGATCATATTGGCGGGTTGCTTCCTGTAATGGAACAGTTAAAAGTACAAGCATTTATGGAATATCCGCCGGGGGAGGAGAGCCCTTCTTATCAAGTGCTGAAGGATACGCTCAAACGAAAGGGCACTGAAGTAATCACAGCAGGCAGGGGACAGTCTTATCGAATTGGAAAGGAAGTATGGTTTCATATCCTATATCCCGATGACAAGGTGGTAAAGGCGCTGTCCAAGGGAAATGAGAACAACTATTCCTTGGTGATTCTTGTGGAGTATAGGTATACTTATAGAACATTAGTTCTATAAGAGGGGGGGTTGTTATGTTAGCTGCTTTGAGTTCTGATACAAAAGTATATGAACAGCGAAAACCCATAACAAGTCAGTTTTATAAATGTGTAGAGG
>JALNXD010000064.1 GCA_023230565.1 Syntrophales bacterium
GCTCCTTTGTGTATACTGCATTGGGAATTCTTTCCATTTAGACACCTCCATCATCTCTTTTTACAGCACTTTTGGTGTCCATTCAAAGCATCTTACGTCAGGTTGTGCCTATCGGCGAATTGGTTGAAGCCGTAAAACGGAAAGACCCATCGCACCAACCGGAAGAGCAATTCACCTACATCGATATTGCGGGCGTGAATGGTCAGATGGGCCTCATTACGGACGCTAAGACATTGGTGGGCTCAGAAGCCCCAAGCAGGGCAAGGCAGATTATCAATACAAACGACGTGATCATCTCAACTGTCCGCCCATATCTTCGAGCAACGGCTCTTGTCCCCGCCCAATACGACAACCAGATTTGCAGCACTGGATTCTGCGTCTTGAGAGCGAAGGGAGGGATAGGGTTTGGCTTCTTGTATGCCCTTTCCCGCTTGCAGTGGTTCACAGACCAGCTTAACGCACGCGCCCGTGGAGCTTCTTATCCAGCTGTGACAGACGCGGACATTTTTAACTTAAGCGTGCCACGCCAAAAGGAGCGAGATGCACTCAAGAGGTTTGACCGCAAGATACTTGATCTCTTTGTGCTACAGAACAAGCGACGCGGAGTTGCTGCCAGAATTGATAACCTATTTGAGACGCTACTTCACCGCGCCTTTACCGGCGACCTCACGGCCAAGTGGCGTGAGGCGCATATGAAAGAGCTTCTCAAAGAGCTGGAAGAACAAACCAGGTCTCTTGATAAAACACATTAACCGAAATTAACGAGAGGTTTAACCATGATCTCAGGTCTCACAATAGGAAATTTCAAGGCATTTTCCGAGACGCAACACATTCCCATCCGCCCCATAACGATCATCTTCGGGCCTAACAGCTCAGGGAAGTCCAGCATAATCCATAGTCTCATTCTTGCCCACGAAGCATTGCGAACCGGCAATCTCGATATAAACCGGACGGAGCTCGGAGGGGATTCAATCGATCTCGGTGGGTTCAAACAATATATTTATAATCGAGATGCAGATAGAAGTATGGAATACCGCATTTCTTTGAGGTCAGAGCTTTTTGAAGGACGTTTAAAGGAAATTTTTCATTCAGCCAAAGAAGTTATGATCGAAATTACAGTAGGAATGGTCAAAAAAGACGAGAGTGCTGTTCTTTATGAAACATTCAAAGAAATAACTCACGATGCCGATGTAGACATGAATGAAATGCAAGTGTCTGATTTACTCGATGCACTTCGAGAATCAGAATCAAAAGGTCGAAAACGATTAAGAACAGAAAATAAAGAAGAGCTTTATCTAAAAAGTCTTACTCTCAATGAATGGCTAAAACAGGGCAATGAGCCGAAGGTTACCTCCTATGCAATTCGAGTTGATGGCGAATCCTTCCTGAAAATGAGCCGCCGCATGGGTGGGGTCTTTCGCATTGATACCATTAATGATGAACATCCTGTAATGAAAGAGTTGTTGGATGCCCTCATATTGTCATCGACAACAACCGGCACCTTAACAAACAACGATTATGAATTGCTTAAATCGGTTTTGTCCGATCTGGTTTCGAAGATTTCCACAGAACCCACTGATTTTATCCCGCTTGGTATTCAAGAATTCAGTAAAGATCCGGAAGATTATCTGATTGCGATCAGCAAAGACAAACGAGCCGAAGATATGAGATCGGCATTCCATCTTTTCATCCCCCGTATATTGCATGAAATCTTGTCCAACATAGCCAGTGTGTTGGAAAGTCAGTTTAATCGCCTGAAATATCTGGGGCCGTTACGATCATACCCACCCCGCCATGTCGCCTTTACACAGTATCACGATTCAAATTGGTATGCAGGTGGCGGATTCGCGTGGGAAGAAGTGCGAAAACGTATCGATCTGAGAAACAAGATAAATCAGTGGCTCGGGGATGCAAAAAAACTTAAAACACCGTATGAACTCAGAGTACGACACCTCCTCACAATAGACGATTTGGATAAACATTATCAAAAACGTATCGGTCTAATTGAAGAAGAGAAGGCAGAGGAAGAGTATGAATATGAAGAGGATGACGGCACTACCGTTATGGGAGACATGTTTGGTGACTTGTATAATGTTTTGAATGACCTAAAAATTCTGGAACCGCAGATTTCGGAGATAGGTGAACTGGTGCTGCTGGATAAAAGAACCGGAACGGTCGTCAGCCACAGAGACGTTGGCATTGGTGTTTCGCAGGTACTTCCCGTCCTCGTGAGTGCATACGCAAACAAAAATTCAGTGATTGCAATAGAACAACCTGAGATACATTTGCACCCTGCCTTGCAGGCTGAACTCGGTGATGTCTTCATTGAATCAGCATTGGGTGAAAATAAAAATATTTTTTTAATTGAGAGCCATAGCGAACATTTAATCCTGCGCATCTTAAAAAGGGTACGGCAAACGGCAAGAGGACAGAATCAACTTACTCCACCAATAAAGCCAGAAGATATATCAATGCTATATGTCGAAGGCACTTCAAAGGGAGCTTACATACGATCTTTGCGCGTAGATGAACAGGGGCGAATCATCGATCGTGTGCCCGGAGGATTTTTTGAGGAAGATTTCGAGGAGCTCTTTTGATGTTTTTCTATGTTCACATGGACCCGGCAGTGATATCCGATGCCTGGATAAAAGGAGATTTTGCTGTTCAGGCATTAATCGGCGTGCTGAGAGGGTTTGTACAGAATTCTGCCATTGCGGATTTTGAAGACTATCGCATTCAATCTGAAATAAAAAATAAGGTTGACGAATTACCGGATGATTTTGATCGTAAGATCATAAAATCGATCTTGGCTGCCCTTCAGAAGCGAAATCGATTTATATATTGTTTTGTACCTGATTATACAAATGAACGATCGGATCTAGAATGTGTATTCGAACAGGCCGAAAAATGTCTGATTGACCTGATATTACTCAAGTCTATCCCAAACGAATTTGACACTCCTAACCGGATTGAAGTTGTCACATTGTCGAACTATCAAAGATCATCATTCGAGCATCGAAGAAGCTTGCTTG
Source organism: Syntrophales bacterium (assembly GCA_023230565.1). Lineage (GTDB taxonomy): Bacteria > Desulfobacterota > Syntrophia > Syntrophales > UBA2210 > JALNXD01. Next base: position 3,033 of record JALNXD010000064.1, read on the forward strand.
CATCGGATGGACGTACTTTTATAGGTGGCGAACATGAAGAGTATGAATTCTTGAATCTATACCTAGGCAAGATATTTCGATATGCAACTCGAATAGAGTTTTGCGATAAACTCTTTGGATCGAAATTCGCAGACAATTACATCCATACAATAAAAATAATGTTTAAATGGCTCGGGGGCCTACCCATTGACCAAGGCAATTGCAGATTAATTTTTCATTGCGGCATGCCACCGGGGTATACGAAGAAACATATTCAAGAGCGCATTTCAAGCTTTCAAAGCAAATATCTGACTTCTACAAAAATTGAGATACAGTTCTACCAATCTACCGAAGATGAGCAATGCCTCCCTCATGACCGGTTTATTACCAGCGATCAAATTTCGCTTACTGTTGGTAGAGGAATGGATTTTTTGGACAAAAAAACACATAAAAACAGAGATGTCACAATCGGACTAAAAAGTATAGATGAAGTAAGTCGTTTGTTGGAAAGCTATACCAAGGATATAGAAGAAAGAGTCACTATTTCGGGTCAAAGGGCGGTTGAATCTTAAGAGAGTTAAAAAATCTCTTTTCTGCATCGGGGTGATAGAGAAAGAATTGAGCGATGCATTCCCAGTCCATAACGATCGTCTCTTTCTCGGTGTCTTTAAAAGCATCCATAACTGCTACCTTTCTTGACTCCACTTCAACTGCCAACCCTAAATCTAGTTATTTTTTTATCGAAGAACAGATTAACCGATCCGGTCGGTCCTTGCCGATGCTTTGCTACTATAAGTTCTGTTAATCCTTGGAAGTCAATAGGGGCCAAGAAAAAAACACCATCAGAGTCCTGCTCGATGGCTCCTGATTCTCTCAGATCCGCTAATGTAGGCTTTTTTTCCACTCTTGTTTCAATTGCCCGATTTAACTGCGCCCCGGCGATAACCGGTACATTCAATTCTTTTGCCAGTGCTTTGAGTGATCGGGAAACCTCACTGACTTCTTGCTCCCGTGTATTCCATCGGTGAGAAGGAGCCACAAGCTGGACATAATCGACAAAGATCATATCTAGTCCCCGCTCGGCCTTAATCCGCCGAGCCCGCGTTGCTATGCGATTGATGGCAAGGGATGAGGTATCGTCTATATAGAGCGGTAGCCGTGCTACCACATCGGATGCTTGAGCAATTTTAGCCAGGTCATTGTCAAGTAGATATCCTCGGCTGATCTTGTGCCCGTCGACACCTGCCTCTGCCGATAACAAACGGTTTGTCAATTCCTGTGCCGGCATTTCCAAGGAAAAGAATGCGACATTTTTACCAGCGCCCGCAGCTGTTCGGGCCGTGTTCAAGGCAAGGGCCGTTTTGCCTGTTCCGGGCCGCCCTGCTACCACATAAAAGCAGCCATTCTTAAAACCACCTAACAGAGCATCGAGGGATTCGAAGCCGCTCGCGATGCCCGGCAATGCACCACCAGAATTGTACCGTTCTTCAATCCGGCTGAAGGCTTCCTTAACCAGCTCGCGAAGATCCGGATTGGTGGGGTTGTCAGTAATTGTTGACGCAAGTATTACCTGTTGAGCAAAGCCCAGAAGGTCATCAACATTACCAGAAGTTATTTCTCCGGCCTTACGAATGATTTTTTGAGACGCTTCAATCACCCGCCGGATTATTGCCTTTTCTTTTATCAGCGTGCAGTAATTTTCCACCAGTGCCGATGAAGGCGTCGTGTCGATTATTTCGGATAAAAACAAATGCGCACCACCGATGCTTTCCAACGTACCGGTCTGCTCAAGATCGTCAACTAACAGAATAAGATCCACGGGGGTTCCCGCACCTTGCAATTTTACGATGGTTCGCAGGATGTGACGATGTGATTCAAAATAAAAATCATCGATGGATAGATAGTCCAGAACAGAGGGAATGATTGAACTGTCCTCGATTACGGAACCGATAACAGCGCGCTCTGCTTCGCGTGAATAATGACCGAGCACCGAGTCGCCGTTAACCATTGGTTGTTGCTCCTCCTTTCTGGCAATGCAAACATAAGCCGTCGGTCAAATCGTTGGGTAAATAAGCACCGCCACAGCCACGACAGGTAACCGGCGAAATGTTTTGTTCGCTAAGTGTGCTATTGTTTACTGTGCAAACAACCTCGTCTTGCCAGCTTCCTGCATTGAGCCAGGTTGCTGGGTAGGGTATAAATTTTCCGCCATCTTTTCGCCATTGCTCAGTCAGCTTATGTCGTTCGAGGATATGTAACAGGTCGTCCAGTGCAGGCAGGTCGCCTTTTCTTTTCTGCCAGGCCCTAAAGGCTGTGTCCTTATTTCGCTTCTTCGGGTATTCCTTCCAGAAAGATTCAAAATCTGCCGTATATATTTTTTTATTCTTTCTTTCTTCTCTTAATTGCCCCTGTGGGGAAGATGGTCTGCCCTTGTCCTTGCCCTTGTAACTATTTGAATCCTGATAAGTGTCATAATTTACAATAGTAATTATCAATCCCACGTATGCCCTAGTGAGGACCGATGGTCTGCCCTTGTCGGGTGAAGTTTCCAAAGTCAAGGGTTTAATGATAATCATGCCTTCGGATTGAAGCCATTTCAGCATGACCCGGACTTCTTTCAATGTTGGTCTGACCGGCCGCTTATTGAATCGGTACGTCAGGACATCGGCAATTTTGCCGTATGTTGTGAATAACTGCCCGCGATCAAGAGTATGACCCTTGAAAGTGTGCCCGTCCTGGTAAGCAGCAGTTCCAGTGAGCCATTCAAAGAGTTTGAAATACTGCGGCGGTTTTTCCCATATCGCGGATCTGAAAATTGCTCGCGCTGTCAGGAAGCTGCCTCCGGGAATGAAGTCATCTTTCTTCACAATTATGATCTCTTTAGGAACTTCTTAATATTATCGTTTAAATCGTGCTTTCAGGCCTTGCATATGTTCAAAATCGCCTCTTTCAGACCATGCTATAGACCGGGCTCGACAGTATTCGACTTTTCTTAAAGCATCACTCAACAACGCTTTCCTCGATATCCTTTATAATTACTTCAAAATGCACCCCATTTAAACCCGGCCATTCCGCGCCTGTTTCATCGAAACAAACGATTTTATTAACGATGGATATGTCCACACGCGCGGCGCTTTCCCTTTTCCGACGTGCGATTTAAAGACGAATCCCGCTTCGAGCATTTCCCTCCCGTACTTCTCGCGGACCGTCGCAGTGTGATATGGGAAATACTCAGCGATTGCGTCCCATCCGAAAATCATTTTCTCTTCGCTCATTTTTTTTCACCTGAACCTTACCTATGCCCGGGAACGAGTTTTTTGATTCTAGCGTTGAAAAACCCTTCTCACGGGGGGTCTGAGACCGTTTCCGGCTTATACCCTGACGTAAAGGATTGGTTCCGAATCTGTATGGATGTAATGGGCAGGTCCTTGTTTGACATTCCCCAACGGCTCGCCGATCGCCGCCCATGCATTGAAGGCAAAACCGGCGAAAAACCTTCACTGAAACCCGTTTTCCCCCGAACCTATAACTGAAGAGAGGACAAGGACCACAGTGTGCGTTATCCCCTTGGCAATCCTTGACTGCATGGGCATTCCACTGCCTCAAACCCAAGCATTCTTGGCAACACTTTTTAACTATTTCTCGTGGCGACAATATTTTTTTCATTGATTCACCTGGCTGGTGCTGGTTCGTCGTCCGGCTTTTATGAAATTTTCAAGGTCTTCCTCCCGATAGAAAACTCCTCGCCCTATTTTCACAAAAACGGGTCCGCCACCGCGGCATCGCCACGCTTCAAGGCAAGCTTTGGTACGCCTTAATTTCCCCGCTGCTTCTTGTGTGGTGAGTAACATCGAAATTACCTCCTAAGATTTTGTATGGTTTAGGAGGAATTATTAAGAAAAAATATTGTTTTGAATAGTAAGAGGGGTCTGGTAGGTTATGAAAAAAAACAGTGGGCTGGGTTATCCAACCAACCGAATATATAAAATAAAAAGGGGCTTAGGTTTTTTCTGTTTTTTGTTTTCTATTCTATAGAAGGGGCTCCCCCCTTTTTGTTAGGATTTACAACCGTTGCAACGCGTTCTATTGCACCCTTGCTAACTTCAGGATAATGCTCTTTCAGCCAACCAACTATCTGATCTTTATGGCCCCTGTTTGTTTTTATTTTGCCGTCTTGATAAAGTGCTATCCACGCGGCTACTGCCATTTCAAGTTCTTCTGAATAATATGTATGCTCCCTGGTCATGCTGGGTAATCCAAGAGGAGTTATTTTGCCCTCAATTTTAAATATTTCTGAAAACTCTACTGGTATTTTAAAATCTTTTTCTGAAACCCACGACAAGAATGAACTGGGGATTAAGCATAAGCTGTCTTTCTCATAGGGACGGTGAATATTTTTTGTTTTAAAACCGCCAGCCTCAAATGATCTATAGGCAATAGTTCTTATCTCATTGTAGCGATTTCGGCATTTAAAACAAAAGTCTACGATAGTTTTGCAATGTCTATTTATTTCATCATATGACTTTTCAAAGAAGCACGGAAGGTCGAGGAAAACTTCCACACCTTTAACCGTTACATCTTCTAATATATTTTCCCGTCTGTAGGGGTCTATGTCCATACATAAGAAAATAGCTTCTCCTAAAGTCCAGTATGATAACTTACTCCAGTATTGGTAGTCTAGTTTTAAGGCCGAGGCAAATTTTTCTAAAAAAATTGCTTCACTTTTCCCTGCTAAGCTTTTTTCTTCCATTATCCGTGTCCCCTATAATAAGAAGGGGAAGCCCCATTGAGTCCCAGGTTCGCGGCAGCCATAGCCCACTCCCCCTATCGTTTGTTTCCCTTTGCCTTTATTGGTATCTGCACCACGTTATCAGAAGCTGCAATCGCTCCCTGGCGGACAATCCAATCACTAACAGCCTGTATATCCTTCGCCAAGTAACGAAGGTCGTTTGTCTCGGTGTAATGCTGAATGGTCACGTCGCCGCTTATCTTATGCCCCATCAACAGTTTCGTTTTCCAGAAGTCTACCCCGCACTCCCCGGCAATGGCGCGGAAGGTTCGCCGCAGGTCGTGCGCGGAGACATGGTTGCCCGTAGCATCCGAGACCTTCTTAAGCACACTCCGCACCTCTGTAATGTGCCCTGTCTTGGAGCGTGCGGGAAAGATAAATTCTTTTGTACTTGGTCGGTCTTTTAGCATATCAATGGCTGCCACTGACAACGGGAAGGTGATAGATGTTCGATTCTTCGGATCAGGTAATGTCCAATATTCTTCATCCAAATTCACTTGGTTCCAAGTTAGTTCGGCCATTTCAGACCATCTTGCCCCTGTCAGCATAAGGAAGGTGACCGCATCGGCGAGGGTTCTGCCAACGGTGGTTTGGGTTGGCGCTGTTCGTAGTTCCTGAAGAATGTTCCATGCTGCCCCGATTTTGTCCGTTGGTATACGACCGGATCGTGGCTTGATATGGTTCCACATCTTCAGATCCGATATTGCCTTGACGGGGTTTTCAGGTATCAATGGCTTGTCGCCATCTCGGTATGCCCCCATTGCATAGTTGAAAAGTGCGCGAAGGTTTCGAAAGCCTTGATTGGCCTGCGCCGGGCTTCGGTCGCTCAATTCCCTGAACCGTTTTGTTGCTTTGTCTCGGGTAATGGATATGATCGGCTTCTTTGCCCAATCAGAAAATGATTTGTCAAGATGTTTGAAAATATCGGCCCGTGATGATTCTTTTAGGTTTCGCCGATCCTTAAGATATGCCTCAACGACTTGTTCTAGAGTTACAGATTGAGCTTTTGCACGTTTTTTCTCTTTGATGGGGTCAATGCCCTCGCTCATCTTGGAAAGCTCTCTGAGAGCCCGTTTTCGGGCTTCCTGCAAGGCCAGGACGCCATGCTTGCCAAGAGTCACGCGCCGAGTTACTCCCTTTACCCGTGCCTGAACAATGTACGTTCTGGCCGTCGGGGTGAGCCTGACGCCGAAACCTTTCAATTCATCGTCCCATAAAAATGATTGCCCCTTAACCGGCAATTCTGCGTTCTCGATTACATTTTTTTTGAGTTCCATTTTAATCCCTCGATTTTAATGTAAGCAGATTGTAAGCAACTTTTTTCAAACTCAATATGACATTGTAGGGATTGATCTAGTATAAATTATAATTATAGTCAAGATAATACTGCTTACACAAAATTCATCAAATAGCGTCAAAGCAATATTTCAGGGACTCAAAATCCCCCGACCTTACGGTCATCTCGGTTCGATTCCGAGCTCCGGCACCATAAATAAATCAAGGGGTTAGCCATTGCGGTTAACCTCTTTTTTTGTCTCAATTTCCTGTACTGTGCCCGAAATTGTGCCCGCCTGGGATTTTAGATAAACATCCTGCTTATGTGCCGCAAGTTTCAAATCAGTATCGCTTACGATGTTATAACGGTCAAATACCGATCTCGTCTTATGCCCCGATATCATCATTGCAACACGTTCGGGTATTCCCGATCTAACCATATTTCTTACAGCCGTTCTCCTGAAGTCGTGAAAGAGTCGCTTTCCGATTTTGGCATCTTTGCATGCTCTGTTCCATGATCCCCGGATATCGACTATTTTGTCCGTTCTGATTGTGTTAGGGAAAACATAGGGCAGTATGCACTTGTTCGTTTTTTGTGCCTCTCGCTGTCTTGTGAAGATTTCAAGAAGCTCTTCATCAAGATAGACTGTTCGGCCTTCATCATTCTTCGTTTCCCCAGCTTCAAGCCGTACTATGCCTTGAGCAAGGTCAACATGACTCCATGTGAGATTACAGATTTCCGAATATCTCCAACCTACCTTATAGGCGAATGTAACAAAACCATGAAGGTACTCAGGAAGAGCTTCTCTAAGTGCGAGAAATTCTCCATGTTCGAAGAATCCCTTTCGCACATTATTCTCTTTGAGCATCGGAATATAGGGCACACGGTCAACCCTAGGGGGTGTCTGTTTTGCTCCTATGCTGAACATTCGCTTTAATGCCGAAAGTTCCCGGTTTATTGTTGCCGGGGCTGCTCCCGCTTCAAAGCGAGTCTCAACATACTTATTGATTCGGGGAGTAGTAATTTCAACGGCTCTCATGCCTTCAAAGGCTGCTTTGAGATGTGTCAGGCTTCGTTCGGCCCTGTCTAAAGATTTCTTGCCGTTAATGCGATAATCGGAAATAAAATCCTGAGCAAGTTCATCAAATTTGACTTTATCAAAGTAGATTCCCGGAAGCTTGCCTTGCGATATCTCTCCTTCACGCTTCTTGAGAAGGCGTTTCGCTTCAGCTTCCTTCTCGCTTCTCGATGATTCCCTGTAAGGCTTGCCATTCCGATAATACTTGACCCAATACACGTTACCCCTTTTAAAGATCGATCCCATTCGAAAGTCCCTCGCTTTCTCCCTAGAATTATTCACGGGCAGGGGATCCTGCAAATTATTGCTCCATCTTCGCGTCGCTCTTTGTTGCCCTCCGTTACGGTAGTATTTCTAGCGCTGCTGCGACTTCGTTCTGTATATAGCGTGCTATATTTGATATGACATTGCTTACTTTTGCGCCTTTAAGCCGTTCCAATGCTTCCTTTTCACCGCCATCTATCACATCGAGTTCCAGCATTACAGCCAGGGAATCGATCTTATGCAATCTGTTAGCAATTTCATATGTGTCTATATCTACTGTCTTCTTTCTCATTTCTTTATCTCCTTTCAACGTATTCTTTTTATAATGCCATATCACTTTCTCTTTCCGATCCATCATTTACCGCAGCGCCGTAAAAAACTCCTGTAGGACGTAGTTTGATACCTACCTTTGTTTATTTTGTCTGCTGCTTCCCATGCGTTCGATAACTTCTATCTGTTTCATGGATCTTTTCTCCTTTCAAAGTAAAAAACCCCTAGAGCCTTCTCCCGGACCATAGGACCCGCCTTTAACCTCACGATCAAAGGAGACTTCAGGGGTTTTCATTAGAAGTTCAGTTTTTATTGCCCTATGATTTGGAGTTAACTTTATAGCTATGCATCAATGTATCTTTGTATATTTTTCATGTCAAGTTATTTTTAAAGATAAATTGATATCTATGTATCACTGTGGTATTTATCCAAACATGGATGCGAAGCGAAAAAATTACAATACAACTCTCAGAAGTGATCTTATCCGGGACCTAAAGATTCTTGCAGCTAAAAAGGATGCTCGAGTCAATGATCTTTTAGAAGAAGCGATTCAGGACATCTTGAAGAAATACGAAGACAAGAAGGAGAGGTGACAAGAAAAGAGAGACACAAATCTTATAGGGGGGGGTAATGAAAATCTTACGATTTAGCATAGCCATTTTATGTACTTGTGCTTTTATTTTTGGATGTTCGGCACCTGTTAAATTCATACAAACAGGGAATTTATTTCCACCTCACGAAGGGCCGGTTAAAGTCTTTACATCCCCGCCAACCGATATTCAGTATGAAGAAATAGGATTAGTTGCTTCTTCCGGGGGAATTGACCTTCAATGGACACACCTTATAGAGGCAATGCAAAAGGAAGCTTCAGCGTATGGTGCGAACGCTATAATTTTGATATCCAGCAATAAAGACGAAACATCCGGGGTTCTCTACACGCCTAAAGTCGGCCTAATGGGAAACAAGCGCACAATAAAATCATTAATGGCTCGTGCTGTCAGAATTTATTAAGTTGCATTACTCAGATGTGACATGACAGGAACCACCAAAATAATATTAGCATTCTTTTTTGGAATTTTTAGTAGCTCCTTTGGTGCTTGGCTCGCTCATTATTTTAGCGAGTGCCGCCGAAAAAATGATGACTTTAATAAAGCAGCATCGGAGTTTCGAAATGCTTTTCTCCCAGAAATTGTATATTTGAAGCACAATGCAATTATTAATGGTGGGTCGCCTTCTGATCTCTGCGAATATTTGCGGTCAGGCTACCTGAGGCATCTAAAGGCTTTGGAGATATTCAAGAATCACTTATCAGGCAAGAATAAAAAACTTATTGAAAAAGCATGGAAAGAATATTGTTTTCATAAGGATAATCCAGACATTTTATGGTTTGAGCAATATTCGTGGATAGTCCAAGGTAAGGGCCAAAATCGTGATCATGAATTTAAAATACTTGCCCTTGACAGAATTATGAAAATTCTTGAATATGCGAAGGGGAAATAATCCAAGCTTTCATAATTAAGTAAAGACTATCCTTTTATTCGTTCAAGCGTTAGCCCTTACGGGTATTCACTTGTCAAAGATCCAAAAAGCTCTTTTTTCTTCTTTTTGACACTACCTATAGGGTTGATATGCATCATCTTGAGTTTTTCGTTCCTGGAATCATTTTCCTTAGCTCACGAACCCTTTTCATTGATTCTTTGCTTGCCCCTATGCCCTGTCTTGCAGGGTTATTACCAAATCGATATTCATGTGCCGGGCATGTCTTTATAGAACACTCTTCAACGGCTTGTCTGTTTCCCCCCATGCACTGAATACAATGCTTACGAAACACCTTCACCGAAATGCGCTTGCTTAATCGATAAGGATATAAAGGGCAAGGTCCGTTCGTGACCTGATCCCCATTACAATCTCTTACGGCTTCGCGGTTCCACCATTGAGGTAAACCAAGACAGTTTTTACAGAGATATGGTAATGACAACCGAAAAATGACCCACTGTGATCACCGAAAAGTGACCCACCCCTGTTAATGATTAATTACCCAGTTGCCGTCTTGTGTAGAGCATCATTGCTTTTCTTTGTCTGGTGTTTCTTCTTTAAACTTTCTTTTAATCTGTAGCTGTCCCAATTGCAGAGAATGATATGAGCCTTGTGAGTAAGACGGTCCAGAAGGGCTGCCGTCAATGTCGGATCTCCGAAAAGTTGCGTCCAGTCGGCAAAACCAAGATTGGTTGTGATGATGACAGAGGCACGTTCATGGCGGTCGGCCAGCACCTGAAAGAGAAGCTGTGAGCCTTCCTTGGAGAAGGGAACGTAGCCAAGCTCATCCAGAATCAGAAGACCAAAGCGGGAGAGTTTTTGTGTGATGCGGCTGACCGCTCGTTCGCTTCGCGCTTCGATAAGCTCGTTGACCAGTCCGGCGCCGGTGGCAAAGCGGGTTCTGACTCCCTGGCGGCAGGCCTCCAATCCGAGGGCCGTGGCAAGATGGGTTTTCCC
>JALNXD010000065.1 GCA_023230565.1 Syntrophales bacterium
GGCAAAGGATTCAGAAGAGGCTTGGCTACGTATCCCCCGTTATGTATGAACAGCAATTCCATGCAGGGAGGAATGCAGCTTAAATATTATTTTTTTGGTGTCCATTATTGACATCAGGGGTCACATTGAGAACAAACGGGTTAACGATTACTGAAACTCATATGGTCAATTTCGCGTGTCTTACAGGTGATTTTTTACCTCTCCATATGGATAAGGAATATGCAAAAAAGACAATTTACGGTGGTAGAGTTGTGCATGGATCACTCACATATTGCTTGGCAGTAGGATTAGTCGGACTGACCAACTGGTATGAAGACTCCATAATCGGATTGCTGGGAGTGGACAGCATGCGTTTACCCCGTCCAGTGAAACCGGGGGATACTATTCATGTAGATGTAAAGGTAATTTCAAAAAACGAGACTTCAAAAAAAGATAAGGGGATTCTTACACTATTTTATATGGTAATGAATCAGAGAGATGAAGAAGTCTTGTCAATGGAATATACGATTATGATGCACCGAAAAATACTATAAAGGACAAGACGGAAAAAGGGCTCCTCGCGGGAGCCCTTGCGATTGGCCCGACCTGTTTTTTTCACAGAGTTCCTGTTGCGGTACTCCGGGCCGCAGATCATCTTGAGCAACGCTCAATCATACATTTCCGGAAAGACACAAGAGCACCTGACATTATGGCTCACCCAGTTCTAATTCCTGCCCTCCTTCAAAGACGTCGAGGATCTCGTATTTCATACCGCCTGCCGCATCGAGGGATCTCAAAACGCCATGGGAATCTGATCGCCCATCTCCCGGTGTTACTTTTAATCGGACAGATAACGTGCTGCAACTCCGGACATATTATTTGTTCCTGACACACACGGATTTTTTCTTGCCTTAAGTGGTGTCCATGATAGAATACCGGGGCATAAGGTGGCAAAATCATGATTAAAAAAGAAATTTATGAAAGTGCGGTAAGCCGAAGGGATTTTTTGAAGTGCGGCATGGCGGCGGGGGCGGGACTTGTTCTTCCTCTGTATATCGATGTAAGAATGCTATCGGCGGCGGAAACGTCGCCCGACCTGGTGGTTGTGCAGGGCACGCCGGCGGCGGCGCTGGTAAAGACGGCCGTTGATGGCCTGGGAGGCATGGGGCGCTTTGTTTCAAAGGGAGCGATTGTCGTCGTAAAACCCAATATAGGGTGGGACCGGCGACCCGAATTCGCGGCCACGACCAATCCCGAAGTGGTGGCATCCGTGGTACGGCTCTGTTACGAAGCCGGCGCTAAAAAGGTGAAGGTATTCGACCGGACCGTAAACGATGCACGTCGCTGTTATGAACAAAGCGGTATAGCCGAGGCGGCTGGAGCGGAGGGCGCCGAAGTCAGTTACACTGACGAGCGGAAATTCAAGGATGTCAAGATTAAGGGCATGGCTCTTGACAAATGGCCCCTTTATACGGAACTTCTTGAAGCAGACAGCATCATCAACATCCCTATCGCCAAGACTCACGGTCTCGCCGATCTGACTATGGCGATGAAAAACTGGATGGGCGTCATGGGAGGAAGGAGGGGCAGGATCCATCAGCGCCTCGATGAGAGCCTCGTCGATCTGGCCAGGATAATCAAACCGGCGCTCACCATCCTGGATGCCGTCCGGATCCTCACCGGAAGCGGTCCCCAGGGCGGACGACTGGAAGACGTGAAAACGATAAATACTATCGTTGCGGGGGTCGATCAGGTGGCAGTCGATTCCTTCGGTGCAACCCTTTTCGGCATGAAGGGGGAGAATCTGGGATACCTTCGCCTGGCCCAGGACGAAGGATTGGGCACGATGGATCTGACAAAGACGATCATAAATGAAATAAAATTATAAAGACGAGTTTGAAGGTTCAAGTTTCAAGTTCCTTCAAACCGAGATCTGCTTGTCTTACTGTTTGTACTGCTTCTAGTGGATTTCGGCCTTTACGGAAAGAACGATAAAAGAGTTCGAAGTACCTGACGAAGCCCGTAACACTAACTTCAAGCTGCGACTTCGAGAACGTATTACGGCTCTGTCGGAAAGCCAGGAACCAATACACGACTGTGAAAAATATACGAATTCTTAGGCGTGCCTCGCAGGCAATTTTTCTACTGTTATTTCTCTTTCTTTTTTTCATGACCGAAGCGACAGGAGAAAACGAGCTTGGTTATCCCATCAAGATTTTTCTCAATTTCGATCCCCTTCTCATGATTTCCTCCTTCCTGTCGTCGCACACCTTCGTAATGGGATTTTTGTTCGCTCTCGTCCTTGTTGCAGTTACCATCCTGTTGGGCCGCGTATTCTGCGGATGGATCTGCCCTCTGGGCACGATTCACAATATGGTGGGATCTGCAGCAGGATCGAAACGAGGCGGCGTTATTTCCAGCAGATGGTTTCGCTTCAAGTATTATCTGCTTTTTTTTATCCTTGCTTCATCCCTGGCCACAGCCCAGTTGGCCGGCTATGCAGATCCCCTCTCTTTGCTGGTGCGCTCGCTGGCTCTCTCTATCTGGCCTGCCTTTGAATATGTCATTCGCGCCATTTTCGACGGGTTCTATTATCTCGATATTCCCTTTGTGACCGGGGCATCGGAAGCAATTTACGATCTTCTGAGAAATACTATCCTTTCTTTCCGTCCGGTCTTCTTTCTTCAAGGATCATTGATAGGGCTGTTCTTTATAGGAATCCTTGCGCTTAATCTGATTGAAAGGCGATTTTGGTGCCGGTATATCTGTCCCCTTGGGGCCCTGCTCGGTTTGCTTTCGCGTCGGCCTCTCATCGGGCGGGACATAAGTGAAGGGTGCACCGCCTGCGGAACCTGCCGCTCTGTCTGTCCGGGCGGCGCTATAAGGGATAAGAAAGGAGAGGCCGTTCCGTCGGAATGCATGGTCTGCCTGGAATGCGACGATATATGCCCGGCCGGGGCGGTCCGTTTCCGTTGGAAATATAAAAGTCCTGCGGTCCCCCTCGATATAAAAAAAAGAACCGCCCTGGCCGCATTTGCCGGCGGCATTGCTGTCGTTCCCTTTTTGAGGATAACGCCTGCTGCCGGTGGGGTTAAAACTGATACCCGGCTGATCAGGCCGCCGGGAGCATTGCCGGAACAGGGATTTCTATCAGCCTGCATCCGTTGCGGCGAGTGCATGAAGATCTGCATCACAGCCGGATTGCAGCCGACATTCCTTCAGGCCGGCCTTGAAGGAATATGGACTCCTTATCTTGTGCCGCAGATAGGTCACTGCGAGTTACGGTGCACCTTGTGCGGTCAGGTTTGTCCGACAGGGGCCATCAGGGAACTGACCATTGAGGAAAAGACTGAAACGAAAATAGGGATGGCCGTTATCGACAAGGGGCGTTGTCTGCCCTTCTCTTTCGGTATGGAATGCCTGGTCTGCGAAGAGGTTTGCCCCACATCCCCCAAAGCAATTTGGCTGGAGGAGGCGAAAGTAATCAGGCGGAACGGAAAGACAGAGGTTTTGAAGCAGCCCCGTATTGATCTCGAAAAATGCACCGGCTGCGGGATCTGCGAGGCCTCATGCCCGGTAGCGGCCAAACCTGCCGTCTACGTCATAAGCACAGGGGAAACCAGGTCGGAGGATAACAGGGTTTTATTATAGCGGTTCCATGTTGTGCGCCTCGCGTTGCGTATTGCCTGTTAACGGGAAGTTTTCAAACACGAAACTCGTAGTGCTACACATGCAACGCTTTTCAAACTTCAATCCCGATCTTTGATTTTCCCCCGAAAAAATAGACACACAGTTAAGCACCCGTATATGTTCAAACTCAACCGGAGAAAGATATCCCAGCGAGGAGTGCTCCTGATCCAATTATAAAATATCTCGATATATTCCAAAACTCTGACGAGCTTCAGTTCATGTGCGGTATCGTTCGAAGTGGACCTGCTATGAAAAAGTGGACACTCAGTTAAGCCATTGATAAAAAGGATGGCAGGAGGAATATTATGAGTGTTCAGGAACGAAGAAAATATGGCGCTGATTTTAAACGTAATGCTGTTCAGCTCGCTGAAGAGCCAGGGCGTACAGTGGTTGATGTGGCGGAGAATCTCGGAATAGCGGCGGATCTCCTCTATCGATGGCGAAGAGAGCAACGAAAGAAAGAAGGCTATGCTTTTCCAGGGCATGGCCGTGAGGCGGTAACCCCGCAGGAACAAAAGATCCGCGAACTTGAGAAAAAGCTCAGAGATGCAGAGATGGAGCGGGATATCTTAAAAAAAGCCATGGCCATCTTCAGCAAGGCGCCGAAATGAGATTTCAATTCATCAAAGAGAACCGCTCATCATTTCCGGTGAAGAAGATGTGCCACGTTTTAAATCTGTCTCTGAGCGGATATTACCGTTGGTGCACAGCCCCTGTATCATCACGACAGGTTGAAAAGGACAATCTCATACGCCGCATACGGGAGCTTTTTGCACAGCATCGAGGCATGGCTGGAAGTCCTTTGATACGGCAGATCTCCGTGAAGATCCGGCATTTTCAATGGTAAGTCGTCCTCGGGTGGCGAGGCTGATGAGAGAGATGGGGTTAAAATGCCGCACCGTGAAGAAATTTGTGGTAACCACCGATTCAAAACACAACGAACCAATTGCCCCCAATCTGCTGGAGCGTAAATTTGATGTGGCCTTTCCGGACCGGGTGTGGGTGACTGATATCACGTATTTGAAGGTCGGCAGCAAATGGTGCTCTCGCAAGAATGAAACCTAAAGGCTGTTTTATTATGAAAATAGATATTATAGGTGCTGAATCACTGGGTGTCCGGGGACTTTGTTGCTTTGTTACTGTTGCCGAACAGGGGATTCTCATTGATCCCGGTATCGCACTGGGCTTTTTTCGTAAGGGTTATGCGCCACACCCAGTTCAGGTGGCAGTGGGTGAGGTAATCAGAGAAAAGATCATACAGGCTTGGGGACTTGCCACGGACATTGTTTTCAGCCACTTTCATGGTGACCACGTACCTCTAGCAGATGCAAACCCCTATCAACTGGACATAGCTAGAGTGGCAGATTTGAATCCCGGGGTTCGGATCTGGACAAAATCAGCCGATTTTCTATCCGACAAGGAACTAAAAAGATTCATAGCCCTCAAAAATCGATTGGATGCCCGATGGCAGGAAGGAAAAACTGGACTCGATCCGTTGCGTTTTTCCGGACCGGTGCCTCATGGAAAAAGAACAGAGCATAACGAAAAATTGATGATGACAAGGATCAAGGATGACGCTGTTTTTGTGCACGCTCCAGACATTCAGCTTCTGGATAACGAAACTGTCGATCTTGTTCTTGAGTGGAAACCAGATATACTTCTGGCTGGCGGTCCGCCGCTCTATCTTGCACAACTGAATTCGGAGTTGCGCAACAGGGCTTGGCAAAACGCTCTGCGGTTAGCGGATTCGGTGGGCGTACTGGTTCTCGACCACCACCTGATGCGAAGCCGTGAAGGACTGCAATGGTTGAACAAGCTTTCATTGGAATCCGGCCACAGTGTCCTATGCGCAGCCGATTTCATGAAAGTACCGCGCAGCCTTCTTGAGGCTGAAAGAAAAACACTTTATGAAAAATTTCCTGTTTCTTCAGGATAGCGACAAGATTATGCAGAGGGAAAAACAAGTACGATAACATCCGAATAATGGCTTGACATTATGCCTGCTGCTTAGGATTCAATTACTCAAGAAGTAACGGCTTTGCAGAACCATGAAATGCACAGGACAAAGACAGCACCTTGCCTGCGCCTGCACCTGCAATTTTCCGTTAGCCGCTCTATTATGAACCCTATAGGAGTTTACCATGCCCAAAATAGAACCATTCGAAAAATACAGCGCCGAATATGACAAATGGTTCGATAACCACAGTGATTTATACGCAGCTGAATTAGGAGCAATCCGACAGCTTGTTCCTCCTTCCGGAGCAAAGGGCTTGGAAATAGGTGTTGGTTCGGGAAAATTTGCAGTACAACTTGGGATAAAGGTTGGAGTTGAACCCTCAGAAAAGATGGCAAGCAAAGCCAGATTACAGGATCTTGAAGTTCATGCCGGTGTGGCAGAAAAATTGCCCTTTGCTGATGAGCTGTTTGATTTTGTATTGATAGTAACAACCATCTGCTTTGTTGATGATGTTGGTAAATCACTAAGAGAGGCCTTCCGTGTATTGAAGACCGGCGGATCCATCATTGTTGGGTTTGTAGATAGAGAAAGCGAACTTGGGAAACAATATTCCCAAAATAGAGAAAACAGCAAATTTTATAAATATGCCACCTTTTACTCAACTCCAGAGGTTCTAAGGCATCTTAAAGAATCAGGATTTGTGATCACGAATGTTTTGCAAACCCTTATTCCTGGAGAAGTACCCAAAACCATTCTGGAAGGCTTTGGAAGGGGTTCTTTTGTCGTCACCAAGGGCATGAAGGTTGGCTAACAATGGGTCTGATCGTTATCCCTGTAGCCGGGAAGACCGGAAAGTATTCCTGCTATGGCTATTGCCTATTTTCAAGCCTCTTTATACCAACCTTCCTGTGGCATTGAATCAAAGCATGTTGGCTTCGGGTTTATCCATTTGCCCTCTTTTGTAATCTCCCATTTTATATAAAAATCCATTGGCGAGGCTGTTTTGTCTATACGATAACCCTTAGGGTGAAAACCTGTCTGTATGTCCTTGGCTTGAAATGTTTTATCCATTATCTCTTTCCATCGTTATCGTTAAAACATCAGCAAGAGTAAGAATTTGCTGCATGCCGAAAGCCTGAGTGCCACATTTATTCCCGTGTCATAGCCGTTCCACATTTAGGACATTTCTGCTCATAACAGGGAGTCCCCAATTGATGGTCTGCTTTTTCACCACAGTTGGGACATACACAATATCCCCCCGGCCCCGCTGCAAAGCCACCTCCAAGGCCCCGACCGCCACCTTGTCTCTGGCCACCCATGCCTCTACCTGTTTTTGGCCCTTGGCCTCTCGGTCCTGTTCCATCTCCTCTTGGCATTTGGTTCACCTCCTTTCAAGCTTATTCCCTAAATTGATAAAAGCGTCCTTCGCCTAAAACAAAATATAGGAATCTCGGTCTCGAATGTCAAGGATATCTAGAGCACAAGCTATTGAGTGTTGCACTAACAAAGGCCTCTTGTGACATCTGTGCTGTTAAGAAATGTGTTCATTATTATACTGTAATCTCTGCGAAAAATTATTTCATCGGAAATTAAACAGTTTGTCAGGTAATGCAACAGGTTGAATGGTAAAAACTTCATGACTAGATATATTTATCTCAAGGGTATTCGGGATCAGCGTAAACGTAATCATTACCACTCGAAGTCTTGCATCACTATGATAAAACAAATCTGATACGTACAGGAAGAAACTATCCATGTTGAAGTAATTTATTTCTTTCACTTCTCAAAGACACGTTTCGATTCTGAAATTTTCATAGCTCCAAAGACGCCAGATTTTAATCAGTAATGATGGATCCCATTATTTGCCGTGGAGGATGTCCATCCATCGGATAGCCTCCGATTCACTGATCTTACCGAGATACACTTGGGTCGTCTTCAGATCCTGATGCCTCAGAATGATTTTCGATATGATCTCCAGAGGGATACCGTTTCGACTTGCGTAAGTCGCTGAGTATCTACGGAGACCATGCGGAGCTATTTCGAGATTCAGTTTGGACCCTAGTCTTTTGATCATTGATCTGGCAGTTGAGTATGAAATTGGGAATAACCTTTTATCAGATGACAGGTTTTTCAATCTGATATATTTATCGACTCTTTTTGCAATCTGCTCCGGCATAAAGGCGACCTCGGCTTCTTTTCCTGATTTCGGTTCCCTGATTAAAAGCTTTCTTTCGGAAATATCGGACACTTTGATCTTCAAAAGCTCTCAGATTCTTAGCCCACAGCGCGCTTGTAGTTCCATAATGAGCCTATCCCTTGGATTTCGAGTATTGTAAATCAGCTCATCTACGGATTCCTTGTCCAGAATGTTCCTCGAAACCTGCTTTGGGGCTCTAAAAGCCTGTGAAAAGAGTGGGGCATTGCAGGGGTTCTTCATATTGGTCAGGCATTTTTCGATGACGAAATTGTAAAAAGCTTTCATCTGCGCATAGCGGAGCCGCCTTGTTGATTTTGCCTGGGACTGCGTGAGATTCTCCAAGAATTGGAAAATCATGTCTGAACCTATTGAATCGAAATCCTTGTCACCACAAAAGTCGCTGAATCGCTGTAACAGAAAACGGTAACTGTCTTTTGTCCTTTGCTTCATATTAGATTGTTGATGGTACTGAAACAACGTTATCGCGTCCTTTATTTTCATGGTTCTGCCTCCCTTAGTGTCATGTCTGGCCATCTTTGGAGCAGAATATAGGATAGGTCTGGGTATTCTGAAAGAGAAGTGAATAAATTAGAAGATATCACGAGGGTCATTTATCCAGGATGCACCTACTACTCCTCAACATCGTTCCAGAAGAAAATCGATGATTACTGATTGAAATGTTCGCTTTGTTCCGGAATTGATAACCGAGTACATGCGAGGGATCTTTTGCACTAAAAAGGTCACAACGCGCACCGGATCGTGAATGCTGAATCGGAAACACTGCAAGAAAATCAAGCCACATGATACGAAAACAAAATTTGTTTTCTCTTAACTCCGATTTGTCTAGCTCTCCTGAAATATTATTTGCTTTTTATTCTTGACAGCACGCAACAATTACAGTATCTAAAAGATACTATCTTAAATAAAGGCATTGTTATGGTACAATCTTTCAATCATTTTTGTCCCGTCGCGCGGGCTATGGAAAAAGTCGGGGACAAATGGTCGCTGCTCATTATCCGCGATCTCCTGCATGGTCCCCAGCGATTTACCGACCTCATCGGCTCCTTAAACAACATAACTCCTAAATGGCTGACCCGGCGCCTTCGCGATTTGGAGGAGGCCGGTATCGTCCAGCGCGAAACGCAAGCCGGCCGCCGTGAGGTCTGGTACAGCCTGACCCCTGCCGGAAGGGATCTCGAACCGGTTGTGGATGCCCTGACCGTTTGGGGATTTCGCCATGCCATGCGTCCTCCGGCCCCTGGTGAAGCCGTCAATCCCGATCTCATGATACGGGGCCTGACCTTTTCGCTCAACAAAAGATCCCGGCGGCCGGCGCATAAGACGATCTGGAATATGCACTTCCCCCAGGCAACCTATACCCTGTCGTGTGACGGTGATGTCTGGTCGAGCAGCCAGGAAGGGTCTGCCGACGCCGATGTCTCCGTGAAGACGACCCCGGAGGAATGGGCGACTCTCATGACGGCCCCCCGGTCCGAGCGCAGCCGCCTCACCGGGAATGTGCGTATCGAGGGGAAAGTGGAGGAGGTTGATGAATTCAAGAAGATTTTCGGCATCTCGTAAAATGTTGCCGAAAGACGCACGTCCCACCCAGCAGAAGGATAACGGAAACGTAACTCACAGGACGCTGTCAGAACAATCAAGGAGGATGCCATGGATTTAAAACAAATCAACGATACATTAAATATGTATATCAAACCCCAAACCTTTCCCGTCGCCGTTAAACTTTACACAGCCGAGGAAGCCCTGCCGGCCAAGGTCAGAATCCCCGTCAAGGATCTAGGTTATCAGATCGCCCTCTGCCAGGCCGTGGCCCTGTCCCGGCGCTACGGGTGGACCATCGCCGTCGGGAAAAATGACCAGTGCTGCATCGGCGGGCACACCACCATGGGCTTTCTGGACAATCCGCCCGAGGCAAGGCCCGGTGACGAGGAAAAGCGGCATGAGCCGGGCAAATACGCCTATATGGTCTCGGCTGCCATCGACCGGGCCGACTTCGAACCGGACATGATCTGCCTGTATGTAAACTCCGCTCAGGCCATGCGCCTGGCGCAGGCGGCGGTCAACAGCGGCGGTGGCATCGCCCCGACATTACCGACAGGCATGGGCGACTGCGGTGATATCATGGCGCGGACGATCAAAACGGACATGAACCAGTTCATCCTGCCCTCTGGCGGCGACCGGGTCTTCGGCTCCACCCAGGACCACGAAGTCATTTTCACGATCCCGAAGAGCAAGGTGGAGTTGATGATGAAGGCCCTCGGAGACACCCACGCGGCCGGCTTCCGCTACCCCGTGCTGACGGACGTGCGGCACCGCCCGAACCTGGCGCCGTTCCTGGAAATCCCCCAAAACGCTTAATGATTTAATGGAGAAGAGATCATGTCGTGGAAGAAAACATCTTGTGTATTGTGCGGCAACCGCTGCGGACTGGAAGTCCAGGTGGAAGACAATCGAATCGTCAAGGTCCGCGGTGACAAGGACAGCCCGATCAGTGAGGGATATGTCTGCAGGAAAGGGCTGAACGTCGCTTACCATCAGCACAACACGGACCGGCTGCAGTATCCCCTGAAAAAGGTGGGAGATCGATTTGAGCGGATCTCCTGGGAGCAGACCATCGGCGAGATTGCCGAAAAGCTTAAAGGCATCCTCGCTCAGCACGGCCCCCGATCTTTGGCTTCGATGGTCGGCGGTGGGGAATTTGCTTTTTTAAGCATAGGTTTTCCCGTTCGCTTCGTCCGGCGGCTCGGATCACGGTGGAACTATTCCGCGGCGAACCAGGAGTTTTCCGGCCGGTATTGGGCCCACGGCCTGACCCTGGGAAGCCAGAATATCCAGATGGAAGAGGATTTTGAGAACTGCGACATGTTGATACTGATCGGGAAGAATCCCATGATGGCCCATCATTTCCCTCAGGCGCCGCGCCGATTGCAGAAGATGTCCAAAGACCCCGACCGCCTCCTTGTTGTTGTCGATCCGCGCCTCACCGAAACCGCCCGACTCGCCGATATTCATCTTGCCATTCGCCCCGGCACGGACGCTCTCCTGCTCAAGTCGATGATTGCCATCATTCTCAACGAAGGCATTTATAACAAGGACTATATTGCCCAGCATGCGGACGGCTTCAACAAGATCCTGCCCTGGTTTGCCGGCTTCGACGTCAGGGCGGCCCTTAAGGTCTGCGACCTCGATTATGACACGGTCTTCAGGGTCTGCCGAGAATTCGCCACGCGCCGTTCAAGCATTATTGATGATCTCGGCATCCTGATGGGCCGGCACAGTGCGTTCAATTCCTATCTGCTGGTCGTTTTGCAGGCCATTTGCGGACGCCTCGCCGTGCCGGGCGGAAATTATCTGCATGGCGGCGGCACCCGGTCGGACCCCAGGGATCCAAAGGTATGGAGGACCTTATTGACGGACATTCCCGCCATCAACGGCATGTTCCCGCCCAATGTGTTGCCGGAAGAAATCATGCACGATCATCCGGAGCGCCTGCGGGCCGTCCTCTGCTGGGCCGCAAACCCCCTGCGTTCCTATGCCGATACGACAGCCTATGAAAAGGCTTTTCAAAAGCTCGATCTGTTGGTGGTGGCTGAGATCGCCATGAGCGAGACGGCCGCCCTCGCCCATTACGTCCTTCCCTGCAAAACGGCATTCGAGTCCTGGGAGGGGGATCCCGGTATGGGTTTCGAAAAGGTTTACGCCAGGTTGCGGGGTCCCGTGGTGGAGGCGGAGGGAGAGCAGAAGGAAAATGCCGAGATCTTCACCTTGCTGGCCGATGCGATGGGGCTCATCCCCCCGATTCCCGATGCGCTGTACGAAGCGGCAAAAAGCGGCGACCTCAACGCTTACGGGCAGAAATTGGGGGAATTTATGATGGCTTCCCGGGAAAATGCCGCCGCCGTGCACTTTGTCGTCGCGAAAACACTTGGCCCGGCTTTGGGATCGGCCCATCTGGCCAGTATCTTTCCCTTGTTCATGCTGCTTTCCAAGGATCGCCAGGAAGAGGCGGCAAGGGCCGGTTTCCCCGCGGGGCCGGACCAGGGCCTGTCCCTGTATCGGGCCATCATGGACCATCCGCAAGGGGTATTGATCGGTATACGCGATCCGGAAAAGAACCTGGAGGCCAATGTATCGACGAAGAACAAGAAGATTCAACTCTATAATCCAGAAGTGGAGGATTGGATCAGAAAGATAAATCCCGCCGAGGAAGAAGCGCAGCTCAAGCAAGACGCAAATTTCCCGCTGATTCTGATGGCGGGAAAGCATATGGACATGAATGCCAATACCGCTATGCGAGACCCTGCGTGGAACAAAAACAGGAGAGCGTGCACCCTGGCCATCCATCCCGCGGACGCGGAAGCGCTGGGCATCATCGACAAGCAGATGGTAAAGGTCGTCACGGAAGCGGGTGAGGAAACTCTCGAGGCCGAAATATCGAAAGATTGCCGAAAGGGCCAGGTGGTCATGCCGCAAGGCTTCGGCCTGTTCTACGACGGCGTCACATACGGCGCCAATGTTAACCGGTTAACCAAAAATACCAACCGGGACTTCGTCGGAACACCGATGCACCGCTATGTTCCCTGTCGAGTGGAAACCATCGGATGAGAAGTTCAAGCCCACACTTTTGAGAGGATAGCGTTACGGATCACTTTTGTAAGGTTCCGAATGGAAAATGTGTATTATTAAAGTAAAGAGAAAATCAAACGATCAGTTGAGAATAAGGAGAAAAAACAAATAGCGAAACTAACAAGCTCAATGAAAGAAGTTATCACTGGTGCACAGGCTTGGGTAGCGACGGTAGGCGAGGATGGCAAACCGAACATAGCGATAAAGGGCAGTGCCGGAATTGTCGATGATGAGAGTCTTGTTTACTTTGAAATGGTCGGCGGCAGAACTTGGGTAAATATCCAAAAGAATCCGTGGGTGGCTCTTGCTGTAGCGAATGATTTTGATAATCCAAAACTGACCCACCTAGCGGGGAATGATCACGCAAAAATGACCCACCCCCAAATTATGATCTCTGGTACATAGGTTGATTCGGAAACCGATGAACCGGAGGTTGGAGA
>JALNXD010000066.1 GCA_023230565.1 Syntrophales bacterium
GTCTCTCCCGTCAGGTGAGACTTCGCCAGCATTAATTCCTGTACCTTCGGATCAGGATTCTGAGCCTCATCGTACGTCGTCCCGATCGTGTCGATACAAGGCATCTGCACCTCATCGGTACGATCGATCTTCTCACCGTCGAAATAGAGGTTCCTCTTCATCTTGCCTAATGCTTCAATGTACTGCGCTTTGGTCCTTAACATGCATGTCTCCTTTTCATTAGCCCCACAAAGGGTTTTTTAAACGCTCTCGTTGACTCGCTTAAAGCGTTTTTGTTAACATTTCACCGCGCGACTCGGCAGCAATATTGTTGCGCCTTTGAAAAATCGCGGAAAGCTTACCATTCTATTTTAATAGTAGCAACTATAAATGAAGCCGCAGCAAAAGACGCTCCCGGCACGGCGTGTTTCAAACGCTTTTGCTGCGGTTCTGTGGGGTCGCACTTATACGACTTGAATTTTTTACGGCCTCTTTGTTTTCCGGAGTTTACTTCCAGCCAATGCAAAGAGAGCGAGCATAACTTGGAATTTGACTAATTCCGTTACAGTTATGAAAAAATCGAATTTAATTTGATTCCCGCCTTTTTTTAGGGATAGTAGACCAGTCGTCTACTAAATGTCAAGACATTCTTCCAAAATATTTTATTTTATTTAGCGCTTGAATATTCCGGAGTTATCTGTTATCACCCTTTCCGTTAAAGATGGCTTTGAATTTTCAGAGCTATGATGCGTTTCGCTATTTCTCCTCGCTTCTCATACCCGGATAACTGAATTATCCAAGGTATTTAAGATGAAGACTTCGCATATAAATCTACACTATATGGTGTTCCGCCATTCGGGCGGATCCCGTTCGCTGTTCCAACCTTTATTTTTAACCTGCTGTATCCGGATCAGGGATCAAAAACATTTTACGGTTCTGCCAAGAAATCAGGAAGGAATTATAAATGATTACATCTATTAACAGTAGCCCCTTATATAAAATCGTTAACCCTCAAAGCATTGCGTTTTTCGGGGCTTCGAATAATTTTTCCCGTATGGGTTCAATTATGCTGTCATCCGTTCAGGCGTTGGGGTATGAAGGTGCGATCTACCCGATACATCCGTCGGAAAAAACGGTTCGCGGATATAAGGCATTTAAAAGTGTTATGGATTTACCTGAGCCGGCTGATTTGGCAGTCATGGTCCTTCCCACCGATATTGTCACTGATGCGATGAGGCAATGCGGTGAACGAGGAATAAAACACGCAATCGTCGTGTCGGGAGGATTCAAGGAATCAGGATCAGCCGGCGCGGAGCTTCAGAAAGAACTGGAGGCAGTTGCCGACAACTATGGAATCCGTTTTCTTGGACCGAATTGTCTCGGTGTAGCCAATCCGCATCTAAAACTGAATCCCACGCCGATTCCCGCCGAAGGACCCCCGGGTTTTGTAGGATTGGCATCACAGAGTGGAAGTTTTATTACCCAGATGTTCAATTATCTTTATCGCCACGGCATGGGCTTCAGTACAGCTTTGAGTGTGGGCAACGAGGCCAACATTGATATAGTCGATTGCATGGAATACCTGGGAGTGTGTCCTCACACCAGGGTTATAAGCCTGTATATCGAAGGTATCAATCGCGGACGCGAGTTTATCGAAACTGCAAAAGCCATCACACCGCATAAACCGATAGTTGCGCTTTATGTCGGCGGTTCCGAGGCAGGGAAAAAGGCAGGCATGTCACATACCGGTTCCATGGCTGGTCCCGATGAAGTCTATGACGGCATGTTTCGGCAGTGCGGAGTCATGCGTGCTAAAACTCTTTCGGAATTGTTTGATTTTTCATTCGCTCTGGCAAGTCTTCCGAAGCCTTCCGGAAAACGGGTTATCATTCAGACCAATTCGGGAGGACCGGGTGCAGCAGCAGCCGATTCAATAGGACGGGCGGGTTTTGAGCTGCCGATACTTTCACAAAGTACAATCGAGAAATTGAGGAAAGTGATTCCCAGGACAGCGAGTACTGATAATCCTGTCGATATGACTTTCAGCAAAAGTCCAATGGACGATTTTTATGAGATTCCGAATATTCTCCTGCAGGAAGAAAATGCTGACATGCTTCTTATCTATTTTATCTCGCCTGCGGTATTTTTTGAGCGGGTCCTCGCAGATTCAGGGCTCAGTGCAGACAGGATGGCTGAAGAATCGAAAAAGTTCTACGATACTCACGCACACGCTTTTTTTTCCCTGGTCCAGAAATACAAGAAGCCTGTGATAGGTTATACCTATAGAAGCCTGCAGGAACCTATAGTAAGAGATCTTCTTGATCGGGGGGTTCCCATATATAAAGATCCTGAAAGGGCGGCGCGGGCTATGGCGGCGCTTGTTGAATATCATACTATTAAAGATAAAGTATCGGAGAAACGCATATCCGGGCGCATTATTTTCGAAGAAGCAGGTTCAGAAAAACGCGCATCTGCTCTCTGACGACTTTACTGCAGGCCATGTTCAAAAAAGCTCAAGGAGGGACCGGAAATGGATGAGCGCACACGCCAAGCCCTGGACCGAATGTGTGCACCCCGCGGCATGGCAATTGTGGGAGGTGTCGGCGGTATAGGTTCTTTTGGCTACAATATTGTTTTAAGTCATATTCTCTACGGTTTCCAGGGGGGACTTTATCCGGTATCTTCGAAAGGAGGATACATAGCCGGAAGGAAAGTATATCAAAATCTCGATACAATTCCGGGTCCTGTAGATTTAGCATCGATTGCGGTTCCGGCAGAAGCAGTTCCCGATATTTTAAGAGCGTGTCTCAAGAAGAATATTCCCGGCGTGCAGATTCATACTTCCGGTTTTGCTGAAGCAGGGGATGACAGAGGAAAAGCTCTCCAACAAGAATTAGAAAAGATATCCAAAAGCGGAATAAGGATCATAGGACCTAATTGTTTCGGCATTCATTGTCCTAAAGGCGGGATTACTCTTCTCCCGGGGTTCGATTATTCGAAAAAACCCGGACAGGTTTCCTTAATTTCGCAGAGCGGAGGTATCGCAAACGATTTCGCACATGAGGCGCAGCTCTCCGGTATTAATCTTAGCAAGGTGATTTCCTACGGAAACGGCTGCGACATGGATGCCTGCGCGCTTGTCGAGTATCTTGCAGGTGATGCGGATACCGAATTTATAGCCGGATATATAGAAGGTACGGCAGACGGAAGATCTTTCTTTGAAAAAATAAAAGAGGCATCTTCAGTGAAACCTGTTGTAATTTGGAAAGGAGGTCTCACTCCCCTGGGAAGCCGGGCAACTATGAGCCACACGGGATCTCTCGGCGGAGAAGCCAGAATGTGGAAGTCGGCACTGGAACAGGCGGGTGCTCTTGGTGTCGAGGGTCTTGATGAAATAATCGATACGCTCACGGCTCTTGTCTATCTCAAAAACAAAGGCAATAGAATAGCCTTGGCAGGCGGAGGCGGCGCTATCGGTGTTTTCAGCTCAGATCTGGCCTACAGATGGGGGTTGGAAATACCCCCTTTCAGCAAAAAAACTCAAAAACGGCTTCGTCAACTCTTCCCGACACCGGGTAATAGTGTGCTCAATCCTCTCGATACGGGAACGCCGGCATTGCCTCTGGAAATTCTCACACCTATGATTGAAACCATTCTGGAAAAAGAAAGCTTCGACATACTGGTGGCGATTATGCTTATACACCCGCTGGAAATAGTTTTTCCCACATTTATGAAGAAAGCCGGCATAGATGCGCCGCCTCCGGGAAGTTATCTGGAATCGCTTTTGGAAACGTTTGTCCGGCTTAAGAAAAAAACAGGGAAAGATATCGTCATGGTAATTCAAAACAGGGCGCGGTTGAAAGAAAATATGGAAGCCGAATCAGTGGTGCGGTCTATCAGAGATCAGTATCAGGAAGCAGGGATTCCCGTTTTTATGGAACCGGAGCGGGCTCTCCGAGGAATCAGAAACGCTTTTAGATTAACAGCTCGCAGGCCTTCGTAAATTTTTGGCACGCAAAAATTTATTGAATATTCAGACGGACTTTTCTGAAATGCAGAGTATTTTAGACCTGCTGGAATTTAGTTTGCAGCTGGCGGCTGCCGTGTATTATGTGTCACTCTCTCACACAGCATGCACCGCCTACTTTTTTACTATAAGAACCGGTTTATTGGCTTTGCGCACTAAATTATATGAAACTGACCCAAGAAGCATTTTGGGAAGACTGCTTGCTTTTCCCCTTGCACCTATTATAATGACAGATACGTTTTCCTCTTCCTCTATTCTAAGCATCTCTCTGCAAGGATCTCCTTTCTCAATCCGGATCCGCACTTTAAAGCCCAGCTCTTTCAGTTCCCTTTCGATTTCATCCATTTCTTTTTTCGCCTTAAGTTCCATTTCGCCCAAAATCCCGGCGACATCTTTTGTCGCAAAACGGGAGAGATCGCTCAGCCCCCGGCGATCAATAACGTGGAGAAGCACTACCTCTTCCGAGCCAGCATTCTTGAGATTTTTTACATACGCCAGCGCCCGAGCAGCTTCAACGGAAAAATCAGTCGGATACAAGATCTTTTTAAACATCTTTTCCCTCCTTTGAAATCATCCGTCTCTGGATTATTGTGTGCATGTACGGTCCGTCGGCATTTTCTCGTACATTTCGCAAACGGTCAAGAAAAAACTTTGATTTCAAAGATTTGGATGAATTCTTCTTGTCTGATCTGACTCACTGTTTCAGGAAAGTCTCAAATAAAAGAATAACCCTGTGAAGGATCAAAATAAAACAGTTATCGAGCAAATTGTGATAACTAAATGATGTTTTCGCATCAAATACTCAGAAGCTTCTCATGCCAGCGACGCCGGCAATATATAACGGGAGGCACGCGAAGCTTTCACATACTGCTTGTTCTTTGTAAGTTATTTGTATATTGATGAAAGCATCACGTTTGCTGTCCTTCGTTGCAAAAAAACAACGAGGATACCATTGTACGAAAGGACTTTCAGTTCAATGAAAAGAAAAATTATACTGGGAAGAACGGGAATAGAAGTGACCAGATTAGGTTTCGGCGGTATACCGATTCAGAGAGTTTCGGAAATAGAAGCTATTGAAACCGTCATCCACGCAATCGGGCATGGAGTCGATTTTATTGATACTTCGAGAGCTTATACGACAAGTGAAACACGTATCGGCAGGGCATTGGCCGAAGCAGGAAAAGAAGTGGTTGTTGCGACAAAGTCGCAGCAGCCCGGCGCCGATAAGATAAGAAAAGATGTTGATATTAGCCTGAAAGAACTTAAACGAGATAAGATAGAGCTTTATCAGTGCCATTTTGTCAGGGACTTAGATTCGTACCGAAAGGTTACCTCAAAAGGTGGCGCATTCGAGGGGCTTTGCAAGGCCCGTGAAGAGGGACTTATAGAACATGTAGGCATAACCAGCCACAGTATTGAGGTACTGGACCGTGCATTAGACGATGGACTTTTCGAAACCGTAATGGTCTGCTACAGCTTTCTCGAACCTAAAGCTGCGGAGTATTTTATTCCAAAGGCTCTATCCTGCGGCACGGGGGTCATTATAATGAAAGTTTTTTCCGGTGGCGTGATCGAAGAAGCATCACCCGCACTCAAATACGCACTCGCCATTGAGGGAACATTGGTAATTCCCGGCGTGGAGAATAAAGCATTGTTTGATGAAAACTGGAAAATCTTTCAGGGCGATCTGGCTCTTACGCAGGAAGAACAAAACGAAATTGATTGCCTGAGAGAAAATTTAGGCAAACAATTCTGCCGGCGCTGTGATTATTGCCAGCCCTGTCCTGAAGAAATTCCTATCCAGCACGTACTTGGCATTAAATCCATGGTTAAAAGAATCGGACCGGCAGTCCTTGATAAAGAGTGGGTAAAGACAGCCCTGGATAAAGCCCGTGAATGTACTGAATGCGGCACGTGTAAGGAAAAATGCCCCTACGAACTCCCCATACCTGACCTCATCAAAGAAAATATCAGATGGGTAGAAAGAACATGTGGCGAAAGAAGATGACGTTGCCATAGATTTCAGCTGAATACTCTCACAGTTGCAAAACTGAATCATCATACGATGAGTTCTATTTCGTGTATGCGGAGCACGTCTTCTCCGGCCTTCCGGATCTCTGTCATGAGCAGGTCGTAATTGACTGCCGAATAAGGTTTTGTCTCAAAAAACCAGTCGTAATACTCTTTCCAGAGTTTCAGTTTTTCCGGATCAATGGATACTCTTACACCTCTTCCGCTTGTTTTATCGTAAAATGTGATCGCATATCGTCCCATATCATTAATTCTGAGTCTGCCGTTACCGACAGTGCAGGGAGTCAAGATCTGGACTGCATCGGGTAAGCAACCCCTGGTTTCACATACGGCGTCAAAAGGGGTATTCACGTTGAAGCGCTCCAGGGCGGCGAGAGTAACCATTTTCACACCCATAACCAAGCCTGGAGTTGCATTGCCGTGAAAGTTTGCAATAAGTTTTAGCGCTTCTTCATAACTGAAAGAACGGCCTTTGTAATCATGGCACCAATACAATTCCATGCATTCGGTAATCGGCTCTTTTTGCGTTTCCCTGTTGTTCTTTTTCTTGTTTTCCATATAACACATATTTCAGGCTATTCGGATACTGAATCGAGCCGGCATGGAACATACCGGTGAAGCGGTGTTCCCAGAGGATCCCTGTGACTGTTTTTTGTAAGCCGATTTACGTTTATGCCGTATACTGTTCCATCATAAATCAGCCCAAAACCGTGCGGGATAATCACCGTACCGGGCCTGACCTGGTCTGATATCTCAACTTCACCTGTTTCACTTCCGGCTTCAGTAGTCACGCGAACCCGCTGTCCGTCACAAAAGCCGAGCGATTCGGCATCCGATGCATGTATGGCCACTGTGCATGCCCTTTTACCTTTGTTCCATTCGGGATTTCTCATCAGCGTATTGGCATTATATGACATATGGCGCCCTGCATTCAAAATAAAAGGGAAATCTCGCGTCATTCGCAAGCCTTTCTCTTCGGTGGCGGCATCGAGATTTCGTATTTCTGCTTCCATCTCAGGAATGAAGATTTCTATCTTCCCGGAAGCTGTTTTCAGATCATCCATGGGTCTTTCCTCGTCCGCCCTCCCTACGATAAGCCCCTGGGGATTATCAATCATTGCCTGGAAAATTCTGTCACCCTGGTCCGGCCCGGGCGCGAACCCGGCCCTCGCTGCATGGGCCTGAAACTGAGCGGGTGCGGTCATCATCATACCCCAGATAAGTGCACGTGCCGCACTGTCCCATGCGCGGCCCACTGTTTCCGCTAAAATAAACGGCATCCGTGCAAACGCTTTCGGTTCTTGAGCCGTCCATTTCATAAGCTCCGCTCCGAATTTCAGTCTGTCGCCACCGGCGCATTTAATGAGAAAATCCGGTATCGCAGGAATCAGCCCGAGTTTTTTTGCGATCCTGGTATATATCTGCGAAGCCTCAAGACATTCAAGAGGCGGTTCAACAATGGGGCGCCTCAGCTGCATGTAGATTTCAGGCCAGGGTGAAGGGAAGAAGGTTGTGTCCCAGGATTCATAATAGCTGCGGCACGGCAGCACGTAATGGGCGCATCTTGCCGTCTCGTTCATCACGATATCGCTCACCACCAAAAGATCGAGCCTGGAAAAAGCCTCTTCATATGCCGACGTATCCGGATATGCCCTCAAAGGATTACATCCGCTCACGTATACGGCTCTGATTCTTTCGGCATGATCGTTCAAGATCTCCTCGGGCATTACAGCTGGGGGGAATGACCCTGCAGCCACAGGGGGCATATCGGTTACGACCGTCCGCCATGTCCTTGGATCTCTTTCATCGGAATTCCGTCCCATCGGGGCGATCATACCCGGAATTACGTTCCCCCCTTTTACGCAGTACGCTCCGCATATGGCCATAAGAATCGATATGAGATACGAATTCATTGTGCTGTGGCGTCCCATGTAAATGCCCAGATCAGGATGGATGCACCATCTTCTCGTAGTAAGAATTTTGCACAGGGAAAGCACCTGATCGTACTCGACATTGCAGACTTTGATTGCGGCGCCTGTATCAAACCCGCTAAACCATGAGGCGATTTTATCAAATCCCTCTACATGTTTCTTCAAATATTCTTTATTTTCCCACTCATGTTCGAGTATTAGGGCAATCATTGCCTTCAGCAGAAGAGAATCGGCGCCGGGCCGCACGGCAATATGAATATCGGCAATTTCTGCGGTTTCACTCTTCCGGGGATCAATCACCACCAGGAGCCGCTCAGGATTTTTACTGAATTCCCTAAGAATAACGGGAGCTCTAGGCGTCTGATGGCTCTGCATGCCATTCCACCCCCAGGCAACCATCACATCGGCATTTTTTTCGTCCGGAAGGGCGACAAGATACTGTTTTCCAAGAACGCGCCCCCCGACCCACCAGGAGCCGCTGAATTCCTGGCCGGCGGAACTATAAAAATATTTCGATCCCAGTGCCTCGAGAAGCCCCAGGCCGAAAGCGCCTTCGCAATGCCCCCCCTGGGTGCTCGCTCCCATATATGCGACAGAACGAGGTCCGAAAGCATCGACTATGGCGCGCATCTTCTCTGCAATTTCTTCAACTGCCCTATCCCATGAAATTGGAATAAAATCTTTGCCTGTTCTCTTGAGCGGCCTTTCAAGGCGATCGGCAGGATACTGATGATATAGTATATTCATGCCCTTGCGGCATGCATATCCTCTGCTCTTCGGATTTTCCTTATCTGGACGGACTTTGGTCATTCGCCCGTTTTCAATCATCACTTCAAGCCCACAGTTCTGACCGCAAAGCACACATCCCGTTTTCACCCATTTCATAACAACCCTCCCTTTTCTCCCCTGTTTTTCCACTTTAAGATTATTCCGGGGCATAAAGGCTCAAGCGCCTTTTACAGCATGCAATAATTATCTTTACGATACCTGAGCCATATTCATGAGGAGCCGCTTGAGCAATATCCTCTCCTCCCGGGTGAATCCGCTCAGTAATTCTTCATTTGCTTTCTGTCTTTCTTCGACAAGCCGTTTCTTGAGACTCAACGCCTTTCCTGTAGGAAATAATCTGAGCATTCTTCTATCCTGCAAATCCATCCTCTTGATCAGAAGCTTCGATTCAACCATGCGGTCCAGGATTCCCGAAAGTGTCGCTTTATCAATCGCAAGCCTCTTTTCCAGCTCATGTGCAGTTAAACCCTCATCTTTCCAGAGCGTCTCCAAAATTACATACTGATTATTCGTCACACCATATGGCAACAGTCTTTTTTGCACAAGATTATTGCCCCTTTGATATGCTTTCGCCAGCAAAAAAATGAAACAGGTCGCATCGGGAAAAATATTGTCCGTCATTTTCGCATTTCCTTCGCATACGAACTTACTGAAAAACCAATTCCGCTGTCAAGAACTATTATTTGGTGTTTCGTAAAGGCACACTTGAGAGAAAGTTTGGTAAAAAACCGTCAATATTGATTTCGCAGTCGATTTCGCTATGGACTTACTTCTTCTGTACTATTATAGTTTTTTGATAAAAATACGGAGGATGAATTTCAAATGAAAAGCGAACTTGATAGTGTCGTCGTAAGCGCCTGCCGGACTCCGCTTGGAACATTTCAAGGTTCCCTTGCAGATATATCCGCAACTGAATTAGGTGCTTCTGTAATAAAAGAAGCTGTGAAACGGGCAAACTTGAGCGTCTCTGATATCGATGAAGTGATCATGGGAATGGTCCTTCCCTGCCAGTACGGGCAGAATCCTGCCCGGCAGGCTGCAATTAAGGCGGGAATTCCTCTGGCAAAAGGAGCACTCACGATAAATAAAGTTTGCGGCTCCGGCCTTATGGCTGTGGCTCTGGCAGACCAGTATATAAAAACGGGGTTTGCAGAGATAATAGCTGCGGGGGGTATGGAGAACATGAGCGCAGCTCCTCATTATCTTCCAGATTCGAGGCACGGAATACGAATGGGAACCGGCAATTTGATCGATCATATGGTCCATGATGGACTGTGGGATGTGGTCAATGATTTCCATATGGGAGAAACTAATGACATTATATCATTGCACTGGGGGATTTCGCGGGAGGACCAGGATTCGTTCGCTCTGGAATCATATCGGCGTGCAATTGATTCCATTGAATCGGGAAGATTTGTGGAGGAAATAGTGCCGGTCGAATATGTCGACAGGAAAAAGCAGAAACTGGTGATGACAACCGATCAGGGACCGAGACCGACAAACATGGAAAGCCTCGCCCAGATGAAACCGGCCTTCCGAAAAGACGGCTTTGCCACGGCTGGAAATTCCTCTATTATAAGTGACGGGGCATCAGCCCTGATTGTAACCCGCCGCGCAATCGCACAGGAAAAAAATCTACCGGTTTTGGCGAAGATTGTCGCGTATGCCACTGCAGGCATTGAACTTGAACATGTGCTGATGGCACCTGTTCATTCTATACCCAGGGCACTCAAAAAAGCGGGGCTTTCGATCCATGATATAGAACTGCACGAGATCAATGAGGCTTTTTCAGGTTCGACCATAGGCGTTATAAGAGAGCTCAATTTAAGCCACGATAAAGTGAATGTAAACGGGGGAAGCGTTGCCCTGGGACACCCCATAGGAGCTTCGGGCGCACGGGTTCTTACAACCTTGCTCTATGAAATGAAAAAACGAGATCTTTCACTCGGACAGGCATCTCTTTGTCTGGGAGGCGGCGAGGCCGTAACCATGATCGTGGAAATGGAGTAATAATAGCAAGATTCACGCTTGCTGAATATGGATTGATCGTAATAAGACGCAGCATTATACCCACGGCTGAAAGAATAAAAAAATGTTGACAGGGAGGGACGATATAATTATAGTGACCCCACTTTGAACAACAACGGAATTCAAAAAAAATACCTGGAAAAACTATCATACTGGGGGATCGTTCAACGGCAGGACAACGGACTCTGACTCCGTGAATCAAGGTTCGAATCCTTGTCCCCCAGCCAATTTTAAAGGGTTTCCGCGAGGGAGCCCTTTTTAGTCTTGTCCACATTTGTCCAAATTTTTTTAAATTTCCACCGCAGGCACCATGCCCCGATCTCCGCATTCCATTGTGTGTCTTCCCGTGAGATGCAAATCGTTACGATTTATTCACTTCTTTTTCAGCATACTCAGAAAATAGCGCCACATGATCTCCGGAGATACTCAGCAACACATGCAAGTCGAAACGGTATTCCTTTGGAGATTATATCAAAGATCATTCTAAGGCATCAGGACCTGAAAACAACCCAAGTGTATCTCGGGAAGATCAGCGAAGCAGAGGCGATCAGGACATTCTCCGCTGTAAATAACGGGATTTCATCATTACTGATTAAAATCTGGCGTCTTTGGTGTTATGAATATTTCAGAATCGAAACGTGTCTTTGAGAACTGAAAGAAATAAATTACTTCAACATGGATAGTTTCTTCCTGAAAGCAATTATAGGCATGATTAAGGAATTATAAAGATTTCATTCCGTAATTGCTAACGTCACTCTTTAGTGGGTGATGTTGCGAGATCCGCTGCAAGAGCATGTTAGGCGTCATCCGACAGCCCATACTTGAGCAGCATCTCGCCATATTCGTTCATGACATAAATTGTTCCGGACTTGAGAGGCTTCTGAGAAAAATCGCCTCCATCGAATCCCGCGGTTGAGAGCAAGCCTACTGACTGCAATGCTTCTACGACTGTTTTCCGTTCAGCAACTTTCGGCCCTTCCTCAAACTTAGGCAAGTGATCGAGATCCTGTAGATAGCATCTATCGACGATAGCGGAAAGACGCATCGCCCTTGCTAGATCAATGTGGCCTTCAACGGCGACGCGCATTATCCTTCCGATAATCCTGGGTTTCTCCATATCCTCTGCACGTTCGAGCAACAGAAGCACTGCTTCGCCAAAACGACGGCAATCCTCGTCATTCTCAAACCGTGCGGCGAACTTTTTTCTTTCCTCGGCCGATGCATCAGAAATCTTCGAGAGAAAAATAGCGATCTTCTTCAAGAACAGTCTGTTCCGAATGTCCCATCCAGCCTTGAGAAGGCCAGTGATGGTCCCGATGATTGGGACATCGCGAACGATTCCCTCATCTAGTAGGGCATCAATGGCTGTCTCGGCAACGTTTCCGAGTAGATCGCCAAGATTGTCTGTCGCGATCGATTGTACGAGCGACTTACTAGTTATTTGATTGAGATCTGACATAACGCCTAATGTTTATATATTTTCTGTATAAAAACCATACATTGATCCTGCAACAAAAAAGTGGGATCAAAGTTAAGCCGCTTTTCTGTTGTTCCTCCATTCCATCTCGTAATAAGCTGGAGATTTATAACCATTCGTTGAATGCTTTCTCTTTCGATTATAATA
>JALNXD010000067.1 GCA_023230565.1 Syntrophales bacterium
CGAAACACAGCTGATTCGAGGCAAAATCACACGCCCCTCAATGGAGAATGAATAATCTGTCGTATCATAACGTGGTAGAAGTAAAAATTTGTGAGATTGTAACGTCACGCCAAAAATAGAAGTATGCGCTTTTCCCGGATAGTGAAAGGAGCCATGATATGTACCGTTTCAGGAATCTCATTGTAGGTATGACTGTAGGGGAGCAGGACAGAGCAAAAATCCAATATGCGGGACTCGTGACATGGCTTGCAATGTCTCAGGCGGTAACTTTCACCCATGTATTGAGCTTCGCAGAATTATCGGAAAAAACAAAACCGCTTGCAATTCTTCTTAGTGATTGCAGAAATGCGATGGAAGAACTGGTTCGGAAATATTATGACGGACATCCGGATACGGAGATATTCTATGAAGTCATACCGGAATCCCCCCTTGTTGAAATTGAGCTGTTGCGCCGTTTTAAAGAAATAGATGTTGATTTGGTAGTAATAGGTAAAATCAGAGGCGAGTTTACCTCTCAAGAGACTCTTCCGGTAAAATTGACAAGAAAAGCGCCTGGTTCGGTACTTTATATTCCTGAAGAAGCGGTACCGAGCAGAAAACATCCGGAAGATATAGAAATACTCGTTCCCGTTGATTTTTTGGAAAATGCGCATGATGCCCTGGAATTGGCGGTTGATTTTGCGGCCGCTCATGAAATAACGAGCGTACGTTGCGTCCACATATATGATGTGCCGTTGGGTTACTATAAAAGAGGAAAGAGTTATGCCGAATTTTCATCAATAATGGAATCGAATGCAGAAAAAAAAATTAAAGATTTTATAGGCGAGATAGATTTGAAAGGCGTTTTCGTCAAACCTATGATATTGCGGCATGATAAAAAGATATACGAAATAATAGATGAAGTAGTAAAAGTGCACGGAATCGACCTAATCATAATCGGTTCACGCAGGAAAAATGCGGCTGCCCGTTTCCTTCTGGACAGTGTGACAGAGCAGCTGATACGCACTACTGCAATCCCGCTGCTTGCAGCCAGAAGAAAAGGGAAGGGAATGACCTTTCTTGATGCACTCCTGAAAATCTGAACGGTTCCGGCACCCGGCATGTTTGTTGTTGACCATGCGTTTCTTCCATGCTAGAAATCGCACATGAACGATATGCTGACAACAAAAGAACTTGCGGCGCTTCTCCGGCTCAATGAAAAAAAAGTATATGAACTCGTTCGTGAAGGAATTGTTCCTCACGTTCGGATTGCAGGGAAATGGCTTTTTCCCCGGAAGCATGTAATGCGTTGGATTGATGAAAACGTAGAGAGGGAAAAAGATCTTCATGTTGTCGGTAGTGATGACATACTCTTAGGACGGCTTCTGACACACTACTCTCGCGAAAATATCCCCCGGTCGATTGCCTATTATGCAGCTGTAGGAAGTATGGAAGGGGTCGCTGCGCTTTCCCAGGGGAAAGGACAGGCATGTTGTGCACACATTCTGGATATTGAAACAGGGGAATACAATATTCCCTTTCTGTCCCGAACGCTCACGGATATGAATTATGTTGTGGTAAATTTATGGTACAGGAAACAGGGTCTCATTGTGAAAAAGGGAAACCCTCTGGGAATCAGGAATATCGTCGATATCGCAGAAAAAAAAGCCCGCTTTGCGGGAAGAAACAAAGGATCCGGGACGGATGTACTTTTTGAGTATTTAATGTTTCGTGACAGTATACAGAAGGAAAGTTTGAAAATTACGAATATCGTTGATTCCCATCTCGAGGTTGCGTCAAAAGTCTTTTTTGATGAAGCCGATGCGGGTCTTGGCATTGAATATGTGACCCACCCCCTGGGCCTGGAATTCATTCCGCTAAAAGACGAGCGGTTTGATCTTATAGTGCCGAAGGAACTTTGGGCAGCTAACGCAATGGTACGCATAAAAGAATATCTTCATCCCGGCTATATAGTTAAAATTTCAAAAAACATTCCGGGCTATAATCTGAAAGATACAGGCAAGGTAATTTATTCCAAATGACAAGGGATGCGTTTACATTGTTCTGGCGGTTTCGTTGATCGGCTGAAAAATGAGATAGCAGTAATTCAGCCGTGCCTCAGTTTCATTATTATTATGTACACTACCATTGATAATCCCAGTGCGTTGCCCGCGATAACCGGCAACTCCCCGATCAGAATTCCGTAGACGAACCAGAGAAACAAGCCTGAGGCGAGTACACTGAAAGCCCCGAGCGAGAGGTCATGTGTCTTTTTCGTTTTAAATATTTTTATTACCTGTGGAGCCATGGAAAGTGAAGACAGCGCGGCAGCAACAAGGCCTATGAATGTCGCAGTATCCATCAAAGAAGTTCTTTCAGATTATTTTTTTCCAACACATCAACTGCCTTTTTCACGTCTTGGGAACGACCTTTCCTCATAACCAGTATTGCGTCCTCAGTTTCCACTACAATGAGATTGCTGACGCCGACTGCGGCAACAGGCTTTTCTTTCGCAAAGATAAGTGATCCGGTTGAATCTATATTGATTATGGTGCCCCGGAAAACATTTCCATTCGCATCTTTCGGGGAAAAATCCATCAGCGCATCCCAGCTTCCAAGATCATTCCAGCCGAAGTCACCCGGAATCAAAATAACGTTACCGGCCTTTTCCATCACGCCATAATCGATAGAAACCGGACAGATGCGTTCGTAAGCCTTTTTTACTGCTTTCTCTTCCCCTAATGTTCCAAGTGAGGGTTCTATTGCCTGAAGCTCATGATACAATTCCGGGAGTTCCCTCTCAAGTGCCTCAAGTATAGACGATACTTTCCAGATAAACATTCCGCTGTTCCAGTAAAAGGTTCCTCTTTCGAGAAAAGAGCGTGCAGTCTCGAAGTCCGGCTTTTCACGGAAAGAAGCAACCTTTAAAATGGTACCTCTGTTTCCGGGTGCGAGAGGAAGCCCGGCTTCGATATAACCGTATCCCGTTTCTGGCGCAGAGGGTCTGATGCCTATGGTGACCAGATAATTTCCTTGTTGTGCAGTTTCCGAAGCTGTTTTCAGGGTGTCTGTAAAAGATGCATGATCGGTAATTGTATGATCCGCAGGCAGAACGATCATAATTGCATCGGGATCTTTCTTTTTCAAGTGACATGCTGCAAGTCCGATACAGGGAGCTGTGTTTCTTCCCATCGGTTCAATAATCACATTTTCTTTCGGCAGATCCGGGAACTGCCCGATAACTTCTTCGGCATGTGCCGCCCCTGTGATGATAAGAATTTTACGCAAGGGTACAAGAGGTTCTATTCGGTCTACCGTTTCTTGCAAAAGGGTTTTTTGTCCCGTAAAACTTATCAGTTGTTTCGGTTTTGCTTCCCTGCTCAGTGGCCAGAATCTGGTTCCTCGGCCGCCTGCCATAATTACCGCATACATATTTTTCCTCTAATGAACGACTGGTTGCGTCTTTTTGTCTTCAGTAAAAGGGATAGTTAATTCGTATACACCTGAACTGACTACCGCATGCACAGGATAGCGCGAACTTTCGAATACTTTGAGCATCGGTTTGTTTTCAGTAAGCACGTCGGCAGTAAACCCCGCAATTCCTCTTTTTTTGGCGGTAGTAATGAGCAATTCAAAAAGCTGCTTCGCTATTCCCAAACCTTGATATTTTTCATCTACAATGAAAGCTGCATCGGCGTACGGGCTGTCCGCTGTCACTACATATCGACCCTCTGCAACTATTCTTTCCGCTCCTTTTTCTTCCACGACACCCACTATAGACATTGTATTCTGATAATCTATATTTACATATTCCTGCATTTTCATGTGAGGCATTGTCTTGATTGGAGTGAAATATCTGTAGTACACGGCCTGATCGGAAAACCGGTAGAATAATCTTCTCATTTCGTCTTCGTCTGAAGGTTTGATTGCACGAAAGAGGATGTTCTGACCCTCTTTGATCATGTGACGGTACGCAATGTCATAAGGGTAGCAGTGTCCGGAATCTGTCAGGTATATCTGGTCAGTATAGAGTATATTTGAATTTTTTGCCTGCTCGACGAGGTTTCCCCTGTCATCAGGATGAGCGATATCTATCAGAGCGAGGGCGCGTTCGCGTCTTGTCCTGCCGCGCATTGATGCTATTCCGAATTCCGTCACTATCAAATCAAGGGATTCGCTGTTTGTAAACTGATTTGGCTGATCAAGGGCCGACAAGATTATGTTTGATTCGCCCTCGCGATTTCTGCTCGGCAGTGCAAAAATGGTTCTTCCTCCCGGAGAAAGTTCGGCTCCATAAAAGACTTCATGAACTTCGCCCGGATCGAGCGTCACATTGCTTCTTCCCACCTGGAGCGCGACTATTCCATGCAGATCAACTTTGCGAGCCGGAAGAATTTTTATGTACTTTTCATTTTCCGCCAGTATCGCGGGATTCACCACTATATTAATTGCCTGGAATTCAATGAGCGGATTCCGGTCAAGCCATTGATACAGTTCCCGTGTACCCTGGGCATAGCAGGTGACGCTTTTGTTTCTGAAAAAACGTTTTTTCTTGTTCGTTACGGCGCCGCTTTTAATAAGTTCCATAAGCGCATCGGTCATTATTACCGAATGGACACTCAAATCCTTCTTTCTTGAAAGAGGTCCCACGAGTGCTTCGAAAAGAGGTCCGAATGTAAAAGCGATACAGCTGCCGTCTTCGACCATTGAGGCGACATTACGGGCCAGTTTTTCAAATACGTCCGCAACGGTCCAGCGCGGGAAATAGTGGGGGGGGTATGTCGAATTCACAAGATAGTGAAAATCGTTTATATGGGCGAACGTATCACCCATTGTATAAGGTATTTCATCATTGATTTCGCCCACCACAAGTTGCGCCCTCTCCATGGCATGCCGGGCTGCATCAATAGCAACGCCCAGGCTGCAAAAACCTCTTTCGTCCGGCGGGGTTATTTGTACGAATGCCGCATCAATATCAATAATACCCGACGAGATAAGAAAGGGTGTGCGGGATTGTGTGCTCGGAATTAAATCTACACGCCCCTCCTGTATTGCATCGCTTGCGACATATCCAGAAAAAAAGGTTTTAAGACGATATTTCTGGGCCTGTTTTTCATCAGGAGGTATCGCATCCCCCAGGCTTAACAATTGTATGAATTCAAGGTCTCTTAAATTTCTTTCCTCCGAGCTTACTATGGCCTTTATCAATGTACGCGGTTCAGCGGCGCCCGTGCCAAGGAAAATCTTCATGCCGGGATGTATCTTTTCTATTATCTTTTTCGTGTCTACTATTTTATTTTTCCAGTCATTTTCGTCCATGACGCAGGTATCCCTTTTAAACGGAAGTAGTTGAAACCGAGGAATCCGCAAAAAGCTTCGGATATTTCGGTTTTTTAAAGGAACAATACACTTGAGTGTATGTACTGGAAACGGAAGTTGCAAGCAAAAAGCTTCTGTACATTCTACTTTTTGATAATTCTTTTGCTTCCTTTATATAGATCATATTCAATAAGTCTGCATTCGATAGGGCCATTATAGAAAACGGTTTTCCTGACAGGTTTCAAGCCTATATTTTTTGCAAGTTCAGGGGTTCCCGTAAAAATAAAAGCCCGATATCCAGTGCCTCGTTTTTTAAGAAAGTTTCCTATTTCATGATAGGTATGAAAAAGTGCATTCTTATGCCCGAGCCGTTTACCATACTCAGGATTCATCATAATAATTCCCTGATCTGGAGGAATGGGTGTATCTCTAAAATCACAAAGAGTAAATTCGATCCGGTCTCCGACAGCAGCGCGTTCAGCATGTCTTTTTGCCGATTCAAGAGCTGCCTTATTGATGTCCGTCGCAATGATACGGTGTTGAGAGGGGTTTGTTGCGATACGTGCACGTGCGAAGTTGCGAAGCTCATTGAAGCTGTTCTTTTCATACCCTTTTATGTGCATGAAACCGAAATTACTTTTAAATAGACCCGGTGCCTTTCCCATTTGCATAAGAGCTGCCTCTATTGCCAAGGTTCCGCTTCCACACATAGGGTTTATGAAGTGCAGACCCGGGTTCCACCTGGATTCGTAAATCAATGCAGCCGCAAGTGCTTCCTGCAACGGAGCTTCTGCATGATATATTCTATACCCGCGCCGCGACAGAGATTCACCGGAGGTATCGAAATAAAGGCTGCACCGGGTTTTGTCACAATAAAGAAAAAGTACAGTCCTGCGTCTCAGAGGGCCTGAATCGGGGCGCTTTTTCATTTTGGAGTAGAACCGGTCTACGAGAGCATCCTTGCACTTGAGATTGGCAAATTGCGAGTTTGCGATGAAGGGGGTATTCGTTACGGAATGGACAGACACATAGCCGGATTCATCTATATAGTCTTCCCAGGGTATGCTGTATACTCCCCGGTAGAGATCCTGGATGCCCCGGACATTAAAGCTTTTTATAAGATAATATACTCGCTGCCCGGTTCTGATCCAAAGATTGAGGAGCATTGAATCCGCGAGCGTTCCTTCAGTTTCCACACCGTAGTCATACGAAGCTGTGAGAGGAAATCCGAGGCCAAGAATCTCTTTTTCCAGACAGGAAGAAATCCCCCTCGAGCAGGTAACGAGAATCGTAGATTTTTTTGTCGTAAATGGCATTGTCTTTTCATCCTCCAATTTCCATCAAGTCTAGCAAAGAAAGGGCAATGGTGGAAGAATGAACAAGGGAATCACACATCAATAGTACGCAAAACGTTTTGAGGCAACTCGAAAAAAGCCATGTCTGTTTTAGCTGTGATCGCATTTCGATTATTCCGAAGTTTTATCTTGATAAATATTACTGACGATTGTACAAAATTTATTCAATGAAAGTCGGCCGGTTCTGACAAAGGGAGGATGTCTGAATATGTACTGGGATGAAGACGTAGAAAAAATAGATCGCAATGAGTTGGAAAAAAGGCAGCTTCAGGATCTGAAAGCATCAGTAAAAAAAGCCTCATTATCCGTTTTTTATAAAGAGCGTTTCCGAAAAATTGACTTTGACCCGGATTCAATCAGATCGCTCGAAGATATAAACAAAATTCCATTTACTACAAAAGACGATTTAAGAGAGTACTGGCCTTATGGCTTCTTGAGTGTTCAGAAAGATGATCTGGTGAGAATGCATTCTTCATCGGGAACGACCGGCCGCGCCACGGTTATATTCCATACCCGGGGCGATTTGGAGGCGTGGACCGATATGGTCGCAAGATCAATGTATATGACTGGAATGAGAAAAAGCGACGTATTTCAGAACATGATGACGTACGGTCTTTTTACGGGAGGCCTCGGATTTCATTATGGCGCGGAAAAGATAGGTGCTCTGATAATCCCTGCAGGTGCCGGAAACAGTAAGCGCCAGATTCAGCTTATGAGGGATTTTGAAACAACCGTAATTCATATCATTCCCAGCTATGCGCTCCACCTGTCCGAGGTATTCGAAGAAGCGGGGGTGGATCCGAGACGGGACACGAAATTGAGTATCGC
Source organism: Syntrophales bacterium (assembly GCA_023230565.1). Lineage (GTDB taxonomy): Bacteria > Desulfobacterota > Syntrophia > Syntrophales > UBA2210 > JALNXD01. The sequence goes on from JALNXD010000067.1 coordinate 7,482, forward strand.
TTTTCTGGGAGCTGAGCCTCATTCCGAAAAAACACGCATCAAAGTGGAAGAATTTTATGGTCTCAAGGCGTATAATTCCTACGGACTCTCCGAAATGAACGGACCAGGAGTAGCGTTCGAATGTCCTTTCCAGCAGGGAATGCATATTTGGGAGGATAATTTCCTGGTTGAACTGGTTGATCCCCGGACGCTCGAACCGGTTGCTGAAGGTGAAGAAGGGGAACTGGTGCTTACGACTCTCCGGAGACAGGGAATGCCGATTCTGCGCTACAGGACAAAAGATCTGACATGTATCATTAACGGAACATGTGAATGCGGGAGGACGCACCGCAGAATTGAGAGAATCACCGGCAGGACGGATGATATGCTGATCATCAAAGGTGTGAACATTTTCCCGGTCCAGGTGGAAAAGAAATTGATGGGCATCCCCGGTGTGGGAATGAATTTTCTGATCATTCTCGAAAGGGAAGGGTATAATGATCATATGATCGTTAAAGTGGAAGTGCAAAAGGAGTTTTTTTCAGGCGACCTGAAGCAGCTTGAAAATTTAAGGCGAAAAATTACGGAAGAGCTGAAAAGTGATATCCTGATCACGCCCAAAGTTGAGCTCGTTGAACCCAGCAGCCTTCCAAAAAGCGAAGGTAAAGCTGTTCGCGTTATCGACAACAGAAAGGATTGAGGATATGATTGCATACCAGCTTTCGATCTTTGCGGAAAATAAGCCGGGCAGACTTGCCAAAGTAACATCGGTTCTGGCGCGTGAGAAAATAAACATCAGGGCAATTACTATTGCGAGTTCAGACGCATTCGGTGTGATAAATATTCTGGCGGATGATCCCGAAGCCGCCAGGAAGGCGCTTGGCGATGCCGGATTAACGGTGAGCCTCAAGCCGGTGATCGCTGTAGTGATTCCCGATAAACCGGGGGGGCTCGATAAACTGATACAGCTTTTAGCAGGTCAGGATATTAATATAGAAAATGCTTACGGATTTGTACTTGAAAGCTGGGAAAAAGCGGTTTTCGTCATTGAGGTCGATCAGATAGATAAGACGCAGCACGTTCTTAAAGCCTCAAAATTCGAGACGCTTGACGCGTCGGCTCTCGCTTCGATAGAACCTTTCCATTATATGAAATATTGAGGTTTTGGAAAAAGCTTCTCATGCCGTAAATGGAGAAGGCATTAGCGTTCATGCCGCTTACCTGATATAAGGTAATTATTTTCAAGGTGAAGGCGGGATCCATATGAATCAAAAGCAGATTCCGTGACAAGAATGGAATGATGAAAAAAACAAAATCGCATGTCTGTCAAATAAAATATAGGGGCTTTGAGTATGACACATGAAGATGCTGGCCATTATGCGGCCAAACATCCGGATTCTGACGTAAAAAAAGAGGTGCTGGAGGCGGTACGGCTGGCTGCACATGATCAGAAAATAAGCTGCGCAAAGGCATTTACTGTCGTGAGGACCTTGAAGACAACACCTCGCGAAGTCGGGATTGCAGCTGATACACTCGAAATCAAGATAGAAAAGTGCCAGCTTGGACTTTTTGGCTACGAACCAGAAAAAAGGATTGTTAAGGCCGCATCTGTGATAGATGAAGAAATGGCCGGAGCGATAAAAGAAAGTCTTGCCGGTGGACGTTTACGATGTGAAGACTCATGGAATATTGCAAAAAGATTCAATTGTTCGAAAATGACTGTATCATCAGTGTGTGAAGCTCTGGCAATAAAAATCTCCGAATGTCAGCTTGGAGCTTTTAAATAAATTACCAATTCGATATTCTTTTATTTGCCAGGATGATAACGAAATCGATTATAACTGCGGAAGGGCTGGAATAAGGATATGAGTAAAATGAACTATTCGTTGAGTGGCGGTATTGCGAGGATAATGCTGGATGATGGAAAGATGAATGTGATGAACTGGGGTTTTTTTGAGGAATTAAACGATTGCCTTGACCGGACTCTTTCAGATAATGCACAGGTGCTCATTTTAACGGGGCGTAAAGGTGTGTTTTCCGCCGGCCTTGATCTAAAGCTTTTACCGACTTTATCACACGTGGAGCAGCTTATTTTTCAGAGGACGTTCGCTGAGACAATGCTGAAAGTATATCTTTTCCCGATTCCGACTATTGCGGCATATGAAGGACATGCGATTGCCGGGGGCGCTATTTTATCTTTTGCCTGTGATCGTTTCATTGTTCTTGACGGCCCGTATAAGATTCAAATAAATGAAGTTGCAAACAAAATGGCGATACCGACCTGGATTTCGATAATCTGCCGTTCATCAATCCCTCCCCGATACTGGAAGGAAGTGCTTTTGCATTCGCGAGCCTTTACGCCAGAAGAAGCATATGAAAGGGGAATTGTCGACAATCTCGTCAATAAAGGAAATGATGTCCTTGCATATGCGGAAAAAGAGGCTGAAAACCTCTGCAAGCTCGATGGGCCTGCGTATGCGGCGACTAAGCGGTTTATGCGGCGGGAAGAAGCGGAACATGCGATGGATATATTCGATAAAGAGCTTGTAGAATGGATGCTTGCAGACAATACACGAAGAAAATAAGAAGCAGCGTGCGCACTTAACTGTAGTGTGCAGCGCGGATACATACTACGAATGAACAAGAAATGACCAGCGTAAGGATTGATATTCGAACATGTACAGTTTGGGAATAATATTGTCAGCCTTTTTCGGTATACTCCTTTATTTCATCGCGGAAAAAAGAGGCGTCAATAAAATATTCTGGATGGTTATGGGATTCATCTTCGGTGTTTTTGCCGTCCCTTTTGTATTTTTGGCCAAGCCGGTCGACAGTACACGACGGCAAAAGGAAAAAAAAGATTGTGCTGATGTACTAACTGTCGACGGCATTAAAGTGCCGGGTGAAAATAAAGAGACATAAGCATGAAAATTCTGAGAAAAGAAATTACGCAGATACATGAAACAAAAGCCGGCAGTTCCGATGGATCTATTCAGAGGAAAATAAAAAAAGCAGATGTGTCGCATGATCATTTCAAAAGAGAATTGGAAAAATCGCTTGGGCGAAAGCCGGAAGAAAAGGCTAAGAATCAGCATTTATCGGCACTGCAGATAATAGATTTGCTGAAGGTGCAAATTAACGAGCATATAGAATATCTTGCAAGAAAAGCAGGAGGAAGTGTGCCCCTGTCTGCCGGTACTCTGGAGATTGATTCGGAGATCCCGCAGAAGCAAGGAGATGAAATACTATCTGCATATCAAAATACCGGATCATTTGATGAAAGTGATTATCTGGAAGATATCATCCGGGATGCTTCAAAAAAATATCATATCGATAGTAATCTTATAAAGGCAGTTATCAAAGTTGAAAGCGACTTTCACACTAAAAGCACTTCATCGAAAGGGGCCATGGGGCTGATGCAGCTGATGCCTGAAACCGCCCGTGAAATGGGAGTCAAAAATCCTTATGATGCCAGGGAGAACGTAATGGGGGGGCGCAGGATATCTCAAACTGCTGTTTGATACATACAACGGCAATATAGATCTGGTTCTTGCTGCCTATAACTGGGGAATGGGAAATGTAAAAAGGAATGCCGCAAAAATGCCGGAAGAAACGAGAAATTATATTGCAAAGGTCAAAGATCATTACGAGGCATTGACTGCATCAAATGTATGATAGCGCATCATCGACAAGACTTTTTTAAAAGCTCATTATTCCGGCAGCGCCGGCACTGAAATGGAGAGTAAGTGATGTTTTGCATCACTTACTTCAAAGTCCGCAAGGCATGCGGGAGTGCATTTAAAATCGTCTGCAAAAAATCGGATGCCGGAATAGCAGAAACGGGGGTTTTATGCCGCAACCGATCATGATCGCTTTTTTTCTATCGTCTATCCTCTGTCTTTTATTCCTGATCGCAGGTATTCTTTCAGTAAAAAGAAGGCATTTCATAGGGGGAACTGCTTCATTGCTTCTTGCAATCGTTTTTTTACTGCTCGGACTTCTTTTTCAAGTAACCACAGCGGCTATACAGGGTTATAGAGCTCTCACGTATGAAGAACTTGCGGCTGAAGTCAAAACTGAACCCCTCCAGGGCGAGCGATTCATTGCACATGTTCGTTTTTTTGATGGCAGAATAGAAGTATACGAATTGGCAGGCGAAGAACTTTATATAGATGCACATATATTAAAATGGAAGCCCGTCGCCAACTTTTTTGGTTTACATACGGCCTATGAACTCGACCGGATTGCGGGACGATATACTGATATTAAAGATGAAAAAATGAAAGAAAGGACAGTATACAAGCTTTCTGAAGAAAAGATCTTCGATATGTTCGATTTGCGGAGGAGGTACTCTCTTTTTGAACCGCTCGTTGATGCGGAATATGGATCGGCCACATTCATTTCAGCCCGCAAAGGCGGTTCATTTGAACTTCATGTTTCTCCGACCGGGTTGCTTATCAGAAATTCAAATTATAAATAAATCATAAAAATATTGAGTATCACAGATCCCCTGCGGATTGTACGGATTTCAAGAGCTTCCGCAGGGGCTGGGATAAATTATCAAATAGATCAGCGCATCAAGGCGCCTCCTGCGACAATACGATTGACCTGATTGGTTCCTTCGTAAATCTGGGTCAACTTTGCATCTCGCATAAGTTTTTCTACCATGTATTCTTTTGTATACCCGTACCCTCCATGTATCTGAACTGCGTCCGTCGCCACACGCA
>JALNXD010000068.1 GCA_023230565.1 Syntrophales bacterium
AGCGTTCAAAAAAGCCAATGACTGTTACAAACTCTTTAAGATCAATTGCCCTGTCAGGATCCCTATCAAATAGGTTGTGGATAGAATAACCGCTAGGGAATTACGGTTAATGCTATGAACTATGCAGCGATCAAGAAGGCGGACATCGCCAACGGGCCAGGCGTGCGGGTATCACTATTCGTATCCGGATGCCGGAACCACTGTCCCGGATGCTTTAACCCGGAGACCTGGGATTTTGATTATGGGGAACCGTTCACCAAACAAACAGAAGAAGAATTGATCATGGCCCTGCGTCCCTCGTGGATTCAGGGCCTTTCCATACTCGGCGGCGATCCGATGGAGCCGGAAAACCAGGAAGCCCTCCTGCCGTTTCTGCGACACGTGAAGGAGGAACTGCCGGAGAAGGATATCTGGCTGTACACCGGATACTGTATTGAAGATGTTACCGGTTCTTTGCTTCTTTCCTATGTGGATGTGCTTGTGGACGGTCCGTTCATCGAAGCGGAAAAGGACATCTCGCTTGCCTTTCGAGGAAGCAGGAATCAGCGGATCATCGATTTGAGGGAGAACGACAATGGAAAAAGCGATGATTGACCTCAAGACTGTTATCGGTGTGTATCCCCTGTGCAACACCGGCGCTGTCCTGGTACACGCCATTGATTATGGCGAGGATAAAATACTGGCAAGCATCAACGGAAAGGACCCGTGCTGGTGCGACATGATTGAGGAGTATATGGAGATGACCGGGGAAACGGAGCTGGGCTTTAAGCTCGGCTCTTTCTTTATTCCGCTGTGCGAGGTTATGCGCTTCTACAGCTGATAATACAGATGGAGGGAACGATGCAGAAGACTGCTGAATTAAAGGTCCTGCCGGTATCCGTACTCAAACCGGCGGAGTACAATCCCCGCAAAAAACTGAAAGCGGGCGATAAGGAGTACGAAAAGATCAAAGCGTCGATTGAGGAGTTTGGCTTTGCCGATCCGCTGGTCGTCAACAGTGACATGACGATTATCGGCGGGCATCAGCGTCTGACAGTGGCGATGGATCTTGGCTATACCGAAGTGCCCTGTGCCGTGGTAGATATCGATAAGGTCCGGGAGAAGGCGCTGAACATCGCGCTCAACAAGATCACCGGTGCCTGGGATGACACGATGCTTGCGGAGCTTTTGGAGGACATCCAGAACAGCAACTTTGATCTGGGCAAGACCGGCTTTGATCCGCCTGAGATCAATACCCTGTTCAATAAACTCCACGACAAGCAGGTTCATGAAGATGACTTCGATGTGGACTCCGAACTGCAGCAGCCGGTGTTTAGCCAGCTTGGCGACCTGTGGCTGATCGGAAAGCACCGGGTTATCTGTGGGGACAGTACCGGTGAGGAAATCTATACCCGTCTGATGGACGGTGATCTGGCCAATCTCGTACTGACGGACCCGCCCTATAACGTGGACGTGGAAGAGACGGCAGGAAAGATCATGAATGACAACATGGGAGACCAGGAATTCTATAACTTCCTGCTTTCTGCCTATCGCTGTATGCATGCCAACCTGGCTGACGATGGCAGCATCTACGTGTGGCATGCGGACACAGAGGGGCTGAACTTCCGTAAGGCCTTCAAAGACGCCGGGTTCTATCTTTCCGGGTGTTGTATCTGGAAGAAGAACAGTCTGGTGCTGGGCCGCAGTCCTTACCAGTGGATTCACGAGCCGTGTCTGTTCGGCTGGAAGCAGAAGGGCAAGCATCAGTGGTATTCCGACAGGAAGCAGACGACCGTGTGGGAGTACGATAAACCACGGTCCTCCAAGGATCATCCGACGATGAAGCCGGTAACGCTCATGAGCTATCCGATCAAAAACAGTACCATGACCAATGGCATTGTGCTGGATCCGTTCCTTGGCTCAGGATCTACGCTGATCGCCTGTATGCAGACGGATCGCGTCTGCCGTGGTATTGAGCTGGATCCCAAGTTTGTCGATGTGATCGTAAAGCGGGCGATTCAGGAAAACGGAGGCAAATACGACGATGTGTTTGTTATCCGGGATGGCCAGAAGCTGCGCTTCGATGAGGTTGCCAGTTTTGAACCGCAGGAGGTAGAAGCGTGAAGGTTGAGCTGATAGCGTATACACCTTCCGCCTCCGGTGTTTGCTGCGATGCGGCTGCTGTATGTACCGCGTCAGAAAACGGATACCGATCGCTGCAGCATTCTCTGGCATCCGGTCACGAATCCGTGCTGGAGCATGCGGTCTTTACCTTCCGTGTTGAGGGCATCAGCCGGGTGACGCTGGCGCAGCTGACCCGGCACAGACTTGCCAGCTTCTCGGTCCAGTCACAGCGCTATGTGAAACTGGAAAACCCGGAGCTGGTGATTCCTGATAGTATCCGCAATTCGACCTTTGCTGCAGAAGCGGAGAGTACGATGCACTATGTGATGAACCTCTATCAGCGCATGGTGAAGGCGGGCATCCCGGCGGAGGATGCCAGATATGTGACGCCTCAGGCGACTACCACCAATCTGATCATGACCATGAATGCGCGGGAACTGAGACACTTCTTTAGCTTGCGGTGCTGCAACCGGGCTCAATGGGAGATCCGAAAGCTCGCGGACGAGATGCTGAAAATATGCAAAAGGGAAGCGCCGATCCTCTTTGATTCAGCTGGTCCTGGCTGCGTAACTGCTAACTGCCCGGAGAGCAGACCTTGTAGCCATCCCCGGAGCAAGACAGACTGGGAGGCCTGATCCTCCAGTTTAGAAGGGAGATGCCATGAACCATGTGACGGCGATAATTGCAGCGCTTATCATCATCGGTCTTGTGTTCGCTGTTATAGCGGGTATAGCCGCCATCATCGGTGCCGGGGAAGAAGACCATCAGGAACTGGATGACCTGGACCAGATCGAGTATATCCGACGATGGCAGGAAGAGAAGAAGGAACAGGCCGCCCGTAAACACACCAAGTGACAAGGGTGGTAATTGTGTACTATGTAGAATCTGCTTTTTCTCGGATAATTCGCACAGAATTGACTTTACTTTTCGGGGCTTTAGAGTGATGTATACCATACCGCAAGAGAAGCGGGAAACACAGATCACACAAGGGCAGAGCCCCGGAAAGGAAGGCACAGCATGACACGATTTTACCTGAACACGAAGGACAAAAAGACCCTGGTTAACCGGCTGGGAGAACTCACCGGAGAAAAACTCCGTTACACCTACGTTCCCCGATGCGCTTATGAGTGCGGACCTTACACAGTCGAGAAGAACGGCGAGCTCGTAGCTGCGGATGATGCCGATCCGATGATCCTGCAGACCCTTTTGGATGAGGGGCTGGTGATCGGAAACCTGGAGCAGGCTGGGGACGCCATGCAGGAAAACACAGAGCCAGGAACCGACGCGGCAGAAGACAGCAGCGAAGAAAACGCAGAGGACGACGTCAAAGAAGGCGCTGAAGTCAGGCATACAGAAGCAGCCGATGCACAGGACCACCTGACGATCAGCTTGCCCATGGCGCGGCACACTTCGGAGTCCATTCGCAGGCTTATCAACATGATCTACAGCCGGGGACCGCTGCTTTCCAAAGCAACCGGCGGCTCCTTTGGGGCGGATAAGGCGTTGGTCACCCTGCTGGATGAGGGCGGCATCATAAGAATGGAAGAGCTCATTGCCACGATCAAGGATCACGGCGGTTTGACCGGCCTGAGCTTTAATGACGGTAAGATTAACTTCACGGGCTTTCCTATGACGGAGGATCCGGATAAGAGTCAAAGCTTCATGCAACTGGCCAGCCTCATGAACAAGCACGCCATCGAGATGAAGCGGATCCAGGCGAAAGAGGTCAACGACGAGAATGAAAAATACGCCTTTCGGATCTGGCTCCTGCGCCTTGGCATGAACAGCGACGAGTACAAGACCGCTCGGAAGGTGCTTATGGAAAACCTTTCTGGCAACGCAGCCTTCCGCACCAAGACAGAGGAAGAAAAGTGGAAGACCAGTCAGAAGGCAAAACGCGATGAGCTGAGAGCGGCGAAAGCGGCCTATATGCAGACAGCCCCGGTGGAATCCCAGAGTGAGGAGGGCGAAGACAATGATGAAGCACTTTCCTGACAGACAGACGGTGGAACGGGTGCGGAGGACGTACCCTGCCGGTTGCCGCATTGTCCTCGACCAAATGGAGGATGCGCAAGCGCCTCCTGTCGGAACGCAGGGAACCGTGATCGGAGTGGACGATATCGCCTCGATCATGCCCGCCTGGGATAACGCCGGTAGTCTTTCAGTCGCTTACGGTGAGGACCGCTGCCATAAGATCGCAACCGAAGAAGAAGCAAAGATTACCCTGGAGTGGTATGGCAGACACCAATCGAAGGAAAACGCCAAGTGCCCTCGCTGCGGGAAACTCATGGACGGACCAACGACGCGGCATGCGCTGAGCCGACGGGCCAGCATTACCATTTGTGATGAAGATGGGATGAAGGAAGCATTGGAGGACGCTGGGATTATGGAGCGGTTTCCGCTGATGCAATGGGCGGCGATCACGATCCCGCAGAACGGAGGCGGCGCATGGAAGGGCTGAAATTCTTGAGAGCGGATAATCGCATCACCTTCTGTGGGGAGAAGCCTGTGGATATGAACGATCGTGTGGCAGAGCATACAGCCATTGAGCTGACGCTTCCGACCGGCTTGTCTCCCAAGGCGCAGGCTTGCTGGGACTACTTCGACGGCACTGCGTTTGCCTATGAATACAAGGGACGTTTGGTGGTGACGGACGAAGGCCTGTACCTGACAGCCCATGGCGATGGAAGCCATGAAGCGCCGCTGGGATTCCCTCGTTGGGTTGTGGATTCCTGGGAGGAACTGGAGCAGGTGCTGGAAGAGACCTGCGACGATCTCGCAGCAGACGGCTTGCTGTAAACGCTTGACTGCTCGGAGAATGGCATCGGAAACGGTGCTTTTCTCTGTCTATGTGTACAATGGTGGAGCCAAGATATTTGTGCAGTTTATGCCCGAAATATCCGCAGAATTGACTTGCTATTTCTTCGTACCAGAGTGATATATACACATGCCGAAAGGCACAGAACACCTTCCAAGGAGGACGCCATCATGAAGCGCGAAGAGAGAAACGAGTTCAACTACATCAAGCGGAGCCTGAAGGGATTCACCTTGGGCTACGGCACGACCCTGACGATCCGGACGGACGCGAGTTTCGAATACAAGCACGCGCTGGACGAGCTCTACACCAGCCTCAACTTCCACCCGGCCAGCGTGAGGATCGACACGAGGATGTACGACGAAAAGGAGCGGATCATTTATATCTTCTCCAGAACCTGGGAAGACAACGATGGAAACACCCATCCTTGGACAGAACTCTACACTCAGGAAGAACGCGCACGCTTTGAAGCGGCGCTGGATTAAGGAGGCCTCCACCATGACACATCCAATCAACCGCGCAGCAGCCCACCACATCCGCACCCTTGCAGCCCACGGCGCACAGCTCCGCAACCCGGACGACGGCAGCCTGATCCTGCTGACCGAGGACTTCTATCGCAGAGCGGTGGAAGCTTGCCACAGCGGCGGGTACAACGCAGCTACCTATGACCTGGTCCTTCCGGACATCGATGGCGAGTTCTGGCTGGCCATCTGGAAAGATGGTCACGTCGACTCTGGCAGCCCGCAGAGCATTTGCGCGTGCCTGGCCTGATGAGGCAGCATGAGCCACTACGAGGGGCCTTCGGGCCTCTTTTAGTCGTTTGCTCGAATGTGACTATAAACGTTACAGAGTGGTGTGTGGTTTAGAGTGAATATTTAACACAAAAATTGTTCAAAATAAATTCAGACAAAAAACTTGATTAAAAACGCTTGATATGGTAAGATAGAGCCATCTCAGATAGGAGGTGTGGCGATGAAACTGCTTAGAGTGAAAGCCAGCCATTTCAAAAACTGCGCTGATGACTTTATCATTGACCTTACCCCAAAGGCAAGGAAATCTACAGAGGATAAGGAGTATGAGCTTCAGGAGGTCGCGCCGGAGCTGTATGCGTTTAATACGACTGCGTTCATCGGAAAAAATGCATCTGGTAAGACGACCGCTATAGAGCTTCTGGACTGTGCGTATTCCATTCTCGGGGATTTCCGACTGGAGGATAAGCACTACAGCTATGACGATGTTCTGCTGGAGATTACCTTTTACCATGACGGATTCCTTTACCGTTATGTGACGGAGCTTGCTTCTGGGAAGACCATGGGCAACCAGGCTGTGTTCCGGAATGAGCATATTTACCGGAAAGTATACTATAAAACGAACGTGAACGGGATCTATGATGATCAGGACTATGAGGAGCTGACAGATCTCGGAGATCTTCCGGAGGACACGTCCAACATCTTCTTTATCCTGAAAAAGAAGCAGACCAGAGCGGTGTTCTTTGACAGCTACAGCGGAGGCGCGGATACCTACCAGCTTCTTTTCAGGGCGCTCAAGAATTACGATATCAGCATGGATGTGCTTGCAAAGATCATCCGTATCTTTGATGAGAACATCAAGGAACTGACGCGGCTTGATGACCACAACTACCGTGTCGTTACGGAGCATGAGGAGCTGGTCATGTCGGATACCCAGTTGGTGTATTTCCTCTCCAGTGGCACAACCAAGGGTATCCTGCTCTACACGCTGATGGTAGCGTCGCTTAAAGAGGGCTTCGACCTGCTAATCGACGAGGTGGAGAATCATTTCCATAAGACGCTTGTGGAGAACATGATCAGTCTGTATAAAGACAAGGGTGTGAACCGAAAAAACGCTACGCTTGTTTTTACCACGCATTATTGCGAGGTTCTTGATCAGATGGGACGGCAGGATAACATCTGGGTATGTAACGCCAACAGCCACATCCATCTCGCCAACATGTACGAGGCCTATCACATCCGACCGGTGCTGCTCAAGAGCAAGCAGTATTACAACAACGCTTTCCGGACAGCTGTGAATTACGACGACCTCATGGCGCTGAAGAAGGTGCTGAAGAAGTGAAACGCCTGATCATGTGTGAAGGGCCGAATGAGCTGAAGGTCATGAACATCCTTCTTGAAAATGATGCTCTGATTTTCACGGAGGACGATCTTCTGGGATTGACGGCTTATCATGCAAGGCAGATCAAGTCAAGCGCCCAGGTGCGCACGGCGCTCAACCTGTATCCGGGGAATGATGTGCTGGTCATGCGCGTAGGTGACAAACAGACGGACAAGCTGACGATTCCTGCCGATTACAAAGAGAAGATCACAGGCGTTGAGAAATACTGCACGATGCCGGAGCTGGAAATGCTCCTGATCATCTCTGAGGGGCTTGTCAAGGAATACGAAAAAGTGAAATCCGAAACAGACCCGAAGGCATTCGCCAAGGCCCATATCGTATACAACAGGACACGGTATGACAACAGTACACAGTTCTTTGAGAACTACTATGGCGGCGATTGTAATAAGCTGATTGCAGCGATCCGGGAATACAAACGGATCAAGGGCTCCCACAGGAAAGACGAGCTGTATCTGGCAGATCTCCTGAAATAAAACCGATTGACCTCGCCCGTGCGGCGGGGTTTTTCTATGGGCAAAACTGCTTCATTTTCCAAGCTGATATTTGTGCATAATATGGTGCGAATCCTGCGATAAATAACTTGCTATTTAGCCCGAGTAGAGTGATATATACACATGCCGAAAGGCACAGAACAAAGAACGACGGAGGGCAAAGACCATGAAGAACAGCGAGAACATCAAGCGCACCGAAGAATACACCGAGAACACCGCCTGCTGCTACCGGCTGCCGAACACCAGCACGATGGAAAACCTGAGCATGAAGGTTTGCGCCGGGGAAGGCGCGGTCCTGAAGATGGGCGACAAGGTTCTGGTTACCGACCACGCCTGGAGAGGGTTCATTGCGGGGGTTAACGAGTTCATTGAGGATGAGGAAGAGACCGGCTACAGCTACATTGAATGCCGCCTGAACCTGATCGCAATGAGCAACGAGACCTTCGAGGACGGCGGCCATGCGATCGCCTGGGCCATGGCGCAGTGAGGAGGACGGGGGCATGAAGAGCAACGCGTACTTTGATGAACTGACCCGGATTGGCCGCGAGTGGGAAGAAAAGCACGAAGCGCATAAAGCCCGTAAGCAGGAGATCATTGATACCCTCGGCTGGGACAGTGAGGAACTGAAAGCCTGGTATGCTGAAGAGGAGCAGATGAAGTTCCCTTACAGCCAGGGAGCCTGCAAAGCCTACCGCGCCTGGCGTTACAGCACCGGCGATGAGGTCCAGATGGACGATTTCTGCTGGGAAGGCGAAGAGACCCACGACTTCATTGATACCCTCCGGAGGGCAGGCATTGAAACCTTTGTGCTGACGAATCAGTCGACCGGCCTCATGACAAACCTTCACGGCTTTGCTGCTGAGGGCTGCGAGATGCTCGGCCTTTGCACGATCACCAAGAAGGATAATCGCTGGGGTGAGGAGACGGAGGAGCAGATCCCCGGCATCCGATTCAAGGTAAACTGACACAGCAGAGCAGGCAGAAGGAAGGGGCTGACGAGGACTGCGGTCCAGCGCAGCCTTTTCCCTCTGTCTACTGTGTGTATGTACCAGTTCTAAGCGCCGGATTCGGCGGAATCTTTGGTGGATAATTTCTCGGATTTCTCGCAGATATAACTTGATATATCTGACGAGTAGAGTGATATATACACATGCCGAAAGGCACAGAACAAACCGAGGAGGACACCACCATGAAGAACATTTACCAGCTGAGAAACGAATTCACCCTGCGCGAATACAACACGGCGATTAGCCGCGAGGATTTTGAGAAGCATTTCACCAGGACACGAGAGAAGGTGCGCTTCACCTTTGCGGGCTGGGATGGCAAGAGCTACGATAACGAAAGCCGCAGCGCCAGCGTCTACCGCACCGACATCCAGGGCTACGAAGACGCCCGGTTCATCAAGATCGGCAAGCATCTCCACTACATCATGGAAGACGAGCTCCGAGTGGAGAAAGCAACGGGAGAGGCGCATCCGGAAGCCAGCTGGCTAGTGGATGTTTTAAGAGCAGAGTAAACAACCAATCACGATATAACAGGGTCTACGGAGCAAATCCGCAGGCCTTTTCTTTATGCCATTTTTCGAGGAAGGAGGAATGCCCCATGGCGACCAGAGGAAGAAAACCGACGCCGACCGCGATCAAAGAGATGGAAGGCAATCCCGGCAAGCGACCGCTGAACGATGCGGAACCGAAGCCCGATAAGAAAGCGCCACCATGCCCCAAGTGGCTGGAACCGGAAGCAAAGAAGGAATGGCGCAGGCTGTCAAAACAACTGGAGCAGATCGGTGTGCTGACCGAGGTTGACCAGGCGGCCTTTGCCTCTTACTGCCAGGCTTATGCCAGATGGAAGGAAGCGGAGGAGTTCATTTCCCAGCACGGGACCATCGTGAAGACGCCTTCCGGCTATTGGCAACAGGTCCCGCAGGTGTCGATTGCCCAGACCTACTTAAAGATCATGAACAAGATCGCAGAGCAGTTTGGTCTGACGCCCTCTTCCAGAAGCAGGATCATTGCCGGTGCTGAAAACAATGGGAAAGGCATTGACGAGATGGAAGATCTGCTGGGAGGTGGATGATGGCTGAGACAAGACCAAAGAGCATCCCGAAGCTGCAGGATTATAAGCCGACCCGGTTCATGCTGCCGACATCGCACTATGATCCTGAGAAAGCGGATCGGGCGGTGAAGTTTATCGAAATGCTCAAGCATACCAAAGGCAAATGGGCAGGCAAACGCTTCTGGCTTTTTCCCTGGCAAGAACAGGTCATCCGGGACATCTTCGGGATTGTGGATGAGCGCGGAAAGCGACAGTTCCGTACAGCGTATGTGGAGATCGGGAAGAAGAACGGAAAGAGCGAACTGGCCGCTGCTGTGGCGCTGTATCTCCTGTATGCAGACAATGAGCCCTCTGCAGAAGTTTATGGTGCGGCAGCGGACCGGCAGCAGGCGTCTATCGTATTTGATGTTGCCAAGCAGATGGTAAATATGACGCCTGCGCTTCTGAAACGCTCCAAGATCATGGCGGCGACCAAGCGTATTGTGAATTACAGCAACGCTGGTTTTTACCAGGTGCTTTCTGCTGAGGTTGGCACCAAGCATGGATTGAATGTATCCGGCCTTGTGCTGGATGAGGTTCATGCCCAGCCCAACCGGCAACTGTATGACGTTCTGACTAAGGGCTCCGGTGACGCCAGAGAACAGCCGCTGTATTTTTTGATTACTACGGCGGGAACGGATCGGGAGAGTATCTGCTACGAGCTGCATATGAAAGCGCTGGATATCCTCGCCGGACGGAAGATCGATCACACATTTTATCCTGTTGTCTACGGTCTCTCCGACGATGATGACTGGACCGACGAGAAAAACTGGTACAAAGCGAATCCCAGTCTTGGCCAAACCATCCAGATCGAGCGCGTGCGGGATATGTTCCACGATGCCCTGGATAATCCGGCGGAAGAGAACGTATTCAAGCAGTTGAGGCTCAACATGTGGGTGTCGAGCCTGACCCGGTTCATTCCGGAGCATATTTACGACCTCGGCAATGAACCTATCAATATGGAGGCGCTGAAAGGCCGAGACTGCTACGGTGGACTGGACCTTTCCAGTACGGGCGATATCACAGCTTTCGTGCTGATGTTCCCACCGAGGAGTCAGACGGAGAAGTACATCATGCTTCCATTCTTCTGGATTCCAGAAGACACGATACCGCTGCGGGTACGCCGGGCTTCAGTTCCATATGATGTCTGGCACAAACAAGGGTACATCAACGCGACGGAAGGGAATGTGATCCATTACGGATTCATCGAGAAGTTCATCGAGGACCTTGGCAAGCAGTATCACATCTGTGAGATCGCATTTGACCGCTGGGGAGCGACTCAGATGGTGCAGGATCTGGAAGGGATGGGCTTTACCGTCGTACCCTTTGGGCAAGGCTACAAGGATATGTCTCCGCCGACGAAGGAATTCTACAAGCTCCTGATGGAGGGGAAGATTATTCACGGTGGCAATCCGGTCATGCGCTGGATGGCGGGGAATGTGGTAGTGGACAGAGACCCGGCAGAGAATATCAAACCAACAAAGGCAAAAAGCCCTGAAAAGATCGACGGTATTGTGGCTGCCATCATGGCGTTGGATCGCTGCATTCGTCACGAGGAGCAGGGCAGTGTATATGACGATCCGGAGCATGGGCTCTGGGTATTTTGAGGAGGACTGAAATGGGCTGGAGAGAATGGTTCGGCTTTTCAAAGCCGAGAGATGCTCCTGATACAGAGCTGCCAAAGGTGGAAGACAACGTCCGGGATTCGGGCGGTATTTTTGTTTTCGGGCAGACACTCAGCGGGGAGCGGGTAGATGAGAAGTCCGCACTACAGATCGCAACGGTCTATGCCTGTGTCCGACTTCTGGCGGAGACGGTGGCAAGCCTGCCGCTGCATCTGTATAAGCTGACGGATAAGGGCGACGGAAAAGAACGCGCAACGGATCACCCGCTGTATAAGATTCTGTACCGGCAGGCAAATCCGGAGATGACGAGCTTTTCCTTCCGGGAAGCCATGATGATGCACCTGCTTCTGTGGGGAAACGCCTATGCGCAGATTGTTCGCGATGGTAAGAACAGCATCC
>JALNXD010000069.1 GCA_023230565.1 Syntrophales bacterium
CGGATCGGTCTCGAATAGGTATTTCTAAAAAATCGGGCATAAAACCGGGTTTAATGAAAATTGTCTGTTGTTCAAAGGTCTCCTATTGAATCAAGCAGCGTACCGTACCATTGCTGAGAATTATTTTCCGATTTGAAAATCTGATTCCAACCTATCTGAGGTACTTTCAATAGGCGTTCTTTTTCCTTCGGTGCATCGAATCGCTCGACCGGACCTTCTATAATACCAAGACCTTTGTGATGACCAAATTCATAACTCTCGGTCATCATTAATTGCATTCCAAGACAAATTCCAACCAATGGTTTGGAGGATTCAGAAATGAAACGCAGGACACTCACCAAATCCAGGCGTTGCAACGCCGACATGGCATCACCAAAGGCGCCAACCCCTGGTAAAATTACAGCTTCTGCATCTAGAATGTCCTTCTTGGAACTTGTTATGATTGAATTCAGTCCGACAATAGTGCATGCCTGCGCGATGCTGAAAAGGTTGCCCAATCCATAATCCACAATTGCAACCCGCGGTGAAGGATCAGCCATTCTTTACCTTACTGCATGTCTGGTGAAACATCGGCTTCTCCAGGAAACTACGGCAGGCAATGCCCCTGTCTGACAAAAAAGATTTGATTTGATCGATACTGGCATCCTGAATTTTCGAAAATACCTTGCCTTGTTTCAGGAACTCAATGTTTCCTTCTTTTGTATAATCACCACTGGTTGTGCCGTTGGTGCGAATAAGGTTATAGTGCAAAATTGAAGCTAATGCGACAGCTTCCGCTTTTCCATGGATAATTACGTCGTATATGTCGCTTATCTTTCCAGCTCCACCACCGGCTATAACCGGAACTGAAACAAGTTCAGCAATTCGACTGATAAGTTCCTTATCAAACCCATTTCCGGTTCCTTCCCTGTTGATTGAGGTAATCATCAACTCGCCTGCACCCAACTCAACGGCCCGAACCGCCCATTTAAAAACATCAATATCCGTTCGATCCCGACCGTAGTTCACGCAGGCTTCATATGTGCCGTCTGTGTTCCTGATTGCTTCGATAGATACAACGATTGTCGAAGAACCAAACGTACGTGAGGCCTCTTTGATTAAATCAGGATAGGCGATCACGGCTGTGTTAAGAGAGATCTTATCGGCACCGGCACGAAGAACAGCTCTAATATCATCCAAGCTGCGCAGACCGCCTCCAACTGTCAAAGGTATGAAAATTTCACGAGCCGTCTTTTCTATGATTTCTAAGAGGCTGTTACGACCATAAAGACTTGCAACTGCGTCCATATAAATCAGTTCGTCAGCGCCATTTTCATAATAGTAGCGGGCAAAACGTTCGGGTTTCCCAAGCACTCGCAATCCTTCAAAAGAGATGCCTTTGACAAGATTTGGTCCTTTAATGTCCAGGCGAGGAATTATACGAATATTCATATTATGAAAGTATGTTTTTTCTCATTTCATTCTGACAACACATAGAAATAATGTCGGTATTCCTGATTCTGAAATCGTGCTAATACTAATATGTCCTTTTAAACTAATTTCATGTCCAATAGAGCATCTGTGCTGCAATTGCGCGCATAAAATCGAGCGCTACTGAAGTGTTTTTTGAGAATTTTACATTTGCCGGTAAAATTTCACCAGGTATTCAAGCCCCCATCCACAATGATGTTCTGCCCCGTGACGTAACTTGATGCATCAGAGGCCAGATATAGCAATGCCCCGACCATTTCGTATGCGTGGGCCATTCTGTTCATAGGGATACGGGCTGAATAGAGACGCTTGAATTCATCATTTTGCCCGCTTTCAGTGCCGCCCGGTGTTAATGTATTGACTCGAATTCCCTTATCGGCCCAATACGTTGCCAGATATTTCGTCAGTCCGATTACTGCCGCTTTCGATGCCGTGTACACCGCCGGTGTATTTATTTTTCTCCCAAGGTAGAAAGAACCTTCATATATTCGATGATCGGGTGCCATTACTCCATAAATTGAAGCGGTCTGAATTATGCTGCCTCCTTTGCCCTGCGCGATCATCTGTTTTCCCACTGACTGGGCAACCAAAAACATACCCTCAAGATTTACCGACATTATTTGCCGCCACTGACCCAGACTGTATTGCTCGAACGGAGCAAAAAAAGCATCTAAATCGTCCGATTTCCCCGCCGCATTATTGTGAAGGATGTTAATTTCCCCGAACTTTTCAACAATTTCCTTCAGCATTGTCGTAACCGAAGACAGATTTGATACGTCACATCCGACTCCGATATGACTGCCTCCGTATCGGTCAGTCAAGGATTTTGCGAATTCTAACGCCTCTGATTCCTGCACATCAACTACGGCGACTGTGGCACCTGATTCGGCGAGCCCTGCACAGAAGTGCCTGCCGAGAATACCGGCCCCTCCCGTAACGACAGCTTTTTTCCCCGATAAGTCAAATAGGCCGCGGTATGAGATCTGGTTCATTGAGCGTTTCGTCTCCTCAGTATGAGTTCAACAATGTCAAAATCGAGCTCCGAATCTATATCAACTGAACGCTCTGCCGGCATGACAAAAAGCCTTGTCTTGTCATTGAAAATCGTAGGATAGTCAAATAAGGCGGATCGCTTCCATACATAAATCGATGCATTCATATCAAAACATCGCGGCGAATCCTGGCGGCGAACCACAGGATTATCCAACGGTTTGGAAAGTTTTACGACCTCATCCTTATCGAGTTCTACCAGATTGAAGTAGGGCGAACGCCGTGCCGGTGCAGCGGTAATAATGTTCGATGCGCCGGTGCGCTCTAGTAAATCAACGGCACCGTGTATATCCTCAATTAAGCGTAAGGGGGAAGTGGCATCCAAATCGACTATGATATCAAATAAATTGCCAAAATAGCTTTCAGCTTGCGTCACGCAATGACGTATCGCGGGCAATTTGGCAGCATTGTCCGTCGCAAGTTCCTGCGGGCGTGCAATCAACAGATCGGCGCCGTATTTGCCTGCAACATCAAGGATTTCATCCGAATCGCTGCTCACCGCAATTAAATCAAAAAGTCCGCTTTCGCGCGCCTGTTCGATGCTGAACGCAATTAACGGCCTGCCTTTCAAATTACGCAGATTCTTGTTTTTTATTCCTTTGGACCCTCCTCTCGCACACACGGTACATAATCGATTCATCGTTCTACCCAGCAATTCATATATATCGCTTTTTCCGCAGCTTTGATCGTATAGACGGTTTCCAGGGCTTCTTCGGCAGTGCAAAGCTCTTTGCTGCGCCCTTCCAAAATGCATTGATGCTGCCTGCAATACGTGTCATCCCGGTTTACGGCAAATACTTCGGGTGAATTATTTATTGAAAATGTGTTATTGATCAAATCGGCTTTCACCGTGTGCCGATCGCTATTCATTATAATTTCCCTGCGTGGAATTCGATCGAGATAATTCATGTGAATGGAAACAAGCGGGCAATGCAATGTTTCCATTAGAAGGGAACAGGCATCTTCTGTTTCAATATCAAGGGTACTGAAATGCCCTCCCATTGCTGTCAGGCGGAGCCATTGCCCAAAAAGCCAATAGACGTAATCCAGTTCGTGGCTGAGGTCCCTCAATACGCCTCCGCCCTCATTTTTTTTTGCTGAATAGCTTCTGCTGTAGTCCCTTCCGGGCCGCCACTCAGGCAGGTAAGAACCTGCATAGATATCGGCAGTGATCGGCTTTATCGATGTGCTGCTCATAAATTTTTTCAGCCGCACAAGCACGGGGTGGAAACGAAGATTGTAGGCAACGGCAAAAAGAGAAAAATCATTGGCGGGCAAATCAGCGGGAGTCTCAAAAAGAGGTTTTTCGACAAGAAGATATCCGTTAAAACCATATTCCGCCAAAGCTTTGATTGTGTCAAAGTGCTCACTGGTTCGATTTGCCACGACAACATATTCGGGATGAAATGAGTGCAAAGCAGTTGGTATATCATTGAAACAGGGATTAAAATCAATGATACGGCGGCTCATGACCGCCACATGACATCCTAGCTTTTCAAGTATGTTCGCATGGCGTAACCCGATAGAGCCATACCCTATTACCAGAGCTTTCATGTCAGTCAATGCTCATCGCGTTGATTCCAAGATCTGCAGAATACCGGCAATGTGGAATTTAAAAGCCACTTTCATCTCTTACATCGTAAAAAATTTTTTTCAGGATATTGTCAAGGTTGATCTCTTTTACATGCTTTTTAATTTTCAAAGCGGCGCCACCTTCCCCGTAGGGATTTTTTACGTTTTTCAGCAATGACTGAAATCGAATTGAATAGAGCTTCTCAACTGCCGCACGAATAGCTTCTTTCTTCGGGTCACAATCAATGACACTTTCGGCCTTAATCCTTCCCTTCTGACGATCCCCTACATTTACCGTACCTATTTTGAATGTCGGTGCTTCAAGAATTCCACTGGATGAATTTCCAATGACACCGTCGACAAACTGCAAAGACGACAGATATCGAAGCTGGCCCAGATTTGCGAAGGCAACCGCATTATTATTTTTTTTTACATACTCAGCGATCATTTTGATGATTATGCGCCCGTCAGTATCGGCATTGGGGTTGGTAAAAATCAGTTTTGTGTCTTCGAGCTGATCCAGTGCCTCAAGCAACTGTTTGAATTGATCTTCAGATTTCTTTTTTTCGAGAGTAACGGGGTGATAGGTAACTAATAAATTTTTTTCTCCCAGTTTGAAATCTATTGCCCTTTCAAAAGAATTACGATCCAAAAGCTTCAAATTTTTTATATTGTCGACACCTAACCCCCCCACATTTATCACGGTGTCAGGATGCTCACCCAATTGAATAACGCGCCTTCTGTATTCAGCTGTGGCGGTAAAATGCAGGTGGCTCATCTTTGTAATTGAATGGCGAAACGCTTCATCCACTGCGCCTTGAGTAGTTTCACCGCCATGTATGTGTGCCAACGGAATACGGGCAATGCACGCCGCGGCCGACGCACAGAAAGTTTCAAATCTGTCTCCGAGCAGAATGACAAGATCAGGCTTTAATTCTTCATAGGCATCTGCGAATCCGATCATACCGACACCCATCGACTTTGAAACCCCCACCGACGTATCCGATGAAAGAAGCATCTCTATCTTTTTGTCGATTGAAAAACCATCCTCTTCTATCTGGCGGTATGTGAGACCAAACTCCGGCGACAGATGCATACAGGTTGAAATAATTTGGAGCCGCAAATCCGTATCTGCATTAATTTCTTTCATCAATCCGCGCAGCAGACCGTATTCTGCCCTGCTGCCTGTTACAATGCATATTTTACGCATCTTCTGCCTTTTCGCCCTCACAATTCAACCAGTTCGTCGGCATGATACTCTCTATCAGACTTGCGTCCTATGACTTCATCCCAACGCATAGGACTGACACCGTTTCCCGGTCGCTTCACCGTCAGATTTTCTTCTGTAAAAAATTCACCCTTCAGAATGTTCCTTGATGCCACGATGCTTTTTCTGGCAGCTTCTTTATTTTTAAGTTCAGAAGGTGACGGCTTTTTAATTCCGTCTCCAAGTGCATATTCAATATTTCGAATAGCCTGAATCATAGCTTGCAATTCATACGGCTCAAGAGAAGCCGGGTGATCCGGGCCCTCCATATGTTTATCAAGGGTAAAGTGTTTTTCAATCACCTGTGCGCCAAGTGCAACTGCCGCAATAGCCGCTTCGATACCCGGCGTATGATCGGAATATCCTACTTGAATGCCTGGAAATGCCGCTTCAATTGTTTTTATGGCGCGCAGATTTGCATATTTAAATGGTGCCGGGTATTCAGTATTACAATGCAAAACGGTTATATTATTGATCACCGTTCCCGATTCCACAAGTATGTTCAATGCATCTTCTATTTCGCCAAGATCAGCCATCCCCGTTGAAAGAAGAATCTGTTTTCTTAACATTCCAATCTTCCTGAGGTATGGCAAGTTGGTAATTTCACCTGATGGAATTTTGAATATCTCCAGGCCAAGTTTGTTCAGCAAATCAATGCTGTCAAGATCAAAGGGGGTTGAAAGAAACCGGATGCCTCTGGAGATGCTGTATGCAATC
The DNA here is from genome assembly GCA_023230565.1 of Syntrophales bacterium. GTDB lineage: Bacteria > Desulfobacterota > Syntrophia > Syntrophales > UBA2210 > JALNXD01. The sequence goes on from JALNXD010000069.1 coordinate 6,077, forward strand.
AACTCTTCGTGAGCTGCTTCACCAAGTTCCAGCTTGCGGATCATATCGAGTTGACTGCCTGATACGCCTGTCGCACGCTTTTGATATTCAGCCTTTTGCGCATAGAAAGAAACAACTTTTTCAGCAATGAAGGTTTGAAACTTGACTGCATCAGCACCGGCATGCGCGGCGATGTCAATGAGTTTTTTGGCAGTCTCAATGCTGCCGTTATGATTCACACCTGCTTCTGCAATGATTAAGGCATGTTTCATGATTTCTTAATTGATGACGCCGGAATATCTCTGATTACAGTAACTCCGCAACCGACTACGGAATTATTGCCGATTGTAAGATATTCTTTGCTTACGGAATTGCTGCCAAAAAAGGTCCCATTCCCGATATTGACACCTCCATTGACCACCGCACCAGTCGAGATATGGCAGTTATCCCCTATCACAGCATCGTGCTCAATTACGGCTTTCGAATTGATAATGCAGTTTTTGCCAATCCTTGCGCCGGCGTTTACAAATGCGTAATGCATTATGATTGTCCCCTCTTCGACTTTCGCATGTCTGGAAACATATGCCGAAGGTGATACAATTACAGGAAGAATTCCTCCTAACCTCTTCACATCCTTGAAAAGAATCCTTCTTTTTTCCGCACTTTTTATCTGTCCGAAGGTAATGAGATAATTTTTAAAATCTTTCCTTAAATCAGGGAGATCCTCATCTGTCCCTATAATTCTGTACCCAAGAACTGTGTGACGAAGCTTTTCCGGCACATCTACAATTCCGGCAATCTGATATTTATCTTCTTGCTCCAATACGTCAATGCAAGATTTACAATGCCCTCCACCACCTATTAAAAGAATCTTTTCCTTCATTTCCGGTTACTATCTGCTACACTAACTAAATTATCAGCCCAATAAGAAAGGGCTGCTGGGAATATTGATGAGGCGTTTCACCAAACTTTCGGCACAGGAAAGATCCATTGCCGGACAGTCTTTGAACATGGAGAGTCGTGGCATAAGCTGCCATGCGGGACGGGTCATAATTCCGTCTAGGTGTGTTGCCTCCAATAAAGGTTCCAATAAACCGGAAGCGGACTCATCCAACAACAGGGCATTGAGCCAATAATTACTCCGTGCGAAGGGAGGTTCTTTGAAAAACGAAATTCCCGGTATCGAAGCAAAAGCCTTCTCGTAAGCGGCGGCAAGCTTTCTTTTTTTCTCGAGAAAAATGGAAAGCTGCTCCATCTGGGCGCAACCGACTGCGGCATTGATATTCGGGAGACGATAATTATACCCTGTATGATCGTGGCAATAGGCCCAAGGATGCGGGATCTTTGCTGTTGATGTCAAATGTTTTGCCAGCATGCCGAGGTTTTCATCGTTGGTGATCAGGGCGCCGCCGCCGCCTGTTGTAATCGTCTTGTTACCGTTGAAGCTCAAGATGGATAATTTTCCCCAGTTTCCCGTGTGCGTCCCTTTGTAATATGAACCGAGGGATTCGGCGGCATCTTCTATCATTTCGATAGAATATTCATTGCAAAGTTCCATCACGGGGTCAAGATCAACGGGATGGCCAAACGTATGTACTGGAATTACCGCTTTGATTCTTCTGCCCGTCCATTTATTTTTACATCCGTCTGCATCAACTGAAACGATATCTTTGAGGTAATCTTTCAGTTTACGGGGATCTATTCCCAGAGTCGCCTCTTCACTGTCAATAAAATGAGGAATTGCGCCGCAATATGAAATTGCATTGGCCGTTGCCACAAAGGTAAAGGCCGGGCATAACACCTCATCATGAGGTCCTACTCCGGCCAGTTTTAATGCTATATGGAGCGCTGATGTCCCGTTTACTACGGCAACTGCTTTTTTCACTTCCGTAAATTCGGCCAGCATGCTTTCAAATTTATCAACATACCGGCCGACATAAGAGACATAGGTCGAATTCAGACAATCTCTGACGTAAGTCCATTCGTTTCCCTGAAAAGAAGGCTCATGGAGAACGGCCGGTTTTTTTCCGGAAGGGATCACGCTTTCCAGTGCCCGGATTACATCTCTAATCGGTGCGGATGTCATATGTTGTATTCACCCGGTTTGTACTGCCTCAGATGTTCAGGGTTTTTGTACCAGGCAACCGTTTCCTGCAATCCTTTTCTTAGACCTTCGATCCCATTGTAAGCCGGTTTCCAGCCGGCCAATTTCAAGGCTTTAGTGTTGTCCGCCCATAGGCGTTCCACTTCGCTTTTTTCAGGCCTGATTCTCTGTTCATCCCTTTCGATTTGCACATTTGAATCCATGATATCGGCGATCATCTTTACAGTATCACCAATTGATATTTCAAAATTACTTCCTATATTGATGACTTCACCGACCGACTTTTCGGCTTCCGCCACCGCGATAAATCCTTTGACCGTATCTTTTATATAATTGAAATCGCGAGTCGGATGAAGCGACCCTATTTTGATTTTCGAGATACGTCCGGCAATCTGGGTGATTACAGTAGGAATGATCGCCCGTGCGGATTGACGGGGCCCGTAGGTATTGAAAGGGCGAACGATGGCAACAGGAACATTGAATGCATGGAAAAAGGACATTGCAACGTGATCGGCACCTATTTTACTTGCGGAGTAAGGAGATTGCCCCTGCAAAGGATGCTCCTCGGTAATAGGAACGAATCGTGCCGTACCATACACTTCGCTTGTTGAAGTGTGAAGAACCTTTGAAACTCCGATCTCTCGCGCCGCCTGAACCACATTGAGAGTTCCCTTCACATTCGTATCAATATACGTATCTGGAGAATGATAAGAAAAAGGAATGGAAATTAAAGCTGCCAGATGAAATACGATATCACAGTCCTTCATTGCTTTCCTGACACCATTCGGATCGCGAATATCGCCTGAAAAGATTTCCACATTGGTTTTGATATCAGGCTCCGAATGGTCCAGCCATCCCCATGAATTGAAAGAATTATACAATACAAAGGCACGAACCCGGCACCCGCGGCGAATCAGTTCTTCCGTAAGATGCGAACCGATGAATCCGTCGGCGCCTGTTACAAGAATCTTCTTATTCTTTAAATTAAGCATGTAACGAATGCCTTCTGTTAAGTAATGTAGTACCGCTGAAAGTTAATCGCACATTTACATTACAGCTCAGCTATTTTCAACCAGTGCATCTACACAATATCGTGCCGCATTTCCGTCACCATAAAGCTGAGGATGGTCAGAGGGTACTCTGAACGATCGCACTGCCTCAATTATTCGACCCCTATCGGCTCCCGCCAGAATGTTCCATCCCAGCTTCCATGTTTCTATCCATTCCGTTTCATCGCGCAAGGTAATGCATGGAACTTCGAGCCAATACGCTTCTTTCTGCATGCCTCCTGAATCGGTCAGCAAAAGCCTCGCCGATTTCTCAAGAGCCACGATATCAAAATAGCCTAATGGATCTATCATTCTTACATTTTCAGGATGATATTGCTCTTTTTCTATGAGCTTGCGTGTACGCGGATGAACGGGAAAAACGACAGTTTCGTTCAAAGCAGCAAAAGCGGAAAGAATATTATCAAGCCTTTCTTTCTCATCTGTGTTTTCAGCACGGTGGACCGTAGCCAACAGATACTCCCTGGGCCTGAGTTGTAAAAGAGACAAAATATTTGAAACGGCCTCTGCTTTGTGTGCAGCAAATTGCAAGGCATCGGCCATAACATCTCCTATCATCACGATGCCTTCTGCAATTCCTTCCGCAGCGAGATTATTCATTGAGGACGGGCTTGGACACAATAACAGTTCGGAAAGCTGATCAGAGATTACTCTGTTGATTTCTTCAGGCATTCTGCGATTAAAGCTGCGCAGTCCCGCCTCTACATGTGCAATCCGGATATGAAGCTTCGCTGCCGCAAGCGCACCGGCCAATGTGGAATTTGTATCTCCGTAAATCACTACCCAGTCCGGCTTTTCCACAAGAAGTATTTTCTCAATGGCAGCCAGCATCCGTCCCGTCTGCCACCCATGCTGGCCGGACCCAACTTCAAGATTGTATTTTGGAACAGGAATCTCGAGCTCCCTGAAAAAAACGGCCGACATCCCGTCATCATAATGCTGACCTGTGTGAATTATAATCTCTTCTATAATATTGACCGGGTTTTTTTTATTATATTCCGAGATTGCTCTTGATACAGTTGCGGCCTTGATGAATTGAGGGCGAGCCCCTATTATTGTAGAGACTTTCATCATATGCTCATTACATTTATCAAATTTGACTTTTTCGCCCTTTTCCCGACTGCCATTTATCTGCTTCTAAATTTTATGCAGCGCTTCAGTTCGGCAATTTTTTTGGGGTCTTCATTTTTTTTAAGATATGCAATGTACTCAAGTATAAAGGCGATGATTACGGCAGCGAAAAAAGCGGCTATTACTGAAATCATACAAATTCTCGATCGCTCCGGCTTGAATCTATTTTCCGGTACGAAGGGGGCATCGATTATTTCAAAACCGTAAAAGTCTTTTACTTTCGCCAGATCCTCCTTTTGAATGTATTGTATGATCATTTCTGAAAGCTTATCTTTGAGAACAGGATCGGAAGCCGAATTTAACTGCTTTTCAAGACTTTGCCGCCTCACTTGTACATCTTCAAGAAATTGCCTTCTCATAAACTCATTCAGATCGGCTAAATAAAAGGTCAGAATTTTTTGTGCTTCTGCAGGATCGGTAAATGTAAATGCCAGTGTCATTGCGCTGCCATTGAAGCTGACTTCCAACATCGATTGCAGCGCTTCATAGGTCTGCTGAAACGTTGGATCGAATCCATTCTTCCAGGATTTCCTGTCTTTATCCCAGTTTTCACTGAAAATAACAGGCATGAGAGAATGCCTTTCTATCAGATTTTTTGTAAA
>JALNXD010000070.1 GCA_023230565.1 Syntrophales bacterium
ATTATAATCGAAAGAGAAAGCATTCAACGAATGGTTATAAATCTCCAGCTTATTACGAGATGGAATGGAGGAACAACAGAAAAGCGGCTTAACTTTGATCCCACTTTTTTGTTGCAGGATCAGTACCCTTTAACAATAACTCGGGCAATTCAATAACGGTAAAGGAAGTGGGGTTAATATCTGTGTATTATAGCATATTCGGATCTGGGAATTATTTCCTGTTGGCAAGAGATGTTTTTGGTACCCCTGTCGCCGCGGCCAACGGGGCGCAACTGACCGTGACCTATACCATCAGGATGGATTTTTCTTCCATAGACACGTAACGATTTTCATCTCACAGCGAAGACACACAATGGAATGCAAAAAACCGGGACATTGCACCCACTGTGGAAATTTAAAAAATGTGGACAAATGTGGACAAACCGAAAAAAGGCTCCCTCGCGGGAGCCCTTGTATTTGGTACGCCAGCAGGGATTCGAACCCGGGACCTACGGATTAGAAGTCAGAATTTTGGCACTTTTAATAGCATTGATAAGAATTGTATTCCCTCCACCAATACTCTTTTATTCAAATATAATAATAAATTACATATTGACTTCCGTTGATAATAATTGTAAGAAAGTGGCTACACCGTGGCTACATGGAAGCCATGTTAGAGACATAGTGATAAAAATGGCTACATGAGCATCTGTGGCTACATAGTTATTTGGGTACAGGAGGTGTGTTATGAAACGAATCAGATTGACTCTTGAGCGAATCAAGGCCCTCGAATGCCCAGCCAATAAGCAACAATCATTTACTTGGGACACTGACGCAACGCGGTTAGCTGTGAGGATAACGGCAGCAGGGATAAAATCTTTCATCTTTGAAGGCAAGTTGAACCGTATAACGATACGCCGAACAATTGGAAAATGCAGCGACTGGACCATTGACGATGCACGGAAGGAGGCGCGACGGCTTCAAGGTTTGTTGGATAAAGGCATTGACCCCCGTGAAGTGAAAAAGAAGCAGGAAAAAGCCAGGGCTGCAAAAAAAGCGGCAGATGAGGCTGCGAAAAACGAAGCCGAGGCAAGCAAAGTATACACTCTCAAGGCTCTTATGGAAGAATATGCAACTTTTTGCGAGTCTAAAGGGAAAAAAATCTATGCCGGCGCTGTCCGTTCAGCGACTAAATGCCATTTAACAGATGCCGATCCTGCTCTTGCCAGCACTCCGGCAAAAGATATTACACCGCGGCAAGCGGCTGCACTGGTACGACGAGTTATGGAAGCGGGAAAAGAACGAACAGCAGGGTCTTTCAGGTCATATTTGGCAGCAGCATATAATTGTGCCATGAAGGCACCCGTTTCGGCTGCCCTCCCCTCTTCGTTCATTTCTTTCAATATAGAATCGAATCCCGTCACAGTTGTGCCTACTATTCCCGTAAAGGCGCGTAACCGAACTTTGAGCCGGGATGAATTGAAAGTTTACATCCAAGGCTTGGGTGACGGTCTCACCGACCAGGCGCTAAAGATTGCTCTTTACTGCGGTGGTCAAAGAATGGCGCAAGTACTTAGGTTGGAAGTTCGGGATTGGGACCCACAAACGAAAGTTCTCCGCCTTATGGACCCGAAAGGAAAAAGAACGGAACCGCGAGAGCACTTGCTGCCACTTGCACCGATTGCCGCGTCCATTGTGGCCGATCTGATAGAGCGGGCAAAAGCGGCACAGACAACGTTCCTCTTTCCTTCAGCAACGAAAATGACTCCAATTCATATCAGCATGCCTGGACCGAGAATTAGGGAGATCATCAATGCATTGAACGAGGCAGCAAAAAAAGAAGGTAAAGACACCATCATCGAAAACTTTGATATCCGCGATATACGGCGCACCTGTGAAACCATGTTAGCAGGATTGGGAATAAGCCGCGATATACGGGCGCAACTGCTCAGTCACGGCATATCAGGGGTGCAGGCGGTGCATTATGATCGCCACGAATATATAAAAGAGAAGAGGGCAGCTCTTGTGAAGTGGGAACGGTATTTAAAGGGTGTTATCAATGATGAAGCAGAGAAAAAAGTCATTCCATTTGAGAAAGTAGCGAAAGCGGTTAGAATAGGAAACTAAGTATCTTATTGTGAATATTTACCGGTGAGTTGCGCGGTGAGTGACTTCTGGGAGTCCATAAATGAGAAAAGAAGACTTAAAAAAACTGGAGGGTATTTTAGATGTAGCCGATTTTACAGAAGAAATAATTGAACATCTATCATTCGTTGAGCGTAGTTACCACTCAGTGAAAAAAGGAGGTCTTTCGAAAATCACAAGACCCGCTGATGAGAAGAAAGAACACAAAGAAGTCAAAATGGCGGCAGAAAAGATGTTATCTATCATAAGGAGCAACCCTGATTTAATTAAAATACTTATACAAACAGAAAATACACAAAATCCCGGTTCAAGGCTCTCGTTTGATTTATTTCTTCGGTGTAATGAGGCGCTCGTAAAAGGTTGCGAGTGGTTTTTAGCAAATGTGCAGAAGGATAAAGGTGGCCGTAAAGATGAAAGCACACAACTACGAATCTTAATTGAAGGATTGACATATGTATATGTCACCATAACAGGGAAATACCCTACGAGTTCATGGAATTACTTTAAGGATGAATATGCAGGCAAATTCTTTGAGCTTGTCAGAGTATGTCTAACGATAATAGACCCTCCCCCTCCTTCTCTGAGCAATGGTGCCCTTGGAAAGCTGATACAATTAATCTTAAGGAATCAACAAAAAGCCCTTGGGATAATAAATTGCAAGAAGAGATCACCGGAGGAACATAAAAAGTTAATAAACCATTATTCATTAGTAAATTCGAAGGTGTGATCACAATAGCCTTAAAAGATCCCTCGCATAAATAGTATCTACTTTCCTCAATATGACCAATCAACTCTTTTATGGACGAAACCTTCCATATTCTCCGCTAATTAAATCCATATGATTTAAGAAATATAATTGACTACAGCATAAGAAAATTCAATTTGGAGGAATTCCTATGAACGAATTTTCGGAATTGCGTAGCCATGTGCCGACCGTCGAATTTGCACGGTGTCTTGGTGTGCAGCCCGCAACCATTAGGCGGGGGCTTTGTGTCGATGGGCATTACATGAACCTTAAGCCGGTCAAGCTCCCTAATCGTCGTCTCTTGTGGCCCATGGAGGAAATCAAGCGCATTTTGGAGGGACGATCATGAGTAATCCCGCTTTAATGTTTGCTTTTGATGAGAATTTCAAAATTGTTGCCGTCTACCCGAAGGCGGAAACCGATATTGAGGAGACAAAACTTCAAGAATTGGCAAAACAAATGGTGAAGGCGATACAGCAGAAGGATGGCGACAAATGACCAGGATCATTTTAAAAGCATTCTGGACATTTCGACTTCGCTGGCTAGAATCCCACATTAAAGAACCTTTTGACCAAGGGCTTTCCTTGAAGATCGACATGGCTTTGATAAAGGTAGAGACGTACCGATGACGGATTCCAGCATTTTAAAAGCAGCTCTAGGATACAGAGCAAAGGGCTTTTCTGTAATACCGATCAGAGGCAACAAAAAGCCCTTCCTGGACTCCTGGAAAGAATATCAGGAACGTCGAGCCACGGAAAATGAGATTCGGGAATGGTGGAATCAATATCCAAGTGCGATGATCGGTATTGTAACGGGTCCTGTAAGTGGAATCTGTGCCGTTGACATTGATCGGTATGCGCAGGACTATAACGAAGCCACAGAGTTCGAATATTTCCCGGACGGATTAGTTACGCCTACATGTGAAACGCCACGAGGGGGAACCCACTTATACTTTAAGTTTCCAGAAGACTCTCCGCTGACTATTAATGCAAGGGGATTGCCCGGGATCGATTTCAGGGGTGACGGTGGTTATATCATTGCCCCGCCTTCGAAGAATGGGACAGGCAGAGGATATCGTTGGGCGGAGGGACTAAGCCTTGATGACGTGCAGCTTCAGCCGTTGCCAATGCTATATAGTAATTATTTAAATACTAGCATTAGGAGTATAAGAAGGTGCAGTAACGATATTACCGAGCGTTTCCAAGCGTTACAGAACGTTACAGATGCTACAGTTAGTTTCAAACAGGGTAAACGCGATGACTCGCTTTTCCACGTTGCAAACTGCCTTATAAAAGGCGGCATGTCTGAAGGCGATGCAAGATATATTCTTGATATACTTGCACATAATTGCAGCCCGCCTTTTTCGCCACAGGAAGCGCAAGTTAAAATTGACTCCGCCTTGCAGAGAGCAAAGCGGAGGGAGCGCAACATTCAGAAGGAAGTTGAGGAGTGGGTAAGCGTTACAACCGGTTACTGGAATGTTACAGAATGTTGCCAGGCGTTACAATGCGTTACAAAAGAGGAAAAGACAGCCGTTCGCGTTGCTGTTCACCGACTTTATAAGGCTGAAAATATTGAAAAACATGGCAGTAGAAACGGAGTGTATCGTACTGTAGATACCCAATGCGAGGATATTGATTTCCGCAGTGTGATCGAGACTCCATTAGATATTAAATGGCCCTTTCGGATCGAAGAGCTCGTCCAAATCATGCCTGGAAACATTGTTATTGTTGCTGATGAGCCAAATGCAGGGAAAACGGCTTTCTTGCTGAATCTGGTTAAAGAGAATATGAGCCGTCACGAAATCTATTACTTTTCTTCGGAAATGGGGGCGATGGAAATGAAGAAGCGGTTGAGCAAGTTTGAAATGCCCCTTGAGCAATGGCGGTTTCATCCCAAGGAAAGGACCTCGAATTTTGCCGATGTGATCAAGCCTAATGCAATCAATGTCATCGATTTTCTGGAAGTCTATGATGAGTTTTATAAGATAGGTGGTCTTATCAAGGAAATTTACGACAAGCTGAACAATGGAATTGCTGTCATTGCCATACAGAAAAATAAAGGTGCTGACTATGGGCTTGGTGGTGGGCGAGGACTTGAAAAGGCCCGGCTATATTTGACAATGGAACCGGGAAAGGCTCGAATAGTCAAGGCTAAAAATTGGAAAACTTTTGAAAATCCCAATGGAATGATCATTGATTTTAAGCTTGCGCAAGGCTGTAAATTCTTCACGGATAAGGGATGGCATAGGTAGAGATTTCAAATATGGCCTTTTGGAGATATGCTATTTACTTTATTACGGCGACATTTGCTCGGATGCCCAATACGATGAGAGTACCCCAAGTTTGCTCTGCGAGGCACTGTAGAGGCGTTCCTGGAAGGTTAATTACTGTTCTGAGGGGTAATATATATCCCCAAGAAGATAAGATTCTAAAAAGGACTCTACCGGCACTTTATTTTCCGTTTAACTGGAAAAAACAATCGTGTGAAGTCTTTTTTATAGGTATGGAAAGAAGGGGTAAGTAATATGCCGGGTAAGAAAGCGACAAATAAGGAAGTGGCGCAATTCAAAGTACTAAGCGATCTCGGTGTGTCGAACAAAGCAATTGCCAGAAGGACAGGCAGGCATGTGGACACAGTTCGCAAATACTTGAATTCTGAAGTATATCTTAATCCAGACATAGATAGTATGGTTCATAAGATCAGGGATAAAGAAATTGACGATCTCATTCTGCTTGGCGGGAAGGCACGGGCGCACCTGAATAAATTGCTGGACGAAGGAAAAACGAAAGCTATCGAAACAGTGGCGATTATGGATAGATCTTTTCAACAAAGGCGTCTGCTCGAAGAGAAGAGTACCAATAATATTACGCTAACTCACGAAGATATTCAGATATTAAGGGAGTATATGAACCCCAAGAAATCTGAGGAGGTTATTGACATCTAGAGCTCCAATGATCAACAACACTACACTTGCTCCTATAAATCAGCATCAATTCACATCACAACACTCATCAGTTTTGCATAATCAGTGACGACATCGTACTTGACCTGATCGGTGGCAATTCCGGTAAAAAATTTTCGCGCGCAGTTGATTTTGTATTCTTCAATCTTTCTGAGTTCCATTGATGACATGGAGCCTTTAGTCTCGGCGACAAAGTAGATGTGTTTGACCGTTCCCTCTTTGAAGGCAATGGCCCAGTCCGGATTGTAGTTACCTACGGGAGTGGGGATAAAGAATCCTTTGGGAAGTTTTGCGTAAACCACCACTTCAACGCTCTTATCAAGTTTTTTCACAAAGTCCTTTTCTTGGTTAGAATCTGTAAATACATAATCATACACATGACGCTCAGTTTCTATTGCTCTGCTGAAGTCCTGTTTTTTATCGACAGTAAATATGTCGAGAAGCTGATGCTTCTCTTCGACCGGACTGTATGAGAGATGTTCGACAACAACTGTCGCCTTCTGCTCGTTGATGATAGTAGAAGCCTTTTGCATGAAATCTTCAGGATTCTGGCGATACTGCGAGAAGATTGCACTGCTGATACCTTTCATAATTTCGGCAATGGTGCCCCGTGTCAATTGCGTATCTTCAGCCAGCGTTCCAATAAGATCGTATCTCACAGATGAATTCACCGAATGAGAAAAATAACCCGTTTTATTTTCTGCAATTTGAAAACTCTCTCTCTCCTGGAGAGTCTCATAGGTAACAGCTTCTTTCTGCTCCCCTCGTTCAACAAAATACTGAAGCCTGGAAACTCTTAATTCTTTTTCAAGGGTTGAAATGCATTTTTTAATTAACTCGCCGGTATCAAAATGAACCGTGTAGGCAGCCTTCTGATTAATTTTATCCCACAGTGCCTTAAATTCGGCTTTTTCAAGATTCGTATTTGGAGAAATAGTCTTTGCCTTGCGACCATTTTCAATCTCCGGCAGAATGGCATCGCTGAAGACGCTATCGATCAGTTGTATGATCTGCGGAGCATACGGAGCCAGTTCGGTGGGCAGAGGGGGCAGTGTATCGTTTTCCCTGGCTTCATGATAGCTTGAGGTAATGGCATCATTGTCATCCGTATAATCATTTTTCACAAGATAGCGATAAATCTGTCTGGCCATCTGAGGTGTTACAGTTATATTGCCTTCAGCGGTTCTCAGGATCTTACCGGAAAAGTATGACTCATCGGCTTTGCGCGGTCTGCCAGAAAGGGACTCCGATATCTCTTTCTGGAGACCGGCCGTAAAATCCTTGTAACTCTCGCTGGCAACAACGGTCAGGAGGTTGATATCATGAATGTTTGTCCCGCTGTCCATGCGATCACCATTCTGGTTAACGCAGAGACGCAAACCCCGTCCTACTTCCTGGCGCTTGCGGATATTACTGTCGCTGTGTTTGAGCGTACAGATTACAAAGACGTTGGGATTGTCCCATCCTTCGCTCAGTGCGGAATGAGAAAAAATAAAACGTACCGGTTCGCTGTGCGAAAGAAGACGTTCTTTATCTTTCAAAATCAGGTCGTAGGCATCGACGTCATCAGCTTCCGTGCTTCGAGCGCCTCTCTTTGGATCAACCAGATGTTTGCTTTTCTTGTCGATGGAGAAATATCCGTTGTGCGTCTTCTCGATAGGTATATTCTCAAGGTATTTACGATAGGGGATATCCAAGAGGAGCGGCATTTCGTTCAAGGCATCTCGGTACTCCTCTTCAAAAATTTGTGCGTACTCGCCAACCTGCTCAACACTGTCGTCGTAGCGACGGTATTTTGCCACTTCATCGATGAAAAAGAGTGAAAGAACCTTGATCCCCCGATGAAAAAGAGCCTGTTCTTTTTCAAGGTGCGCCTTTACGGCCTCGCGGATCTGAATCCGGCGTAAGGCGGTCTCATTGACATCACCGGTGGCTTCGCCTACCTCAAGAACTACGCCATTAGTAAAAGAAACCATATCTGTTACCGCGTTGATATCCGCGATGACAAAACCCTTGTACTCGGACAGTTCTCCGGAAAGCTCAAAAAGGTTGTCGTTCCTATCGAATCGGCGAACAACTCGCTTTATCCCGTTCTTCTGTTTCATCTCAAACTCGATTCGGGCAATTGGGGGAGCGGAGGCAGAAATCTGGATCGATTCCAAATAAAGATAGGCGTTCGTTCCGGTCAACCCTTTCAAGGTAATCCCGTGGACGGCAATCTTCTTCACTAGTTTCTGATTGTAGGCATCCAGGGCATCCAGCCGGTATATCTTGTTGTGCTCCGTCTTGTGGGTGGCTGAATAGCGAAGGATCGCCAGGGGTGAAAATTCTTTGAGTGATTCTATCGTTTTGGCCCCCTCAAGCTTTTGAGGTTCGTCAATAATCATGATCGGGTGATTTCGCTTGATCACATCTATCGGCCTTCGCGTTTGAAAATCGTCAAGCTCTTCATAGATACGGCGGGCATCCTTGCCTCGTGCGTTGAAGGCCTGGACGTTTATGATCATGACATTGATGCCGCCGTCCGATGAAAACTGCTCCAAGTGGTGAAGTTGCTTTGAATTATAAATGAAAAAGCGAGTGCGTTTGCCATACTCTTCCATAAAGTGATCGGCTGTAATTTCAAAGGATTTATGTACACCTTCACGGATGGCTATCGACGGAACGACGACGATGAATTTCGACCAGCCATAGCGACGGTTCAGTTCGAACATCGTTTTAATATAACAATACGTTTTTCCCGTACCAGTCTCCATTTCGATATCGAGATTTACCGCGCAGACCTTGGTACTGACCAGTTCCGTAGATTGCGGGAGATTCAACCGTTGCTGCACGGCCCTAATGTTGGCCAGAAGCTGATCCTTGGTAAGAGTTAAATCACGGTTCCTGAAACCGGATTGCGAAAGATCAAAAGCAAACCGGATCTGATCGTTGTCGCCTGTAGCGTCGCTTTTCCCGGGGTCTATCCGGTAGCTGAGCCTTTCGCTTTTTAGCTGACCCGCAAAACAGTCCGCCACGGCGTTGACGGAATCGGTCTGGAAGGCCTGTTTTTTAAATTTCAGTTTCATAGCTGTTCTGACTCTATATTGATTTAAGTTCCGTTGACGGTGTCAGAAGTTTAAAGATCTGTTCTACGTTGATCTTGACGCTGTCACTTTCGAAGGCGTCATCACGAAAGACCGCCCGCAGGGGTTTGTATCCGGCGAGCTTTTTGACGAATTCCTCAGTTATACCCTTGTCAAAACAGGCAATCATGGCATCAGTATCAACGATAAAAACTGTTTTACCGTCTATAGTCCCTTTTTCGATGGGTAGTGACAAATCGATCCCCCAGTCCAGAAATACCTGATACAACAGATCCTCGGGACGACGGTCTGGTTTGATGTGTTCTTTGAAGAGATCGAGATTGCCCTGATCCAGTTTATCCGGGATGTAGTAGACATCCTTCATGTTGGAAGTATCCACCTTGAAGACGCGGAATCCGATATCAAGATCCTTTGTAATAAGACTGTTTTCTTCCTTGATTTTCCTGCCTGCCCGGCGGATGCGCTCCTTGCCAATGTCGGCAATCGTCTTATAGCCTGCCTTGAACGCCTCAGAGTTTTCATCGCAGTGTTCGGGGAGCTGGATCATGATGAATTTACGTTTGCCGTTGTCTTTGGCGTTAAGTTGCATGACGGCGTGGGCGGTAGTTGAAGACCCCGCAAAAAAGTCCAACACAATATCATCATCACCGAATTTTGCAGTTAGCAATTGACGCTCTATTAATCGAGGCGGTTTGGGGGTTTCAAAAATAGTAGCGTTTTTGAATATGTCTTTAACTAATTTTTTGCCTTCCTGAGTATCACCTACTTCACTTCTCATCCAAATTGTTTGGGGTGTTATACCTTGCTTAACTTCAGATAAAAATCTTTTTATGGAAGGAACAGAGTCCCCATTTGGACCGAACCAAATCCGATTATCCTTTATCATTTGTTCAACGTTAGCCTTAGGACGACCCCAACTAGTACCTTTAGGAGGTCTAAAGATTCTACCATTGGCCGGATTAACTATTTCGTAATCATCATTCGGGCGATATTCCTGCCTCGTCAAATCACTGGATTTCCAAGGACCTCTTGGATCATTATCTAGATTTTTATAGCGGGCATTTGCCTCTTCAGTTCTTGGCAATAATCCAACTGCATAGGACAGCTTATTCTTGGCATATAGCAATATGTGTTCATGGCTGTCCGAAAAATATTTTGCATCATTCTGTGGCGAATATTTTTTTTGCCAAACGATATTTGCAATGAAATTTGATTCACCAAAAACTTCATCACATGCTTTCCGTAGATTGTGCACTTCACCATCATCAATGCTGATAAAAATTACCCCATCGTCTCTAAGAAGGTTTCTCGACAACTTAAGCCGCGGATACATCATTGAAAGCCAGTCCGAATGAAACCGCCCGTTCGATTCCGTATTGGCCATCAGACGATTCCCTGCTTCGTCCTTCTGATTGGAGCGTCGGAGGAATTCTTTGGTATCTTCAGCAAAATCATCATCGTAAATATAATCGTTCCCCGTGTTATAGGGCGGGTCGATGTAGATCATTTTTACCTTGTTTAGATAGGTGACCCCTGATGTCAATAATGGACACCAAAAAAATAATATTTAAGCTGCATTCCTCCCTGCATGGAATTGCTGTTCATACATAACGGGAGATACGTAGCCAAGCCTCTTCTGAATCCTTTGCC
>JALNXD010000071.1 GCA_023230565.1 Syntrophales bacterium
AACTATAGCATAAAATAGGCAATTATAAAACAATATTAACGTGTTATATGTAATTAATGAGATTTTTTATCGCAACCCCCGGGCCTAACCAAGAAAAATATTGAGGGGTTGTGCAAAGGTCTCCTTTGGAACTCATAAATGCCAAAACGATATTGACCCCCTATAGTGTATGGCATTTAGTAGAACATATCCGGATTGCTCAGTGGGATATTCTGGAGTTCATCAGAGATCCCCTGCATATCTCACCCGAGTACCCCGCCGGATATCGCCCTGATGCATATGCAAAGGCGGAAGAGCACATGTGGAAAGATTCCGTACTTCGGGTGAAATCCGATCTGGCAAGTCTTATAAAAATAGCGGTGGATGAGAAAAATGATCTCTTTGCCCCTATTGCACACGCTCCTGAATATACTATCTTCCGCGAACTTTTAGTCGTTGCTGATCACAATGCATATCATACAGGAGAAATTGCGCTTCTCCGCCAGGAATTGAACGCATGGCCGAAAGATCATCCTTATTTGACCGGTCAGGGCTGATAGAATGGGCGAAAGTACAATGTAAAGAAAGGGAATAAATACATTATTTATTTGACATGAAGACATTCTTTTTATATTCGGCGTTGGTGTTGAAATACTGTTTCAGGAGGATCAAAATGAGATTGAAAGATAAAGTTGCTGTTGTGACGGGATCGGGTCGGGGCATCGGGGAAGGCATTGTCATGCGTTTTGCCGAAGAAGGTGCCAAAGTAGTAGTTAACGATGTCAATGAGGCGGACGCGAATGCAGTTGTAGAGAAAGTGAAGGCAGCGGGCGGTCAGGCAGTAGGGGTAATCGGGAGTGTTGCTTCGCGTCAGGTTGTTCAGGGTATGGTGGATACGGCAATTAAAGAATTCGGAACTCTTGATATAATGGTAAATAATGCCGGCATCACCCGTGATGCCATGCTTCATAAAATGACCGATGAGCAGTGGGACCAGGTAATCGCAGTAAATCTTACGGGTGTTTTTTATGGAATTCAATGCGCGGCCATATTCATGAGGGAAAAAGGTTACGGGAAAATCATCAATATTTCATCCACCAGCGCTTTCGGTAATCCGGGACAGCTGAATTATGCCGCTACGAAAGCGGCCATTATCGGAATGACCAAAACCGCCGCAAAAGAACTTGGACAAAAAAATGTGAACGTAAATGCAATAGCTCCCGGGATGATCTGGACCGACATGATGAAGAACATGCCGCAATCCGCCAAAGATAGAATAGATCAGATGCTTCCCGCTATTATGCCTCTTAACAGGAAGGGTTCTCCACTCGATGTCGCTAATTTGGCACTTTTCCTGGCCAGTGAGGAAAGTCAGTTTATGACAGGCCATGTCCTCTTCTGTGAAGGCGGCATGAAGGCTTAAAACTGGTGGTTTTTTGGTTCCGAATAAAAAAAGGACAGTCTGTGAGGCTGTCCTTTTTTATTAAAATGGTATTCTTTTTACCAGCAGTCTATGTTGGGCCGTTTTTTGCCTGTGCGCTCGGGTGGTTTCGGTTGCGAACGCAGCCCGCTCATGATCCAGTGACGTGTGTCGGCGGGGTCGATTACATCGTCAATTTCCAGGACCGCCGCCATATTGATCGCCTTCCCGTATTCATAATGCATGGCCACCAGCTCATCATATCGCTTGGCCCTCTTTTCGGGATCCTCAATCGCTTCCAGTTCTTTCCTGAAACCGAGTCTGACAGCCCCCTCGAGTCCCATGCCGCCGAATTCTCCCGTCGGCCAGGAGACGATAAAGTTGGAAATATGAAAACTTCCGCCCGCCATGGCCTGAGAGCCGAGACCGTATCCTTTGCGCAAGACCACACTGAAAATGGGGATCGTTGCATTCACTGCATTGGTGAATATACGACAAAAATGTCGAACCTGAGCTGTCTTTTCAGCCTCAGGACCTACCATGAAGCCGGGGGTGTCTATAAGAACGGTGACGGGTATATCAAAGGCATCGCAAATCTGAATGAATCGGGAGACCTTGTCAGCACCGTCTGCATCAACTGCTCCTCCGAGGTGGGTAACATTGTTTGCAATGAGGCCGAAAGGCTGCCCTTCGATCCTGACGAGTGCCGTAACTATCCCTATGCCGAATTCTCGGCGAAGTTCAAGTATGGATCCTTTATCTGCGATGACATTGATAATTTTACGGACATCGTAACTTCGCCTGCGGCGTTCCGGCACAAGATCGCGTAACTGGGTCTGATCTTCACATTCCCACTCCGGAAGACTTCCCTGGAAATAAGAAAGATATTTTTTTGCCGTCTGAACCGCTTCAATGTCATCTTCCACGACGATATCGACAACTCCATTGGGTGACTGTATGGACATCGGGCCGATCTGAGTCGGCTTAAAAACTCCCAGTCCGCCACCTTCAATCATTGCCGGACCGGCCATGCCCAGGTTTGAATTCTTTGTCGCAATGATCACGTCACATTGGCCAAGAAGGGCAGCGTTTCCGGCAAAACAATACCCGCTTAATACTCCTACCATGGGAACGAGTCCGCTTAATCTTGCAAAATAGGCAAATGACATTACATCAAGCCCTGCCACAACAGAATCCTGAAAATCTACATCGCCCGGTCGGCCGCCTCCCCCTTCAGAAAAAAGTACTGTCGGTAATTTTTGATCGTATGCAATTTTTAGCATCCGGTCTTTCTTTTTATGATTGAAGAAGCCCTGTGTGCCTGCGAGAACAGTATAGTCATATCCCATTACCATGCAGCGGGTCCTGGACCTTTCGAAAAGTTTTCCGTTGACTGAGCCGATTCTGGTAACCAATCCATCGGCTGGAGTTCTCTTAATCAATTGCTCCATGGAAGTTCGGCGACGCTGTCCCGCCAGTATCAATGATCCGTATTCAATGCAATCATCAGGATCCAGCAGATCATCGATATTTTCGCGTATTGTCCGCTGTCCCGTTTTTCGGCGCTTTGCAACGGCGTCGGGGCGCACTTCATCTTTTGTGAATTCATGTCGGGAATTTACTTCCGCCAAATCGGCACGGATATTCTTTGCATCTTCAGATTTCTTATCGCTCACATTTCCCTCTCTGTATTGAAAAGTATTCCACTTCGCGCATGCGCGTTCATCCTTCGACCCAGTATCAGGCTGGACGCCATTCGATTGATGTCGAGGCTGGTCATACCCATATAGGCACAAAATGGTATATTGTCAAGGATTAGTGGTCATGACATTACATTTCAACATTGCACTGTTAAGAAGACAAAAATGTTCTGGGCTCGCTTACTGTTTTATTATATACTTTTTTATATGATGATCACTTGTTAAAATTTTAATTGAAGCGTAAGCCACGGCGATTATAATTGCGGACCATCTCGATCATTCGAGAACGATCGATGGTGAATATTCTCTTTGGACTTACTTGCTCTCCAGACACTTCCCCTTTTTCCTCTGCGCAACGGGCGATTGTCGCCCATCTAAAAAGTTAAAAAAAAGAAAGGAAAAGAAAGATGAAATATGCATTTACGTTTTTTCTGCTTTTCATTTTTGCAGTACAAACAGGTGCACAGGAGAAGAGCTTGACATACACGGTGGACGGCAAACCGTACGAGGGCTATTACGTAAGCCCTTCTCAAGGGGCTCCGCTTATAATTCTGATTCATGACTGGGACGGTCTTACAGAATATGAAATTACACGTGCCGAAATGTTGCAGGGAATGGGATATGCGGTATTTGCTGCGGATCTTTTCGGCAAAGGAATCAGGCCCAAGGAACTTCAAGAAAGACAGAGACTAACCGGCGAGCTATATAAAAACCGGGAAAAGATGCGCAGTTTGCTCAACGCCGCGCTAAATGAGGCAAAGATAAAAAATGCAAATACTGACAATGCAGTAATGGTCGGCTACTGCTTCGGCGGTACCTCCGTTCTCGAATTCGCGAGGTCAGGCGCTGATATGAAAGGATTTGTCTCATTTCATGGCGGATTAATGACGCCGGAAGGACAAGATTATTCCGGGGTAAGGGGCACAATTATTGTATTCCACGGTACCGCGGATGAAAGCGTTACAATGGACCATTTTTCAAATCTTGCCAAAGAACTGGAAAAGTATAAGATTCCGCATGAGATGACAACATATGGGGGCGCACCACATGCCTTTACCGTATTTAACACAGAAAGGTACAGGAAAGATGCCGACAGAAAATCGTGGAATCGCTTTTCAGAATTTTTGCACCAGACACTCAAATAATATCATTTCAGTTTCAGCGGCTCGATAATTTGTAAGACAGCTCTTTTCAGGACGATTGCAG
Source organism: Syntrophales bacterium (assembly GCA_023230565.1). Lineage (GTDB taxonomy): Bacteria > Desulfobacterota > Syntrophia > Syntrophales > UBA2210 > JALNXD01. Next base: position 4,306 of record JALNXD010000071.1, read on the forward strand.
TACCACATAAAAAATCCGGTCATTCCTTTGAATTTGAAGAAGTAATCGTTCCCTGTCATCCAGCTTTTGCATGGTATTCAGAAATTCTCTCATGTTCGAGATTTCTTTTCTTTCAACTTCTCTTATAATATCTCCTTGCTGAAGGCCGGCATTATCAGCGGGACTCCCGGGCTGAACCTGCATTATAATTACTCCTTCATCGAATTTAAGTTTCAGCTGCTGCGAGATTTCAGGAGTGATATCTTGTACCGAAAGACCCCACTTCTGTTTCTGTCTGTCCGAAGGTTGCTGATCACCACCGTCTTCAGACACATCAGTTCCGGGCATTGTTCCCAGTTCGGCAGAAATGGTCATTTCCTCACCATCGCGAAGAACTTTCATATCGACTTTCGTATCCGGTTTCATACCGGCTATTCTTGCGCTCAAGTCGTGAGCTGTTTCTACCGCATTACCATTTACGGAAGTAATAACATCTCCCGGTTTTAATCCAGCTTTTTCAGCCGGCGTATCATCCATTACCTGAGCAATAAGAACTCCTTCTTCATGTTTCAATCCAAAAGATTCAGCCAGTTCAGGAGTGAGATCCTGTATTGAAATGCCGAGAAATCCCCTCGTTACTTTTCCCTGTTTCAATTGGGGAAGAAGATTTTTTGCGATATTTACCGGTATGGCAAAACCGATGCCTTGCCCTTCGGCAACTATGGCGGTGCTGATCCCAATGACTTTACCGTCCTTGTTAAATAAAGGGCCTCCGCTGTTGCCTGGATTTATCGCGGCATCGGTCTGAAGAAAATCGTCATAGGGGCCGGCTCCTATGATCCTGCTTTTTGCACCAATTATTCCTGCGGTTACCGTATGGCCGAGTCCGAAAGGATTTCCCACTGCAAGAGTCCAGTCGCCGACGCGTATGCTCGTCGAGTCTCCTAATTGAGCGGGGGGCGGCAGGTCTCCATCTGCTTCTATTTTTATGAGGGCAAGATCTGTTTTAGGGTCACGGCCGACTATGGTAGCTTTGTATTCTTCACCATTTTGAAGGCGAACATTAATTTCCGAGGCCTTGGCAACGACATGGTTATTGGTAAAAATGTGACCTTCTTTATCGATAATAAATCCTGAGCCAAGGGCTCTCGTTCTTCTTTTTTGCTGGGGAATGTCGCCGAAGAATTTTTCAAAAAATTCTTCGAAGGGTCCTTGCGACCTGGGCCAGGGCATAGTCTGCCTTTCTTGAATTGCCTGAGTAGTGGAAATATTTACGACGCTATGTGCAACTTCTTCTGCGAGATCTGCAAATGAAGCAGGCGTTTGAGCAAAGCAGATCCCGGCACCCGTTAACCCCGCCACCAGAGGAAGCAGCAAAATATAGAAAAGAATATGTGGGAGGTTTTTTTTGAAAAAAACTGTGTTTTGCATAATTGTCTCCTTTCTCGCATTTACCAGCTGTCCTGGTCGATAAAAGAAATACTGCAATGTGCCATTCCCAGCGGCCATTCAAAAAATACAGCCGCACCTTTACACATAGTCTTTATACATGAAGACATGTGGGGAAAGTCAAAAAAATACTTTAAACTCTTTTTCATATTTCCTCTGTACAGGGTAAAAAGTAAATGGGTTGAGTAATGTAATTTGGTTAAAAGAACGCAGATAAATGTGCGGACAGCGCCGGGACGGGCAATCTCAGTTGCACCCACTCAACCGTCTCACATCAGGAGAGAGGGTGACTTTCAACTTTTTACGAAGCCATCATATTTACATATGGACATTTTTAATAATGATGGTATCGTGCGTAAGAAGAAATGCTGAACAGGCCGGTTGCCTCCGTCTCCACCATTTGAAAATACCACCGGTGCTCTTAAGTAACAGCAATCGAGGTTTTGATTCGCCAGTGAAAACTCATTGGAAGTAACGCATGAAAAAGAGCGGGAACTATGATTCTGAATAATACTGTTCTGATGGTATGAGGTTTCGTAGAAATTGAAACGACAGCGTTTTTACGGGTGGACAACTCTGATCGGAGTCATGTTTACCTATGCCGGTATGTGCGGTGATCTTACCTATGCCTATGGGCTTTTTCTCCCTTCCATGGCTGAGACCTACCAGTGGAGCCGTTCTCTTCTTTCCGGTCCATATGCGGCATTTATTATAGTTGGAGGATTGCTTGGCCCGGTAGCGGGCATGACGATTGCTCGTTTCGGTGCGCGTCTCAATATTATGCTCAGCAATATTCTCGCAGCAGCAGGATTGCTGGGGATGTCCCAGGCCGATTCAATCTGGCATGTCTATTTTTTCTTTGGATTGATGGGAGGTATAGGAATTGCGTTCGGTGAATTTATCCCGGTTACGACAATTATCAATCACTGGTTTGTTTCGAAACGATCACTTGCAATGGGACTTCTTTTTGCATCAGGCGGTCTGGGCGGATTGATAATGCCTCCCGTAATAAGTTGGATTATTATAACAGCCGGGTGGAGGACGGCCTGGGTCTTTCTTGCCGGGATTCATCTTGTATTATCAGTTCTTATGTGTGCGGTTCTGGTCAAAAACAAACCGGAAGACATGGGGCTTACGCCGGAAGGATATTCAAGGGAGCAGGCACATGGTGGTCAGTCCGGGCCTTCACATCGCCCTGTCTATCAAACAACGGTTGACTGGGAAATTGGAGCCGCATTGCGAACAGGTGTTCTCTGGATAATAATGGGTCTTTTTTCAATGGTAATATTTGTTATGAATTTATTGACCACCCATCAGGTAGCCTATCTTCAGGATATTGGATTTTCACCGATGGCATCTTCGGCTGCATTGGGCTTGATGCTTGGCATGAGTATAATAGGACGCCTGTTGTGCGGCATTCTTGGTGTGAGGTATGAAGGCCGTTATCTTGCGATGTTTTTCCTCACGGCAATTGGTCTGGGAGTGATAGCGCTCATGAACGCTGTCGATATAGTGTTTGTATATGCCTATTCAATCCTGACGGGAATCGGTTTCGGTGGAATGGTTGTTCTCATTCCGAATCTTCTGGGAGCTTACTTTGGACGGCTTCATTATCCTAAAATTGTCGGCTGGATGGCGCCTGCGGTGACGCTACTCAGTTCCTTCAGTCCTATTCTTGCAGGCGTGCTGTTCGATATTACCGGTACGTATTTCTTCCCTCTTGCCATAACGGCCGTTCTTTTATTTTTATGTGCTTCGGCCGCACATTTTGCCCGTCCCCCGTTGCATACCGTAAATGTAAAGTAAATTTTAAATAAATAATATTCAGGAGAAATAAATGAATTCAGAACCTCAGGAATCAGGCACTGACAAAATCAAATATTTTTTCCATCCCGAATCGATTGCAATTGTAGGGGCTTCAGCGAATATGGCGAAATTGAGCGGGCGTCCTATTGCCGCTCTTTTGAAGAAGAAATTCGCCGGGTCTATTTACCCCATAAATCCGCGATACGATATGATAGCGGGGCTTGTCTGCTATCCATCTGTAAAGGCAGTTCCCGGAGATATCGATCTGGCTGTAATTGCGCTACCGATCGAAGGAACGCTCGATGCATTGAAAGCATGTGCCGAAAAAGACGTGAAAGCGGCGGTTGTATTCACTTCAGGCTTTGCAGAAGTAGGTGCCGAGGGAAAAGCGCTGCAAATTGAAATTTCCTCCCTTGCGCGGCGAAGCGGTATGCGTATTCTTGGTCCGAATTGCCTGGGCCTTGTCTATTTCAAAAATTCAGTTATGGCGTCATTCTCAGACACAATGGAATTTGAGATAGGAAACTCCGGATCACTCGGATTTATAACCCAGAGCGGAGCCTATGGCGAAAGGACAGTTATGCAGGCTGTGCAGGACGGAGTCGGATTCGGCACGTTTGTCAGTGTAGGCAATGAAGCGGACCTGCAATTCTCGGATTTTATCGATTATCTTGCCGGAGATAACGGTACAGATTTGATGGGCGTCTATCTGGAAGGGGCGAAAGATGGAAATAAGTTCAGGAAAGCCGCGGAATCCGCGTTATATTCAGGCAAGCCGATTCTGGTCAAGAAAGTCGGAAGGACCGGTGCGGGCACAAGAGCGGCGGCATCCCACACAGGAGCTCTTGCAGGAAATGATAGTATTTATGAAGCATTTTTCAGACAGATGGGAATTATTCGGATAAATGAGCTTCGTGATCTTACTTTCTTTGCGATTGCATATAAAAGTGGAAGAATGCCCAAAGGGAGGAAAGTCGCCATTCTTACAGATTCAGGAGGACCGGGAGTTGAAATGGCTGACAAGTGTGAGGAATTCGGCTTGATCGTACCGGAATTGTCAGGGACAACGAAGGCCAGGATACAGGCATGCCTTCCTTTCTACGGATCAGCCAGAAATCCGGTCGATATGACTGCAGCAGTCATGACGGATCAAAAACTTTTCGGTGAGTGTCTTCGTGCGATTTTTGACGACGAAAGTATAGATATCGTGTTTGCCCCCGGTTTTTTCATGGCCTATACAGAGCCGGGACTGTTAAATGAAATTATCGATATCTATCGTTCGTCTTCCAAACCTCTCGTGTTTTTTCCAGTCTGGGTCGACGATTCACCGCAGGCAGCGGATATGATTGCAAGAATAAAAAAAGAAGGCATTCCTGTAATACCTGAAGCAACGGATGCGGCACGGACCATGTCTTCTCTTGTCTGGTATTGTGAAAAAAGACAAAGAGCAGAACTCAAGGATTGCCGTATTCCGCACTCTCCTGAAAAATCGGTTGATATAGTGAAAAAAATCCTTGGAAAGTCCAAAAATATTACGGAATATGATGGAAAACGGATCCTTGCTGCCTATGGTATTCCCGTTACCAATGAGCAGATCGCCGGATCGGAAGAGGAAGCAGTAAAAATTTCACGTAAAATAGGGTTTCCGGTTGCCCTGAAAATTCAATCCCACGATATTCCTCATAAAACTGAGGCAGGAGGCATCATGCTCAATCTCAAAACGGAGGCGGAGGTGAGGGAATCATATAATGCCTTAATGAAACGAGTCAAAGAATATGCGCCACAGTCCGAAGTTTCTGGTGTGCTTGTCCAGGAGATGGTTACCGGGGGAGTGGAGGTTATAGTCGGAATTACGCGCGATCCTGTTTTCGGTCCTTGCGTAATGTTCGGACTGGGGGGGATTTATGTAGAAGCTATGCATGACGTATCTTTTCGGATACCTCCCATTTCTATGCATGATGCCGAAGAGATGATCGAAGAAATAAAAGGTGCCGGAGTACTGAAAGGGATCCGGGGAAAGCCTGCTTCGGATACAAAGGCATTGGTAGATGTGATTATGCAAGTATCTAAATTGGCTGTTGAGTTTGCTGACCAAATAGGTGAATTGGACATTAACCCTCTTATTGTACTCCCTGAAGGCGCTCGCGTTGTGGATGCCCTTGTGGTGAAGCGATAAAAAAGATGCAGAAATTCCATTTCTGTATTAATTCTTTTTGGTTTATGCTGTCTTATACATGCGTTTCAATCATGTTTTTTGCAAAGCTGAGCCGGCAAACTCGCGCGTGCCGGCTCAGAGTTTGCCGTCATTGATGAAAGGGCTTATGAGCTATGTAATAAGTATCTGTATCCTTCATTTAAAAGTCGATGATGACAGAAGTGAAAAAAATCCTGTCTGTTTTTTCTATTTCCGGTGAAGCCGGCTCGTTCTGGTAATTTATTACATAGCGTAGGCCGAGAGAAATCATTGAGTTTACTTTCACTTTTAGAGATGTTTCAGAGTAGAGAAAAAAAAGGTCCGCATCCTTTAAAGAGGTCTGGTAGTATGCATTTTCTTTGAATGTGAGGTTTTCCATTAATTTCCATTCATACTGAATTCCGGTCTTTCCCGACAGATATTGGTCCGAATCTTCCAGACCTTCCGAATATCTGTCATAAGAATATAGTATCGACAGCACTCCCTTTAAATAGTGAGAATCTATTTTTATAAAATCGTATCCCACACCGGGCCCGAATCCGTAGCGATATTTATATCCTGAAAACTTGTCTTTTAAATAATAAGCCTCACCCGAGCCGAAAAAACCGTCACCGAGAGTACGTTCGTAGCTGCCGTCCACCCCCCATCTATTAGCAGTTTCTTCGTTTTCGCTTTCTGTCTTAATCACAGTGCCATTGAAATAATATCGGTTGAGTTCTTCTTCTTTTTTGATTCCAATTTTTCCCGCTAATGTCTGACTTTCGCTATTTCCTGAGCTGTCTGTATAAGAAAGTTCAGTACCTACTTGCCATT
>JALNXD010000072.1 GCA_023230565.1 Syntrophales bacterium
TACCCTGTTTTCGCTATTGGCACAAAAAGGGCACTTCATAGTTTTTTTGTTTCTATTCCGGCCTCCTTCAGAAGATCTTCGGCCAGCTGATCCTGATATCCCTCACGGTAGAAAATTTTTGTCAACCCTGAATTTATAATCATTTTCGAACAGATGATACAGGGATGGTTCGTGCAGTAGATTGTCGCACCTTTTATGCTGACGCCGTGGAGAGCTGCCTGTATAATTGCATTCTGTTCCGCATGGAGCCCTCGGCACAGTTCGTGCCTTTCTCCGGAAGGAATTTTCAGTTTATCGCGGAGGCATCCTGTTTCAAGGCAATGGGCAAGACCTGAAGGGGCGCCATTATATCCTGTCGCGAGTATTCTTTTATCCCGGACCAATATAGCTCCGACCTTGCGCCGGATGCAAGTCGACCGCAAGGAGACAAGGTCTACTATATCCATAAAATATCGATCCCAACTTGGCCTTTCTGCTATCCGGTTTGCGTTCCAATCCTTTGTTGAATCATTGATTTTTATTTTCGATGTCATGAATAGTAACCGATCAGGATCCAGGGCCGTGCATTTTTATGGACTCGAAGAAGACACGGAAAACGTATCATCCAAGGCCGTTTAGTAAAAGCTCCAGCGGCAGAGCGCGCGAATTTCGATAAATGAGAGACATACAGAGCCTATCCCGCAGTGATTAAGAGTGAAGCGCATTGCAGCACAGTTCTTTTTACGGAGCCGCCATTTTTATTTCCCGATTCTTTCTTCATAGAGCGGAAATCTCTTGCATAAATCAGTGACATCCCGCTTCACTCGGGCGATCACATGCTCATTTCCGATATCATTTATTATAGCGGTAATCATTCGTGCAATTTCCTTCATTTCCTCTTCTTTCATTCCTCTGGTGGTCACCGCAGGAGTGCCTATTCGTATACCGCTCGTGATCTGAGGACCTTGCGTGTCAAAGGGAATTCCGTTTTTATTCGTCGTAATTCCCGCACGGTCCAAAGCATTTTCCACATCCCTGCCGGTAAGTCCTCTTTCAGTCAGATTTACCAATATTAAATGATTATCAGTTCCTCCCGAAACCAGTCGCATTCCCTGTCTCATCAGCTCATCGGCCATAGCTTTGGCATTTTTGATAATTTGCTCCTGATATATTTTAAATTCCGGTTCAAGGGCTTCTTTAAAGGCGACAGCCTTTGCGGCAATAATATGCATCAGAGGTCCTCCCTGGCTTCCCGGAAAGACTCGGCTGTTTATGATTTTTGCCTGAGGTTCCTTGCACATGATCATACCGCCCCGCGGCCCTCGCAGAGTTTTATGAGTGGTTGTCGTGACATATTCACAAATAGGAACCGGCGACGGATGAAGTCCTGCCGCCACTAATCCGGCGATATGCGCTATATCGGCCATTATTACTGCCCCTATGCCATCTGCAATATTCCTGAAAGCTTTGAAATCTATCTCCCTCGGATAGGCGCTTGCTCCTACCACGATCATTTTCGGGCGGTGTTTTTTTGCCTGCTCTTCAACTTCATTAAAATCGATGGTTTCTGTATCCTTGTTTACTCCATAGGTCACTACGTTATAAAGCCGCCCCGAGAAATTGGCAGGACTGCCGTGGCTGAGATGACCACCGTGTGAAAGATTCATGCCCAGTACCGTATCCCCAGGAGTCAGCGCCGAGAAATACACGGCCATGTTCGCCTGTGATCCCGAATGCGGCTGAACGTTTACATGATCGGCTCCAAAGAGAGCTTTTGCGCGTTCTATTGCAAGGTTCTCGACGACATCGACGAATTCACAGCCGCCATAATATCGTTTCCCCGGATACCCTTCCGCATACTTATTAGTCATTACGGATCCCTGGGCTTCAAGAACCGCTTCACTTACGAAATTTTCAGAAGCAATCAGTTCGATTTTTCCTGCCTGGCGTTTCGTTTCATTTTCGATGGCAGTTGCAATTTCGGGGTCCTGTTCCCATAAAATAGACATTCGTTAGTTTCCTCCTCGCAGAATACTCGCGTTCAGATCGTGACTCTACCGGTTTAAAGGGAAAACTTCAAGTGTGAAATACCGGGGCGAGAGATTCAATCTTATTGAGTCTTTTTTGATGGCGTCCGCCTTCAAAGCCGGTTTCGAGCCAGATGTCCGCTATTTGCAGGGCCCGGTCGATACTTGTTCTTCTTCCTGCTAAAACAAGGATGTTCGCATCATTATGGCGTCTGCTCAGCTCTGCTGTTTCAGGATCAGTGCAAAGAGCGGCTCTGACACCCGTAAAGCGGTTTGCGACAATCGACATACCGATTCCTGAACCGCAAATAAGAATCCCCCGATCAACCTTACCTGAGGCTGTCATGCGGGCGACGGCACTTCCGTAGTCCGGATAGTCAGCAGGTTCAGGTGAATACGTACCGACATCAATTACCTCTGCAGACTTTTCCGTGAGATAAATCTTGATTTCCTCCTTAAGATCAAACCCTGCATGATCAGACCCTATGGCGATTTTCATTATGAAAGCAGTGCTCCTATTCTACAAATCTTTTAAATATAACGACCGAATTTACTCCTCCGAAACCGAATGAATTTGACATTGCTACATTCACATCCCTGCGTACGGCTTTATTGGGGGTATAATCCAGATCGCATTGGGGATCGGGCCGTTCCATATTAATGGTGGGGGGAATAATTCCTTTTTCAATACTCTTGACAGTTGCAATGGCCTCAATTCCTCCTGCAGCTCCCAGCAGATGGCCTGTCATGGACTTTGTTGAGCTCACGGCCAGTGATGTAATATGGTCACCGAAAACAGCTTTAATTGCTTCCGTTTCATAAATATCATTCAGAGGCGTGGAAGTGCCGTGGGCATTTACATAATCAACATCAGCGGGAATCATCCCTGCATCGGCCAACGCGAGTTTCATGCATTTTGCCGCCCCGGGATGTCCGGGAGGGGGAGCGGCTATATGGAACGCATCGCACGTAGAGCCTGAGCCGGCGATCTCGGCATAAATCCTGGCGCCTCGATCCATGGCCGAGGTCATTTCTTCGAGGATCAATATGGCGCTTCCTTCACTTATGACAAATCCGTCTCGGTCGGCATCGAAGGGCCTGCTCGCTTTTGATGGTTCATCATTTCGCACTGAAATTGCCCTCATTGAATTGAATCCCGCCACTGCAAGAGTTGTGACTGCAGCATCTGTTCCGCCGGTAATCATAATATCAGCATAGCCGCATGCTATCATCCGTGCGGCCTCACTTATGGCATTATTCCCTGCGGCACATGCCGTTACTGCACAACTTATGGGACCTTTTGCGCCGAACCGGATCGCTACATTTCCGGGTGCCAGATTTGCCAGAACCGAAGGAATAGCAAACGGTGACATTCTCCGGGGCCCCGATGCGAGAACTATTTCTTTTTCGCGTTCTACTGTTTCCAGCCCTCCGATGGCAGATCCGAGAATTACTCCCGTCCGCTCCGCTTTTTTTTCATCGAGAGCCAGCTGTGCATCGTTCCGGGCCATTTCCGCTGCGGCAAGTGCATAGATAATAAAATTATCCAGTCTTCGCAGGTCCTTTGGACTTATAAAAGACAGCGGATCAAAATTTTTTACCTCTCCGGCTATTTTGGTACTAAATCCGGACGTGTCAAATTTGGTAATAGGCCCGATCCCCGATGTACCGTCACATAATCTTTGCCATGTATCCTCCAGACAGTTGCCAAGCGGATTGACAGTTCCCAACCCTGTGACCACGATCCTTCTTTTTGAACAATTCATTCTCTACAATAACCTTTTTTTCAAGTAATCTATAACATCTTTCACTTGCCGAATCTGTTCCAGCTCTTCATCGGCTATTTCTATTCCGAATATGTCCTCCATAGCCATAACCATCTCAACTATATCAAGTGAATCTGCTCCGAGATCATCAATAAATGAAGCCTCAACATTGTATTCATCTTCGGTGATGTTTAACTGATTCAGAATAGTTTCTTTTACCTGCTCTTCAATTTGACCGATGTCGATTGACATTAAAAAAGCCTCCTTTTGTAGTATTCAAAAATATTAAATCAAAAGAAATTTCAAATTCCGATGAACTTAAATCTCGTCATAGTTCGTTCACTTTAAAGTCGCAAATCCGGGGAACTCCTCAAAAAGAAAATAATTTTCCGATCTGCTGCATTGTTTTCACATATACAATCCGCCATTGACTCTGATTACCTGGCCCGTGATGTAAGAGGCATCGTCTGATGCAAGAAATCCTACGACCGGCGCCACGTCTTCAGGTTGTCCGATGCGTCCCAGCGGTATTTCTTTTAAAAGATCCTTTCGGCCGGTTTCGTTAACAGAGGCCGTCATATCGGTTGCTATGAAACCGGGTGCCACGGCATTGATACATATATTGCGGGATCCCATTTCTTTTGCGAGAGATTTGGTCATTCCTATAATTGCAGCCTTTGAGGCTGAGTAAATTGATTGACCCGGATTTCCTCCTTCTGCAACAATCGATACCATATTTATAATTCGTCCCCATTTTTGTTTCATCATATGTCTTAGCACCATGCGGCTGCAGTGAACGGTTCCTTTGAAATTTACTGCCATGACTCTTTCAAGGTCTTTTTCTTTCATTCTTATAAAAAGACCGTCTGATATGACCCCTGCATTATTTACCAGTATGTCTATACCGGAGCCATTTTCCGAAATACGGGCAATCTCCTTCTGTACGGCATCGGCATCGGCTACATCGAAACAGACCGTTGCTCCCTTGCCTTCAAGTCTGTGAATCAAGAGAACCGTTTCGTATGCCGCTTCTTTATTCTGCGCGTAATTCACATGTACAAAAGCGCCCATTTCAGCTAGTTTCAATGCCACTGCACGCCCGATTCCACGGGATGCACCTGTTACGAGGGCTGTTTTGCCGCAAAGTTTTTTTTCATGCATCATCGTGTAAATAAACCGCTGCCTTATCCAATGAATCGAGGTCTTCTATATTCAGAGTTCTGAAGTTGGGTGAAATCCTTTTTATTAAGGCGGAAAGCGTTTTCCCGGGTCCTATTTCAATTATGGTATCGGCACCTGCTTTCTCCATCACTTCTATGGTTTCCTGCCATCTAACCGGAGAATTCAACTGCCGTGCCAGTAATTCCCTTGTATGTGTTTCCGAATGAAGCATATCGGGATTATAGTTCGAAATCACCGGGATTGTACAGGGCTTGATTATAAGAGATGAGAGCTCCTTTTCAAGACGCGCTGCGGCCTCAGTAAGCATATGCGAATGGCAGGGGATACTGATTGGGAGTATCACCGCCCTCTTCGCACCATTTTTTTTTGCTTCTGCAATTATTTTTTGTACGCCTGAAGAAGTGCCCGAGATTACTATCTGTGCGGGTCCGTTGTAATTTGCCGGCTCTACTGTTTCTCCTGATAATTGTGCAGTATGGCAGAGGTCTTCCACAATATCCGGCCGGATACCTATAAGAGCTGCAATAGCGCCTTTTCCGGGAGGCACTGCTTCCTGCATAAAACAACTTCTTGACCGTACAATCAAAAATGCGTCTGCGAAGGAAAAAGCCCCGCTTGCCGCGAGAGCCGCGTATTCTCCAAGGCTGTGTCCGGCAGATATTTTTGGAGTAAGTGCTATCCTCTCCTCAAATACTTTGTAAGCCGCCAAATCTACCGTCAATACTGCAAGTTGCGTATTTTCCGTCATGTCCAGAGCTTCACGGGGGCCTTCAAAACAGAGACGTGCGATATCGCATTTGAGTATTTCTCCCGCTTCTGAAAATACATTTCGCGCCACATCGAACTTTTCATAAAGTTCTTTTCCCATGCCCACATACTGTGTGCCTTGACCGGGAAATACAATGCCCAGTGTATGCTTCATGACTCATTCCATAAACCCGGGGCGCATCCGTTTCACATGTCTGGATCCGTTCTTTCGCCCGTTGAAGTCTCTTCTGGAGCTATTCTGAGGGAATGACTTCTCTTCCTTTATATGATCCGCAATGAGGACAGACTCGATGAGGAAGTTTCGGTTCATTGCACTGAGGGCAAAGTGATAAGACAGGTGCTGTCAGCGCATCGTGGGATCGCCTCTTATTCTTTTTTGATTTGGAATGTCGTTTAACCGGATTTGGCATATGTATAACCTCTTTCTTCTTACTTGTTTTTCGTTATCTTGAAATTTTTTAATACTTCTAGGGGACTTTTAATATCTTCAACTTTATGATTGCAGGTTTCCCGATTTAAATTAATGCCGCATACAGGACATAGTCCCCGGCAATTTTCGTCACACAGGGTTTTAATTGGAAAAAGCAGCAGCATTTGCTCGAATATCAAGGGTTCCATATCGATAGTGTCATTTTCATAATAGAGCAGATCCAGTTCCTCCCTTTCCAGTTCCTTTTCAGCCCATGTAGATGTGCCGGCAGCCGGTGCCGCAATATTCATTACTTCGCTTTCAATATTCATCGGAACACTGTCAAGGCAACGGCTGCATTGTGTAACTGCATCTACAACAATTTCCCCCTTAATCGCCACATTTTTTGCAACCCGTTCGGCAATTCCCTTAAATTCCACCTTTCTTACAGAATACTGGTCGATAAGATCTCCTGACGCGAGTCGCCGAAACCAATCGCCATCTTTTACAATATGGATTTTCAATCCCTCGGGAGGGATCTGTGATACGATTATCTGCATTGCTCAATTTTAAATAGTTTCTTTCGTATTTTCCTCCGCCCGGTCCCCGGTCCCGGACAAATAGAACTTGCCAACTAATTACAATTTTAGATAACTGTCAAGGTTTTTTTAACGGAATTCGCTTTGTTGTATCCATTAACCGATTACGGTCGTTACAGTTATTGTATGTATTCAAATTTGCAATTCCCATACCAAAGGTATGCAATATAATTAAAAGAATCTCAGATATTCGGAATCAGTTGCAAAACATGTGATATCAGCTCAAGATGGTGCTTTTTGACCAAAACGTGGAAAACGGCTCTCGTAGTATAAGCCGTAAAAAATATATCTTTATTTTTTAACAATATTGCTTATTTCTGAAGCTGCATTACATGCAGGGGCCAGCCCCGTTTTTGTTTCGGTGCACTGTCTGAATGAAACGGAAGGTGTGGTTTTTTTGCCACAGTTTTTGCCGCCGGTCTCGATGCACAATTACGTAAGAACACTGTGCGGTATGATGTTTCTCTTCCCGTTTTCATCTGGTGCGGGGTCAATGCGACTGTGTTTCACGTTTTCCGGTTGAAGGGCATGACATTTTGAAGAAGCAAAATGGACCCTTTCAGTCGCCGGCGCCAAAATACCATTATAAATAATGCCTGATCGGCATAAGAGGATTTTCATAAAATTAGCTCTTGACTTTTTAATAATTATTTGAATACAGTCGGCACCTGAAAACTTATGGGGGAGCCTTAAAATCAGGGGAATCCGATTTTTCCTCTGCATGTGGTCCCATCGTCTAGCGGTCAGGACGCTGGCCTCTCACGCCGGAAACCGGGGTTCGATTCCCCGTGGGACTACCATTGTGTATAATGAGTTCTGAGATCTATTCTTCCTTCTTTAATGTTTCTTTAATATTTTATGATGGATTCGCAAAAAGTCCGAAAAATTCACTATTCGAGAAGGTTTCGTAAAAAGCTCCGGAGGCTGGATGCCCGAGCCTCACTTACTTCCCTGTTATATTGCCGGTGCGGCCGGCATAGGGGGCTGTTTTACGAAATCGTCTTTTATGATCGTATCAGATGGTATCTGAATATGTTTTTGAGAATAAATGGGTAAACAAAATACACAGGCTTAGAAAACGGTTGAAAAATTAGGATGGGCTTCATTTTTTTTAACTTAATCTAAAATAACTATTGACATTAAATAATGTCTGTAGAATAAAACTTTAACTATTACTCTGTAAAGTTTATTTTCAAGGTGGCTGATTAAGAGTGTAAAAATACTCTGATACAAATTTACTACCTTACAGAATTGGAGGTCGGAAGCATGACGTCAGTAACAAGTGCACAGCGAGTGCGACCGCTGTCGCAGATTCACAGCGAAAAATGTTGGCCCATGGTGGACAAGATTTCTCCCTGTGAGGAAGCATGTCCTCTGGGGACGGATGTCCCTAGTTACGTGATTGCCATAGCACAAGGAAATTTTGATGATGCTCTGGCAGTCATACGTGAGACAAATCCATTCCCTTCCATATGCGCACGGGTATGTCATCAGCCCTGCCAGACGGAATGCAACCGGATGCTGGTTGACGAGCCTATAGATATCAGAGGGCTTAAACGAGCGGCGGTTGATTATGCAAGGAACGGCGCCAAAGTTGAAGAAGTCGAACAGACAAAAAGCGAGAAAGTGGCAATAGTCGGCTCGGGGCCAGCCGGATTAACTGCAGCCTTTGATTTGGCAAGAAAAGGCTATGGCGTTACCGTGTACGATTCGTCCCCTGTTGCAGGCGGATGGCTGACAAACGGTATACCCGATTTCATCCTGCCTAAGGAGGTGGTGGAGGAAGAAATTCAGCAGATAAGGGATATGGGTGTAAAAATCAAGACGGGCGTTGCCATAGGGAAAGATATAACCTTGAATGATCTGAAGGAACGGGGTTATGGCGCAATCCTTTTGGCAACGGGTGCTCAGAAAAGTGTCGGGTTGAAAATTCCCGGGGCGGATTCCAAACGTGTATTGTCTGCGTTGGATGTATTGCGTAACGCCAAATTGCAAAGACATGAGCCTCTACGGGGGAAAGTTCTTGTAATAGGTGGTGGTGCAGTGGCAATGGATGCAGCACGAACTGCGGTCAGGTTAGGTGCATCAGAAGTTCATACGGCCTGTCTGGAAGGCAGAGCGGACATGCCTGCCTGGAGTTGGGAGGTAGAGGCGGCGGAGAAAGAAGGTGTGAAAGTACATACGGCGCTGGCACCTCAAAAGTTCACTCCGGTCAAAGGCGGCCGAAAAGTGGCAGTTGATTTTAAGCGAGTGGCCTCGACAAGTGTCGATAGTGAGGGCAGAATTTCCTGGACTCTTTCCGGGGGAGCCGGCAGTGAGTACAGTATGGAAGTCGATACGGTGATTATCGCAATAGGCCAGGCAACGGATACGTCGTATGCCGATGGAAGTGAACTTAAGGTAAATCCTCGCGGGGATATTGCGGTAGCCGGCAGTACATTACAAACAACAATGCCCGGAGTTTTTGCAGCCGGTGACGCCGTAAAGGTTCGTGGTACAGTTACTGAATCGATCGCAATGGGATTTCGTGCTGCAGAGGAAATAGATGCGTATCTGCAGGGCGGTGAAACGAAAAATGAAGATTCGCAAAAAGAGGCATTCTTTATCGACCCTGATGCAATTCCCGTCTGGCTGGCGAGAAAGCCACGCTGGAGCATGCCCTCGCTTGCACC
This sequence comes from Syntrophales bacterium, assembly GCA_023230565.1. Taxonomy (GTDB): domain Bacteria; phylum Desulfobacterota; class Syntrophia; order Syntrophales; family UBA2210; genus JALNXD01. Next base: position 9,403 of record JALNXD010000072.1, read on the forward strand.
GGCTGACGCAATTCGAACATTCAGCGAAGTAAGTCTGGGCTTTACGGAAGAAGAAGCTATAGAAGAGGCCAAAAGATGCCTTAATTGCCGTATGTGCGGCAATTGTATCAGCGGCCGGGACCAGATGTGCTATGAAACGTCTTTAAGACTTTTGAAATAATGTTAACGGAAGGAGGTTTACTATGTGTATATACTGTGAATTGTGGGGTGAAGGGGAAGTTTGGTACCTGAATCCCAAGAATTATCCACGCCATATGTACACCCTGCCCAAGGAAAAAAAGCCGGGGACATCGAAACCGGTGGGGGAGGCTGATCCGGCGGGTTATGTCAATCTGGAAAGATCAATTATTGACGCGATGGAGAAAGGGCCCGATGA
>JALNXD010000073.1 GCA_023230565.1 Syntrophales bacterium
CAGTGGTTCAACGATTATAACGAAGTTCATCCACATAAAGGCTTGAAAATGATGTCTCCAAAAGAATATAGATCTTTTAAATCTAAGTTAGAGGAGTGTCCGGTTTAATGGGGGCAACTCCAGGGATAGCCACAGGAGTACTCATTGGCGTCGCGGTTGAAAAGATTCTGTATCGACCTCTCGTAGCGAAAGCAAAAGGGCCTTCTTTTTTACAAGTATTCTTGACGGGCTGGACATTTGTACTGATTGGAAACAGCTTTGGCAGAATGATTTGGGGTTCGACCGGCTACATTCTTGATACGGGCCTTCCCATCTGGCACATATCGTTGGGAAGTGCGAATTTGTCATCGGACGACCTTATTATTGTGTCTTCGGCTTGGATACTCACAATTGCCACATATTTATTCATCAGGTATACAGCACTGGGTAGAAGTATAGCCGCAGTTCGTTCCAACTTCGAAATGGCCCAAGTTGTCGGTATTGACCCTAATAAGATATATACTATTGTTTTCGCATTGTTTTCATTTCTTACGGCTGTAGCAGGTGTATTCCAGATTATCAAATTTCTGGTAGTGCCGGATGCGGGCGATCAGCCAATATATTATGCCTTTGTAGCAGTATTTATAGCGGGAGTTTCAGGTGGCGTCTTCCGTTTTGCCACTGTGGGTCTTTTGATAGGAATTATCTCAAACATAGTTACCTATCGTTTGGATGTCAAATTTTCACCTGTTTTCGTATTCGGTATTCTATTTATAGTTGTCGCACTGCTCCCGTACCTGCAAAAGATAAAAATCAGTATTATTAAGAGTATCATAAGACCATCTGACCTGCACTTCAAAACCAGTAGGATGTGAACTCACCTAAACGAATGAGGTGGTGCTAACCATGACAGAATATGTCTGCTATATCATTAACGTTGTTCTTATCTTGAGTATATTTACCTATTCCTTGAATTTATTGTTGGGCTATGCAGGACAGTTTTCAATGGCAACAGCCGCGTTCGGAGGAGTCGGGGGATATTTGAGTGCCTGGATGGCTATAAATTTGGGAATATCGTATTTGCCGGGTCTATTGATAGCTGCTGTAGCTGGTTTGGTTTTAGGAATAGTAATATGCCTCTTTGCTATTCGCCTCAGTCTGGAATATCTGGTTGTTCTGACAGTTGCATTTTCCAGCGCATCACTGTCCCTTATCGTTTTGATCCCAGGTTTGGGTGGAATAAATTCTCTCCAGGGTGTGCCGGCGATGTCTGTATTTGGGTTCGAAGCAACCCATCAGTGGCAACAAACCCCACTCATTCTTATACCGACAGCTATCATTGTCTTCATGTGTTGGAGACTAGGTGAGTCTCCTTACGGGAGATTGCTCAAAAGTGTCCGTGACGATGAGGACGCCACTTTAGCAGTTGGTAAAAGTCCCTTGAAAGCTAAACTATACATGTTTTCGATTACCTCAGCTATGGCAGCAGTGAGTGGCTGTATATTGGGATTCAGCACTCAGTTACAGTCTATAACCTATTACGGATCGCCAAAGCAAATACAGATTATCGCTGAGATATTGTCAAATGTTGTGGTTCGGAAAGCGCACCCTCCGATCACCTCTATGCTGCTTCCTGTAATTCTCCGTCTATAAAAATTCTTTTTTCTAATACAAGAGGAATCAGATTGTAGCCCTTTATCTTCTTCCAGGTTTTCTGGGCTTCCTGGGCCAGTTTAAAAACCATCGTCAACGTTGCCGTCCGGGATCCGCAACCCTTGGTCCGTTTTGTTCTGTGGCGGACCGTCGCAAAGGTTGATTCGATCGGATTCGTCGTCCGTATATGAATCCACTGCACCGCAGGGAAATCGTAAAAGGTAAAGAGGACATCTTTATCCTTCTCTAAACAAGCGACGGCTTGAGGATATTTGTCTTTATATACCCTCACAAAGTGATCGTAGGCGGCCAGCGCCGATTGTTTGTTCTCGGCACGATACATGTTATGGATGTGTGCTTTTGCCTTTGACTGCATACTCTTCGGGAGCTTGTCGAGTATGTTGGCGGTCTTGTGCACCCAGCACCGTTGTTCCCGGCTTTCGGGAAAGACTTCGTTGAGAGCCGCCCAGTAGCCTAATCCGCCGTCGGCAATAGAGAGCCGGGGACCTTTGTGCAGACCACGGCGCTTTAAATCTAATAGGGTCTCTTTCCAACTGATGGTGCTTTCTCGATACCCGTCGCTCACGGCCACAAGTTCCTTGTTTCCCTCTTTATCCGCGCCCATGATGACCAAGATGCACGTCCGCTCGTCATCGAGACGCACATTGAAGTAGATGCCGTCGGCCCAGAAGTAGACATACTCTTTGCCGCTTAAATCGCGCTGTGACCACTGGCGGTAGTCCTCTTCCCACATCGCTTTCAGCCGTACGATGTTGGTGGCCGACAATCCCTTCACCGAAGATCCCAGAATCGCCGATAAAGCCTGGGGAAAATCGCCTGTCGATATCCCTTTTAGATACAAAGCCGGTATCAGATTATCAATGCTCGGCAGCCGGCGAAGGTACCGCGGAAGGATGCGGGCAGTGAACGGTTCCCCTTCTTTTTGTTTGCGCAGCTTGCGATCATCAACGCGGGGCTGCTGTATCGATAACGGACCAACACCGCTGAGTATTTCACGTGCCGGCAAATACCCGTTGCGGACGGCTAATCGATGTCCCTTATCGTCAGTTACATGCCGGTATCGTTCCAAATATTCCGCCACTTCATTCTCAATGGCTGCCTGAAGCATTTGTCGGGCGCCTTCTCTCACAAGGTCATCCAATGCGGATCTCGGATCTTCTTTCTCTGGACTTCTCTTCGATGTGCCGTTATAGTCTTCCACAAGCGTATCCTCCAATTCGGTTTTGTTTGTTTCTGGCGAAACATGAAACCGAAGGGTACGCTTTTTTTATCTACTCATCCACAAAATTTGGTTATATCTCATTATCGCTGCAATGGTGTTAGGAGGTTTGGGTAATATATTTGGCCCGGCTGTCGGCAGCACCCTGGTAGGAGTTTTCAATCCACTATTTCAACGTATACAGTTTATAAGTCCGGATATTATAGGGTTACTTCAGGTGATAATCTATTCATCCCTTCTAATAATTATGCTGAGAATAATGCCTCAAGGATTACTCAGGGAGGGAATATCGGTTAAAAAGTGGTTTAAAATAATTCTCTTCCGCGGAAACGGAACAACAAAAGACTTAAAAACTAAAAATTCAAGCAAGCGAGATGGAATAGAAAGGATATCCATACTTAATGCCCCACAGTCAGATGTAAAAGAATCGAAATTGCGCGTTGTAGAACCTGTAATTGAAGAGGAGGGTAAGGTCATTCTTAAGATAGAAGGCTTAGTCAAGCGCTTCGGAGGCATCACTGCGGTAAACGGTCTTGATCTCCAACTGAGGGAAAAAAATATTGCAGCCTTGATAGGGCCTAATGGCGCGGGCAAAACAACAATATTTAATCTCATCACCGGGTTTTTACCGGTCGATGAGGGAAGAGTTTTCTTGAAGGGCGCTGATATAACAGGATGGCCGCCAAACAAAATAGCAAAGTCGGGGATGGTGAGGACTTTTCAAGATGTCCGCTTATTTTACAGAACATCAACATTGGAAAACGTAATGGTTGCAATGCGTGATCTCCCCGGGGAAAACCTTGATTCTCTTTTTTTTCAGCCAAAGCGCGTATATGAGGCGGAACTTAAGACACGGGAAAAGGCATTAAATATTTTAAAATTCGTCGGACTTTTAGAAAAGGCAGATGTTTTGACGGGAGAACTTGGCTTTGGAGAGCAAAAGCTTGTTTCGGTGGCGCGAGCTTTAGCAACTGAGGCTGACATTCTTCTTCTGGATGAACCATGTTCCGGCGTCGACCGTTCCCAGATGGAACCAATTTTAAATGCAATACTTGAATTACCAAAACTTGGGAAAACGATTCTTGTCGTTGAGCATAATCTTGAAGTAGTCCGGCAGTTAGCGAGTCACGTGTATTTCCTCGAACAAGGTCAGTTAACCGCAGAAGGAAGTATGGATGAGCTCATGAACCAGGAAAGACTGGCAACGGCATATTTTGGATTATAGGACAAGGTGCGAGTTATGGCAGGTGAAATTCTTTCTGTATCAGGCCTGGAAGCCGGTTACGATAAAAAAACCGTTGTATTCGGCATTGACTTTGAAATTCCAAGAGGATCAATTTTAGGCATCATTGGACATAACGGGGCAGGTAAAAGCACAACCCTTAAAGCTGTATCTGGCTTAATCAAACCGTTTAAAGGCGAGGTTATTTACAAAGGAGAAAATATAGCGGGCCTCTCTTGTGCCGTTAGAGCACAAAAGGGGCTTACAATGATACCATCAGAACATTTTACCTTTGCCACAATGACGGTCTTGGATAATCTTTTACTTGGCGGCAGAATGGTGGACTCAAAGGAAGTTCTGAAAATAAGAATGGAAAAATGTTACGATCTTTTTCCTATACTGGCTGAGCGGTCACACCAGAAAGCGGGCACACTAAGTGGCGGTGAACAGCGCATGCTTTCAATCGCCATCATATTAATGGCACAACCCGGATTATTACTGCTGGACGAACCGTCTCTCGGCTTAGCGCCAGCGGTTGCCAATGATATTATGGCGGTGATAAAGCATTTGGTGCAAGAAGATGGTCTTTCCGTGCTGTTTGTAGAGCAGAACCTTCCGTTGGCATTAAAATTTGCCGACAATATATACATAATGCGCTCCGGGCGATTCATTCTAAATGAAACAGTTGAAAATATGTCGAAGCGTGAGAGGTTGTGGGACTTATTTTAAAATAAACATTATTTGTCCCGTTCAGCCCTGAACGCTCATTGTCGATATTTGCTAAATACTGATTCTTAAAGAGGCTTGGGAAGCGAAGAGTCTATCCTCCCTTTGGCACCCTTTGGATTTCATATGTGCATTTTGCTAAGTGCAACGGAACACGTCTTGTTCATATTTTTAGAAAAGTCTTATTCTTATTAAGATGTTGTTTAAAAATAAACCTAAAAATGACATTTTTTTAATGCAAGGAATAGCAGTAAAATAAAAAATGAGGAGGATCACGCAAGATGATGATAAATTCTGTGTTGGGACCTTTGTCACCTGAACAAATGGGGAAGACGTTGGTACACGATCATTTCAATTTTGCTTATCCCGGTTATCCCGCCGACCTTTCAATAGCACCATATGATTACAACGTGGAACGAGGTCGCTGTCTGGAAATGTGTGACACTCTCAATGAAATTGGAATTAAAACTGTAATGGATCCTACTCCATGCGACGCACATGGTCGTAATCCGGAATTGTATGCGGAAGTTTCTCAAAAAAGCGGAATTAATATTATCCTTTGTACAGGACTTTTAAACGAACATGATGGAGCACCTCAGTATTGGATTACAATGTATGGTAAAGATATAAGCAAGATGATCACGGATCTTTTTATAAAGGAAATAAGCGAGGGGATATTGCAAACCGGGATAAAGGCAGGATTTATTAAAGTCGGCTGTAGTAGTGCTTTAACTGATTATGAAAAGTCAGTCCACATAGCTGCAGTTAACGCCCAGAAGGCTACCGGCGTTCCAATTATAACCCACACGGATGAGAGATCTGGCGTAGAACAGGCAGAGTTTTTATTAAGCCTTGGTGCTGATCCTAAAAAAATAATGATAGGACATGTGAACAGTGTAAATGACGTTAATTATCACAGGGCGATACTACAGAAGGGAACTAGCATTGCTTTTGACCGTATGGGATTGGCGGCTGTTTTTGATTTTACTGAAGAAGACAATTGTCGGAATGTTGCCCAATTAATTAAAGAGGGTTTTGTAAAAAAAATTATGCTTTCTCAAGATACTGTACTGTCCCTGGGACGAGATCGTTTTGCTGATTTAAATGAAGAGTGGAGTAACGCCTTCAAGAATTCCAAAATTGATTTTATATGCAGGGAAGCCATACCAATGCTAAAAGCTGAAGGTGTAACAGATCAACAAATAAATACTATGTTTATTGATAATCCGAAAAATCTGTTTCTGGGAGTTTAAAATAATTGAGTTGAATCGAAGGATATTAGATTTAAGTATTTGGCTGTCATTCTTCGATACGCGGCTGCAACTGACTGGGGCAACTTCGAACCATATTGATAAAGTACTTTTACAAATCTATGCCTTAGTTCGACAGAATTAAATACGGTGTAAAAAAGATATAGCGAATGTAGTGGGTCGCTTTATAAAAAAGGAGGGGCAGAATGATTGACAAGAGCAAAAGGTACATCAGGAAGATGGATGAACTTAAGGATATGGCCACATTGCACGATAAAAAAATATACTTTGATAGCATTGCGGAGATGCTTACAGAGCGGGCCCGGGAGATTCCTGATGCCGTGCATGTATATTATTATGACGAAGTGATTACATATGCACAGACAAACGAACGGGCAAACCGTGTTGCAAATTATCTGAGAGAAAAAGGCGTGGTCAAAGGTGACAGAGTTTCAGTAATGGTGCTGAACTCCCCTGAAATATATTATACAATGTTTGGTGCCCAGAAGCTTGGGGCCATTGCCGGTTCCATCAATTACATGCTCAAGGGTCCGGAAATAGCTTACGTACTGGAAGATTCGAGGCCAAAGGTAGCCTTTGTGGGCAGCGACTATATGGCAGAATTCAGTAGAGGCTGGGAGCTTTCAAGCCACAAGCCGATTGTTGTGGAAGTGGAGACGGGGATTGACCACAACTCGACCATCGCTGAGCGAAGTCTAAAGGACATACTCAGCAGCTATCCGTCAAACGAATGTCTCGTGCCGCAGTCTCCGGATGATCCTTTTATGCTGTTATATTCTTCGGGAACAACTGGCATGCCAAAGGGCATTATGATGTCCAACCGGAATCAGTTCTCGATAATAAAAGACTTCAGTATGCCGGGGATGTATCAGCCTGGTGACGTAATGATGATAATTCTTCCCATGTTTCACACAAACCCTCTAAACGTTTTTACCTATCCTTTGACTTATCATGGTTTGACTATTTGTATTCGTAAAACTTTTTCCCCTTCGGACTTCTGGCCGTCTTTAATGCGTTATGGCGTTACGATACTCATGGCAGTACCTGCAATGTATGCGTATGTATTCAGTATTGCCGATCCTAAAACAATTGATTATGACAAAGTGAAACTTCGTTATGCATTTGCCGGGTCGGCACCGATACCGCTGGATCTTGTGAAAGGCTTCAGAGAAAAATTCGGAGTGAAGATCATTGATGGTTATGGGCTGACGGAAGTTACCGGGTGCACCTCATCCAGCTACGGCGTTCCGGACAACTGGACTTCTGTCGGGGTCCCCCTTGCAAGTCAAGAAGTCGAGATCATGGACGATGACAACAATATTCTACCTTATGGGGAGCGAGGTGAGATATGCATCAAGGGTGAAGCTGTAATGATTGGCTATCTTAATAAACCTGAAGCCACCGCAGAAACCATTCGGAACGGATGGCTTCATACAGGTGATATGGGTTACATGGACGAGAAAGGTTATTTGTACATCTCCGGGCGGAAAAAAGAGATGATCAATCGGGGTGGTGAAAACATATACCCCCGCGAGATAGAGATTCCTTTAGAAAAACATCCGAAAATTGATCAGGTCGCAGTTGTTGGTGCTCCAGATCCTGCCCTGGGAGAGCGGGTACGGGCATGTATTGTACTTGTTGATGGCAGCGACATGACTGCAGAAGAGGTCAAAGAATATCTGGGGGACAAAATTGCTAAATATAAGATCCCTGAATTTGTTGAATTCATGAAGGAATTCCCCCGTAATCCAACAGGTAAGATACTCAAGCAGGAACTTAAAAAAATGTTTACTTAATATCCGTTCTGCTGTTTATGATGAATCTGGCATTGAAGGTGGCTCTACTCTCTAGTTGTTTTAGAACTAATTACGTAACATTATTGTCATTCCCGCGAAAGCATAAATCCGACGCCATGTCAAACAAGGGATGACAAAAAAGGCAAAAAAAGACTTTAAAAATTCGGAAAGGAAGGAAAAACAGTATGAGCAAAACGAGTATGCAATATAAAAGCTTTTCACTCTTTGTCTTGATGATAACATGTATTGTTTTTCTGTGGGGTTCTGTCGAAGAGCTATATGTGAAAATTATCAGTGTAAATTGACCCAGTTTTTTCATGAAAACTGACCCACCCTGGGTAGAATGCTCCCATCGATGAGGTTGGGAGGAGAGAGAGGTGATCAGTATGGAAGACTGGGTAACG
>JALNXD010000074.1 GCA_023230565.1 Syntrophales bacterium
AAAGGATTCAGAAGAGGCTTGGCTACGTATCCCCCGTTATGTATGAACAGCAATTCCATGCAGGGAGGAATGCAGCTTAAATATTATTTTTTTGGTGTCCATTATTGACATCAGGGGTCAACCGGCCACCCCTTTGGATTTGTGCTCGGTTCGCCAAACATTCTATAAAAGAGCGCGGGGAGGATGCGAGCGGCTTTGGCGTCGGCCTCAGCACGCTTTTTGCGCAGGGCATCAGCTTGGTCAAGTATCTCGACAATACGACGTTGTTCGGAGAGGGGAGGTAGAGGAACTCTAAATTTCTTTAGCGCTGTTTTCGTAACTTCTTTGAAAGTGGTTGACCCTGCCAAAGCGGTAATTTCGGTCTTATGGTGCAACAAACAGTAGGCAAGATACTTTGCATCAACAAATCTCTTAGGAATAAAATTAGCGAAGCCTTGATTTGTGGCAAGAGGGACCCTTGAAATTCCAAGTTTGCCAATGGTTGCACGGGAAGAGAATAACACAGTCCCGACAGGGAGAAGTTGTGCGGAAGTTGCAGCTAACCCTTCCTGAGTAATTTTGCTTGACGTATCTATCACATCGGCAATGCCTTCGCCCGGCATGGGAAGGTCGGTCGGAGTAAGCCATGGGATTGCGCCGTTCCAATACTCTGCTTTATTTCGGCGTGGGGTACTACCTCCGGTGATCGTGGCGACTTGTCCTAAAGCTGGTGTGTACCACTTCATTCAACTGCCTCCACTTCCTGAAGCAATTTTTCCAGCCCCACTGCAATGTCAAGCTCGATGGTCAGAGTTTCCCGTATGAGCTGTGCGGGGTCCTCATCCGGTGCTTTTTCTGCTATCTGGGGTTTGTAACGCCCAGCGGCAAGGTTGTAATCGTTTTCAATAATGGCTTTTAGGGTTGCCCACCAGCATCTCGGGTCGGCACTGCCTGGTTCAAGCAGTGAATTTGCTTCAGACCCGGGCGGATTTTTGAAACCCGATTCTCGATAGAGCCTCCAGTTGCACAACATGTCGGGAATATCGTTCAACTCCGGTGTTTCGGGGCGAACCCCCCCGGTAATTTTCTCCGGGTCAAAGCCGTCATTCTTTATTTCATAAAACCAGACTGCTCTATTGTTTCCCTTGTTCTTCTTTCTTTCGTTCGAGGGCTTGCCGAAAACGAGTACTCCTGTCTTTACCCCCGCGTATGGTTTAAAGACTCCCGCCGGGAGAGATATGACTGCGTGCAGATCAAAATCATCAATGAGCTGATGACGAAGGTCAACATGGGCACGTGTTGAGCCGAAAAGGAGTCCCTCCGGGACAACCACAGCACACCGTCCTCCCGGAGCAAGGGCCTTCATCATAATCCCGAGAAAGAGCAACTCACTTTTCTTTGAATTTGTAGGAAGGTCCTTTCGAATTGATTCCCGCGGCAGAACACCTGCGAAAGGAGGATTTGAGAGAATTACTTTATATTTCCTGTTGAGGTCATCCTCTGTCATACCGCCCAGTTCGGATAATGTATTGGCACGCTTCACATGGGCCTTTTGAATACCGTGAAGCACGAGGTTCATCATCGATATTCTCATCAACTGACGTGACACGTCGATTCCGTAGATAGAATTTTCCAGCAATTCCCAGTCTGGCAGTTTTTCCCCGGGGCCTTTTCGGTATGTCTGGAGTGACGGTATAGATGTTTTTGCTTCCTCGATGGATTGGTTTCTTTTCTCCAGCCACTCTTCACCGTAGATTGGCACTTCAACTGGTTCCGAAGAATATTTCGCGAGGATATATTCGATAGCATCTATGAGAAAACCGCCTGTGCCGCAGGCGGGATCATACACCTTGTCACCTATATCGGGATCGACCATTTCCACCATCATGGTGCGAATTTGCCGCGGTGTCCGAAACTGTCCATTCAGTGCTGATTGACCAAGGTGTGTCAAAAAATATTCGAATATGTCGCCCTTGACATCCGTCCCAAGTTTCCTGAATTCTATATTATCTATCTCATCAACCACCTGTTTCAGAACATTGGGATCAACAATTTCCAGGACAGCATCCCTGAAATACTCTGCAACCTGAGGCTCTTCCTTGTGAAGAGATCCCATGTATCGGAACACTTCATCCCGCAAGAAATCGCGAAGATCTGTTCCGCTCTTGAATCGCCATTTTCTCCAACGGTAACGTTCCGCCTGTTTTGGAAAAAGGAGTTTGCTGTTCCCATTTTTGCCGTTGCCCGTCATGCGGATCTTCAATTCCCGGTTTGCCTCTTCCTCATCCAGCAATTTCAAAAAAATGAGGTATGACAACTGCTCGATATAGGTAATGGGATTGGTAACGCCGCCGGCCCACAGGATATCCGTTATTCGTCTGAGTTTTCTGCGAATTTGCGCATTCATTACTGCTCCTTAGCCATGTCCTGAGTGAAGACTGATTCATTCATGTCTGTGATTATTTCTTGAAGGCCCATCTCGCCGAAGAGCTCAACACCCAGCCCGGCGGCATTAAGGATGGACAAGGGCGGGGCGAAAAGATCGTTAACTTCGACCTTCCCGCGGACAATTCCTCGGTTCTTGAGCATTGTCAGGTATTGCGCCTGCTCAGGTGTTATATTTTTTGTGACAAGCCACGCCTGGAAATTTTCCGTCAGTTCTTCTTCTCGGCTTTTCAGTTGGTAACTCCCCAAGGCCGCCTTTATGAAATCGATCAATGTCCCGCCGGGGCGTTTATAGGCTCGACGGAGGTTGTCTTCATTAAAATACATTTCCGGTGAATTCAATTTCTGAACAAGATTTGCTTCTTCTTTTTCAGTCAGGGGGCCACCTTCTTTAACCTTTTTAATTATTAAGTCATCCTTTGCCCGTTCCCGTATGATGTGCTCCCAGTTCGTGATATAGTCCTTCTTGTCGATCCGTTCACCTTCAGGACCCACTTCCACATAGGCTACCGCGTAAAGCCATTCGTCTTTAAGCCCGAGTTCGATAAGCTCACGAGGCGATTTCGGAGGAGAGGGAGTCCCCGTCGGAATGTGCCCCCCGCCAGTACCCGTAAAAATATCAGTGTCACTGTCATTAAATCTTTTATGGTTTCCGAAGAAATCATAAATAACAAATTTCTTCTTGCCGATGTGGGGGGCGGTTCTGGTCCCCCGGCCCCTCATCTGCTGGTATAAAATGGGACTCATTACCCGACGGCACATCACCAGATGGAGTACTTCCCGGCAATCAAAACCCGTATCGAGCATTCCGACGCTGACAGCCACCTGGGGATAATCCTCATATTTGAATTTACGAATCAGATCATCCGCATCGGCAACATCTGATGTTATTATCTCAGCATAGCTGCCTTGTAGCTCTGGATGAAGTGCATTTAGATACTCGGTCAATCGTGCCGCATGATGCTTCGTAATCGCAAATACTATCGCTTTACCTGGTCCAATCCTTTGCCCCGGAGCAAGTTCTTTGTAATTCTCCCAGGCTAATCGATCGAATTCTGCCATCATCTTGCGATTTGTGTCTTCATTGGTCCAGCGCCTCTCAAACTCGTGGGGGTCATAATGTTCCTCATCGACATCAACACCTTCTGCCAAGAATACGGTGATACCTGTTGCAAATTTATAAGGAACCAGAAAATCTTCTCTAAACGCCTTGGTTATATGATATGCGAAGTCCGGTTCACCATCCTTGCATTGATAAAACTTGAACGTATTTCGTTCGATGTATTCCGAAGGTGTTGCCGTCAAACCAATGTGGAACGCATCAAAGTGCGTCAAAGCGGTTTGCCATGTCCCATAAATGGAACGATGGCTTTCATCTGCGATAACGATATCGAAATATCCGCTTGTATACTCTTGATATCGACTAATCATGGTCTGGAGGAGGCAGACCGTAATCTGCTGTTCCTGCTTTGCCATTCCGGCTTTTAGCCAATAGCTGCTGTACCGGTCTAGGATGTCCTGTATTGCCTCGATCGCCTGCTTTGCAAGCTGTTCTCGATCTACCAGGAAAAGTACTCGCTCAGCTCTGCCTGCTTCAAAGAACCGCTTGAGATAGAGGCACATCAAATCGGTTTTACCCGTACCGGTAGGAAGCTGAATCAAGAAACGATGTTTTCCTAATTCAACAGCCTGATCAAGGGCTTTCATTGCCTCCCGCTGATACGGTCGTACCTTTCGCTGTTCTCCTTGACGAATGTAATATTCGGGAATTTCTATGGTGGCAAGAGGTTTGAACTCCTCGCGCATGGTAACAAGTCGTTCAAGATCGCGCCGTGAGTAGAATCCATTAACAATTCGGGCATCGTCGTTTTTGTAATCCCAGAAATAAATTATTTCGCCGTTTGTGAGGAATATAAAAGGGGCGTCGATTTGCTGGGCATACGGCAAGACTTGCTGTTTCGCCACGTAGGGATGAATGGCTTTTCGCTTTGCCTCAACTACAGCAAGCGGTCGGCCACTCTGCGAGTAGAGGACATAATCTGTTCGGCCTGATGGTTGATTCTGTTTTTGTGGCGAATAAGGGATTTTACTTTCACGCACTTCATCGCTACTCTTTTTTTGCGCGTAAACAGCTCGTTCCGTTTGAACTTGCGATTTATCGGCTGGATCCCAATTTGCTTGCCTGAGCAAATCATCAATGACAATCCGTGCGTCTGCTTCAGTAGTGAAATCCTGCACTTTTACTCCTTTTGTTTTTCACTGTTCCAGCAAGCAGACGATGAAAACTACATCTATATACACTGACGATTTTGCGCTTACTGGTATTCTGGAAAATAATTTTTCAGGTTTTTCCCGTTGTAATAAACCGCACAGACCAGTCTTCCTCTGTCTAATCGATACGCGTTTCCCAGTTCCACTTTTTTACCTTCAATGAGGGTTTCCAGTTTTTGCCTGGCTTTATTGCCTCCAACTGTTCCCTGTTCAGGTGCATTATATCCTGCTGGGCGAACACGCGAACCTTCGCTTCCGTTCCAACTCCACTTCGGGATTACATCAAATGTATCTCCGTCTACCACCTCGATAACGTTAAATTCTGACATTGCTTGACCCCTTTCATTGGACTTTAATCACTCAGGAGAGCAAGCGTCGTGCCAGCATGATTGAATAGTTACATGTTTAATTAATTCAATGTATTATAAAAATATTCGATTATCAAATCAGTTTCTAACACTAAACCATGGTTTAAATATTTTCAACCCTTGTTGATGGGCTCTCTTCTTTTGAAAAATTTGTGTACTGCTTGTGGGGTGATTCCTAATAATCGAGCTGCTTCACTTTTGTTACCATTGGCTTTTTTAAGGGCTTTTAGCATGAGTTGTTTTCTTACACCTGTTATGTACTCTTCAAGAGAAAAGTTGTCATCAGGTTCGGGAAGCGCCGCAAAGGGATCGGTATACTTTACGGGTTCTAATATTAATAAATCATCTGCATCTAATATTTTTTTATTCGTGAGTCTTAGGGAACGTTCTAATACGTTTTCCAAGTCTCGGACATTACCTGGCCAACTGTGTGATTGGAGCCGCAACAATGCTCCCGGAGATAATCGCTTTGGAGTTTTCAAACTCCTGTTAATTCTGTCAAGCATATGCAGAGCAATTTGGGGGATATCAGTCTTTCTTTTTTTCAGGGATGGTATTTGTATTTCACCTACACTGAGACGATAATAAAGGTCTTCTCGGAATTTTCCACCTTCAATTGATTTTCGAATATTTTGATTTGTGGCTGCAATGATTCGCACGTCCACTTTGTGCTTATTGGAACTTCCTATGGGTTCAAGGATTCCATCCTCAAGAATTCGCAGCAACTTTGCTTGTGAACTTAAGGGTAGCTCGCCGAGCTCATCTAAAAATAACGTCCCTCCGTCTGCTTCGGAAAATTTACCGATTTGATCGGTTACAGCTCCAGTAAATGATCCCTTTTTATGTCCGAATAGCATACTTTCAACCAAATCTTTAGGCATAGCCGCGCAGTTGACAGGGATAAAACGTTCAAAGGGGCGTTTGCTCAATGAATGAATAAACCTTGCAAACAATTCTTTCCCTGTACCTGTCTCACCGAATATCAATATCGGTACACGCGAATCTGCAAGGGCGGCGGCAATCTCCAAATTTTGTTTCATGACAGGATGGTCGCCAACAATACCGATTTTTCTAAGGGCATTGGTGATACTTGCATCTACCGATTCGAGTGACGCTATAGGTTCATGCGCAATATTCGTAAACTGAACTGATGGAAAGTTCTTCGATGTCAGATCAATTTCAGAAATTATAGGTCGATCTCTGGTCACATATCTTGCCGGTCTTACATGGATGACCTGTGCTGGTATCTCGCCAGATGCAACAAGTAACAACCAGCATGCATGCATTTGCGGTGTGCCAGATGCTACCGAGATATAGTAATTAGCTGATGGATTCTCTTCGATGATTTTGGAAGCATTCCTGCGAAGCAATTTTAATATTTCATAATAATTGGTTGGATCGCTAATGGCGAAATGTTTGATGGTGACGTGCATGTGTTGATACAAATCATTCAGAACTTCCTTTGTCGCACCAGTATTGGCCTCCATGTTGGGTGTTGAAAAGAGAACTACTGTGTCAAATGGCTTATTCGCGACAAGGGATAAAATAGGCCCGGGTTGTTCGTCATCGCCTATAAGTCCTAAAGAATATGGGTCATGGTAACCTGTAAAACTTAATAGAATATCCATTATTCTGTTTTCCCCATAATCATAAAGTCTTTGTTAATTCATGGCCTATTCATCAGGGGCTAAGTAGTAAACCGGGCGCAGAGGCAATAATTGTCTTTGTGCTTCGGGAATCCGGTTGTAATGTTCCGTCCAAAGGTCAAACAATTTCTTGAGATCCAATAACATAATACGCCGCTTCTCTTGACGCCGTGCCTCTTCTTCGGCGTCGCGTGTGAATCCGCCTGTACACACAAAGAGTCCAACATCGGAGTCTCCAAGCAGAGCCATGAATCCTCGGATACCATCCACCGTTATTTTGTCTGCTCTCCGCTTGACCTGCACCTTGATTCGGGGGCCTTTTACACCGAGTGGGTCTGTATGAGCCACAATATCGATGCCTCTGTCCGGCCCCGGCGGCGATATCCAATCCACATAGTACCCCATCCCTCGAAGAAGTCCGGCAACCAGTTCCTGGAAGTCGTAAGGACTCATCCCTTCAAGAAAGTTCTCAATTTGGGACCAGGCACTTTCGGCGGCTTCTTCTAAGGTCGTGGCAGCCTCTCCGACATCGACTTCTTCTTCATCATTCCCACCTGCCGGTTGATCGGCTTTCCATTTTCGATATAACTTCCGTGCCGCACGATGAAAATCTTCAGCGTCTGAAAATTTTACAAAAGCTGCGCGACCTTCATCAGTAAGAGACCATGAACCTTTATCTTTGAGAAGCCATCCTGCCTTGACAGTATTAATTGTTGAAAAACGGACTATTTTTTCGTAACGACGAACATTGGGACGGTTGGGATACATACTTGCCTCGAAGGGTGTCGGCGGGACAATATCCGCGAGCTGCCCGAGCACTTCTTTTGCCGGTAAGCCATCAGGATGTTTAAGCAATATCTTGAATACCCCACGTACGAGCTCTCCCAAGCGCCTTTTGGTGATTTCCGCCATGCCTATAATCCCTCCTGTCCTGGACACATGATTGTGCCCGACATTAAATGAAGCTTTATTTGTATCGTATATTTGAACAGATGTGAGTTTGGGATATTTATGGAATATCTCTCGTTTTCATATTTTAAGAGATGAGGCATTATCTGTGTCTCTCGGAGTAGCAACTTAATTAATGAGACTTAGCTCAGACACAAGTAAAGGATGATGTATCAGGTATCTAACACTAACTTCTAAATATGTAAAGAGAGTCTGCAAAATTTTATTTTGTCCTCATTGCATGTTCTTCATTCTCAAGGAATAAAAAAGGCAGGACTGACCCGCCATTTTTTTAAAAAGTGCTTACAATACGCTTACACTATTTTCGCTGCACAAAAATGGGTTACAACCTTGAGAGCTGTAACCCCTTGATTATCATTGGTGCCGGAGCTCGGAATCGAACCGAGATGACCGTAAGGTCGGGGGATTTTGAGTCC
>JALNXD010000075.1 GCA_023230565.1 Syntrophales bacterium
GGCTTTTTTTATGAAGAAAATATCAGGATAGGCGCTGAACATCACCGCTGCATCAAGTATAAGATTATGTTCTTTTGCAACTGTATTGATATCCGGAATTTCGATGTGATCTCCGGTCAAAAGCGGAACCTGCCCCCATCCGTACACCACACCTACGCATTTACCGCCCGTTCTTTCCCAGAATCTGCTCCCGCATCCTGCCGTCATCGACAAATGCATATTGCGCGCACTGGAGTCAGCCCATTGTTTCGCGAACACATCGGTATCATTTCCCGGAGATGCCACGAATACACAGCAATCCGCACCTGCCCGATATATTTCTTCGAGTATCGGCGAATACATCCCTGCTTTATACTTCAAGGCCTTCTTATACACGACTTCCATGCCAAGGTGCTCCGCGAACTCCTCCATACCCGGAAACGCTTTCGTCATTTCTGTTGCAGGATACCCCTTGAAAAAATTTTGAGTCCACAAAAGATCTTCACTCAGAAGCGCAATTTTTTTTGCAAACATTTTATATCATTATCTTTAATTTTCATATTTTTTTTGGATTCTATTTTTATCATTATGATACATTTGACATACGCGCTTGATCAGTGTCGAAACAAAAACTCAAACGAGAAAAAAGGGGGGGTACATATGTCACTTGGAACGTATATGAGTAATCTGGCTGACTGGCTTCTCACAAGCGGATTAAGAATACTCCTGATCGCCATCCTCACTGTAGCAGCCTTGAAGGCAGCTCAGTTCATTTCATCACGCGCCATAACACTCACCGGGAAGAAAGATATGGAAATGCAAAAGCGAATGGATACATTAAGTTCAGTTATCCGGTATGTATTTGTAATCGGAATACTGATAGTATCCTTTGTCATGATTCTCGGGGAATTCGGAGTTGAAATCGGTCCTATTATTGCAGCCGCCGGAATTGTCGGCCTGGCTGTAGGCTTTGGCGCCCAGAATCTCGTTCAAGACATTATAAGCGGATTTTTTATTCTCCTTGAAGATCAAATTCGTGTGGGAGATGTTGTTCAGATTGCGGATAAAGGAGGTCTGGTTGAACGCATTAATTTGCGAATGACAATTCTGAGGGATCTTTCGGGCAATGTGCACTTTATAAGGAACGGCCAGATTCAGGTTGTAACCAATATGACCAAGGATTACGGCCGCTATGTTTTTGATATTGGTGTCGCATATCGGGAAGATGTCGATCATGTGATCGAAGTCATCAAAGATGTAGACAGGGAGTTAAGAGAAGATCCGGCCTTCAAAGATGATATTCTGGAACCCATCGAGATCCTCGGTTTGGATCAATTTGCCGATTCCGCCGTTATTATTAAAGCGCGCACAAAAACCCAGCCGATCAAGCAATGGTCTGTCGCAAGGGAATTTAACAGACTCTTGAAAAAAAGATTCGACAAGGAAGGGATCGAAATCCCTTTTCCACATATCACTTTATACATGGGAGAAGACAAAGAAGGTCACGCACCGCCACTGAGAATGAAAATCGATAAAACATCTGCCGCCTATTGAAAAAATAAATCAGATGGCATAGTGTAATATGCTGAATCCGGCAAATGACTCTTTAAAACTTTTTATCCCGATACCTTTTTCATCATAATGAAAGGTATGGTGCTGAGCGAGTCCGCGACGGCACAGCTTCAAGGACGATTCAGCAGTCGGGTAAAGCCCATGCCTCTGATGTGTGAACAGATGAGTTGCGTATAAAAAGGTAACGTAATGCGTAAACATAGCAGCAAAAGAAACGGAAATTCTTCAGATATCTTAGATGAAACTAAATCCGGCACACAGTTTTCCGATGATGAGTGGAAAGATATAATAGACTTTCCTCTCGGCGGCGGATGAAGCTCATCTTTAGAAGGAAAAACGGTGCGTTTTTCTTCAGAATTTTTTAAAAATATAATAACCATGATCCGGAAGTTATGGAAATACTGAAGTTCTAGCGATCGTTTCTTCCCTTCTCACGGTTATCGTATATACTCCCCTGCATGCAACGATCTACTGAATGTGCCAGCTCTTTTCTATAGTTTACCTAATTCATCCAAAAACTGTATTACTCTGATTGATTCCGCAATTCCCGTTGTGCCCCTCATACTGACAACAACTTCAATCGTCTCAAGAAAATCCTCCTTTGTCGCACCCAGATTCAGGGCGGCTTCAGCTTGACTCAGAACGCAGTTTCGGCAACCCGCTCCCAGAGCAACCGCCATAGCCATTAACCGCTTTGTTTTGCTATCTATTGCACCATCTTTATACGCTTCATTCACTTGCGCGCCAAGCATTTTAGCCACATCAGGCATGGCACGTAAAAAATTCCCAAGCTGCTTTTTCCTGTTTTCATTCAATTCGAGTTGGCTTTCCGACATATACGTGCTCCTTTCAGGCGGATGTATTCCACGAAATTCCAAAACCGGATTGATATCCCCGGTTATGTAATCGTGTGTTCCTGGATCATTTTTTTCAAGCTTTTACGATCAACTTTCCCAGTCGTACCTAAAGGCAATTCTTTTACAAAGTATACTTTCTTTGGTCTTTCGTAGCTTGCCACTTTCTCCTTACAAAGTTCAATAACTTCAGTTTCCGTAATGTCCTCCCCTTTTTTCGGAACTACGACGGCTGTGACGACTTCCTGCCATTTATCATCCGGAATGCCGACTACCACCGCAGCATTTACCTTTGGATTCTGCTGTATGATTTCTTCGATCGGCAAGGGTGATACTTTTTCTCCACCGCTTTTTATTATATCGTCTCCGCGGCCGTAATAATAAAAGTATCCTTTTTCATCCCTCCATCCCGTATCACCCACAATTGCCCAGCCGTTTCTAAACCCCTGGCGAGTTGCTTCTTCATTCTTGTAATACTCGCAATTGATAGGCAACGCCGGGGTTCTGACCCAGATGTGCCCTACTTCATTCACCGGCAATTCGTTCCCTTCTTCATCAGCAATCATTATTTCCGCTGCAAGGGAGGGTACTCCGAGATTGTCAGGGCGGGTCGCATCCAGCTCCTCCTGGGAGACGTAGGAGGCAGTTGCAAATTCTGTAGAGGCATAGTTTGAACCAAGAGTAGCATTACTGAAAAAATCAAGCAGATCTTTTTTCTCCTGAGCCTTGAGCGTCGTAGAGCCGCAGATTATCGCAACCAGGGAACTGACATCATATTTTTTTAACGTTTCTGCGGGAAGCTTTTTTATTTCGTAGAGCATGGCGGGCTGAATCCATGTCGAATTGATCTTCTCTTCATGGATTAACTTAAGAAACTTTTCCGGCTCGAATTTCCTTGTAAGGACAAGCGTCGCCGGTGAAATCAAAGGAATCAGGGTAAAACTCTGGCCTCCAAGATGAAATTGAGGACCTATGAGTAAAGATACAAGATGATTATATGCAGGAAGGCCAAGTTTATGTGTCGCATCATAATTAGGGTAATAAATTATTCCTGTCAGAGGGTGGTACATATCGGCGGCCATGCTCTTCAGCACGCCTTTGGGCATTCCTGTCGTTCCGGTCGTATATAGAAGAGAATTCGGATCCATTATTTTCACATCGATTTCCGGCCTTTTATCAGACGACCGGCGAATCAGATCCTCATACGTATCAATTCCATTTATATCCGGCTTATTTCCTCTTTCAATCATAATAAAATGTTTCAGTTTAGATGCATTTTCCCTTGCCATACCAACAGCTTCCGCATATTGATCCTCAAAAATAACAGCCTGGCTATCAGAATGATCGAGCATATAGGCAATTCGATCACTGGGCATTAAATTGTTGATGAGTACGGAAACAATACCTATTTTGGCCGTGGCCAGCTGGTACTCCATATATTCCGGGCAATTCATGGCCAGTATGGCCACATGGTCCCCCTTCTTCAATCCGAGATCCAAAAGACCGTTGGCTAATCTGTTGGCCCTCTCCTCCATTTCCCTGTAGGTTTGTCTTTTGCCGCCATCGAAGACCTGAATTGTCTTGTCAGGAAAAAGCTTCAAATTCTTCTCGAAGAGATTGCCAATAGTTACATCTTCCATACTCTTTATCATAGTTTCCTCCAGAGGATTAGATTGGTACTGATGAGGCTTTGTTTTTTTAGAAAAAGATACCACTTGTGTCAAGGAGATTTCGGAAGATTTTTTACTATTCCTGTTTCGGCGATAAGCTCTGCCCGTCCACAGATTAGCCGGATAATAAGGGCGACATTTACATTTGACGGCTTTCAAAAAAACCGTATACTGCGTTTCGATTCGCAGATGGAAAGAGGTGCGTAATAACTTGAAAAAAGAGCCGGAACACCTCGACGGCAGCCCGGCTCTTTAAGCCACACTATTTCTTTTCAGTGATACTGAATATGATCTTATCTCTTCCAGGTAAAGCCAAGGGTATCTTTCTCTGCCAGACCTGCAAAAACCTTCGCGGTTAATTTCACATCTTCAACATCATAAAGTGAATCAACTAAGCAACGGGCAGCTCTAATATCCCCTCCGGAATTTGTTGAGCGCACACTTTAACTATATCAGGCAGCCATACACCTGAAGGGTGCTTTTTACCTTCTACCTCAGCTCCGATTGAGGCAGCGTATGCCTCCTCTGCCCATGATATGAGAATGGTTAGTTTTTCTCTTGCATGCAGGGTATGTTCTACGCCGTTATATTCAGCTGCAAGCGCAGCTACTCCCGTCATGAGATCGAGTGTGCCCGCTTTACAACCTCCCTTGGCCGAAAAATGCGTCCCTATTGTGAGAGTTGCCGCTCTCTATATAAAATCCCATTCTCCTCATATAAATACCCTTTTTTCATGAGGCAAATACATCCTGGAAAACAGTTCGAAATACCGGATCTATTATTATTCAGTCAAGAGCAAATCCAGTCAAGATTAGCAACTGGTTTTAGAGCCTTGCATGCTCTCTCCTCACAGCTAAATATTTTTATCTCCACTTCACGGCACATTTCATGGAAAGAGCAGTCTTTTAAATTATTTTGATTTATTTTTCTTAAAAGTTCCCGGAAAGTTTTGTATATGCACCGGTCACATTTGAGATGCCGGCTTCAGCAGATCGCAAAAGATCGCACCCATTGAACTGAAATAGAAGAAAAGAAAAGTCATGAAAGAAAAAATGAGCAGGTGGGGCACAGGCTCACCTATTCGAAATAAAACTATTCTTTGTATCAGTTTAAAATCGAATATTACCTTTTGAAACTTCCGAGTAATTTTTCTTGACAAAATGCGGAGAAAGCAAGTATCCATAACAAAAGATACAAAAACAAATTCGAATTCTTGCGAGACCGAACCAGTTCTTCCTTACTGTCACATCGAAACAGGTTATTTTCTGCAGGCACCAAAAGTGAAATTAAAGACAAATGAACGGATGGTATGAGAGTTTACGACGACCTGCACTCACTCCTCCTGATTGGGTTTTCGGCCCTGTCTGGACGGTGATATACGTAATGATTGCTGTATCCCTGTTCCTGTTTGTGAAAAACTGCAAGACAGAAGCAGGATTCGGAATCTACTTCTTGATCGCTTTTCACTTAATCGCTAATTTTTCCTGGACAGTACTCTTCTTTCGCCTTCAAAGTCCAGGCCTTGCGCTGATTGATATTATTGTTCTTGATGTCTCTCTGATATTCATGATTTATTATTTCTGGCACACAAACAGAGTTGCATCTGTCCTTTTGTGGCCATATTTTCTATGGGTACTTTTTGCGACATATTTGAATTCTTCATTTTATTTTTTGAACCGAACATGAGGAAGTGCGTAACCGGACCATCGATCCAGTCCTATTTCGGAAATATATTAGAAAGTTATTATCCGGCTTTATAATGAAAGCCGAAGCAGTGCCTGGCCCCTGTACCTGATCTTTATATTGGAACCGGGAATATAATATGAATACTTTATCAGTCTATGCCATAAGCTGGACAGGAATGGTAATCCTGGCCGTTTTAAATGGAACCGTTCGCGAAAAAGTGTATCGACTTTATATGACAGAATTGTCAGCCCATCAATTATCGACGCTTATCTTGTTTATTCTCTTCGGAGTATATATATGGATACTCACAGGAATGTATCAGATTGAATCATCAAGCCAGGCATTCGTAATTGGCGGTGTGTGGGTAAGTCTGACTATCGTGTTTGAATTTATTTTCGGCCATTTTGTTATGGGACATACGTGGGGCACGCTACTCCAGGATTATAATTTACGTAAAGGACGAATATGGTTACTCATACTTATCTGGGTAACTGTCGCACCATATGTATTTTACCGAGTTCGGCCGTAATCAGCAGAAGCGTGCCCAATATTCCTGATTTATGATGTTCCAAATTCATAAAACACTGTGGCCATTAAAAAAATACGAATGAAATCTCATAGCAAAACTGCTCAATTTGCAGCCGCGCATAGAGCATATCACTTCAAGTCCTGTTTCCCGCCGATCCTTGATGATGATGCCGCAGAATGGCTGTTAAGTTCGCCACTGAGCACAATCCTTAACGTGGCTCTGCTTCGATGGCTGTTTTGGCGTCCTCTTGTCGCTAAAGTAAAACCCATAAGCACATTCATTGTCATACGAAGCCGTTACACGGAAGACAACCTCAGATATTTTATAAGCAACGGTTGCCGCCAGTACGTAATCCTTGGCGCCGGTCTTGACAGCTGGGCTCTTCGCCATGACGACGCGGCCGTATTTGAACTCGATCACCCCGAAACGCAACAATGGAAGAAAAAGCGCATAAGATCGCGCCTGGGTTCTTTGCCTTCGCATCTTATTCTGATTCCTGTAAATTTTGAGACTGAATCTGTTACAGATGCGCTTATCGGACATGGATTTGATCCTCTATCCAGTGCATTTTTGTCCTGTCTCGGAACTATCTGCTATCTCAGCTATGAAGCGCTGAAAAAAACTTTTGCAGCATTGTCTGAAGTATGTGCTTCAGACAGCCGGGTCGTCTTTGATTACTTCCAGCCGAAATCATCGATGTCGTCCCCGGACCTTCAGCTGTTTGAACTGCTTGATGCAGGCGGTAGACGTCGAGGTGAACCGATAAATACTCTCCTCAGTACAGAAGACACGGCACGCTTACTCAATTCTTTTGGTTTTCGAATTATTGAGGATCTCTCTGCGCATGAAATTACAGAACGCTATTTATCTCAAAGAAAAGATGGACTGAACATTCCCGGCTTTGTCCGGCTTTGTTGCGTTGAAAAATGGAGTGACAACTGAAGAGCTCCCTTTTATGCTCTTTATCAGCCGGAGAGCAGCGTAAGCTATATGAGTCCCCGTTAACGGGAGAAAAGGAGAACGCATATGTTTAATATAGAACGAACGGGTCTGAATCGTTTAGATATTCAGTTGAGCGGAAAGTTGGACACTGAAGAAATGAAAATTGCCTTGGACGAACTTGTGAACAAGTCTGAAAAAATAGAAAATGGAAAAATGCTTTACGAAATTACAGATTTTCATCTTCCATCGCTTGGAGCAATTGCAATTGAATTTTCCCGTCTTCCTTCGATGCTGGGTTTAATGAAAAAATTCAATCGCGCAGCAGTATTGACTGACAAAAGGTGGCTAAAGAAAGTAAGTGAATTTGAGGGGCATTTCTTCCCGGGGCTGGAAATTAAGGCGTTTCCCAGGGATCAGAAGAAAGAAGCAGAGGTTTGGCTGAGATGAGTTTTCAAAACAAGCTATAAACAGTAAAGATTTAGTGCCTATTATCTATCAAGGAATTTGTGCATTGAAGCGATGAATCTTTTGCAGACCGGCTAAAATTGAATTATATGAAATGAGCGATTTTTGGTTTTGCAAATAATGGGATTATTGAGAGAGGGAAAATGAAGAAAAAATATTGGGATGATTTCAGCGTGGGAGATACATTGACGTAAGATGCTTTGAATGGACACCAAAAGTGCTGTAAAAAGAGATGATGGAGGTGTCTAAATGGAAAGAATTCCCAATGCAGTATACACAAAGGAGCTTCGGGAAGAAGCTGTGAAAC
>JALNXD010000076.1 GCA_023230565.1 Syntrophales bacterium
ACTGTTTTTTCTATTTCGTCAATTCTGCGAACATCAAAAGATGCCTTCTCTTTTATTTCTTTTAGAGCTGTCTCGGGGATTTTCCCGGACTGCGCAAGTGCTTCACACACCAGGATCTCTATATCCAGCCACTTCTGAAACCGGTTTTCAGGGCTCCAAATGAAAGCCATTTCTTCCCTTGAATATCGAGGAATCAATTTGTGCCACCCCCTGAAGTATTAGATAGTATCCTCAATATTCTCCGGCATTCTGATTTTCCTTCCATCTCTCCGGATTTTTGCAACTGAGGATATATATCGCGTCTAATATTACGATATGGCGAAATGAGTCAAGTACTTTAAAAACAAAAATAAACAGACTCCCGTCAAAAATTGTCTTGACTATATATTGTATTAATTTTAAATTTAAACACTATATATTGTGTTTATGAGAAGGGGAATGCGATGCAAGCGAAAATCAGAAAACGAGACGGAAGACTCGCTGCTTTCGATTCGGAAAAAATCACAGCAGCAATCGCGCAGGCAGGCGCTGCCACAGGTGAATTTGACAGAAAGAGCGCAAAACGTCTTACCATCAAGGTGTTAAATCTTGCAGAAAAACTGTTTGACGATGAAATTATGGGAGTTGAAGAAATTCAGGATATTGTGGAAGAAGTCCTGCTTTCTTCATCATTCAGAAAAACAGCGAAAGCGTACATCATTTACAGGGATCAGCATGCCCGGCTACGGGAAATCGCAAATAGAATGGAAGTGGACCTGGTAGATCAGTATCTGGAAAAAATAGACTGGAAAGTAAGTGAAAACAGTAATATGGATTATTCTCTTCAGGGGCTTAACAATTATATATCTTCTGAAGTAAGCAAGATATACTGGCTGAATAAAATATATCCTCCCGAGATTAAAAATGCACACTCTCAAGGAGACTTTCATATTCACGATCTGAGTCTCTTGTCTGTATACTGTGTCGGGTGGGATCTCTATGATCTTCTCATTGAAGGATTCAAAGGCGTTTCAGGGAAGGTGGAAAGCAGGCCTGCCAATCACCTCCGCAGTGCGTTAGGGCAAGTGGTAAATTTCTTCTATACGCTGCAGGGAGAAGCGGCAGGTGCTCAGGCTTTTTCCAATTTCGATACTCTTCTTGCCCCTTTTATCCGTTATGACGGATTGCAATACAGAGATGTAAGACAGGCTCTTCAAGAATTTATCTTCAATATAAACGTACCGACCAGGGTAGGCTTTCAAACCCCCTTCACCAATGTCACTCTTGATGTCAAAGTTCCGCCTTTTTATGCCGACCAGAGCGTAGTCATAGGAGGAGAGCCACGGAATGAGACCTACGGAGATTTTCAGAAAGAAATGGATATTTTCAATCATGCCTTTCTCGAAGTAATGTCGGAAGGTGATGCAAAGGGGAGAGTTTTTACGTTCCCTATACCGACTTATAATATCGGAAAGGATTTCGACTGGAACAAAAGCGGTCTTGATTTCCTGTGGAATATGACAGCCAAATACGGCGTCCCCTATTTTTCAAATTTTGTCAATTCAGACATGAATCCAGAGGATGCCAGAAGCATGTGCTGCCGCCTGAGAATCGACAACAGGGAACTCGAAAAACGAGGAGGAGGATTGTTCGGTTCAAACCCTCTCACCGGATCAATAGGAGTTATCACCCTGAACATGCCCAGGCTCGGATATTTGTCAAAAACGGAAGAAGAGTTCATTAAAAGGCTCGACCGGCTGATGGTAATGGCAAAGGAAAGCCTTGAAACAAAACGTAAAGTCCTGGAGACTTTCACAGAAAGCAACCTTTATCCTTATACCCGCTATTATTTACGAAATATGAAAGAACGCTTTGGTGAATACTGGAAGAACCATTTTTCGACAATCGGTCTTGCAGGAATGAACGAGGCCTGTCTTAATTTCCTGGGTACAAGCATAGCCGATTCGAAGGGACGCGGATTCAGCCTTAAAATCCTTCAATACATGAGAAACCGGTTAAAAGACTTCCAGAAAGAAACAGGGAATAATTTTAATCTTGAAGCAACGCCGGCAGAAGGAACCTCCTACAGTCTTGCAAGAATCGACCGGAAGAGATATCCGGACATCATATGTGCAAACGGAGACGGCAATATTTCGGATACTCCCGGAACTGAGCCTGCAAGAGAACCATATTATACGAATTCGACTCAGCTTCCGGTCAACTATACCGATGATATTTTTGAAGCCCTGGACTTGCAGGACGACATTCAATCTCAGTACACGGGAGGAACAGTATTTCATATTTTTGCCGGTGAGCGGACAGAAGATCCGGCGACTATAAAAAACCTCGTTCGAAAGATCTGTGAAAACTATCATCTCCCGTATTTTACATTCACTCCGACTTTCAGCGTCTGTCAAAACCACGGATATTTGAAAGGTGAACAGAATATCTGTCCCCAATGCGGTGAATCATGTGAAGTATATTCACGCGTTGTCGGCTATCTCCGCCCGGTCAAACAGTGGAATAAAGGAAAACAGGCCGAATTCAGCATGAGAAGGACTTTCAGTCTCGAGCCATGATACCGATCGGAGGCCTTCAAAGATTTTCAAGTATCGACTATCCAGGATTGCTGTGTGCAACAATTTTCACACAGGGTTGCAATTTCCGCTGCCCCTATTGCCATAACCCGGAACTTGTAAAAAAAGATCTATTTAGACCACCTCTTTCCTGCACGGAGGTAATTGACTTTTTGAAAAGCCGTATCAACAAACTTGACGGGGTTTGTGTGACCGGCGGGGAACCGACGATCCATGGTCAGAATTTGAAGGACTTTCTTGAAGAAGTTAAAAAATTGGGACTTCTCGTTAAACTGGACACAAACGGAACAAATCCGGAACTTTTGGAAGAACTTCTGAAGAAGCGATGTATCGATTATGTCGCTATGGATGTAAAAGCTCCCCTTTCGGGATATGCCGCAGTTACGAGATCGCCGATTGATACGTACTTGATTCACGAAAGCATCCGAATCATCATGAACTGTACGCAAGAATACGAATTCAGAACTACCGTAATAAAATCGCTTCTCACTCGGGATGATCTTGGACAAATAGGAATTCTGCTCAAGGGAGCAAGGCGGTATGTCCTTCAGAGATTCGTTTCGTCCAGAGTCTTGGATTTGGAAGCGCTGAATGATCTTTTATGCAATGAGTACGAAGTTGAGCAGGTTGCAGAAGAGATGCGAAATTATGTGGAATCAGTAGCCGTGAGATAAACGGTATTTAATCATAGGGCTGCCGGGCATTTTTATTCAGTATATCCATACTGCATCTTTCTGTGCATTGACTGATGGCACGGAATCAACTTGTCAATGCCCATTTTATTTGGTAGTAAAATGAGATTCTTTATAGATGGTGATGGAGTGTTTTCGAATGGATATGGTGAAGGAAGAAAAACGTGATGATTCCATAGCACATGCCTGTGAGGTATTGCAAATTGAGGCCGATTGCATCTCCGATCTTATTCACAAGGTCGATCAGAACTTTCAAAAAGCAGTCGATATCATCTCTTCTGTCAGAGGCCGGGTAATCGTAAGCGGCCTTGGCAAATCTGGATTAATCGGGAAAAAAATTGTGGCGACCCTCACGAGTATGGGCACTCCGGCAATTTTCCTTCACCCCGTTGAGGGACTCCACGGTGATCTTGGGATTGTCACAATAGATGACGCAGTGCTCGCGATTTCAAACAGCGGTGAAACACAGGAGCTCAATACGCTTACTTTGAGCCTTCGTGAAATAGGAGTCCCCCTGATTTCATTTACCGGGAATATCACCTCGACTCTTGCGCGTTCAAGCGATGCCTGCATTGACGTAAGTGTTACAAGAGAGGCGTGCCCCTTCGGCCTGGCGCCGACATCGAGTTCTACGGCTGCCCTTGCTATGGGGGATGCCCTTGCTGTTGCTCTCATGAAAAAAAAGCGGTTCACGGAAGAAGATTTTTATAGATTCCATCCGGGAGGTTCGCTCGGATTAAGGCTTTTGGCGCAGGTAAAAGAAGCAATGATAATGGGGGAAAGAATTCCGAAGGTACTTTCAGGCACCCTCATTTCTGATGCGGTACAAGAACTGGATGAAAAAAATTTCGGATTCGTGTTAATTACAAGCCCTGAATATCAACTGCTTGGAATCCTTACTGATGGAGACTTACGGCGCTCCATCAGAAAAGGAATAGAAATGAATGGCAAAAGTGTGGATGATTTCATGACAGTGTCTCCCCGGACAATTTCCCCGACGGCCACTTTAGCAGAAGCGGTACAAACCATGCAGCGTCAAGAAATAACGACCCTTGTCGTTGTGGACACACGGGGAATTCTTGAAGGCTGTATCCATCTGCACGATATCCTTGGGCGAGGCGGAACCATACGGATATCACTTTCTCAGGAGGTATGAAATTCCGTTATGAAGGATTCCGCGTATTGCATGATCCGTGAGGGGTCTTATTACGTATGAATCAGTCGGATTTGATTGTGAGATGTCTGAGATGCGGTCAAAAAAACCGCATATCCAAAGATCATCTCAATGACAGATCTTTCTGCGGAAGATGCGGTATCTCCCTGGACGATTATTTCATTCAATGCCTGACATGCAGAACACTTAACCGTATTCCCGACGACAGGCTTTATGATCTTCCTCTCTGCGGCAAGTGCGGTTCTCAGTTGTACGATGATTTCGTTACAGAGGTTTCGGAGAGCAATTTTAAAAGTACCGTACTCGATTATCCGGGGATCGTCCTTGTCTGCTGTTTTGATCCCGCGTGCACTTTGTGTTCGAGGGCCTTACCCGCGTTAAAGAAGCTGGCTCCAAAATTTCTGGGCAATATCAAAATAGTACGTTTAAATATTCCAGAAAATCATATTCTTTCAGAAAAATACAAAATCAGGAAAACACCGGCCTACCTTCTTTTTAAAAACGGCATACATATGGAAACAGAAGTAGTGGAAGGATCCGGCAGTATTGAGAAGATGGAAAGCAGTCTCAGAAAGATTGTCACCCGTCTGGAAAATTCTAAACTATAATAGATACAGATTATGAATCTTTCAATTCTTGAAGACAAAGAACATATTCTTGCCATAATCAAAGAAAAACTGGGAAGAGAACACGTTGATTATACAAAACGCCTCGATTCCATCAAGAAAGAAAATCGGCGCGGGATTAAATGGCAGGCGGCGGGTGTGCTTCTTCCGCTCTATTTTAAACCTGCCGGCGAAGGCAGAAATA
Organism: Syntrophales bacterium; assembly: GCA_023230565.1. Lineage (GTDB taxonomy): Bacteria > Desulfobacterota > Syntrophia > Syntrophales > UBA2210 > JALNXD01. Next base: position 5,253 of record JALNXD010000076.1, read on the forward strand.
CAAAGGATGAGTTTGTGCTTCAGCTGATAAAGCGATCCTCAGCCGTTTCACAAGGGGGAGATATCAGTGCGCCGGGCGGGATGCTCAATCCGTATGTCGATAATTTTTTCAAGTCGCTCATTCTAATGGGAATTCCGCCCGTACTCAGAGGCGAAGCCAGGCGCCATACAATACAAAAAGGGAACCATGAATACTCAGCCGTTGCGCTTTTTCTTGCCAATGCCCTCAGAGAATCGTGGGAAGAAATCCGTTTAAATCCTTTTAATGTTAATTTTCTTGGAGCCTTGCCCTTCCAGGATCTGTTCCTTTTCACACGAACAATATTTCCAATCATCGGTGAAGTAAAGAAACCGTGGCAGTTTCGCCCCAATACGGAAGTGGATAAAGTAATAGAAATCCCGCTTCATGCTTTCTTTAAGGCCGATAATTACGCGACGTACTGCGTACGAAGTGCAACCGGTGCAGAAGAATCATATTTTGAGTCACCCTGCTTTATCTGCCAGGATGAAGAAGGTCTCGATGAAATATTATGGGGAGCGACACTTCGAATCGTTATGAATTTTATTGAGAAAGTCTTCCCCTTCGCAGTACCCGAACCGGCATCGGGAAAATTTGTAAATAAAACATTGTATCCGGAATACCTGAAAGGAAACGGTGCATCCAGATAAACCTGCGGCAACAGGTTGCGGGACAGAAAAGATTCGCCCGGAACAGTCCCGTCATCAAGTGAGCCCCTTTACAGCAAATAATTACCCATAACCCGCTTCTGATTTTAAAATATCATCATTCCACTTTTATAGAATTTTCATTGGCTTTCAATATTTTCTGCCCAACCCCGGGAACGTGCGCCAAGTCTTCCAGGGTCTTGAAATTTCCATTTTCCTGCCTGAATTGAATGATTCGCTGCGCCAGTTTTTCGCCGACATATTTGAGTGCGACAAGCTCTTCCGCCGACGCTGTATTAATATTGATTTTCTCGATAGCATCCTCCGCCTGAAGGGCAGGCACAATTGCAACCATAACGCTGAAAATCGCGACAAAAACAAAATATTTCTTCAGTCTTTTCATCAAATCCTCCTTCTTGAGATCAGGTACCGGGTTATGGGCGCTCACACTAAAATAGAAGGCTTTACCGCTGCACTTCTGAAACCGCGACTGGTCGCGTTTTTTCCGTGCATAGACAAGTGTGCAGAGTGACGCATCGGTGTGATGAATAGGAGCATGAGTCGGGGAAGCACACACGCGGCTGAAGAAATCCGGGATGTCTCTGTTTTTGTTTCAGTGTCTGATAGTTGCTGGCGGTTATGCAGTGGAATAAAAAATTATTCTTACCTGCGTGCGGTAGATTCTCTAATAAATGAATTTAAAATGCAACTTATTTTCTTTTAGTTTCTATTTATTTATTTCCCTCATTTATTTCATCACCTTCCTTCTTCTTAGCTGTCAACATTACTTTGCAGGATTCATAAAATGACCATTATGAAAATAATTCAATTAATTTTTCAGTCAATTTGCTTGACTTATAGTAAAAAGTACGATCTTTATTTAACAACTATGATACAAGCAGTGCGGTCATATCAGGTAGTGAAAAAATAAAACAAAGCGAAGAAAGGAATGAGCATGATCGATTTTACCTTGACTGATGAACAAAAAGCATTGCAGGAACTTGCTCGCAGTTTTGCGAAAAAGGAAATTATTCCTGTTGCGCTCAAGTATGACAAAGAACCGTTTGTTCCGGATGAAATAGTAAAAAAAGCCCATGCCGCAGGGCTGATGAATATGACGACCCCGAAGGAATACGGCGGATATGGAATGGGGCAAGTTGAAGCATCGCTGATGAATGAAGAACTTCTCGCAGGCTGCGCAGGTATCGGCGGCATGATCGGAATCAATTCGCTTGCCTGCGGTCCGATTCTTGTAGGAGGATCGGATGAACAAAAGCGGCGCTTCCTTATTCCACTGTGCGAAGCCGGAAAAACCGCTTCCTTCGGGCTCACCGAACGGGAAGCAGGATCTGATGCGGCAGGCGTGAAAACAAAGGCATTCCGGGAAGGGGACGGGTATATCCTGAATGGTCAGAAATGCTTTATTACAAATGCAAGCTACGCCTCCCTTTACACCATTTTTGCTACAGTAGATTCTACAAAAGGAACTAAAGGAATTACTGCCTTTGTCGTACCTCGGGAAACTCCGGGAGTCTCCATTGGAAAGGTCGAAGATAAAATGGGTATGAGGGCGCTTAATGTGGCTGAAGTCAATCTTGACGATGTAGTCGTGCCGGCGGAAAACGTACTGGGGAGTGAAGGAGAAGGCTTCAAGATAGCCATGAAAACTCTTGATGAAGGACGCATCAATATCGCCACGACAGGACTCGGGGTAGCCAGAGCCGCTTTTGAAGCCGCTCTTTCGTATGCCAAAGAACGAAGACAGTTCG
>JALNXD010000077.1 GCA_023230565.1 Syntrophales bacterium
CAGATAAAATCAAAGCTGATACTCCTGAAGTAAATCAAGGAAAACTGATTCTCGATGCGACTTGCGCACCTGCTGACATACATTATCCTACAGATATATGGTTGCTCAACAATGTAAGAGAAGCGCTAGAAGAAATCATAGATGTTTTGCATACATATTTGCTGCGGATGAGCTTGACAAGAAGCTGATGTTCCAGGGACCTGCCCAATTCGGATTTACACCGGAGGGCAGAATCGGGGAGTAACTCGGTCCACGCGCCATCCGGGTAGACAAATACCATTGGTTCCTTGCCCTTCAGTGAATTATGCTCTTTCCACTTATTCCGCTTTTCTTCCTGTTCCGGCCTTTGGGAAATGTCCCGGACCTCTTTCGCCAAGCCTCTCAGATATGGTACCTCTTCATCCAAAAACACGATAACCACTCCCATATAAATATCTTTCTGCTCTTACCTTCCATTACTGAAAAGGAAAAGCCATCCTGGTTATTAATTCCCGGATTGAGGCGATTACGTAAAAAAGTAACCACCCAGAATAAGATTATACATCTGAATAGGTATGGAATAAATAAAGGATTCTATTATTCCGTTCAGAATTCTCTCCAGTTTCCGTTATTGGCATATCCATTTATCATACTGCCTCTGCATTTCAGCCTGTATCTTCAATAGGCCAAAAGCTTTATATTTTGCCAGTGCCTTGGGAATATCTCATCCGGGTCGACTAATCCGCTCTCTATCAAATAACAATACTCTTTACTTACATTCGTACACGCTGCCACCTCAGTCTTTACAGGTTCAGCGTCAAAACTGAATCCCAACGAATTCATGACAAGAGCGCTTTCATTGAATTTATCAAATTCTATCAAAAAAGCAAAAGTTTTTGAATATTGATGCTAATAACTTGATGATTTTGCACAGTTTGTGGTATACTATCAGTGGAGGTGATTCGATGCTGAAGAGTGAAACCCAGCTGCGCAATCGCGACCTTTATCTGAACCGGCTGATCGCGTTTCAGGATACCGAGCCCGTCAAGATCATCACGGGAATCCGACGTTGCGGCAAGTCCAGCCTGATGAAGCTGATGATACGGCATCTGCGCGATAGCAGCGTTGCGGACGGGCAAATCATCGAAATTAATTTTGAGTCGATGGAGTTTCGGAGCATGAGCGCGGAAGCTCTGTACCAGCATGTGAAAGAGCGAATTCCTACGGGCAAACGCGTCTATCTATTCTTTGACGAAATACAGCGGATCGACCGGTGGCAGGATGCGGTCAACTCTTTCCGCATCGATTTTGACTGCGATATCTATGTGACCGGATCAAACGCCTATCTGCTCTCTTCAGAGTACGCAACCTATCTGGCCGGGAGATGCGTGGAGATCAAAATGCTTCCGCTCTCCTTCCGTGAGTTTCTGGATTTTCATGGCTATACCGTCAGCGAGACCAAGGGCCCGTCCGGCAGAACGCGCAGGCGAGTCCATGACGCCGAAGGCGAAAGCTACGAGCCGAAAGAGCTGCTGGAAGCGTATATGAAGTTTGGCGGAATGCCCGGGATCGCCGATGTGGGGTTGGATACCGACAAGGCACTGACATTACTGGACGGCATATACTCCACCGTTGTGGTACGCGATATTCTGGAGCGTGAGAAACGCAGAGGCCAGCGGCAGATCACGGACCCGTGGCTGCTGAGGAAGATCATCATGTTTCTTGCCGACAACATTGGCAACAATACCTCTATCACCTCTATCGGCAACACATTGATGAGCGAAAAGCTGCTTGACAGCGGCAATCGGAAGGGCAAGCCCGCCGTGCAGACCATTCAGGCGTATGTAGGCGCCCTGCTGGAATCCTATGTGTTCTACGAGATCAAACGGTTTGATATCAAGGGGAAAGAATATCTGCATACACTTGGAAAGTATTATATCGTGGATATCGGTCTGCGCAACTATCTGCTCGGTTTCCGCGATATGGATACCGGACATATCATTGAGAACATTGTCTATTTCGAATTGCTCCGCCGTGGTTATGATGTAGCGATTGGCAAGATCGGCGACAGGGAAGTGGACTTCATCGCCACCAACGCAAGCGAGAAGCGGTATATTCAGGTGACGGAATCCATGAACGATCCGGCCACAAGGGAGCGCGAACTTGCGCCGCTTCGCCGGATTCGGGACAATTACGAAAAGCTCGTTATCGCCGGTGACTGTGACAATCCCGTGACGCTGGACGGAATCAAACTGATCAAGCTGACTGACTTTCTGCTGGACGCTTAACCAAATCCTATCTACCGTCTTTTCTGTTCGTGAGAAATTGTACCTCACGGGAATTGTCCACAGCGAACCCTTGTTGCCCCTATGCGATACCGAATCGATCGAGGCTTCTGTGAAGACGCTCAAAAGCGAGACCTGCAGCAAACCATACGGGCGCAAAATCCAGTCTGATATATCCGTTTATCGCAAGGCTGCCCGTATAGTGCCAGGGTTGAATGCCAAATAAAGCATCCAGAAGAAAGCCGCTTATGTATTCGATCCCCCATATCAGCAGCATCCAGATAATTCCTCTGATAAACCAAGGCCATTGTTCGATCCGATCATGGATTCCTTCAAGAAATACGGCGCTTCCATAGATAAAGAACATCCATAGGCTTGAATGTCCTGAAAGTTTTAAGTCCCCGGTGATCAGCGAACCCAGTCCCGTCCAGAATACCTCGATACCCCAACCGACAAAGCCGTACAATAAGAATCTTTTTATCATACTGATACTTTTCCAAAAATATAAAAAATTAGGCATTGAAAAATTATCCATATATCCTAATACAGTAGATACCGAGATATTTATCAGGCTGCTGAAAAGCGATGGCACTTGATATCATTCCTTTCAGCAGCCTGAACATTATGCTTTGTCAACATCAGGATAAACGAAAACCGGTGTGTCTCAAAGTAAATTATAATAGAAACGGAAAGATTTCAGCGAAGTCTGCTTCGTAAAGCAAATGCGCAGGTCAAGAAGCCCGTTCCGCGGACGAATCTCACAGGAGACCGGTGAAAAATGGATCAGGCTTCCGGTGCCAACGGTACTGCAGGTACCGATAATTTCCCCGGTATGATTGTCAGCAAGGATCAGGTCCACATGGCCTGCAGGCGAGGAAATCAGAGCCTCAAAAGCATCGCAGCCCTTCAGATCCAGCCCTTTGTATACGGCAAAGCTTCGAAAATCCCCGGCTTCCAGATAGGCCATACCGTCCTTCCTGTCCGTAAGAAACTGTACCCCGCGGTAATCGTCCGCATCGATGGCACTTCTCTTTTTCTGCGCATCGCGCCCGGTAATCACCGTGCCGTTCACATGGACTGCGGCCTCGCATCGGATATCCTCGGAGGATGCGCCGATCTGCAGGACATAATCGCCTTCTTCCACCACAAAGCTATCCGTATCGGTGCACCAGAAAGCAAGATCAGAAACCTTAAACGCAAGGTCCACACAGACGGACCGGCTCTTTTGCACAAAAACGCGCCGGAAAGCTTTCAGCATCTTTCGGGGCCTGGTATAGACAGACTTGGGCGGAACCACATAAAGCTGCACCACTTCGTCCCCATCGTAGGAACCGACATTTTCCACGGTGACGGAAGCGGTGATTTCCTCGTCCTCTCCGTAAACCTTCTTTCCCGCTTTCGCGTTCGAATAGGCGAATTGGGTGTAACTCAATCCATAACCAAAGGGATAGAGCGGTTCTCCGTTAAAGTACAGGTAAGTGGTCCTGTTTTTCATGATGTCATAATCATCCATGGCCGGCAGATCCTTGACAGAACGGTACCATGTCGTCGGAGTCCGGCCGGCAGGATTGTTTTTGCCGAAAATCGTATCCGCCGCTACCCGCCCGAGGCTGGGACCAAGGTGGGTGGAGCAGAGTACCGCTTTCGCTTTTTTCCGTTCTTCCACAATGGCAAAGGGATATCCGGTGATCAAATACAGCAAGGTATTCTCATTGGCACCGCATGCAGCGTTCAGCAGGGCACTCTGTGCCAAAGGCAGGCGGATATCGGGCCGGTCATATTCTTCCCGGGCGTTGATAAGCGGATGGTTGCCCGCGCAGACGATGGCATAATCGGCTTCCCCCGCCAGCTCTGCTGCCCTGTCCCTGCCAAAAGACAGGACTTCCGCTTCAAATTCCTTTTCGCGGCCGTTCCCGGGAACAAATGCAGAAACGATGCGTCCCGTCTCGTCTGCAATCATATCACGGTCCTGCCAGGAGGTGAGGTACAGCACACCGTTTTCCTCTTGGGCTTTAATCAACTCCATGACAAACCAGCCGAAGGCCTCGTCCGAAACACAGTTCATGCCGGGATTGAGGGAAACCGACGGCCTGCCGTTTTCTTTGTTTTCCTCGGACGCCTTAACGAATCCGCCGCCTTCCGTGACATACTTCCGGGTCCTCAGGGAACGGAGGGTCCAGGAACCGAAATCCCAATCACTGCGTTCAAACACCTCAGCCTTTTCCGCTGCCGCGTCGGCAATTAATTCTCCATTTTCTCCAAGCCGGACATATTTTCCGGTTCGCCGCGATTTAAGAATCACATAGTCGAATCCTTCGTCGAAAAGAACCCTGTCCTCTCCCAGCATTTCCCGTAATCCATTTACCACGGAGATCTGGTGCGGAGCATAACCGCAGTACCAACAGGTATAGTTTTTGTCGGAGAGTGGCCCCAAAACCGCCACTTTACACTTGCCGTCGTCTTTCAGCGGCAGAAGGCCCCTGTTTTCCAGCAGAATCATCGACTCTTCGGCAGCTCTGACCGCCAGCTTTTTATGCTCGCTGCAGGCAAGCCGGGAAGGATCCATATGGGCATAAGGATTTTCTTCCGGGTCGAAATCCCCCAGCAGGAAGCGGACCGTGAACATGGCAATCAGGGCTTTGTCAAGGTTCTCTTCGGAAAGATAGCCCTTTTCCAGCGCTTCCCGCACGGCGGGATCCACCATATCACGGCTGTCCAGCATCATATCCGCCCCTGCGCCGAGAACTCCCGCAATCGACTTTGCATGGTCTTCGTATGTGCGGTGGGCTGACACATTTTGCCCGAAATCTCCGCCGTCGCTGACTGCGAAAGTCATGCCCCACTTCTTTTTGCAGATTTCCGATACGTCCGGATTATTGAGACCTTCCACCCCGTTGATCCGATTATAGGCGGTCATGAGGCCCACTGCCCCGCCTTCGCGGATCGCGGGCTCGAACGCCCTGAGGTAGTATTCGTACTTCAGGCGCGGCGTGATATTGGCGTTGGTGGTCTGACGCCCGTTTTCATAGTTGTTGGCATAAAAATGTTTGAGCAGGGGCGCGGATTTCCGATATTTGGGATCCTTTCCCGCAAGGCCCTTCGTATAGGCCACCGTCATTTTCCCGGTCAGGCAGGGATCTTCCCCATATGCCTCTTCATTGCGCCCCCACCGGGGATCCCGTTCCATGTCCACGGTTGGGCCAAACAATACCAAGGAACTGGGCTTTTCCTCCGTCTGACTGCTGATACGCACCTCGTCTCCGGCCATATCGCCCAGCTTTTCCATGAGAGCATCGTCAAACATGGCGGCCATTCCCCAGGGCTGGGGAAGGATGGTGGTTTCCCGTTTGCTGTCACGCTGAACCAACCCCCGGGCGATTTCCACGCCAAAATGAGTTTTTTGGATTCCCAGGCGGGGCACATCATCTAAATAGGAAGTGAGCATTCCAATCTTTTCTTCCCGTGTCAGGTGGGAAACAAGATCTTTCGCTCTTTCCTCAAAAGAAAGAGATGTGTCTTGAAAACGATATACCGGTTTCATGGTAACTCCTTCCTCGTATCATAGTTTTTGTAAGGTTCAGATAGCATAATCTCCGGTTACGAGCCTTACAGATATCCCAAGCCAAGAATCAGCTGGCAAAAGTTTTATTGCAGGAGCCGCTCATAGAATCAAATGTAAGATTTATGGGCGGTTCAGAACGAACTTTTGCAGTACTGACATTCCTTCCGGTTTCCCCTTAAAGATATCTGTAGATTATCTGTTTGATCGACAGATTCTTTCCACCTTTTTGCCTGCGGCAGAGGGCGGGAAGGATTGCTCCCTCCCCCGTTTTCTGCTGTTCCTCATCGAAAGAATTCAGGCAGAGCTTTTTACTCCTGATTGACCTTATTGTTCATATAGTCTTCCAGTTTCTGTTTTTCCAAGTCGTAAACCTCCTGAGCCTCCGTCAGAACATCCTCCAGGCCAAGTGAATTCAGGGTGGCAATATAATTGTCCCAAGTGTCCACCGATTCGGTACCGGCGACGACACCCCACATGTAGCGATTTTTTTCGTCTTCAATATCGGTTCTGCAATCGACCCATGCGGTCAGAGAAGCGGGGTTCTTCCATTCCACCAGCTGAGCGGCTCGGTCACGGCTGTTTTCCCCGGACTTCTTAAACAGCGCGGTGGTCTCGGGCGTGTTGGAGATCAAGCCCTCGTCCTTTCTGTTGAACAGGTTATGGAACAGGTTGAGGCCGATGTTCCGGGTGTTGTTCTCTTCCGACTCCGGCCCGATCACCGGCTGGTAGAGGCCATTTTCATCGAAGGTATAATCCTCACCTTCCACACCGTATCTCCTCTCGACGTAATTGTCAAGGCTGCACATATCGTCATACATGGCATACAGTCTTTCCGGGTCGGCGGCCGTTTTCGTGATGGCAAAATAGCACCAGGCTGCACTGGTGGCAGGGTCTTCCTCCGGATTACCGTTCTCTCCCTTTACCATGTCGATGGGAACCCATTTGGCATCCGGATTGCTGTCATAGAAACTGATCATTGTCTGGGCGTCCGGATTGTTATAAGCACACCAGCTGTAAGTAACGCCGAAACCGCCGTTTGCCATTTCCTCGTCACGGTCGGTATCCTGTGTGATATTGGGGGTAATGTATCCTTTTGCGTACAGATCCGCCACATCGGCCAGCCACTTCTTTGTATTCTCCTGGGCAGGACCATAATGGACGGTATCCTGATCGTCTACGGTAAACCGGTCATAATGGGTGTAATCATAGCTCTGGATCCAGGGCCAGAAGGAACGGAAGTCATACCCGTCGCCGCCCAGGCCATAGGTGTCCTTCTGACCGTTGCCATCCGGATCGTCTTCCGTAAAGGCCCGCATGACTTCTTCGAGCTCCCCGATCGTAGTGGGAACATCAAGGTTCAAATTGTCCAGCCAATCCCGGCGGATCCAAAGGCACTCGCAGGAAGGTTCCGATACGTCGCCGGGGATACGGTAGATGGCGCCGTCATCCTCCGTGGCATAGAACAAGGTCTTGGGGTCCATCTTGTTATAGTAGTCACGGATATTCGTGTACTTATTCAGGTATTCCGAAACATCCACAAGAAGGCCGGCGTCCTTCCACTGCAGAAATTCGCTGTCCATGCCCCACCACCACATGATATTGGGCATATCGTCCCCCGCCATGAGAAGGCTGATCTTCGAAGGAGCATCGGTCCAGCCGGGGAGCACAACCAGCTCGATATTGACATTATACTTTTCCTCCAGCATTTTTTCAACCCGGCTGTCGGAC
>JALNXD010000078.1 GCA_023230565.1 Syntrophales bacterium
ATTACTGGGAAACAAGAAATAAAATGGAGAATCAGTACAGGGGAATATAATAATTTATCACAGCCAGGGGTGGGTCAATTTTCGTGAAAAAAGCGGGTCAGTTTTCGTGATAATTGACACATGGCGGCAATAAAAAGCGGGCGGCGGAAATAATATTCAGCATTTACCGGCCGCCCGGGAAAAAGGAGGAATAGCCATGAGAGTTTCAGCGTAAAAAAAAAGATAAGTAAAAGAAAGAAAAAAAGCAGGCATGGCGTGTGATACTCGTCTCACATATAAGAAATGTGAACCCGCCCCCAATTACAACGTCCCCAATTTGCTGTCTTCTTTCCGGATATCGTGTTATTAATTGTAAAAATAATTCAAAGGAGGTTCCTGTGTTTACTTATCATGATGTTTTACTTGAAATTAATGACAAAATCGCAACAGTGACACTCAATCGTCCAGAAGCCAGAAATGCCTTCAATGGAGGGATTCTCAGGGGACTATATGAGGCTGCCGAACATATACTGGGCGACCCGGACATCGGCGTAGTGATTCTCACAGGAGCGGGAGACAAAGCGTTTTGTGCCGGGACGGATCTGAAAATGATCTCTTCGGGGGAGGACATGACAGGCGGCATTCAGAGACATGACCGTTTCGGGCATATCCAGATTTACCGGGATTGCTTTACTACGTATGAGAAACTTCCCGTTCCGGTTATCGCTGCGATTAACGGTTACTGTTTCGGTGCCGGTTTGGAGCTGATTTGCGGCTGTGATATCCGGTTAGCGGATGAGACGGCACTTTTTTCCATCCCCGAAGCCCAGCTCGGAATTATCCCCGATGGAGGCGGAACACAGCGTCTTCCCAGAATAGTGGGAGTCGGCAAGGCCAAAGAATTAATTTACACGGGACGCCGGATCGATGCACAGGAAGCATTGAGAATCGGTTTGGTGGAACACGTCTTTCCGAAGGACATGCTGATGCCCGAAGCCGTTAAACTGGCCCGGGAAATCGCGAAAAACGGAGCTCCCGTAGTCGGCTGTAAACGTGCAATAAATATTGCAATGAGCTATCCGATAGACGCAGGGCTCATGTTCGAGTCATCCACTCAGCAGTCATATCTGGAGGCCTTTCAGAAGGGCGCCGGTGAAATGCTGAAAAAAGTAAAGGATAAGAAATAGAACTCGCCTGCTTAAAGTCAAGAGGGGATTAACGATCATTCGTTAGCCCCCTTTTGTATACTCCTTTCGACACGTTCTGATTGATTCGTAAAATGTATTTTCTTCGAGTATCAACCAATATAAATAAAAATTAATGTGAACCCGTCCCCGATTTTTTCCCGATTTTTTCCGTCCCCGAATTATTTTTTAAATGGAATATCGTACCACCAGGGGTAAAAATCCGGCATATCGGTACCTGGTTTCATCGTAAAGTGCGGCGGCCGTTTTTCCAGAAACGACAAAGCCCCTTCCGAACTGTCTTTTGATAAGCCCATGTAATATATGCATTTCGAATCCAGTCTGTGAACCTCCATTGGGTGATCCGCCCCGAGTGTTCTCCAGAAAAGCTGCCGCGTAAGGGCCACGGATACGGCAGAGGTATTGTCAGATATTTCCCTGGCAACTGCCATACTCTTTTTCATCACCTCATGAGGCGCGGCAATCATGCTTAGTAAGCCGTTCTTAAAAGCTTCCTCGGCGGAAAACGTTCTTCCCGTCATTGTCCATTCCACTGCCCGGCTGATACCAACGATGCGCGGCAGAAACCATGCACAGCAGGCATCCGGTACAATTCCCCTCCGGGTGAACGGGAATGCGATTTTGGCATTTTCAACCGCAATGCGAACATCCATCGGCAATGTCATAGTGATGCCGAAACCCACTGCCGGACCGTTTATTGCGGCAATCACCGGTTTCTTCAATTCAAATATCTTCAGCACCACAGTGCCGCCACTGTCACGATGATCTTCCAATGACTCGGTACGGTAATTGAAGGTGTTTTCTTTATCCGCCAGGTCCGCACCGGCGCAAAAAGCCCTGCCGGCACCCGTAACTATGATGGCCCGCACCTCGTCATCCTTATCAGCCTGATCGAAGGCTTCGATCAACTCGTTCAGCATACCATCATTGACGGCATTGAGTTTATCGGGACGGTTCAGCGTAATTGTGGCTACATTATCTTGTAGTTGATACGTAATGAACTTAAATGTCATTGAATTTCCCCCCTGGCAATCGAATTACATTTTTTCCGGAATCCTTGCGTACGGAAGCCTTTTTTGCTGCCCTCAAAATGAAACGGTGACAATTAATTGTCAAGTTAAAAAATAAGGTTCACCGGAACTGTTTAAGTAAAGCGGAAAAAATGGGTCACGTTACGATGTTCTCAAATGCATCATACTTTCAGCGAGAGTGCCCTGCATCTTTATTTTGCTTTGACAGATTGCCGATTTCCGTTTATACGAGGGAGTATCAATTTAAAAAAGAGAGGAAACACGGATGGTCATTATCAGAGAGGCAACACTGGAGGATCAGGATCAGGTATTCGAACGTCTCAGGCAACTGATGTCATCGGCACAAGAAATTCAAAGCGCCATCAATGAGCCTGGTGCAGTTACAACCTTCAGACAGATAGTATCACAAGGACTGGGTACTGTGCTTGTAGCGGAAGAAGACGGATCTATATTGGGATTAGTCACCCTTTCTTATCCGGTGGCAATCCGTTGCGGCGGCGTATACGCCTGCATCGAAGAATTCATCGTCAGCCCCTCGGCACGAGGGAAAGGAGTCGGCGGCAAACTTTTACAAGCCGCAATCAAAACTGCAACCGAGAAAGGTTGTTTCGAAATTGAGGTAAACCGTCCGAGCGAATTGGGATATCCTGTTTACCTTCGGAATGGCTGGCAGGATCTCGGCAAACATCTTAATTTTTATCCGAAGCGTGAGAGATCATCATAGCCGGTTTTGAAAGCACAGTGGCCCCTCATAACTGTTCCGATAGCATGAGGGGCTTTTAAAATTCAGCGTATATTTCTAATTGTAACGTATCACGCCTTAAAACCGGGCTTCAGTCGCCGGTGATGCTCGACATATCTATTCAGTGCGACCGCCGCGCTCCGGATTGAAAGGAATACGGCAAATCCCTCTTTTGTAAGTGCATCCCGTATTTCAAATGCCATCTGCCTTGACTTTTTGCCGGCAAAAGAATGCAATATAACGGCTGTCGGTTTTTTGATTTTATTTTTCAAGCTCAGGATCAATGACTGATACGTTCCTACCATGAAATCTTTATCTTCTTCACTGACCAGACCAAAATGATCGAAGGCGATATGGACCACCAAAGAATGAACCCGCTCTTCTGCCTCTATTATTTGTATTGTTTCAGCAAAGGTTTCAGGACTTTCAAAGTTGTTTATATCGACAGGATTTTTAAAAATCCGGCCTGCTTCGGAAGAATAAAGGCTTATTAATTTTTGCCTCGATTCCTTTGAAAACTTGGGCAAAGAGAGACCAGCATTTGAAAATTCATCAGCAAGAATCACGCTTGCACCGCCCCCGACACCTATTATCACTGAACTCTTCCCTTCAGGCGGGTGCATGTACAGAAAGGCCACGACCATGTCCATCATTTCTTCGATACTGTAAACCTGGATCGCGCCGGCCTGAGCCAGAAGCCCTTCCCACACATGACTGGATCCGGCCATGGCGGTGGTATGGGACACGGCGGCCTCCGCTCCGGCTTCCGAACCGCCGACTTTAAAAATTATTACCGGTTTGATTTTTGCAGCGTTTTTAACCGCCTTTAAAAAACGGGGCCCATTTTTTATTCCCTCGATATACGCAGTGATTATCTTCGTATCGGGATCATTAGTTAAATATTCCAGATAATCCGATTCGTTGAGATCGGCACCATTGCCCATGCTGATGACCTTGCTGAAACGGACTCCCCTTGAATTTCCTTCGGCAAGGGCATGCGAAGCATTCCCTCCGCTCTGGGAAATCATACCGACCGGCCCGCTTTCTTTCGATACATCCGGATTAAAAGTCAGCCCTCCCTTCGGACAATACAACCCCAGACAGTTGGGACCGACAACTCGTATGCCTCCCTGGCGGGCAATCCTCAGAATCTCTTCCTGAAGTTTTTTCCCATTGGCATTCTCTATTTCTCCGAAGCCTGAGGTAAAGAAATGTAATGCCTTCACTCCCTTGGCGGCGGCATCGGTAATCAGTTGAGGCGCGCTTTTCGAAGGCACCGCCGATATTACATAATCCACCTGGCCGGGCACTTCCTTCAGTGATGTATAGATCTTCTGCCCCATCACCTCTCCGCCGTTTGGATTGAGGGGATAGATCCGGCCCGGATACCCGAATCCGCTCAAGGCTTTATAGAACATCAACCCCGCATTGAACTTACTGGCATCTCTTACTCCCGCAATAGCAATCGATTGGGGATGGAATAAAAAATCAAGATCAAAAGCCTCCATTGCATCCTCCATTAAACTCAGCCCTTATAAAAACCATCCGTTGCCTGATTCTTCTGAGTTATATAAATTTTAAGCATAGGGTATGTCATATTTTTTTTGAAAAAGAAAGAAAATGAGTAACACCATAAAAAGGGGCCGGCTCTTCGGCCAGCCCCTTCACCTTTTGCCGGTGCTTCTTATTCACGTAGTATTGCAATTACTCCTCTCAGCGGAATACAGGCTTCTGAATATTCTCTTATGGCCTCATCCCTCTGTATTTGGGCCCCAACTGCGTTTCACCAACCGCTTGCGCCTGCTCGGCAAACTCGCAGAGCAGGGGTCTCGTATCGCGGGGATCGATCACCTCTTCCACTCCCATCAATCCGAAATGATTGGCCGTGCGCATGGGTGATGCCAGATCATTGAGCCTCTTCTCGATTTCGATCCTCTTTGCCTCAGGATCGGAAGATGATTCTATCTCGGCGCGAAATGCCGCCATTGCGCCTCCCGCTATCGGAAGCGATCCCCAGCGACCCGATGGCCAGGCAAAACGCAGATTCAGCCGGTTGTAGGCTCCGTGACCGGCACCCGCAACCCCGAACGAACGCCTCAATAGAATCGTAACCCAGGGCGTCGTTGCCTGGTGCATCGCCGCATGAACCCGGACCGCCTTACGTATCGGCCCGGTTTTCTCCGAATCCGGTCCGATCATGTATCCGGGAGCGTCCATCATGTACACTACCGGCAAATGAAATGTGTCCGCCAGATCTATGAACTTGAGCATCTTCTCCGCAGCAGGCACGTCCTGCGCTCCCCCCAGCCATTTGCTGTCGTTGCTTATCACGGCAACAGGATACCCGTTAAGACGCGCAAACGCCGTCACTACCGGCCTCCCGTAATATGGCGAGTATTCAAAAAATGAATCCTTGTCCACAATGTGGCGGATCAGCTTCCGGATGTCAAAAGTCTTCCGATCATCCCGGGGGACCATTGAAAGCAGCTCCTCTTCCCGGCGGTTCGGATCGTCACCCGTGTCGCCCCGGGGCGGACACCGCCATACATTCGGGGGCAGATAGCTTAAAAACTTCTTGATCTGTCGAAGGGCATCTTCCTCGTCTTCCGCCACATTATCGATTACCCCGCTCTGATATGCATGCACACGATAATTTCCCAACTGCTGCTTGTCGATGTTAAGCCCCAGTGCCCGGTTTACTACCGGGGGGCCCGCAACGAAAAGCTCGCTGTTCTTCGTCATTACATTAAAATGAGAAAATGCCGCCTGAACCGCAATCCATCCGGCCGATGTGCCTAAATTGGCCGCTGCAACCGGGACCACACTCATCAGCTCCGTCAATGTAGCCCAACCGTAGTTTACCGGGACGATTGTGTAATCGCCCCCCTCCGTCACCGTCCCGCCGGCGCCGTCATATAAGCATACAAGCGGAGTCAATCGCTCCTTTGCCATCCGCATGAGGAACTCGGCCTTCCCCCCTGCATTTTCATCAGTCGAACCGCCTTTAGTCGTAAAATCGTTCCCGAAGGCACAGGCAAACTGCCCGTCTATCCGGCCGTACCCCATAACCAGACTGCTCGGCGTAAATGACTCCATGCTCCCGTCAGGCCCGTATACCGCATGGCCCGCAAGAGTCCCCAGCTCCTGCATGTTGCCATCATCGAAAAGGCGGCCCAACCGCTCCCGTACCGTCAGCCTCCCCTTCGCATGCTGCCTGGCAACCGAATCAGTTCCTCCCATCCGCCTGGCTATTTCTTTCCGGCGTTCAAGTTCCTTCACATCCTCATGCCAACTCATAATATGCCTCCTGTTATTATTAAATATTTTTTGATAACTGGACTCGCATTTCTAAAATTTTGTCGGCCAATTGGCAAGCCGATGCTCCCCGATTCCTTTCGTCTTCGAACATTCCTGTGTTTGCTTAAGTACTTTAATGATGTGGTTCCTTGTCTCCCGCGGATCTATTACGTCGTGAAAAAAATGAAGCCCTGCGGCGCCATACGGTTCGGTTCCTTCAGCCATTTTCTTCACCCGCTCTTCCTGTTCTTCCGGTGTTTTTGCAGGAGTGGCGCCGAAGACCACGTTTGCCGCGATAACAGGGTCGACAAAACTTATTTCCGCCGTAGGCCAGGCGACGATCGAATCGGCGCCGCTGCCTCCGCCGCACATATTATGATATGCCATTCCATACGCTTTTCTCACGATGATCGTAATTTTGGGGACCGTTACCTGCCCCAGGGCATCTATAAAGTTCATGACGCGGGCACCGACCCGCTTGCGTTCCGCTTCGCGACCCACGAGGAATCCGGGAATATCTTCCATGAAAATAAGCGGGATATTGAAAGAATCGCAGAGGCACAGAAAGCTCGTAACCTTTTCGATGCCGTCGGTATCCATGGCTCCTGAGTTGAAGCGCGGCTGATTCGCGACAAATCCGACCACTCGGCCGCCGACTCTTCCGAATGAAGTGATCACCGTCTGTCCGAAATGCGGCTTTACGGGAAACAGGCTGTCCTTGTCCACTATGCATCTCAGTATCTGATTCATGTCATAGGTCCGGTTCCGCTTCTCCGGAAGAATGTTTAAAATGTCCGGCATATCCTCTCCCGAACCCTCGGGAACGGGCGCCAACGGAGGCAGCTCTTCATTATGGGAAGGCAGATAACTTAAATATTCGCGGATAATCTGCATACACTCATCTTCATTCTCCGCCACGCGGTCGGCCATACCGGTCACTTTCGAATGAAGCTCCCAGCCGCCCAACTCCTCGTCGGTGATCTTCTCGCCCAATGCAATGGATACGATCCGGGGACCGGATACACCCATGGCCGTTCCCTTCACCATGACCACAAAGTCGGAAAGACAGGCCATCCATGTCGGCTCGCCGTAACATTTGCCCAGTACCGCCGTCACCAGCGGAGTCTTGCGCACACGGCTCATGTGGTCGATAAAGGTGTTCCTCCGGCCTCCCCCGTAGGAAGCAAGACCG
>JALNXD010000079.1 GCA_023230565.1 Syntrophales bacterium
TCTCCAACCTCCGGTTCATCGGTTTCCGAATCAACCTATGTACCAGAGATCATAATTTGGGGGTGGGTCATTTTTGCGTGATCATTCCCCGCTAGGTGGGTCAGTTTTGGATTATCAAAATCAGAGATACCTTTGAGCCTGTTTTGGGGACAATCTTTTCAATAGATTTCACCGTCTCTTGGTTTGGTATTGAAACTGTTTTTCTTTTCAAGCTTTTTTTCAACATACCCTCCTATTTTGTAACACATGCCAAGAAACAGCCCCGTAACGAGTGGCGAGGTAATGAACTTCATCGGCTTGATTCCAAGGGCGCTTTCGCCGTAGTCGATAAGCCGGTCAACGAGGATCTTCTTGACCAGCCACTTAAAGGGTTTTACCTCCTCAATAACCTTCGCTATGGAGGGAGCGATAAGGTAATAACCGGTAAGGGTGGTTTCATCCAGATAGGTGTCGCGGTACTTCCGGGCAATGTCCACTTCGTAGGAATCGGGGGAGGTGCAGGCGGTGACGATGATGCAGTCTTTATTGGTGAAAAGACCGACCACAAGACCGATACCGGCACCAATTGCAGCGCCTACGGGACCACCTACTGCCGTTCCTGCGGCCGCATATGCCCCTATTCCAGCCCCGGCAGCCGTTGCACTGATCATATTTGTCCTTGCCTGCTGTTCTGCCGCATCGTCAGCCGCCTCCTTCTCCCATTGCAGCGCCTTTTCGCTCTGTTCCAAGGTCCTTGCATACTGGCTTTCCTGTTGCGCTTGAGACTGTTCAAATTGCACCTTCTCTTCTGCAAGCCTTTGATCGAATTGCGTTCCCTGCTGTGCGAGTTCCTGCTCCTGAAGGGCCATTTGTTTGGCTTTTGTCAATCTATCTGTTGCACTCTCCGCGTAGCCTTCGGCAATACCTGCCGCCTCCTGTTTGGCAAGGGGTCTGCCCTGAAGTTGCGCCCTGCGTTTGGCTTCCATTAATGCATCGGAAAAGTTAAGCGACATTGCAACTTACTCCTTTTGCATAATTCACAATAGATACAAAAAGTGAATTCGGATTGCCGCCTTTCTCTAAGTAATGCTTATGCTGTCTCTCGAAATCCTCTTTTTCTTGTCCATACCGAACACCAAAGGTAACAAGGGCTTTTTCTCCCCGGTTGGCCTTTTCCTCTATCCTGGTTACTCGCCTTTTCATGTTATTCATAATGATTCTCCTTTAACGACCCATCGGGGTTATATCTCTCTGATGGTAGCCCCAAAGAAGTACCGTCAATTTCATCAAGAAGCTTCTTCAGGGTCTTGCCTTCTCTCGCATATTTAGCCGTCATTGCCTCGATATCCGTGTCTTCCGGCAGTTCTCCAGTAACAAAAACTTCGAGATGCACAAGCGCACGGGCGCCGCTTATGAGATCGCTGCCGATCTTGCCTTCAAGCTTTTCCAGTCTCCTTTTTAGGTTCACTAGTTTTTCTCCTTTATTTGACTTTCGAGAGCGGCAATCCGCTGTTCGAGTTCTTCAAGTTCTCTGACTTTTAAGACATATCCAATAATATCGTTTGCAAGAAGCCGTTTAAGGTCTTCCCTTTCCGTTGAGGAAAGGAGATTGACCAGTGTATCTACAGCTGCCGTCACATTCTGTTTGAGGATTCCAAAGGATTCAGAGATAATGGCATCTCGGCACCGGTTGAGTTCTTCCTTGAACACAGGGTTCTTAAGCCACTCATAATACGTGTTTCGTGAGACATGCGCCGCCTTACAGCCTTTTTCGGATGTAGGAGCCGATACAAGAAAGGGTATTGCCTTTATTTGTCGATCGGTAAGACCCCTGTTATTGTCCTGTTTTGCCATCTTCCGTACCGTTTTTAGAGAATCACTGTTTTATTCTGTTCGATGAAGCTATCCAAATCGTGCCGGTCAAGGTACATCTTGCGCCCGCCATTGAAGCGTACAACAGGAATGTCACCGGCCCACACTCGTTCTCGCATTGCCCAGGTCGTAAGGCCCAAGTATTCAGCAGCCTTTTTTAAAGGAAATAGACGTGGTTCATTGGGATTGCTAATCCCACTTGTCGTTTTTTTATCAATGGTTCCGCTTCGTTTCATTGTAATGTGCCTAGATTGTGTCCGTTAATCAAAATAATTTTTCTTCTTTTGAGGTTCCGCTTCATCTCTTTTCGTGGTTTCTCGAAGGTAGCCGCCTATCTTCTGCAGCCATACTTCCTGCTTCATAACACCCGTGCGCCTTGAAAATTCAATTCCTAAACGTGCTACGTCTGACCCGAGTTCCGGCTTACGCTGCACCATCAAGACAACATCACTTTCTTGCGCAACAACGGAAGAGTCACGTATTCCTTCAAAACCCATATTGTCCACATCTTTCCCGGGTTTTGTGGTATGACACATAAGAAAGATTATCAGTTCGTTCTTAACGGCTATTGTCTTGAGCCGTCTGACAACCGTTCCTATCTCAAGCGACACATTCCGGGCGCGGGCCATATCGAAGAGATAGTGAAGGTGATCGATGAAGACCACTCTCGTTGCATACTTGAGAAAGGATTCCCGGATTCGTTCCTCTACCCAATCCATATTTGCCGTCTTTAGGGTCTTTGGCAGGTAGAGCAAAGGCATATCCGGGAAACATGAAAGAAATTGTCGCGCCGGTAGTTCGTAAGTGAACCAAAGCGAAAAAACCTGACTTTCATAAAAGTTTTTCGTTAAAGTCTGGGAGAACAAAGTCTTTCCGTTCTTCGTGATCCCGCTTATTGCAATCAGCTCGCCGGGGACAAAGCCGTCAAGAAAGCTGTCGAGAGATGGGATCTTGCCCTTGATCGTAAGTTGATGGTCTTTCTTTTTGAAGCTCTGACGCATTTCGATAGATGAAATGATCCGGTCTTCGCCGGCGTAAGCGGCAAGGTCTATTACCTGCATAGTTCCCCCTGAAGGTCTTCGATTTTGTAAAGCCAGACCCTAACCAGCATATTGGCGTACTCCCGTGTAAAGTCATCGCTATGGAATGTGTCTCGCACTCTTACAAGCTCAGCAATTTCATCTTGAGCAAACCGGATTTCTTCGAGAATGTCTTCTTTTCGCTCCTCTAGTGTCGGGTAGAGAGTGCGCCTGATCTCGTCATGGCTGTTTGGAAGTTGGGGCGGATTCTTTTGAGCCTGAATTTCGGCTTCGAGTTCTTCATCAAAGGCTTTGGCTGCTTCGATGATTTCATCTCTTTGTTGGTCTGTATATAAACCAGCTAACTCATTCACTGCGCAGCCTCCTTGGGCATTGTTTCGTTGAGATACCCCTCAAATTTGCTTCCAAAGAGCGTTTGCGGTCTCAAATACGGCTCCATCTGTGGGTCATTGAGCCACTGAACGCATTTGACATCGATGACAAATTGAAACGCTTTGAGGTCCGGGAAGTCTTTCCATCGGGCGCTTATGCATTTCCTAGTTTCTTTTGTACTGGCTCTGAAATGCTTGCCGGTCTTTTCATTGAGGTAGGAGGTTATTTCTTCGAAAGGGATGGAGGAATCCGACAATATATCTTTCTTCTTATGTTCTATTGTTATTGTATGTTGCCCTTTGTTTGCCCTTTGTTTGTCGTCTTGCGTGTCGCTTTTCGAATCTTGAAGCTGATAACTAGCCCAATTTACTATTGTTATAATTGAATATTTGTTTGTCGTTTTGATTTTCAAATTTTCAGATTTTTTCAGAAATGCAAGAATAGTGCGGATTTCCCGCACACTGAGGCCCGTTTCTTCAGACGCAACGCGCAACCCAAACACAAACTGACCAGGCATAAGATGTACAGCCTTTAGTCCAACGATGGCATGATATTCCTTGTGAGTGGCCTTTAGAAGGCAGTAGGTCCAGAAAACCCACAGCTTATGGTTTTTGATCCAACCGGCATCGAGAGATTTTCGCCATAATCTTATATAGCCGCGATTCATAGCGCATATTCCCTGGGATCGTTAAAACGGGCATTAAACAGTGCTGTAAGTTCCTCTTCAGTAATCTTGACACGCCCCTTGTCGTTTGCAAGTTCAGCAGTCAAAAGAAATACATTTGCGGCCATCGGGTTTCTTCTGAAAATGCGGTCATATCGTTGTTTGAGTTCCAGATTAGGTTTAGATGCCATGTCATACCTTCTCAACTTTTGATTTTGAACTTTGAGATATTTTTTGAAGCTGTCTTTCCAATTGCTTGACTTCCTCATTCACAAGGTAAACAAGCTGACGCTTCAATAAAATTTTGCGTTCAAGGATTTGTTTTACTGTCATGATCGCCTCCCTTTACCCAAAAATGGGATTTAGGAGGGCATATCTTTAGGGGGGGCAAAAATAAATTTTAACTTTTGTAGAAAGTAATCATTTTAATTGGGTGGTTTTTATTGATGGGTATTAATTATACTGGTTTTTTTCGGGATCGTGTCACTCTTCTAACAATGGAATGCTCAGATAATTCAATAAGTTCTCCAAATATTTCCCGCACATCTTCTTCCTCTCTAGACAATTTTTTACAGCCATTGTGAAATAATTGTGAAACCCTCCCTCCTGTTAAATTTAACTTGGCTGCAATTTCATATTCTTTCAGACCTTCTAAAAAAGAACGGATCACCTCATATTCACGATCTGTCAAATAATTTCTGAGCATCGATATGATTTCTTCACGTTTGTCAGTCTTATCCAAAACACCTAATGCTTCTTCCCCTTTATCGTTTTCATGGGCTAAAGACTCTCTCTTCCCTTTTGGAATATCTCCACCCTCTAAAAAATCTTTCAAATCTTTCAATGCATAGTACAACCGCTTTTGCGTAAACAGATAACCTGGAAGATTTATCTTTCTATCTGGGATCTTCGATATTTTATTAAATACCTCTTCTGGTTCCCTTTTTATAATCTTTTTAATGTGGTCGGTCAGTTCAACTCTTGTTTTGATCTCCAGGAGTTCGCCATTATTAAACATTTCATATGTCAAATCGATAAGTTCGTAATCATCAATCAAATTCCATTCTTCACTAGATAAATAAAATGGATCAAATCCTTGCTTACTTTTTAAGAATTTATCATTGAAATACCTAGATACGTCATTGCCTCCCAAATAGGTCGATTTCAAAAGATCCTCTAATTCTGGATTATCATCCATTTCAATTGTGCTTTTAACTTTTTCCCAATGTATTTTTAAATGCTTATCATTTAATTCAAGGTGTCTGTCTTCTGAAGCTTGTGAATCAATTAAGTGATCTTCTATAACGCCTTTTCTGGAAGGGTGATGTATTTGATCGCCAAAAATGATTGTTCGGACAATTAGTTCCGCTCTCTGATGCCAATCATCTTGGTCATTAAATAGGTCGAAGTTTTTAATGAAATCTTGTGTGACTTTTACAATGCCTGGTCTCACCATGTCCATAAGGAAGGAAACGCAATTTTTATTATTAAGCACTCTTGCATCATCTTTATGGCGAGCAAGCACAACAAGCATGTTTATAGCGTCATAAAATTCAACAAGCTCAGAAGAGCTTAATAACCCTGTTTCCCATTTCGAACGTCTTTTATTGATTGTTTCTTTTGCTATGACAGAATTGATATCGTAGTTAATATGGATAGGCTGATTAACTATTTTCTGAACGTGAGATGGCAAGGGGGGAATTAAAACTTTCTTGCCGCATATATTTGACATTATCCCGCCTCCTGTCGCGTTCCCTGTGAGAGTCCGGGGAAAGCGGCCCAGGATAACCGCCGTTCGGGAGCGACCCTATCCCCGGAAACTTCGATTATTTGTATAGTTCCATAAATTGATCAACAGACATCCCGGCAATTTTTATCTGATGCCGGATTAATTCCTGTTTTACCGGTTTACCTTTATGCACCGGAATAGATATGTTGATTGGGTTGCCGGCTTGGGTCAGAATAACATGGCTTCCTGTTTGACGTGTCTGCTTCCATCCAGCGCGCTCAAAAGCCTTTATCGCTTTCAAGGGGTCAAGATTATTCAGCCCGCTCATAATGCACTTTTAACCGCCTCAGCTTCGTTTTTAGTAGCTGTGAATCCCTGAATGGCATCTTTTATCATGCTCAGAGCCTCTTCGACCGTGTCACCTTGAGAAGCACAACCGGGAAGGTCGGGACATTCAACCCAATAGCCACCATCTTCTGTGTCTCTGTGAAGTATTACGGAATATTTTAATCCTTTCACTTTCACGTCATACCTCCTTTCGGAGCTAATCGATTCAACCTTTCCTTTCAACTCTTCAACAATTTCCCCGAGGGCTACAACCGTCATGACAAATTGCCCACTTTTAAGCACATCAAGTATCTTCTGACTATCCTCTGTGATGACAAAGATAGTTTCGCCATCGGTAAGGAAACGCAAATTTGCAAGGGGTTTCTGAATGTCCGGCATGGCTTTCTTTAAGTACTGCACTGCCTTTCTGATTTTTTGCATACTTACTTTCTGTAATAGATTTTTTGCAACCATGAGTTGAACAAGGTCAATAAATGAATAAAGTCTTGTGCTGCCGTATCCCGCTGCTTCCTGCACAGAGGGTTTTATAAGATCCGTCGAATCCATATAACCTATTCGTCGCTTTGATAAACCTGTAATTTGTGCGACTGTCGCGGTATTGAAATTCATAATCATCACCTCACTCTGTATTTATAAATACGTATGTGTATTTATAAACTGATAGTAGGAAATATGTCAAGAAATATATCGGATGTTTGTGCCCTTTTCTGTGCCCACCACCTTTCATTTTTCCAAAAATCGCCTAACATTTTCCAACATAATCAGAGGCAGGAAAGGGCAAGCATCATAGACACTTGCCCGATTTCACACATCTTTCAACTATGCCCTTGAACGGACTCAAAATCCCCCGACCTTACGGTCATCTCGGTTCGATTCCGAGCTCCGGCACCA
>JALNXD010000080.1 GCA_023230565.1 Syntrophales bacterium
ATGCTTTCAGCATCATGGTATCGGAGACGTAGAATGCCTCAGAGAAATCTATGGAGTAGATACGTCCGCCAGCCTCACTCATCTGGATTTTGTCGTCCGTGTCGATCAGAAGATTGAGTGCGAACTGGGCAGTGATATCTTGCTGCATTTGATCGGACAGGTGAGCCGGATCCATGGGTTTCAGCCCTTCGATAAACTGGATTGCAACACCATACATGGAAGGAAACTTCTCACTGGGCCTTAGCAGATAAGCGTGTGGCGTCGGGGCACCAATCTTGTATCCGAGCCAGCTGCCCACCAGTTCATTGGCAGCGTTGTGAAGGCAGGCATGCTTTACGATGTATTTCCTGCCAGATTTGTCGGTCGCTAGCATGAGCGGACCGGATAAACCCTCGATGAATCCAGGATTGGATTTTACTCGGGGATCGGTAAAATGCTTGAAGGTCAGAGTAGATGAATCAAGCATGACAGTCACTTCCTCATAATCCCGGAATGATTCTTGAACCAGGGGGATGGTTTCGCGCCATCCCCTTATTTTTTTGCTCTTTTTGAAGTTTGACTTACTTTGCCTTTCCGACACGTCACTTGCAATCACACGGCTTTCCCTGTACGCCTGTTGCTGCATTAAGTTTCAGCAATTCATTCAGCATCTCGGTTGCCGAAGGAAAACGGTCCTCGGGTCTGTAGGCACAGGCTTTAAGGATTATCGATTGCAGCGTCTCGTCTGTTCTCAGGAGCCGGGGAAGTTGTGCGCCTGAGAAGCGCTGATACAGGGCGGCTTCCTTAGATATAGAACTTCCGGACCCCAGGAGTTCGTACATGACCAGCCCAAGTGAATAGGTGTCAATATTGTAGGAGAATGACCTCCCGGCATAAACTTCTGGTGCCATGTACTTCAGCGTGCCAATCTGGTCAGAATTTCGTTTTTCTCCGCATTTAGTCGATGCGCTGAAATCTCCCAATTTGTATCCGCCCCATTTGTTAACGTAGATATTGGAGGGTTTCACATCGCAATGGATAACGCTGTTTTTCTCACAAAATTCCAATGCTTTGCAAATGTCAATCCCTAGCTGGATTACTTCTTCCTTTGACAGTCTTCTTGAACGGAGCAGATCGGAGAGAGGCTGAAGCAGTTCCATGCGAATAATAATATCCTGGGAGCCATCGCTGTTTTCAACTGCATCGTGATCCTCATAATCGACGATATAGCCGGTTCCCTTTAATCCGACCATGTTATCCAGTTCTATCTGTACCATCTCGGAGGCGTCATATACGCGATGAGTAATGTCTGTCTTTTCTATGTCAAAAAATTGAAAAGAGGAGTGTATTACTTTGATTGCAGGCTTATACTGACTCCCTGTGTGATGAGCTTCATAAACAGTGGAGATGCTGCCTTTCCCGATGCATTTGTCTATCTTCCAGTGGGTCATGACAATGTCCCCAATATCAATGGCGTCCCGGTGGGTGCCTTTTAAAGGAATAAAATCTTCTCGAGATACAGTATGATTCAACGGATCTGCATATTTGGATAGCATCAGCATGGTACAGTCAATTAATCCGGGAATTCGGCTTACTGCCTGATTGAATTTTTCTGCCGATTCAAACAAGCCGTCTATGTGGATATTTACATTATCAGCATGTTCGATATTGTAGATTTTCTCGGCTTCCTGCTTCATATCCTTGCTCGCTCCATCATCATGTCGTAGTGGGGCTTTTGCCCAAGCCGGTCGAAGATCATCTCAAAAGTCCAGCGGATCTGGTCGACATCAGCTCCGTCGCTGACGTAGTTCATATCGCCTTCAACACCGGCACCCATGTACTGGAGCATTGAATCCGCAAGATGGAAGAGCGTCATATCGGGAGTTCCATCAGGCTTTGTGCCGATAAATCTGTCCCTGTTTTTGATAAGGATTTCTTCACGCAGGCCCAAACCGTCCTTACCACACATGTCCAGGAAGTAGAAGTCGAGGATGCGATGGATGACATTCATCAGCGGAATCTCGTTCTTCAATTCCATGTACTCTGTCCATAACGCGGCGTAGGCGTTTTTGACTGGGTTGTAGTTTTCATCCTCACCGGCTTCGGATTTGCTGTGCCTGATACACGGCGAGATGGTTGAGCAGTTGTCAACCTTGTTGATCTTGTAGAAATTAACGCAGGGGAAGCGCCCGACCTGATTGTACGTGATGCCGCGATGGAATTGCGCATTATGGGTCAGAATGAAGAGTTGCTTGATGTAATCACCCTTGACTGTCTGTCCCCGGTAATCAGTGTTGTTGTAGCAAACCTCAATCATTTCACGGACAAGGGAGCTGATGATGAACAGCGCATTCCCGTCGAGTGAAGAAACCGGGTCGTCGATGACTACGATCTTATCTTTCAGCACGCCGTTTTCATCACAACCCTTGACACGGTTGTAGAAATAAAGGAACGAGAGAAAGTGACGTTCACCGTCGCTCAAACGGACAGCAACCTTCTTATCTCCACGGACGACCTTGTAGGCATCCTTTGTCATATCACTCTTCACAATTTCAAAGCCCTCAAAACCGGAATCGCGGAGAAGGCGGTTCATGCCGTCGATCGCCGCCTGGATAGTGGTAGAGGCGGTGCCAAGTTCTTCCAGGCTTTTCTTTATTACGAATAGTTCCCCTGTTATTTTTATGGACTCATCATCCAGAGCCTTCCTTGCGGCTTTGTCGTCTTCCTGAGCGGTGTGATAGGTATCCACCTCGCCCTGCAGTCGGTAAGCGACCAAAGCCCAGACATCCCGTACAGCCTGGTTCTGGTTTTCCTCCAGTTTCTCCACAATTTCGTTATTTTTGCGAATATCCTCGTTGCACTGATGGATGATGTAATTCATATCAAGTAGCATGGGGGAGAGGTCTTCCATTTCAACAGGCGTTGCCGGATCCTTCAGTTTCTGGTCTACCACATTAGCGATATGCCGGAAAGCGCGCAGGAAGTTCTCGACCATGGGCTTCAGCTTTTCAAGTTTTTCAGCTGCGGCAGGCAATGTGTCCGTTTCTATAGCGCGTTTGAGAATCTCGTAGACGGGTCCCATATGCTGTATGTAGACCTGAGGGAAATCGTGGATAGCTTTGATTTTCCTTTGGTACTCATCATCAAAGCAAGAAGAGTAGAAGGCTTCATAGTCGACAGGCAGCTTTTGCCCGCAGTATGGGCAGGCTCCTTCTGCTGCATCGTGGAATTTCTGATGGCCTTCTTCCACCCATGCCAGCGCACCGATGTCCTGAATGAATTTAGCGTATTCGGTTGAGCCTTTGCTACGGATTTCTTCACTAAGGAGCGGGCAAGTCGGAATGGCTGCGATGTGGTCATCGCCATCAAGCTCCGTCAGATACGGATAGGTGCGGGCACCCTCTGTAAAAGCGGCAAGAAACCGTTTTTCAAGTTCAGCCTCATCACAGTCCCTAGGCGCAGTACTGTTGACCTTTTGCGAAAGCTGAGGGTTGCGGGTAGCGCCTTTAAACGCCTGCTTAAACTTATCCCGCAGAACTTTGGTATTGTTCAGACAGGCTTTCTGGAAATTGCCCTCAGCTGTCTGTAATGCTTTCGCTGCTTTTTCCCGCTCGCCGCCATCACCGTCAATTTCCGTCTGCCTTCTTTGCAGAACCTTCCGACGATCTTCCAGCTCTTTTATTTTCTTTTCGATCTCCTCTGTTTTTTTGCCCTCGCTCAGGGAAAATACACCCTTGAGCCGATCGAGCGTTCTGAAATGCTGATCTATAAAATCCTGATTGTAAAGATGAATTTCATAGTTTGCCGGAGATTCACCCTCGGCCCATGTAAGTCCCGCGCCGTCGCCAAGCTGTCTGCCGAGCGATGTTTTGCCTGCGCCGTTCTTTCCATAAAAGAAATTGATGTAGGTAGGGGCGAAGGACTCATCGGTGAATGTGGCTGTGTTCAGCGTGATGCTGCTGATTGCCGAAACTTTTTTCTCTGCCATTGATGCACTCCTTATTCCGCCAATTTTCCGTCCTCTAATAGCTTGTCCACTTCAGACAAGCGAAACTTGTATTGTTTTCCTGCTTTGATCGTTGGCAGCTTCCCGCTTTTCAGCCAGTTCCTTATCGTATCCTGGCTGACACTGAGATGCTCAGCTACATCAGCAAGGTTGACCCATTTTTCTTCAGTTCTTACTTCCGTGCTATTCGTTTCCATATGCTTCTCCTTATCTCGCAAACGGGTTCAGGCCCGCATCTCCGAGGACTTCCATAAGATCTATCTCTTTCACTGTCCAATGGCTATGGTTTAGCTCATTAAATTTCCTGTATCTGCCGCAGATGCCAAGCTCAAAAACCAGTTGGCTGATGCGCTCCTGCGGAACGGCAAACAGCGGGTGGAAATACAATTCGATGCCGTTGCTGCGGTTTTTGATGTCCGTGAGCTGCGCTACTGATGCGTAGTGGCCTTCATCCGTCCAGCCGTTATGCCTGTTCTCACAAGCCAGGATGCAGAGGAAGCTCTTTAGCTCCTCAACTATCTCCGCTGTCAGCGGTGAAAAGCGATCTCGTAGTTCCTCTGTTATGTCATCCAACTCTACCAGGCACCGCTTCTTCTCGAAAGTGATATGGCAGTCCGTCAACATTGGCTCCTGACCGTAGACGATCAGGTTATAGTAATCACGGGAATATGTCAGAGGGGTAGCAGTATAACCCGGCATCCCCGGCAGACCTGAGGAGATCAGAATCTGGCTGGTGTGAGCGTGGAATTCGTTTATCATGTCAATGTTGTAGATTTTTTCTGCTTCCTGCTGAATTGCCTGTTTTGAGTTAGGAGCGGCAAGAGAGCCGGGCTGTCTATGTATAATCTCGTTGCTCATCTGACACTCCTTATCCGTTAAACACATCTATGTGCTCGATGTTGTAGATGGTCTGCGCCTGCTGGTGATAGATGCGACCGTTGTTGTTTAACGTCTGTTCCGTTTTGTTTCCTTCCTGCCCAGCCCCATCCTCTATTACTTCTGCTTCAATGACTTCAGACTCGGCTTCATCGGCCGGGTCTTTTTTTGTTTCTTCCGTATATTTTTCGGCCTCTTCCGCAGCCCCGGTCGCGCCAAACAGATCAAAATCGAACTCCTTGGTGTATTTCGCCTCGAATCCTTTCTTGAAGCGCCACTTGGCACCTATCTCATCCGCTCTTTCATGAAGCGCCTCAAAGGTAGCACGCCCGGCTTCATTATCGGGCCGGTTTGTGATGATGAAATGCCAGATGCCGAGGAGCAGAGAAGAGAGACAGTAGTGATCGAGGGAGAGCAGTTCGGATTTGGTGACGGGGATTTCAGAAAGATAGAAGACAGTTTCCGGCTTGATGAGCTGATCCTTGGTGATGAGGGTGAGAAGCGCCTGGATGAGCCATTTCATCCGCTCATCAGAATCGGTACGCAGGAAGCTGTCGATAAACTCATCCATTTTCCGGCATTCGGTTATGTACTGGGTCTTTACCCGCTCATCAAACGCTTTGATTTCAACATCATCATCGAAAGGAAGGTTAATCCCAAAAGAAACCTTGCAGGCACGGTAATCGGTAGTGTCCCCCTCAAAGGTTCTCCCGGCAGGAGGCTGTTCAAATGAGGGCATCAGAAACTGTATAAGTCCCTCGAGTATGTTCCGATTGCTGACTCTATCCTTTTTGCCGCTCCGCAGTTGTCTGCGTGAGGCGGCTTTTCCTTTTGCCTCCGTAAGCAGCACCAGAAAGATGCCGCCGCAGAGGTACGGAATGGGTTTGCTTTTCATTACTTTACCTCTTTTTGCAATTTGCGAACTTCGCTAACTCCGCTAACACTTGCGAACCGTTTCCTGGTTCTCAGGCGAAGTCCAGGTTTTACCTCAGAAGCTCAGAGATGGCTTCTGGGGCCTTTTAAAGGCCTCCGTAGTTCGGGTTGGTTCAGATCAGTTCGGAACAAAACCCAACAAATCAATTATAGCACATCTGGCTCTGAAATTCCAGATGGAGCAGAAAAACGGAGGTAAACAATCGATGAAGAAGGAACGCGAAGGCAAGAAGCAGGACGGCAAGTACTACCTGAGGGTCGGCAAGACATGGGTGGAAGTCAACAAGGAAGTTTACTACGGGTACATGGATCTCGTCTGGCAGGAGGAGAAGAACGAAGACCGGCGCTCCCGCTGCATGATCGGCGGGAAGCGGTGTGAGGGAAATTGCGAAGAGTGTAAGCATGACCGCACCGGTTCGCCGCTCTCCCTGGACCAGATGTACGAAGAGGATGACTACGAAGCGCCGGATAAGCAGGCGTCGGTGGAGGATCAGGTGCTCTCACGCTTCTTGCATGAAGCGCTGCACAAGGAACTGGATGCGCTTCCCTTGGAAGACCAGGTCCTGCTCCACGACATTTACTTTGAAGACATCCCGTACACACAGCGGCAGATCGCGAGGAAGCTTCACATCTCCCAGCAGGCGGTGAGCAAGCGGCATCTCGCGTTGCTTGCTGAGCTGAGGGTGAAGCTGGAAGCGGAGATTTGTGACTGACGGTTGTCAACAGCGGAACAACTGTCTGTGGAACAGTTGAGGGGGACGAAAGTCTCCCTCTATCAGATTGAAATAGGAGGAACACCATGAAAGCACTGTATATGAAACCTTACGAAGCAGCCGAGATCATTGACACCGACGAACTGGAAGAGACCCTGGGCGGGCTGGTGGATCACCTCTGGCCGTTCGAGGATGCAGAGGAAATC
>JALNXD010000081.1 GCA_023230565.1 Syntrophales bacterium
ATGAAAAGTTTTGTGTTCAAATCACATATCGGACCGGGGTGTGTAATCGAACCCTGTTCGGTTCTCATGGGTGTAACAGTGGGCGAAGGCCGGTTTGTACCGGCGGGTTCGGTCATCAAAACGCAGGCCGATGCCGATGCCCTTCCGGCTATTACAGAGGATTATCCAATGAAAGACATGAACAGAGGGGTCATACACGTCAACAAGGGGCTGGCGGAAGCGTACCTGCGAAAAAACGGCGCAGACAGGTATTAATCGGAATCACAGAGTATCTTCCCGGGCAGCATAGCCTGACTGGGAAACCCGGCATTACCGGGCGGTTCACCTGCGGGATGCTGACGGCTGCCGTTTATCCTCGCCCTGCCTGTTTCAATATCTCCATATACACATGATAAAAGGCTTTATTTTCGGCCACGGCTTTTTTTATTATGGCGCCTGCATCATCCAGGTTCGAATTATTGACGATCAAATTGACACTTTTATTGAATGCAGCCATATTGTCATTGGTTCTTAAACGTTCACCAAGAAGGGCGACAAACATTTTTCTTCTGAGCTGCATATCAAGTTCCGCAAGATATGCCAGTACTTCGTTTCCTGAATCATTCACATCAAAATTCTCGTTTACCGCCACCAGATCATAATTATGGTATCGCATGCTCTTCAATGCATCCTGGGCGGTAGAGGCTTCGGTTACCAGATATCCGTTTTCTTTCAACTGGCTGACGAGCTTCGCACGGGCTGCCGCGTCCTGCTCACATACCAATGCTGTTTCCTTGCCTTCTTCGACAAAATCAAAGGGCTTTTCGGCCGCATCATATGCTTCTGATGTGACTGCATCGATTATCATTTTTCCGTCATCCATGCCATTCTCCTCGCCTGCCGGCTCTTACCATTTTCTTCTTTCTCTTCCATACTCTTTATCGACCTCAAGTCCCTCTATGCCAGTGGTCGCCTGACCGCTTTTCGCCTTCACCTGATCGATGCCTCTGTTCACCACACCTTTCGTCGTTGCATAGGCAAGGGCTGTTTCTTCAGTAATTTTCCCATCCTCATACAATTTCACTATATAATCATCGAACGTGGTCATTCCGAAAGCGGCGCTCGCCTCTATTATTTCCCTGTAGGTTTTACCTTCCGATTCACCGTGAAGAATCGTATCCT
This sequence comes from Syntrophales bacterium, assembly GCA_023230565.1. Taxonomy (GTDB): domain Bacteria; phylum Desulfobacterota; class Syntrophia; order Syntrophales; family UBA2210; genus JALNXD01. The sequence goes on from JALNXD010000081.1 coordinate 1,162, forward strand.
TGACTCTCAGGTTCGTTCCCATGATCTCAAATGCGGCGACCCTTCCGCCCCCCACTTTCGGGAGCAGCCTCTGGCATACGATCCACCTCACTGTGTCGGCCAGACGAATTCTGATCTGATTCTCCTCTTCCGATGAAAACATTCCAAGAATCCTGTTTATTGTCTGCCCGGCATCAACCGTATGAAGCGTGCTCAGCACCAAATGTCCCGTTTCAGCGGCACCCAGTCCGATTTCCACGGTTTCCCGGTCCCTCATTTCTCCTACGAGAATCACTTTGGGAGCCTGTCTGAGAGCGGCCCTGAGTCCGTTGGCGAAACTGTCGAAGTCCGTCCCGAGTTCCCGTTGATTGAATGTCGCCTTTTTATGCGGATGTTGAAATTCAACCGGATCTTCGAGCGTTATGATGTGTATCGATCTTTCTTCATTGAAATCGTTCAGAAGAGCTGCAAGGGATGTCGATTTTCCGCTTCCTGTAGCACCGGTAACTAAAATGATACCGTTTTTCTCCTGCGACATCTTTTCAAAAGCCGCGGGAAGATTCAGCTGAGTCCGTGTCGGGATCTGCGTTTCCAGCTTTCTGAGTACTATGGAGTAATTCCCCCTCTGCGAGAAAATATTCACCCTGAAACGCGCTTTACCGGGCAGCTCATACGATGAGTCGCAGGAGCCTTCTTTCACCAGAAAATTCGTAAGTCTTCTATCCTGGTTTATCAGATTCAAAGCGATAATTTCTGTCTGAAAAGGGGTAAGTTTCTTAAATTCCGGTTCCAGATCGACCGCCGTCAATTGTCCGGAACTTTCCACTTGAAACGGTTTGCCTACTGTAATATTTAAATCCGATACGTTGCCGTGTGAATCAAGCATTTTGCTCAGGATAAAATCGATCTCCTGTTTTTTCATTTCATCACCTCAATTGCTTCCATAATCCTCTTTACACCTCAGTAAAATCGGTCGGCGGATTTTTAAGGAAAGGCCTGAATTTCGCTTTATCATTCGATTTTGCATACGCATCATCGGGACCGATCCATCCCTTTTGCAGGAGTTCCATAATTGAATCGTCAAGAAGTTGCATTCCGAATTTTTTCCCTGTCTGAATCATTGAAGGAATCTGGAAGGTTTTCGATTCCCGGATGAGATTTCGCACGGCGGGTGTTGCAATCAGGATTTCGAGAGCGGCACAGCGGCCAGGTTTGTCGATTCGCTTAAATAATACCTGGGCAATAACAGCACGGATGCCGTCGGCAAGAGTTGAACGAATCTGTGCCTGCTGATTTGCCGGAAAAACTTCTATCACGCGGTCAAGGGTTTTCGCCGCACTTGTCGTATGCAGAGTTCCAAACACGAGGTGCCCTGTCGAAGCGGCTTCAACGGCAAGCGAAATTGTTTCGAGATCCCTCATTTCACCTACGAGAATAATATCGGGGTCCTCCCTGAGTGCACCTTTCAAGGCAGCCGAAAAGGATTTCGTATGAACACCGACTTCTCTATGATTGACGATGCAGCTCTTGCTTTGGTGCACAAATTCAATCGGGTCTTCAACAGTAATTATATGGTCTTTTCTCTTGCTGTTGGCTTCGTCAATGATTGCAGCCAATGTTGTCGATTTCCCGCTGCCTGTGGGTCCTGTCACAAGAACCAGCCCGCGGGGCAGCGACGCAAGCTTCGTTATCACAGGAGGAAGGCCCAATTGCGCAGCGCCTAAAATAGTACTGGGAATTTCCCGAAAAACTGCTGCAACTCCATATTTCTGCTGGAAAAAATTCGCCCTGTATCTGGCAAGATCAGGAATCTCATAGGCAAAATCTATATCACCCGTCTCTTCAAATTGTTTAACCTTATGTTCCGGCGTAATTTCGTAAAGCAGGGATTTCAATTCATCATTTTCAAGAACATGGTACTTGACCCGCTCCATTTCTCCACGAATTCGAATTGCAGGCTGCTGACCGGATACGAGGTGAAGGTCCGATGCCCCTTGATCATGCATGAGTTTGAAAAACGCGTCAATCTGCGCCATGATAATCCTCCTTTTTGATTATGAAGCCGATTCTGATTTTGACATTGGTGCTCATTGTCGTTTAAAATATTTTACCGGGCATGGACCGAAAATTGCCGGAGCCTGGATGCTTTCGGGTTGGTACTATAGTGGAAAAATCCGAATTTTGTCAAGATGTAAGACACCTGTTTATAAATGTGGACACAAAAAAAGAGAAAATGAAAAGATCTCAGGTTTATCGACATAAAAATCCTTGCATACATCACTTTTGGAAATGATTTTTTGACATATGATGCAGGTCGGTCAAATAGAGATATACTGATGTAATTGCAGAATTGCAGAAAAGGCATATATATGGATACCAACACCCTCTTTTCCGTAAAAGATGTAGAAGCCATTGAAGCGAAGGGATTAACCCCGGAGGAAGTTCTTCGCCAGCTGAAACTTTTGAGAAAAGGCTCTCATCCGGTTGATCTGATAAGGCCTTGCACGGCCAGTGATGGCATCGAAATAGTGGATGAAAGACGAATTAAAATCCTTCTGGCCGCATTTGATAAAGCCAGAAGCGCCGGCAGAATAACCAAATTTGTTCCCGCCTCCGGAGCTGCAAGCCGCATGTTCAAAGACTGGTTCCGCTTTCTTGATATGGCGCAGTTTGATGGAAGCAAAGAGGCGCAGCATTTTGCAGAAGAATTGCCCGATTTTGCATTTTATGGCGATCTTGCAGACATGATGGAAAAAAAAGGGTTGAACCTGCAGGAACTGCAATCGGGCGGCTATTACAAAAAAATCCTCGAATATATCCTGCTGCCGAAAGGTCTTGATTACGGGCAATCGCCGAAGGCGGTTCTCGCATTTCATACATATCCGCAGGGCACCCGCACCCCTGTCGAAGAGCATCTTGCAGAAGCTGCATTATATGGAACCGATGCGGCGGGAAACGCACGTGTACATTTTACGGTCTCGGAAGAACATAAAACGAAAGTAGATTCATTTATTTCCCGGATTACCGGCAATTATGAAAAACTATTTTCAGCACTCTTCGATGTCTCGGTTTCAGCACAGCAGTCTTCGACTGATACGGTCGCGATCGCTATGGATGGATCTCCTTTCAGGGACAAAGAGGGAAACATTATATTCAGACCCGGCGGGCACGGTTCACTCTTGAGAAATCTCAATGATCTGGAAGGCGATATTATTTTTATGAAGAACATCGATAATGTAGTGCCGGACAGGCTGAAACCGGAAACCGTTTTTTACAAAAAAATTCTGGCCGGCCTCCTGATGGAGCTGCAAGAGACTATATTTAAATATCTCAGCTTAATTGAAAGCGGAGATTGCCGAAATGAAGACATTATGCAGCTCAGAGAATTTTATCGGAAATGGTTTTCTCTTTCTTTGCCACCGGAATTCGATAAAAAGCCACTCGGCGAAAAAACCGATTTCTTTCATCGCTGTCTGCATCGTCCTATACGGGTGTGCGGCATGGTTAGAAATGAGGGGGAGCCGGGCGGCGGACCATTCTGGGTGCGCGACGCCGACGGAACAGAGTCGAAGCAGATCATCGAAAAGGCGCAGGTAGCACTCGAAACCCCCGGTCAAGAGGCCATATGGAATTCATCAACCCACTTCAATCCGGTTGATATCGTATGCGGGGTAAGAGATCACAAAGGAAACCCGTTCGATCTCGAAACATTTGTCGACAAGGAGACGTACCTCGTTTCAGAAAAAACATACGAAGGAAGAAACCTCAAGGCTCTCGAACACCCCGGCTTGTGGAACGGTTCGATGGCATACTGGAATACCGTCTTTGTCGAAGTACCTCTTTCGACATTTGCTCCGGTAAAAACGGTAGAAGACCTTTTGAGGCCGGAACATGGATAAATGGATAAACGTTTTCTGGGAAGAGCCGATACCTTTAGAGTTCATTGGTATCGGCCATTCCCAGGCCGGTTATTCAGGGGCAGCCCTTGTTTCCCTGCACCCCCGTGCTCACATTTTATTTTCCAGTGCCTCAATCCTTTTTGCTAATGCCTTATTTTCTTCTTTTCCTTTTCTCATTTCCCTGAGCAATTCATCGTATGCGTCTTGCAGCCGGTCAATCTGCGCCTGCTGCTCCTGTATCGCTTTCACTGCTATGGCGGTTATTTGACCGTATATGATCCCTTTGCTCCCTTCCGATCCGCTCACCAGTTCGGGAACAAGAGACTCCAGTTCCTGCGCTACAAATCCTACTTGCTGTAAATTGTCCTTTTTCATTTTGTACCGGCGGGGCCGCATTTGTAAAAGTGTCTCCAATCCATAGTCTATATCGGCAATGTCTTTCTTGTATTCACTGTCGGAGGCGCTCGCCCATGCCCCGGCCGAGGTCAAAAATGCTTCGTTGCTGCCGTTATAAAAGCCCAGATGCTGATATGAGTAATGCATATATATGTGCCTGTATACACCAAAATTATTGCTTATCTTGACTCCTCCGTCACTCCAGTAGATCGATGGCGATTGCGCGTGTATTACTCCGTTGGCTGACAGGGCACGGGCAAACGCACCGTCGCCGCTGTTATTCACATTGAATGCCCAGTTTCCGTTCGAGTTCAAAAATCCCTGGGTAAAGCCCGCTTGTGCATGGTACCATCCTGCGTGTGTTCCATTGCTTGTCTGCATTCTCAGGGAAGAGGATCCGGCTGCCGGTGAACGCATATACCAGCCGTAATTAGCATCATTGCAGAAGTGAGCCCCGTTTGAGGTTGTAAGGATGCCCTGACCATTACCAACTCTCAGCCAGTTATCGAGGGTAAGTGAGCCGCTTTGATCGGTCGCTATGATTTTGCAGGCCCCTGAACTTCCTCCTATGCTGTAGCCGTTCAGGGAACCGACTTGATTGTTCCCGGAAATGATGGTATCTCCAACGACATGCAGCCTGCTGCCGGGAGCAGCCGTACCGATTCCGACATTCCCGTTGCTTATTATTTTCAGCCCTTCTACAGCATAAGCCGAACCGGTCATCATTGAAATTGTAAGTGTACAAAGTACTGCCAGTTTCCAACAGGATCTTTTTTTCATCTCAGTTCTCCTTTTCGTCGCGTGTATATGCACAGATTACCGAAATACTCTCTGTTCATTTGGTGTCGACATACGTTGTAGTTTGCACCCCAGAATTATCATCTCCAATTTTAAGAGATGTCTTTTTGAGATATTCGGTAAAGAGTAAACTCGGTTTTTCCAGGGTTTACTCTTGTAAAAAGGCTCAACTTGACTAACCCGTTCCGTTCGTCAATACGATTTAATTTAAATACTATAAAGTGATACACTGACTGCCTCCCTCCGCATGAAACCCCGGATTGAGAATAACGGCGCCTCCGGCGGCAAAAGTCACCTGAGCTCCCCCTTGTATGACATAGCCGGGGCCTGCGGTTACTGTATCAA
>JALNXD010000082.1 GCA_023230565.1 Syntrophales bacterium
CACCGCCATGATCACCGGCACGGTGGACGGGAAGACTACGATCCCGAAATTCAAGGCGACCTTCAATAATGTGCTGACCTGTTTTTCGCCGGTATCAAAAGATAAAGCGCTGCTTATGCCGGGGTCAACCAACCGCATCGACATCCTCATCGCCACCGATTGCATTTCCGAAGGTCAAAACCTCCAGGACTGCGATTACCTGGTTAACTACGATATCCACTGGAATCCCGTCCGCATCATCCAGCGGTTCGGTCGGATAGATCGCATCGGTAGCCGGAATGCGCGGATACAATTGGTGAATTTCTGGCCGGATTTGACGCTGGATGATTACATCAACCTGAAAAGCCGCGTGGAAACCCGCATGAAGATATCCGTCATGACTTCCACCGGAGACGACGACCTGATCAATGCCGAGGAAAAAGGCGACCTTGAATACCGCAAAGCACAGCTCAAGCGCCTGCAGGAGGAAGTAGTTGATATCGAGGATATGTCCAGCGGCATTTCCATTATGGACCTGGGGTTGAATGAATTCCGCCTTGACCTGCTTGATTACATTAAGAATAACGGCGATTTGGACAAGACCCCCTTCGGGCTTCATGCGGTAGTTCCCGCCAAGGACGATGCGCCCTCCGGCGTGATCTATGTATTAAGGAACATCAACGGCGGCGTGAATATCGACAACCAGAACCGGCTTCACCCGTTCTATATGGTGTACATCGCGGACGACGGCGGGGTCGTTTGTGATCATCTTTCCCCGAAAGAAATGTTGGATAAAATGCGGTTTCTATGCAAGGGAAAGACAGCGCCTCTGGCAGACCTGTGCCGCGCGTTCAATCAGGAAACCAATGACGGCAGGGACATGCGCCTGCTTTCAGAATTGCTGAGCGACGCCATTAACTCCATTATCGACGTGAAGGACGAAAGCGATATCGACAGCCTGTTCAAGAGCGGGGGTACCACCGCGCTGAACACGAACATAACAGGGTTGGATGATTTCGAGCTGATCTGTTTCCTTGTGGTACGCTGACAGGAGGTGTCTCGCATGCTTGAATTGCCGAGAGGAACAGTATTCAACCGGCGTATACCAAAGCAAAAGTTCTACGAAAACCTGAATGTGACAGCGGAACTGAAGCGGATATTTGTGGAACAGATCAGTGTGATTTATTGGCGGAATAAAATCTCTCCCGCCACTGTGAACATTGCTGCCGGGGAAACAGTTTCTGAAATTGAAGTGATAGAGATACGGCTGAATCAGCCCGGTCTTGACAAGCGCATATTGCAGTTGATTGACAGGGAGATACCATACCATATTCTCTTTCTCCTTGTGTATAAGGAGCAAGTGCAGGCGTGGATCGGCTATAAGGAACAAAGCCAGGGCGGGACGGCGGCCTTCAAACCGGGCGCTTACTATCACACCGAATGGCAGCCTGTGGACAAATTGTCGCTGCGGCTGGACGGCCTTAACATGGATTCGGTGTATGAGAGCTTTATCCGGCAGATTGCCGGGGAAAGGCTGGATAACAAAGCCGGAGACGGTTTGAAAGACGCGGTCGCCCGTGATGAACGGCGGCGTAAGCTGCAAAAAGAGATTGCCGCTCTGGAGAACAAAGTACGCCGTGAAAAGCAGTTCAATATACAGGTTGAGCTCAACAGCAAGTTAAAGCGGCTGAAGAAAGAACTGGAGGGGTTGAACACTTTATGTTAACGAAAATTGACATTTGCAATATCGCTACGTTTGGTAGCATAGTAACATTGATTGATGACTTAAAAAAGTTCAACTACTTTTTCGGCTCTAATGGCACAGGCAAAACAACCATAAGCAAAGTGATCGCGGATTCCTCTCTGTTCCCAGAATGTAATCTCGTATGGGAGAACGGTATTGTAATGGAAACGCGGGTTTATAACCGCGATTTCGTTTTAAAGAATTTTGATCAAAAGATACCGGGTGTATTTACGTTGGGTGAACAAGAAGTCGATACTCGGGACAAGATTGCAGCAGTAAAGGCTGATATAGATAAGCTGAATGGCGAGATAAAGGCTCTGACTAATACGCTTCAAGGCGATGATGGCAACAGTGGAAAAAAGAATAAATTATCTCAACTTGAGACCGCCTATGCGGAGCGTTTTTGGTCTGCTAAACAAAAACATGAGGGGAAATTAGCCGGTGGACTTCGGGGTTATATGGGCAGCAAGAAAAACTTCAAAGATAAAGTTTTGGATGAATCCAAATCTAATAAAGCAGATTTGCGGCCTGTTGAAGAACTTGAATCAAGAGCAGCCACAGTGTATTCTGATTCATTGATACAAGCCCAAAGCATACAAATGATTCAGACCGTAAATTTGCTTTCCCTTGAAAAAGCACCGATTCTCGGAAAGAGAGTTATCGGAAAGGAAGATGTTGATATTGCGGCTATCATCAAGAAACTTGGAAACAGCGATTGGGTACGTCAAGGTCTTTCTTATTTTGAGGCCAATAATGGCGTGTGTCCTTTCTGTCAGCAGAAAACTGATGAAGATTTCGCAAAAAGTTTGAATGAATACTTTGATGAAGCCTTTGAACAGGATACTTCAGCGATAAATACTCTTATAACTGATTACACTACTGAAAGCGAACGAATTCAACAACAGGTACAGGCGATTATCAATTTGAATTCCAAGTTTGTTGATGGCGAAAAACTCGAAAATGAAAAGAGACTGCTTGATTCAAAAATTGCTGTAAATGTTCAGCGGCTCGACCAAAAAAAGAAAGAGTCAAGCCAAGTCATTGAACTGGATTCACTTCAAAATGTTCTGGATGAGATAGTTGCATTAATTGCCGCCGCAAACGCCAAAATTGATGAGCATAACGCTATTTTCCGTAACCTGGCAAGTGAAAAAACCATACTTACAGCACAAATATGGCGGCTTATAATCGAGGAATTAAAAGATACCATTGCTGACTATACCACCCAGAAAACAAATCTTTCTGCAGCGATTAAAAGTATACAGGAACAGTTGCAAACAAAAAATGAAAAAAAGCGTACACAAGAATCTACACTTCGCGAACTGGAAAAACAAAATGTCAGTATCCAACCGACGCTTGATGGTATAAACAATCTGCTCGCTTCATTTGGGTTTACAAGTTTTAGATTGGCGAAAGGAACCGATGATAGGACATATAAATTGGTCAGAGCGAACGGCTCCGACGCACAGGATACATTGAGCGAGGGCGAAAGAAACTTCGTTGCGTTCCTCTATTTCTATCATTTGCTCAAAGGTAGTCATACTGAAAGCGGTATGACTGCTGATAAAGTAGTAATATTCGATGACCCAGTTTCGAGCCTTGATAATGACGTTTTATTTGTAGTAAGTAGTTTGGTTCGAGAATTATATGAAGACATACGCCAGAAGAAAGGAACAATTAAGCAATTATTCGTTCTGACACACAATGTGTATTTCCATAAAGAGGTAACCTACAGCTCCAATCGAAACAAAGATAATATCTTGAAAGACGAATCATTCTGGCTAATAAAAAAACGAGGAGACGATTCTTTTGTTGAACGGCAGACTTCGAACCCGATAAAGACCTCGTATGAATTACTTTGGGAGGAAGTCCGAGCGAAACCAGAGCAACGCAACAACGCAACAATCCAGAACACGCTACGACGAATACTTGAAAATTATTTCAAGCTGTTAGGCGGTACCCCGCTCAACGACCTGTATACGCATTTTAAGGGCGACGATAGGATAAAATGCAAGGATTTATGCTCTTGGGTAAATGATGGATCACATGGCGGAGGAATACTTAGCGATGAGTATTATTCTATGCCGGACGACACTACTGTCGAAAGGTACTTGCAAGTATTCAAAGAAACTTTCAAACAGTGTGATCATACTGCTCATTACAATATGATGATGGGCATTGACCTTGAAACAGAGCAAGAGGAGGGAAGCGATAATGAACAAGCCTAAATTTGAAACGCCGAACCTGACCGCCGTAAATGTTGAAAAAATAATGGGGCTTTTCCCTGGAGTAGTAACCGAAGGAAAAGTGAATTTCGACCTGCTTCGCTCCCTGCTGGGTGACGAGGTATACGGAGATGAAGCATATGAGTTTACCTGGGTTGGTAAAAGAGCCGCTATAGCCGAGGCGGGCAGACCTATTCGTTATGACACTTCGTCCCTGCGTAGAGGAAAGTAAAAACTGGGACAATACAGAAAACCTCTATATAGAAGGCGACAACCTTGACGTGCTCAAGCTCCTTCAGGAAAGTTATCTTGGCAAGGTTAAGATGATTTACATAGACCCGCCATATAACACTGGTAACGATTTTGTTTACCGTGATAACTTCACGCGAGACAAGGACGAATATGAAGAGGAAGCAGGCGTATACGATGAGGACGGCGACCGCTTGTTTCGAAACACCGAAAGAAACGGCCGGTTTCATTCCGATTGGTGCAATATGATGTATCCTCGGCTGGTGCTGGCACGGAGTTTATTGCGGGATGATGGCGTTATTTGTATTAGTATAGATGACTATGAAATTGATAATATGCGGAAGATATGCGGAGAAGTATTTGGAGAGAGTAATTTTGTAGCACAAATAATATGGCAAAGAAAATATGCGGTGTCTAATGATGACCCTGGCATTGCATCAATGCACGAGTACATAATAGTTTATCAGAAAAGCCCGGTATTTGCTCGCAATCTTCTTCCGAGAACCGAAAAACAATTGGTTAGATATAGAAATTTAGATAATGATCCACGCGGAGATTGGAGTTCTGACAATTATATAAGCAATAAATCGCGTTATGAACGGCCAACACTATGGTATCCGATTATCCATCCAAAGACTGGTGAGGAAGTTTGGCCAGATGAAAATGCTGTTTGGCGTTATTCTAAAGAAAAGCACGAGCAAATGGTACGCGAGAATCGTTTGTATTGGGGACCGGACAATTCTTATGAAAGGCCGAGGATTAAACGATTTTTGTCCGAAGTCCAGCAGGGTGTTGTACCTTCAACATGGTGGGCTTTTGAGGAGGTTGGCCACAATGATGAAGCAGTGAAGGAAACTGCAACAATACTCGGTAAAAAGGTTTTTTCAACGCCAAAGCCGGTACGATTATTAAAGAAAATACTGTTTATCTGCTCATCAAATGATTGCTATGTATTAGATTTCTTCTCCGGCTCCGCAACAACAGCGCATGCGGTTATGCAACTCAACGCCGAGGACGGTGGCAACCGCAAATTCATTATGGTTCAATTACCCGAACCATGTCCCGAAGGCAGCGAAGCTGCCAAAGCAGGCTACGCCAACATCTGCGAAATCGGCAAGGAGCGCATCCGCCGCGCCGGGGAGAAGATCAAGGCCGACAACGCAGGCAAAGAGGGTATTGACGATCTCGACACTGGTTTCCGCGTCCTGAAGCTTGATTCAACCAACATGCGTGACGTTTACTATGCGGCGGGTGAATACACCCAGGATTTGATCGCCATGATGGAAGACAACATCAAGGACGACCGCAACGATATGGATCTGCTCTACGCCTGTCTGCTGGATTGGGGTTTGCCCCTCTCCATGCCGCACACGAAGGAGAAGATTGGCGGTTTTACCGTTCATACATATAATGACGGCGATTTGATCGCCTGCTTTGATAAAAATATCAGCGACGTGGTGGTCAGGGAAATCGCCAAGCATCATCCGTTGCGCGCCGTGTTCAGCGATAATAGTTTCAGCAGCTCACCCGAAAAAAACAACGTGGAGGAAATTTTCAAATTATTAGCTCCGAACACCAGTGTGAGGGTGATTTGATATGAAACAGGAAGATAAAATGAACTGTTTCCAATTTGGAAACAGTTCAACCATTAAGGATTTTTTAATAGTTCAACTTGTGCAAAAAATGCACAAGTTCGTGAGGGTGCTGTAAGGGGGGGAAGCGAATGGCAAAGAAAAAGAA
>JALNXD010000083.1 GCA_023230565.1 Syntrophales bacterium
ATCGAAACCTCGAGCAAGGTGCAGCAGGATAAAATTATTAATACTCTCAATTATATTAATTTCATCGGGGGCAGAATATACGCCTATTTCAAGCATCCTGTCTATGAGGAAGGCATTATTATTGCCGCCCGGCCGGAACCCTGCAGCGGGGAATTCATGACATGCCGTCTTCTGGAAAAAGATTCCCGCGAGTTGAAACTTGCTCACTTCAGTTTTGAGCATCTTGTCATCATCAGAGAAGGTTCCGCACTTATAGTTCCTGCACAAGTAAAAGAGCTGAACGATGATACACTCACACTGAAGCTTCCGGATTACGGGTATGCAGCCGAACATCGCAAGATTACCCGGCATGAATGTATAAATACCAGAGCAGATGTAATACAAAGAGGATTTTTCGCTTCAGGGGCTCTGGTGGACTTCAGTCCGGTAAGTTTCCGAATCAGGATCAACCCGGCAACCAGGCTTCACATAAACTGGTATAATTCAGAGGACCATGCAACTGTCAATTTGATATGCGGCAATCGAATCCTTTTCTCCGGATCGTGCCGGTGCATACGGCAGATTTATGATTCTTGCAACCATGAGATGGTGTTGTGCCCCACGGAAGAAACAATCAACCGCTTCAGAAAGCATTCAGTCCGAAATCCCAGACACAAAGTAGAGCCCAAGGCAACCGCCGTTTTCGTCCATCCTTTTTTCCAGAAAAGAATAACGCGCGAAATCGGCGACATTTCCAACTCTGGTTTTTCAGTATTTGAAGATCTGCAGGATTCCGTACTTGCTGTCGGCATGATTGTTCCGGATCTTGAAATTAATTATGCAGGCGCATTTGCGATTCAATGCACCGCGCAGGTAATATACCGTCAAGAAGTCGAAGACAATGCAGTCAGATGCGGCCTGGCAATACTTGATATGGGAATCAGGGATTTCAGCATTTTGAATCAGTTTCTCAACTATTCCCATAATGAAGGTTCTTACGTTTCCTGCACCGTTGATATGGGCGCATTGTGGGAATTCTTTTTTGATACAGGTTTCATTTACCCTCAAAAATATCAACATCTTGCTTCTCACATACAAGATTTCAAAGAAGTGTATCGTAAACTTTACCAGAATCACCCTGAAATAGCCCGTCATTTTACCTATGAGAAAAACGGGAAAATCCAGGCTCACCTTTCCATGGTAAGAGCATTCGAGCGAACCTGGCTTATGCAGCATCATGCGGCCCGCCATAATGAAAGCAAGCTGGCCGGATTTCACGTCCTGAAACAGACAGTGCTTTTCCTTACAGGCATCAGCCGTCTCCCTTCAGGACATATGGATTACGTCACCTGTTTTTACCGGCCGGAGAATAAGTTTCCTGATCGACTGTTCGGCGGATTTGCAAGAGACGCCGAAAATCCGCATATATCTTCGCTCGACTTATTTGCATATACATCAATACCGGAAGATATCGAGCCAGTTGATTTTAATGAAGATTGGACACTCCGGGAAATTTCACCCATTGAAATTTGGGAGCTGGAACGGTTTTATACTCATCGCTCGGGAGGTCTGCTTCTTAAAATTATTGATATCGGCAGAAAGAATGTCAAGGGAAATCAGCCCCTTGAAGAAGTATTTAAAGAAGCAGGATTTCTGCGAACATGGAAAACATATTCTCTGCTATACAAAGGGTATTTGCATGCGGTTTTCATAGTCAACCAATCCAGCTTCGGAATCAATCTCTCTCATCTTTTAAACAGCATCATGATTATTGTCATGGATGAATCAGTGCTGTCAGGAAATATTGTTCTCAATGCCGCCAAAATGCTGGCAAGTACATTTCATCTTGACAAAATGCCCATGCTTATATATCCATCGGATTATGCGTCCCGCCAGTTGATAGACTGTGAAAAATTATATTATATGTGGATTCTTGATATGAAACGGCATGCGTATGATTTCATGGAACATACGCAAAAAAAATTCAGAATGAGATACTGATAACGGGCTTTTTTCGACATGAATAACCTCCCCCTCTACAGTACCCGAATCATCAGAAATTATGTCGAATATGTCACAAAATACTTTCCGGAAGTAAAAGAGAAAGACCTTTTGGACGATACGGGGATAACTCCTTACCAGCTTGATGATGACGGTCACTGGCTGACTCAGGATCAGGTTGACCGGTTTCACAGGAATCTCACAGAAAAAATCGACGTTCCCAATCTGCCGTTACAGGTGGGCAGAGAGTTTGCGAGATCCAAAGCCGGAGGAGTCATATCACAGTACGCGTTAGGATTTATCACGCCGGGCACTGCATATGCAATGCTTGACAAGTTGCATTCACGGGTCAGCAAAGCCACCTCTCAAAAAGTTGAGCCGATCAGTAAAAACAAGATCAGGGTTATTGTCACTCCAAAAGAAGGGGTCGATGAAAAGCCCTTTCAATGCGAAAACCGTTTTGGAACCTTTGAATCAATAGCAAGCCTTTTTACGGGTAAATTAGCTGTTGTGGAACATCCGACCTGTGTTCACAGAGGAGACAAAAGCTGCACCTACATTATATCATGGGACCAGCCCCGCTCTTTTTTATGGAAGCGCATCAGGAATTATGGATCTCTCATCGGAGCTATCCTCACAATAGCGAGTCTTTTTATCCTGCCTGCCCATCATGTAGTTATCTTTATATTATCTGTGGCTGTTTTTATCACCGCTGTCTTCCTTTATACTGAAAAACTGGAAAAAAAAGAAATTAATACTATTTTGAACAATCAGAGCATTCTTGCGCGCGATCTTCTTGATCAGATCAGTGTAAGTTACGATAATTCGCTTCTTGTACAGGAAATCGGCCAGGTAACCTCAAAGATTCTTGACAGCAGGGAAATCCTGAAACAGATTACATCGATTATGGCCAAACGCTTAAAATATGAAAGGGGATTGATATACCTGTCCGATGCGCAAGACCAGTATTTAACGTATGCCGCGTCTTACGGATTTGCCTCTGAACTTACCGAATACCTCGAGAATATGCGCTTTCGCCTTGATAACCCTTCATCAAAAGGCGAGATGATTCGTGCGTTTAATGAACAGACACCGCTCATGATACGCAATGCGGACCAGACGATGTATTACCGTTCGGATAAAACCAGGGAATTCGTGCATACAATCGGGACAAATTCGTTTATATGCGTCCCTGTCGCACATGAAGGCAAATCCCTCGGCATTCTTGCTGTCGATTCCCCGATTTCAGGCAAAGCTCCAAATCAGAGCGATGTCAATCTCATAATGGGTATCGCAAATCAAATAGGTGTAATCCTGAAAGGGGTAAGAGCATACCAGAAATTAAGGGAGAGTGAGGAACGATTTCGCAATCTCTCCGAAAATATACCCGACATCATAGCCACGGTCGATATGGAAGGCAGGATCACGTATATAAATCCCGCAGTAAAAAAGATTTTGGGCTATTCCTATGCGGAAGTGATTGGAAAATATGTAATCGATTTTACGAAAGAGGAGTATCGGAGCGAATACAGCGAGATGATGCATCGCGTACAGAGCGGCAAAGAAACTATTCAGAGTATTGAGGGAATTCTAATCCATAAAGATCACAGAGAGCGGCTTTTTGATATCAATCTGGCTCCCAATCTCGATTCGGATAACAATATTACCGGTCTGGTGGCAAACTTGAAGGATATTACGCAACAGCGCATGCTCGAAACTCAGCTGCACCACAGCTCAAAAATGGAGGCCATAGGTACACTGACGGGCGGGATATCACACGATTTCAACAATATCCTTCAGGCCTTAAACGGCTACACTCAATTGCTGCTCATGAATAAAGACAAAACAAATACCGATTCGCGCTATCTTGCCAATATTGAAGAAATGATCAAGAGGGCGACAAATCTGACGCGTCAGCTCCTTCTTTTTAGCCGCAAAGCGGAAATCAGGCCTCAGCCTTTGGATCTTAATGAAGAAATAAAAAAATGTTTCGATATACTGTCGCAAACTGTCGCAAAAATGATTACCATTACGCTCGATCTTGCCCCGGATCTTGGCATCATAAACGCTGATGCCTCACAAATGGGTCAAATTATTATGAATCTTGTGCTCAATTCATGCGATGCCATGCCGGAGGGAGGGAAAATACTCATAACCTCTGAAAATGAAACAGTACATGAAGATATATTTATAGATGATGTAAACATTAATCACGGTCAATATATAAAAATATGTGTAGCAGATACCGGCTCCGGTATGACCAGGGAAGTGAAAGAGCGTATATTTGAACCGTTTTATACGACAAAAGACGGCAGAGGCACAGGTTTGGGACTCGCCGTAGTGTACGGGATCGTCAAGAATCACAGCGGCGCGATTACATGCCAAAGTGAATACGGCAGAGGTACAAAATTTACCATATATCTTCCGCGTATTGATGAGCCGCGACAAGAAGGCACTATTATCAGGCAATCTGATGTCGAGGATTCAATCCTGAAAGGAAAAGAAACGATTCTTATTGTAGATGATGAGGAAATGCTTCTGGAGACGGGTGAAGCTATTTTAACCCGGTACGGCTATAAGACATATATTGCCAAAAGCGGAGAAGAAGCTATCAGAATTTTTGCACAAGAGAAAGGTACCATTGATCTCGTGTTTCTTGATCTCATAATGCCGGGAATGGGGGGACAAAAATGCCTTGATGCGTTACTGAAAATTGATTCGTCAATACCGGTCGTGATAACAAGCGGGTATACAGCAGGCGTGGATGCACGGAATATTTTGGATAAGGGCGCCTCAGGTTTTCTCAACAAACCGTATCAACTGCAAACGCTGGTCGAGACAGTGAGAAGAACTCTTGATCTTCCAAAATAATGAATCGCACGCTGAATTTGAACGGACATGGAGTTTCAATTTTTTAAAACGACAATCAGATTCTTTTTTGCCGCACTTTCAATTGAATGATTAATAAGATGAAAATATCCCGAATTACTCTTTTTCGATGCGAGCGCCCTTTTTTTATCCCCTTTATCTCTTCGAAAGCCTTACGAACAAAAACAGAGGCAGTCATTCTTCGAATTGATTGTGATGATTTTATTAAGGGATTCGGAGAAAGTACGCCCAGACACTATGTAACAGGTGAATCCACCGAAACAGTATCACGGGTGATCTGTGAAATAATGGCAGGTTTTCTTTTAGAGAAAACATTTGCTTCCCTGGAAGAAATAGAAAATCTTCTCACGGATCTTTCACTTTTATGCAAAAAAAAGTATGGCCATCCTTTCAATTCGGCATTAGGGGCCGTAGATCTTGCCCTGCTCGATGCGTTTGGAAATTATACCGGGAAAGAGGTTGTTGAATTTTTGGGCCCTGTCTCACGGGAATATCTTCCATATGCCCTGTCAATTCCACTTTTTCCAACGGAGGAGCTGCGCGGCATTTCAGCCGTTTTGCAAAATATACCTGCATCTTCTTTTAAAATTGTTGCCGATAAAGACAGTGCGAACGTATTGAATCGAGTCCGTTTTCTGAGGGAAGAATTAGGATTTGAAGGAGAAATTACTATTGATGCCAACGGAATCTGGTCGGCTGAAGAAGCATGCTCGATTCTGGACAGGATAAAGGAATTCCGGATAGCGGGCGTAGAACAGCCGACGTGTGATATTGACGGCCTTAAAAAAGTTCGGGATAAGACAGGAATACCGGTGATTGCGGACGAATCGGTGTGCAGCTTGTCCGATACCATGCGTCTTGTCGAACATAGTGCCTGTGATGGTATCAACATTAAAATTTCAAAGTGCGGCGGGCTTATAAGATCCAGGGAGATCGCACTTTATGCTCACACACAAGGCCTGGACTGTCAAATAGGTGCTCATGTCGGAGAAACTGAAATTCTCACTGCCGCAGGATTGGCCCTTGCGAAAACGGTTCCACATTTACTTCGA
>JALNXD010000084.1 GCA_023230565.1 Syntrophales bacterium
AAAGGATTCAGAAGAGGCTTGGCTACGTATCCCCCGTTATGTATGAACAGCAATTCCATGCAGGGAGGAATGCAGCTTAAATATTATTTTTTTGGTGTCCATTATTGACATCAGGGGTCAACCTGCTTATCTCGACCGACTAGCAGGCCAATTAACAAAAAGACAGCTCCCGGGAAAAAGCCGACAAACCCCATAAAGCCGGAGACAAGACCACCACCAATTGCAGCGCCAGCAGCTTGAGCGCCTGCATATTCTGCATTTGGGTCAACAGGAGCTGCCATGAAACTACCAGTGTAAATCAGACCTGATAACGGAAGTAGGAATGACAGAACGGCTGAACTTATGAGCAGTTTTCGCCATGCCTTGGGTGCGGTTGAAGACCTTACAGCAACAATAACGCCCAAGATCCAGAATACAAGAAAGCTGATTGCCCCCCCAAGAACCGCCTTTTTCAGGTGATGCAGCGAAGGTTACGGTTACGAGAATTGCGCCGATGGCGAGGATTAAACCACCGATGATGCCTGCAAGAACTTTCATAGTTTGCCTCCTGTGAAAAACGCTAACGCTCCGCTTCACCGGGCGTAGCTTTTTGCGATCCATGTGTAGGCGATTGTTATGAGTTAAATTTCATTACCAATTCAAGATGCCCTGTATGCTTGTCAATTTGCTCTTGTTCAATCTTAAAGCCACATTTTTTATAGAATTCAATACTCTTTGTATTTTCCTTGTAAACGGTAAGATTCAAGGTATTTCGGACATTTTTGGCTTTTCTCATAAGTTGCATGCCAATGCCGGTTCCTTGGGAATCTAGGGAGACAAAAATAGCTGCTAAAGTATCATCGTATAAAGAGACAAATCCTTTGATTATACCCTCTTTTTCATAAACATAGGTTTCTCCAGAAGGAATGTAGATTTCCCTCATATCTTTTACTTTTGATTTCCAGAATTCACTGTCTACAAAATCATGGGCTTTTATTGATGCTTCAAGCCAAATGCTAATGACCTGATCAATATCATATTGTTGGAAATTTCTTATCATGTGTGTTTTGTGCTCATAATGGTGCCGCGGCACCGTTCATCCCGACCGCGTGCTGTCGGGATGAACGTACAGATCACCGGCGGCTGTAAGCCGTCCGGTGGATTTGCAGGTTAGACCGCGCCCCAGTCACCAAGGTACTGGGGTTTTGGCTTGGTGTCACCCTCAACTTGAGCAAACACAACTCGAACACGAGTGGCAGCATCCTTGAGATTATCCCAAATATTTTTCTTGTTCCGTTTGTAGTTTTCGCTGTCGCGCACTAAGAAGAGGAGGTAGCCATATCTTATTTCATTTGTCGGACCAGCCAGTTTGGTGGCGTCGTTCAGGGTGTGTGGATTCCGAGGCCCGCACTCGTTCAACGCCAGCTCTGCAGCGCATAGCACCTTCTGCTTCCGATGTTCGCGCTTCGCGATGAAGCGAGGGTCCCAGATTGAGATGTCGAACGCTCCCCGCCGCCGACCTTGAGCCGACTCCTCAAGCCTCCCGTCGTCTCCACGCTGATACCGAGCGATCGTCGGATACTCTTTGTGGAGCAGGATGGTGTCATGCCCATCGGCAGTTCGATAGAGCCCATTCATTAGCCCACCAGCATAGAGTCGGTGATATAGATAGCAGTGCATGTCAGTCTCGGTATAGAAAGCATATGGATGGTTCCTAAACCGTCGTACCAGACTCTTGATGGCTGCCTCGAACTGGGGAACAAGAACCTCAGGAGTTGGAATATCAGAAGGTCGACGATATGACATAGCATACTCCTTTCATAGTAAGGTTTAATGGGGCCGCGGCTGAGCTGCGGTCCGAAGAAAATTTTAATTTTCGGAGGACCGGCAGATCAAGCCGCGTGTTCGTCCGCCGCAGGCGCCGCTTTTCAGCGGGCGCGGCTTTTTGCGCTCCGTTGCAAAAGCATTGTTATGTGCGGCAGCTGCATCACTTAGTTATGCCGTCCTTTATTTGTGCCGATGAAACCCTATCAATCCAGTTTAGCATAACATCAAGGGCAAGACCTATGTTTCCAATCTGACAATGATTTTGGGCTTGGCCTTTCTCCGTGAAGATCCTTGCAGTGACTGAGTTAGCATTTGTCAGTGCTTTTACTTGCATGTCATGCATCTTGAACGGGACGAAATGATCGTTTTTCCCCGTGAGAATCAGTACATCTTGTCTCACCAGATCAGAATGCAGATTGGTTGCATTGAGCTTTAACATCAAGTCGGTCGCTTCTATCGGCTCCTTTGCATTGGCAATATACATCAAATTGCCGATCATCCATGCAGGCATTCCACCGCGCTCAATCATTTTTTTCATCTTGTAGTTGGAAATTCTTCTTAGGCGCATAAAAAAGAATTTTCCCACCTTCTCAGCAACAACATTATGAAACTTGGTATAGTCGAAAGCGATGCTTGATGCAATTACGCGGGCGAAGGTCGAAGGCTCGAATCCTTCCGGGCGTATCAGAAAATCAACGCCTTACATCACGTTTCGATGTAAGGCCTTTTTGATGTGGGCTTCGTGTAGCCACCATGTAGCCTTTTCGGAAAAATCACATGATTTCTTTTTGCCGAAATGGCAGTTCTATCGACGATCATTGAAATTGGTCCGGTTAGCCATGAGGAGTGGAATTATTTAATATTTTTCGTGAGGAAGAGCTCGAACGAGGGTCAGTTGTTGCATTTTTTGCAACAACTGCGGCGGATGGGGAAAACCATAATGTCGAGTTCTTCAACGTGGATACCGTCCTCTCCGTCGGCTACCGTGTCAATTCCAAGCGCGGCACCCAGTTTCGCATCCGGGAGACCAAAGTCCTCAAGATCATCTTGTTAAGGGCTATTCTGTCAATACCAAACGCCTCAAGGAACTCCGCCAGTCTGTGAAGCTGATCGGGCAGGTTCTGGAGCGGTACGGCGTGACTAGGGAACGGGCTCTTCTGTATGTGGTCACGGATTACGCCTCGTCCCTGGATCTTCCGGATAACTGCGACCATGAGCGGGTCTCTGTTCACCCACTGGAGGCGTGGAAGGCCAGAAGCATCGACTATGACGAGGCAATGATCGTTATCGGAGAACTGCGCCGCAAGTTCGGCGGGTCCAATCTTTTCGGCAGGGAAAAGGACAGAGCCTGCGCTGTATTAACTCGCGCGTAGTCCATCATAATATCCGCCACATCATTATCGCTGATGTGTGCGGGTGGACCGTTCTTTATTAAATGTGATTTGTTTCACTTCCATGAGGTGGAATTTTCCTTTTTATTTAAAGTGTATTCATTTAAAGTCACTAAATACACTTACATTTCAGTATCCACTCTGACCTATAGGAGAAAAATGAAAAAAGTTCTCATTGTTGATGATGAAGCCGAAACACGCAGAGTCGTGCAAGAATTTTTACTCGGCAAAGGGTATTGCGTTGAAACAGCCGCTGACGGAATAGAAGCGATCAATAAAGTTAAATCCTTTTGTCCTGATGCTGTGCTTCTTGATCTTGTTATGCCTTATTCATGGGGGATCGATGTATTAAAGGACATAAAAAACATAAGCAGACGAACAGCTGTTATCATTCAATCAGGTGTAATAAAAGAGGGTATAGTCGAATTGGCGTTGTCGGCGGGAACTGATGATTATATTTTCAAGCCATTTCATCTTGATGAAATGGAAAAGCATCTTTGCGCAGCAATAGAAAACTGCAAAGAAAATTATTGATTCATATAGCTTGAGGAGAATGTTCCCGCTGGGAAATACATCATAAATGAAGATTGGAGGCACATATGGACATGAAGAAAATTTTGATCACGATTCTGGCAGGAATTTTTATTTTTACACTGATAAGCTGCGGAGGAAAATACGACGACGCGGTAAAGGTGAATAACGAATTTATTGATGCCATGGAAGAATATGTTACGGAGGCGGAGAAAGCTTCATCTTCTAAGGAGATGGCAAGAGTCATAACCCGGTATGCCGAAAAGATCAGAGCTCTCGCACCCAAGCTAAAAGAATTGCGGGGAAAATACCCGGAATTGAATAATCCTGAAACTATTCCTGATGAACTGAAAGATCTTGAAATAAAGGCGGCGTCACTTCAGCAGAAAATGACCGCCAGCTTTACGAATATGGTGAAATATATGATGGATACCGATGTTCAGACAGCTTTTCAAAAGCTACAGAATGCCATGATGGAGATGGAATAACGAACTATTAATGAATCAGAAATCGACAAGAGGATCTAACCCTATGAAAGTAATCAGACTGTGGTTTTTAGCAATAATGATTGTGTTTCTTTCGGTATCTTTTTCCCAAGCGCAATCCAATACAATATCTGCAGCCAAGGAGAAAGGCATTACAGCCAAACAGTTGAATATTAAGCCGACGCAATCTCAACCAAGCACCGGGATAAATGTCCCTGATGCTGCTAATATTGGGATAGTCATGTTTAAAAACCTTTCCATAGGACCGATTGGTTCCGGCACAAATGGCAGACGTCTGTGCCCGCTGACGATAAGTAACACGAGCGCACATTCACTCTCGAACGAGTATATGATGAAGTATTGGTGGCGCGGTGGTTCATCGGCGCCTTGGGACCATTATTATGGATGCACCATGCAATGGAATATTCCAGCTCATAAGACCAAGACTATTGACATTCAGGTAACGATACCATCGGGTGCGACGGAATTCCGCGTCACCCTGCACGATAGTCCTACGAATCCGAAAATTATAGCTGAAATAAGTGCACCCGTTCCGAACTGATTCCGAATGCGATCACGTTCAGAAGAAAAAAAGCAGACCGCGGAAATATGCAATGCAATTTCGCAGTCAACCCGAGAATTTCAATTGAACCGAGATCTTTCTTCCTGTTGTAAATGTGACAGAAGAGAATCCGAAGACTGTTTCAAAAACTAGGATATTGAACTCAACTCAAATAAAGGAGATGAAATATGGAACAATCGGCAGTGGTGATTGTGAAATTGCAGGAATGGGCGGCACTTTACGGACTTCGAATCATTGCGGCTGTTCTGATTTTTGTAGTGGGTAGATGGATTGCACGGTTTCTCACGAATATGATCGAAAAACTGATGAAGAAGCGCTGCGTGGAAGCTACGCTTGTCTCGTTTGTGGGACATCTGCTCTACACTGTGCTTCTCATCGTGATCATCATCGCCGCACTCAATCAGCTCGGTGTGCAGACGACTTCGTTCATAGCCATCATCGGCGCCGCAGGTCTTGCCATCGGCCTCGCTTTACAGGGATCGCTGGCAAATTTTGCTGCCGGCATACTGATCATAATTTTTCACCCTTTCAAGGCGGGAGACTATATTGAAGGAGCGGGAACGGCAGGCGTGGTGGAATCGGTGCAGATGTTCACGACACAAATGAAAACACCCGACAACAGGACGATTATCGTGCCCAACGCAAAGCTTACATCGGACAATATCGTAAACTATTCGATCAAGGAAGATCGAAGGCTGGATCTTGTGTTCGGAGTCAGCTACGCTGACGATCTGCAGAAAGTAAGAGATGTGATAAATCGTGTGCTTTCCAGAGAGTCGCGCATTCTTCCCGAACCTGCACCGATGGTAGGTATACTGGAACTTGCCGACAGCAGCGTCAATTTCGCCGTGCGTCCCTGGGTTAAGGGAGGTGACTACTGGCCGGTACGTTTCGATCTTATAGAGAACATGAAAAAGGCTTTTGATGCCGAAGGCATTTCCATTCCCTTCCCGCAGACGGATGTGCATCTACATAAGGAGGAAGAAAAATAATGAATGAAGAGACTTTTTGAAGTTCAGTTATAAATACATTCCTGTAGTGATCAACAAAAGGAGGAAACCGCTATTCTTCTTTTCAAAGCGCCCAG
>JALNXD010000085.1 GCA_023230565.1 Syntrophales bacterium
ATATGCATGAATTTTATAAAGACGCTCAATCTATCAGAAGTGCGATACCGATTTCTGTTTCGGAAGGACAAACAATAGAGAACGTCGATTTAATTCTCGGTGCGGGTGGAGGAACAATTACAGGAAGGGTACTTGCAGACAATACATTTGGCCTTCCCCTTGGCGGATATATCTCTGTCATCCATTATGAACCTGAGACACATTACGGGTATTTTGTTAAGACAGTACCAATAAACGCCGATTATGGCACCTACACTGTCGAAGGCCTTGCACCCGGGAAATATCTCTTAATGGCATCCATAAGCTACATAGATCCATGGAAACCGTATGCAGGAATGTATTATTACGGAGGATCACTGCACGTCTGTTCCGTTTCGATTGATGCAATTCCGGTCGAAGTAAGCCAGGGAGGCGTTACGTCCAATATTAACTTTCGCATACCTCTAACAGCATATATTTCAGGAAAAGTTTCCGATAAACTGACCGGGCAACCCGTAAATTATATTATTGTGAAAGCAAGTGATTATAAAACCGGCACTCTTTTAAAAACCGCAATTACTTTCGATGGAATTTACACCTTTTCTAATTTGGCTCCTGGCACGTATCGCATTTCCATTGATACATATGGAACAGAATATACGAAAGTCTTTTATGACGCTGAGTATACATATGAAAATGCGATACCCGTAGAGATCGCTGCAGGAGAAATACGTGGAGGGTACAATTTTTCACTAATCAAAGGAGGATCTGTTACCGGAACTATCTATAGGGAGGATGACGGCCTCGCATTGAGCGATTGCTACCTCAAAGTTGTCGCCTATGCAAAGAAACCGTGTGCAGGATTAGCAAAAGGCGATCAAATCACGTCTGCTATTGCACGTAATGTTGACGGAACTTATAAGATCGAAGGATTGCCGCCGGTGGATGTCTATTTGCGGGCTGAAAATATGTTTGATACAAATTTTACTCAAGAATGGTGGGCAAAAAATGGCAGTACAAGCACCTGCAAAAATGCGGAATCAATACTTGTACTGCCCGGTCAAAATAAATCGAGCATAGATTTTCAACTGACTGACGGAGGATCTGTTTCTGGAATTGTGTGCAACGAAAAAGGCCATCTGTTGAATGGCCGCTTAGAATTCGGTGTATCTGTGTTTGATTCAGTGGATGGATCATACGTTGCGAGTTCTGTTATAGGTTATGGAGGAACATATGAAATCAAGGGTATTCCCGCCGGATCTTATAAAATGAGAGCTTGGCCTTCGACCGGCCATTTCCCTCAATATTACGGCGATGCATATGGTTTCGGCATGGCGACCTCTATAGGCATATCTGAAGGATCAAAGATAACAGGGATCGATTTTTATCTCAATGAAGCAGCTCCAGATTCCGATGGAGACGGTTTGCCCGATGAACTCGAAAACTCGTATTGCACAGATCCAAATGATGCCGATACGGATGACGACGGTATTTCCGACGGCATGGAAGATAAAAATCTAAATGGCTTTGTCGATTTCGGTGAGACGGATCCATGTGATTCAGATACAGATTCAGACGGGATTCAGGATGGAACCGAGCGTGGATATACTCTGAATACAATAAATGCTGATACCGATATCTCTGTCTTCCAAGCGGACCTCGATCCTTCAACAACAACCGATCCATTGCTATCTGATACTGACGGTGATGGATGGTCTGACGGAGACGAAGACATTAATAGAGACGGTAGAATCGACAATAATGAATCCGATCCTAACGACCGCGAATCGGCATTTATTAAAAAAGGCGATATAAATGCCGATGGACAGGTTGATCTTTATGATGCTGTTTTAGCACTCAGGATTAATACCGGGTGGATAGATAACATTATCAACCTACATCTTGAGGCTGATATCAACAACGATCGCAAGATCGGTCTGGAAGAGGCAGTATATATCTTACAGATAGTTTCGGAATTGAGATAATCTTCGCCATACACTATCACGTCCGTCCCGGTGCTTGCATTTAATCAACACATGCATGATGTGATATACTTCACAATATCATTGAAAGTCCTGTCTTAACATGCCTTGAGAGCATATCATGAATAAATTGTATTTTAACAAAGGACAAACGGGCCTTCTTAAGAAGAAAGCTGCGTAAAAGAGTATTTTCTGACGGACGATTTTGCCCTGCGTGCCGATGTTCGCCATGTGATTCCTCTTGATAGCGTCCATCATAATGTTCTTTATACAGTCGGTTTTACCTTTTCTTTTGGCGGAGCGAAACCTGCCGTAGCAGCAGCACCGGCGCCGGCACCGGCACCGGCACCTGTAGTGCCGGATTCGGATAAGGACGGTGTACCTGACAATGTGGATAAATGCCCCGATACTCCCTCGGGTTGCCCAGTGGACAAAGACGGTTGTCCGCTGGATTCCGATAGCGATGGAGTTATTGACTGCAAAGATAAATGTCCCGGCACCCCAATCGGAGTGAGGGTTGACGAAGAAGGCTGTCCTCTGAAAGAGAAAAAACCGGAAATCATAGAAAAGGGGAGAACAACACTGAATGTTCTTTTCGACTTCGACAAAGCCGTAATAAAGGATAATTACTCGAAGGATATTGAGGATCTTGCCGATCTTATGAAGAAATACCCTGATCAATTAAAGAATATAACCATCGAAGGACATACTGATAGCGTGGGCAGCGCTGAGTACAATAAAAAACTTTCTCAAAGGCGGGCTGATGCGGTAAAGGCATACTTGATCGAAAAAGGGGGCATCGATCCAACCCGTATTAATGCGATAGGATATGGAGAGGAAAGACCGGTTGCGTCAAACGCTACGAAAGAAGGGCGTCAGAAGAACCGCCGTGTGGAAGCGGAATCAGTGGAATACATTATCAAGAAGTAACTATTATCTAATTTGCCCGGAAAGCCCCTCTGGCAAATGTCACTGGGGCTTTACTTTTTTGACGCTGGATTTTGAAGCTTTTACTCTTTTTCAAAAGCTTTCGTTTCATTCTCTCCTTGCGCTTGCCGCTGGGCAGGTATATAAGTATTAAAAATATTTCATATAAACAAGCATATGTCAGCATTCGCCGGTACCGGAAAAATTAAAACGACATTCTATTGGACACTGATCGTCTTTTATGTCCTCTGCCCCGCCACTATCCATGCAGATATTTTTCCTATTGAAAAAATCGATGCATCCGGTTATTTCTCCGGTAGCTTTTTCACCATAGCAAGCACGTCCGATACTTCCGGCAAAAAGAACTCGAGCACCGGGTTTGCCTGTGCACGCTGCCCTCTTTACAGTCTGCCTCTTGAATTTCACCGGACTCCACTGGAAAAAAATCCCCCCTCTTCGTCATGTCTTCTTTTATCAACCATCTGCTACAGGGCGCCTCCCTATTGATTTCGTCTGTTTTAAACACCATTGCATACTAAGAAACGATAAATAAAGACGAGTCCCGCCCCGAGCGGACTGGTCCCTTTTGCACGAGGAGTTTATTATGAATTTGATTGAAGTAAGCACAGGCGAACTAGTAACGCTTATTGCACTTGCCGCTGTGATTGCCCTGGTTGCTTTTGCAGCCAGACGGAAAAGTGCGAAAACAGAAGAGGCCGATTCCAACAGCAAGGATAAGAACGGCTGAACCTGACATACACAGAAAAACCCCGCAATCCCCTGTTTTCAAACACAGACAGGGGATTGCGCTTAATGGATTACTCGTGATTGTTCCTTCCTGATCTTGTCCGTGTTGCATATCTGCTTCAAAAATCCCCCTCTTCAATGAGCTGCCTCAACGAGCACATCCGAGCGCTGAAGGGGAAATCACCCTCTGCATCGATAAAACATCGCATCGATTTAGAACGTTTATTCATTAGCTTAGGTAGATACAGAATTTCAAAGAATTTTAGAAAAGCAATCCATTCTATAAATGTGCCTAAAAAAGATTGACTTTAAAACTTATTTTGTTTATCTATTTGTGAAAATGGGGATTTTTTTTAAAATTCATATTAAGGAGGTGATAGTTTACTCACAGAATAAATAAAAGCGTATGTAGCATGCTAAGGAACAAACATCTAATAGTTTGAAAGCAGAGAGGATTCAAGCAATAAAGGGGTGTTGAATAGAAATAATTTTGAGGATCTCGCAAAAATAAGACCGGGAGTTGCTGGTCTAATCAAAATTAGGGGCACTCTATCTACAGTATATCGACCAGGGTGCCATAGAAGCTTACCATAATTTAAGGCATATCAAATAATAACAATCAAAACTGAAAGTCCTGGGCCTAAAAGTAATTTTCAAAAACAAATCGAAGTGAACTAAGGGGAACCGAAATGAAAATTAAAAAGTTAAATATTTTATTAGCTGGGCTTTTTATAGTTTGGTTGAATGTCATGTGTTTCGGCGGCTATGTCGAAGCAGGAACGATATCCCCGGAACTTGATAAATTACGACAACAAATGGGGATACCTACTGGTCCTGCAGCCGGTCAGGGGTTAAAAATTCCTATTGGAGTATCGCTTCCGATGAGCGGCGGCGCTGAGGAATTCGCCGGTCCAATGTCACAGGGAGTTAAACTTGGTCTTAAGTTGGTAAAAGATATGGGGGGTCCTGAATTCATACCAACTTTTTACGATATTCAAATGGGTGTAGCCGAACTTGGTGTTAATGCCATAACCGACATGGGAAGCAAGAAAATAGGAATGGCACTCGTTGGATGGACTTTCTATGCAGGGGCACAAATTCCGGGGGCTCAAAAATACAAAATTTTGTTACTCGATGCCGGCGGGGGTACTGGTGCTGATCGAAAAGGCCAGGACTTTTGCTGGGGCACTCGTATGGACAATAATCAAATGGAAATCGGCGGTGCCGTAATGTACGCTGTGAAAACGCACCCCGAATTTAAAACTGTAATGACAATAGGACAAGATTATGGTCCTGAGCATCAAAAAATTGTTATGACAGCAGCCCAAAAGCACCTTGATGCAGTGAATAAAGCATTGGGTACAAATATTACATACCTCGGTGATGAACGCACTCCAAGCAATATGACTGACTATTCATCTATTATTGCCAAAATTAATTCCAAAAATCCGGATGTACTTTTAATGTTGCCATTTGACGGAAATGCCCCAATACTGTTTATGAAACAGATCACCCGAGGCCAACCGATAAAAGCGATGTGTATAGGAGCCGACTGGTCTTTAGACAGTTTCAAAACAGCCGGCAGGGCCTGGAAAGACTATTATTACGCCGGGCAGGAATTTTTCCCTGAGATGATAGTGAACCCGTTTGGCAAGTATTTCTATAAGACTTATAAAGAGACATGGAAGGAAGAACCTAACTTCTTCGCAGCTGGATTTTTTCAGGATTGCTTTACATTATGGGATTTAGTTCGACGTGTAATCGCAAAGGGTGGCGATTATACAAATGGAGAAGAACTGCAGGCTGCTTTAAAGGCAGATCCTAAATATCAGGCAGTGTATGGCGGTGACGAAAATACAGTTGGTTACGTTCACTGGGATGTTGATACCCATGACCCCACAGATCTTGAAATGTATGTTTGTATCACAGACATGAAAAAAGCAAAATTAGTTCCCCTTGCATCTTTTGGCAACTATGCAACCAATTTCAAAATGTTAAAAAAATAAGCAGATGCATCATGATAAAAGATGGCAGAGCCATTGTGACAAGTTAATGGCTCTGCCAACCGCAGAAGTGTGTCAATTGACATGTTGTTGTAGCCCCCAATTAAACCGGACACGGATCTAACTGGAAATAAGCGTTAGTCATAGCTATAGTGTTAGCGCTCAAACCAGAAAGAAGGTGCCCGATGAATCCAGTTGAAGTAGTAACAT
>JALNXD010000086.1 GCA_023230565.1 Syntrophales bacterium
CCACCTGTGCATCACCTTTTTACTTACGATTATATCAGATGACACTCAAGTGCCTGCCAGTCCTGAAAGGATTTACTGGCTGAAAGCCAGTGGGTTTAAACCAGTTGCTGATTCACTAAAAAAATCATGAAAACGAAGCGTGAAAGTCCATTTCGGATTTCTGAATTTCAAAAACGATATTCTGGTGTCTGATCCTCGTTCCGCGTCTTGATGGAGTGGTGGCTGTGGCAGAGCGCCTGCCAGTTGCTCTCATCCCAAAAGAGCTTCTTGTCTCCTCGGTGAGGAACGATGTGGTCAACGTCGGTTGCCTTGACGTACCTGCCTTCCTTCATGCACTCTACGCAGAAAGGGTGCGCCTCAAGGTACCTGTGCCTTGCCTTCTGCCACACTCTACCGTAGCCTCGGCCTGCTGCGGACCGCTGCTCCTCTGGGTGCATAGCTTTGTGCGCCTCGCAGTACTTCTGCCCGCAGGGTATAAGCGCTGGGCATCCTGGGTGACGGCACGGTGTGTTCGGACGGGACGGCATCACTGCTCCCAGGGAAGGTCGTCCTTCCCGAAGTGTCCGTAGGCACTAACCTTGTTGTAGTCCACGTCCAGCAGTCCCAGGCTGTTGATAATCCCCCTCGGTGTCAGGTCGTAGGTGTCCCGCACGAACTGCTCCAGGAATTCCTTGTCCTGGTACTCCGTCCCGAAGGTTTCCACATACACGGATACCGGCTGTGCCACGCCAATCGCATAGGCGATCTGGACTTCACAGCGTTCCGCATATCCCGCCCTGACAATATCCCGCGCAATCTTCCTAGCCATGTAGGCACCGCTCCTGTCAACCTTACTCGGGTCTTTCCCGCTCATGGCACCACCGCCAATCCGGCCGATCCCGCCGTAAGTATCGCAAGCCAGTTTTCTGCCAGTCACACCGCAGTCCGCATATGGACCACCGATCACAAAACGCCCGGTCGGATTCACCAGTTTTTCAAAATCGGTATTCAGACCGTTCTCCGTAGCGGCCAATACCATAATGCCCTCAATGATATGCCGGAAATCGGAAGGCTCCACATCCGGGCTATGCTGGACGGAACACAGGAAGGTCGTAATCTTCCCGCTGTCGTAATCGAAGGAAACCTGCGCCTTTGCATCCGCCCGGAACATCTTACTTGGGTGGTTCTTCAGAATCTGCAGGAAGCGAGTCGCCACAACATAGGGGATCGGCAACAGCTCCAGGGTTTCGTTTGTCGCATAGCCGTACATCATGCCCTGGTCACCAGCTCCGCCTTTGTCGACGCCAAGGGCGATGTCAGAGCTCTGCTCCTTTACAAGGATGCCGATTTCCGGTCCGGCAAAAAGTGCCGGATCGCCATAGTTCAGTTTCTCCCAACCGATCTTTTTAAAGACCTCATACACAAGAGCCCTGTAATCCGGCTTGTGTGTACTGGTCAACTCACCGGCGATAATGACGTGATTATCCTTCAGCAGGCATTCGATGGCGACCCTGCTGTTCTTGTCGTGCTGAAGGCAATCCGTCACAATGGCATCGGCGATCTGATCCGCCAGCTTGTCAGGATGCCCTTCACTGACTTGTTCGCAAGTAATGATTCTCATTTTTTCTTCCTTTCCGCCGCTTTTAGCAGCTCCTCTTTCACCATCTGCCACACGGAGATGGGCCTATGTGTCCATGCGATGCAAATAATCAGGAATACCGAGATGACGATAAACAAAATCACGGGAATGAGGAAAACGATCATGTAATTCCTACCTGTTCACATATGGCTTTTTCGATCTTCGCTATCGTTTCCGCATCCCTGCAGGAATCAATCTTCCGGTCGAGAAGCCGCTTATCGATCGCCATGATCTGCTCGGCAAGGACCATCGACTGATTCCCATCCTCCATTTCCATCAAAACATGCGTCGGCTGCGACAGATGCTTCATCTGCGTCGTCATGGGGATGACCGTAATAATCGAGCTGCGTTCATTGCAGACATCGTTGCTGATGATCAGCACCGGTCGTGATCCTCCCTGGACCGAAGTCCGCCGATCCATCGGCAGCTTCGCGTACCAAATCTCCATTCTCTTTGGGCTTTGTATATCAACCACTCTCGGTAACCTCCTGATGTACTCTTTTCGTCTTCTGTTTTTTCTGCCCATCGAATCACCTCCCAGGGCATGAAAAGGCCCCGCAGGATGTTCTCCCGCAGGGCTCCGCCAGCTTTTCACGCTATCACTTTATCAAAAACCGCAAGATAAGTTGTCCACGATTTTACTCATTATGCTTTCCCATAGAGCAGCATCGTAAGGTGATCCAGTGCCCGGTTCTTTTTGTTATAGGCGCTGCTGCGCTCAATGTTCAGCTCTTCTGAAATTGTAAGCGCCGCGCCACTCTCCTCTGCGTCCATGTAGAAGGTTTCAAGAACGTAGCGCTCTTCCTCCGTAAGCTGTTCCCATGCTGGTTTGAACCAGTTCATGTATTCCACTGCCTGCCGGTACCGCTCCTTGATGGTATCTATTTCCTCGATTCCCTGAATGATTCGCTTCTCTCCTGCCTGCGGATCATGGGCATGCGGCATGCCGTCAAGATTGGGAGACCCAATGCCCTCCATCTTCACCCGTACCGCTGCGATCTCTTCATCGGTGTGTTTCACGATGAAATCCATACTGTCATAGGCGGAAATGGCTTTGATCGCGCCTTTCCGTTTATCTAAAAAACTCCAGCTGATATGCATGGCAATCCTCCTCAAATTCTGATCATGTTCCTTGGATTGGCCATGTTTGGCTTGCCCTGCAAGGGCTGTTTGTCTGTTCTTGTCAGTTATACCCCGACCATTTCCTTCATCTTCCGAATCAGGTAGGAAGGGTCAAGATCTGTCAGCACCTCGAACCAGGAACTGTAAAAGAACTGCTCCTCCCTCTCTACCGCCCGTATCGCGCTCTGGCTGTCCGGGTTTCGTTTCAGGTGGAGCAGTGCCCGTTTGTAATCTCTGACCGCGCTGAGAATGATAGCATTCGCCAGATCCTCCCAGGCTTCCTTTTCACCGACCACTTTCATGATGCACCTCCCAGCTGCGCTTTCACGGCATCCATCAGCGCGTCTTGTGTGACCTCCTTCTGCTGAAGTGCTTTCAGGATTCGTTCATCGACCGTTCCCTTTGTGACGATGTGCTGGATCACCACTGTACTGGAAACCTGACCCTGCCTCCAAAGCCGGGCATTCGTCTGGATGTACAGTTCCAAAGACCAGGTCAAACCAAACCAGATCAGGGTGCTGCCTCCAGCTTGCAGGTTTAGCCCGTGACCAGCACTAGCAGGGTGAATCAGCCCAACGGGTATCATCTTCCGGTTCCATCTGGAAATGCTCTCCTCGGTATCAATCTTCGCGTAACGGACGCCAATGGAACGGAGCCTTTCGGTAATCCGGTCATAATCATGCTTGAACCAGTAGGCAACCAGCACCGGTTTCCCGTTCGCCGCTTCGATGAGATCTTCCAGCGCGTCGAGCTTTCGACTGTGGATGGTCACTACATCGCCGTCATCGGTGTATACCGCCCCGTTACTCATCTGCGATAATTTCCCTGAAAGGGCAGCCGCGTTGCTCGCCGTTACCTCTCCGTCAGGAAGCGAAAGGATTAAATCTTGCTTCAGGCGGGTGTACACATCCTTCTCTTCCCCGCTCATGCTCACCTCATACGGGACGGAGATCAGTTCCGGCATCCGGAGGACGTCTGTGCAGCGGATGGAGACCGTCATGTCCGCGATCCTGTTGTAGATGCGCTCTTCTGCTCCCGGTAACGGCTTATAGGAGTACACAATGATTCCATTGGTCTTATCCGGTCGGAAGTATTGTGAGCGGTACCCACCTATGAACTTTCCCAGACGGTCTCCAAGATCCAGCAAGCGGTATTCCGCCCATAGATCCATGAGGCCGTTGCTGGAAGGCGTGCCGGTCAAGCCAACAATGCGTCGTACCTTCGGCCGGACCTTAAGAAGGGCCTTAAATCTCTTAGCCTGAGGATTCTTGAAGCTGCTTAATTCGTCGAGGACAAGCATGTCCCATCGCCAGTTCCCCGCATAATTCTCCACCAGCCAGGGGACCACATCACGGTTCACGATGTAAATATCAGCATCAACACCCAGTGCATAGCGTCTTTGGCTTTCCGTCCCTACGGCGATGCTGTATCGAAGTCCACGCAGGTGCGACCATTTGCTTAGTTCCTCCGCCCATACCTGCGCTACGCGAATGGGGCAGATGACGAGGACCCGACTGATTTCAAATCTGTCCCGGAGAAGCGCTTCTATAGCCGTCAACGTGATAATCGTCTTTCCGCAGCCGCAGTCCAGGAGGATCGCTGACGCGGAATGCTCCACGATGAAATCTGCCGCATACCTCTGGTACCCGTGAAGCTGCTCAGGTGTAAGCATCAGCACCACCTCCAGACTTTGCGAACCGCTCCGCCTCCTCCGGGCTGTCAATGACTACCACCGTAAACCCCAACCCTCTCAACTGCTCCGCCCTTCTCTCCTGCAAGGGTCTCGGCTTCTCTCCCGGCTTCTTCACCTCAGCGAAGGCTATATGACCTCCCGGCCACAGGCAGAGTCTGTCAGGTGCACCGCTCCACCCAGGACTCACAAACTTCAAAGCGAGGCCCCCGCATATCCGCATGTGGCGAACGAGAGCCTGCTCTACATCTCTTTCCCTTATCATTTGGTTCCTCCATATCTACCCATGTTTTTCGGGTATCTTTGATTTGCGGTAACAAGAGAACCAAATAACGTCATTTTCCTCGCGTGCGCGAATACGCGGTTTTGGTACTCTTATATCTACTATTTTTATGAATTCGATCTAATAAGAATTTCATAGGTTGTTCTGTTCTATAGCCCAAAGCCTTGAAAAATGGGCGGATATGAGAGGAACAAGCGGAACAAGCCGCCGCCCCTCTCCATGACTTGTTCCGTCATCACTCCCGCAGATACACCCGCTGCTTCCCGTACAACGCTTGCGTCTGCAGCGTTTTCGGGCGGGACCATCCCTCAATGCGGGACATAAGAGAGGACAAGGCATAACTCTCTGCCGGTTTCAGGTCTTCCCGGTTTCTCCCGAAGCACTCGCACCAGATTTCCATGTTGCTTACACTGGTTCTTCTGATGGTTCCTTCCTTCTGGGTAGGGTCATCTCCCCGCAAGAATTCTCTCCTCTGATAGAGATCCATACTGTCCCAGTTCTCAGGAAGAAGCGTCTCCAGGAACAAGCGAACAACTCCTTCTCGTTCGTCTTTTTCCATCGCAGAGTTCTGTTCCACCTTTGCCTGTTCCTCAAGGTCAGCCGGTAAGGTCAACGGTTCACCCTTGGCAACAAGAACAAGCACTTCTGCCCAGATTTGATTAACGTCGTCCTGTGTCAGTTCCCACGGTTTTCTTGTTCCTGTTCCAAGAACAGTCACCGGCCAATAACGACGGTTTCCTGTAATATCACGGAGAAAACCTGATTCCGCGTTGGTTGTTCCGAACATCACCGACTGACGAGGGTGCGACTGGACACGGCGGCCAAACGCTGCGCGATATTTATCGTCCTGCCGTCCGAAAAAAGCCTTCAGTTTTTCCTGTTCCGCCTTCCTCATTCCGGCCATCTCTCCGATCTCCATGATCCAGATGCCCTGAAGCTTTTCGGCCCCCGCCTTACCGTCGTTGATGTCGGAGAGGGTAAGGCTGTCACTAAACCATTCCATGGCCAGACGGGCTA
>JALNXD010000087.1 GCA_023230565.1 Syntrophales bacterium
GAACAGCATTACGTTTAAAATCCGAATCATATTTTCTTCGTTCCTGAACACTCATAACATTCCTCCTGCCATTCTTTTTATCAATGGCTTAACTGAGTGTCCACTTTTTCATAGCAGGTCCACCCTCTAAGCGAAAAAATGAAAGCTCACGCCTCAAAGCACGCAACCACCCCAATACAGCTGCCAGACGATAGTAGGTGCTTTGTATCTTGTAATCCTCGAATGTTGTTTTCGGCCCTTGACCTGCCAAGTATGAGGCCCGGCCATCCTTGGAGAAGATTTCGCGCAGACGCCACATCAGGCTGGTCATGGCAGCACCTAACGGTTCAGCGTAACGCCGGTAGACATCTTCTACCGATTTCAGTGCTTCCCGTCTTTCTGACAACCGTTTTAAAACGAAGTCTCGAATCAATCCAACCACTATGCTTGCAAGTGCACCAATCAATGCAGCTTGCACTGTAACTGAAAGATCGGAAAACCATTTGATCATTGTTCTTACCTTAATGATCCATTTGTGATTCACTTCACGCTCATGCTTACCGGTTTTGGTGGAAAGCCAGCGTAACTCTAAGTCGTGTACAGTATGTTGTGCATAAAATTATTCAAACACCTCATTTATTAGCGCCAATAATCTTGCATCAAATTCCCAACTTTCATCTACAAGATATCTTGCTGTTTCTCTACTCTCACGATAGTCAGCTTCATATGTCATAAATTCATAGTAAAAACCTTTACCTGAGGAAATTGCCGAATATGAATCCCTCAATAACTTGTACATTCTTTGTTGCGTAATGTTTGCTTCAGAAAATATGAGATGCAACATTCCACCTTTTCTATAAGGTGAGGCGTGAACCCATTCTTTAAATTTTTTTCTATTCAATAATATTTGATCGGGATTCGATTTAACCTCAATCTCTATTGCAACAATATGCGTTTCATCCTTTTGATTTAGCAATGCAACATCAATATAATTCTTTGACAATTTGGACTTAACACCATATTCGGGAATGGCTTGAATATCGTACCGGTCCTGTTTCAACCAAATGTTTAAATAATAAGCCAAACTATCCTTGACTGACTTGGTAAATTTTGTCTCTGCCATATTTCTTCTTTCTACACAATATCTGATATAATCGGAAGCCAAGCGTCGTTTTTGCCGTTCCGGTGCGTGCTGTGGTTATGTCAAAATTGAACCTTGTTTTGCTGGTAGTAACGGATAAGCTCATGCAAGTCCTCGACATATTTCAAGAATTGTCCCATGTTCGCAAGAAGCACGCCCTTATCGAGATTAGGAGGGAGATGTGGATGGCCAGCTTCATTCCTGCAAATACGACAGAACTGAAAGATATTCTCGATCTTGATCTCCAAATCATTGGACCACACATGACCGTTGGGTTTGTTCAACGAACTTTTCCAAGACCTCTTGAACTCGTCGAAAATTCGAGAAATGAACCTGCCAGAAGTCCGAGCCACAAATTGTTCTCTCATTTTGTCTTCAGATATGGCCTTTGTGTAAACGTCGATTAGAGTGAGTATTGCCTTTTCCGAGGCACCACCAAGCAAGAATGCACAACCAAGATTTGCTCCAGCTTTGGCTGCAATAATTGCTTCTTCCATAAAACGAACAATTATGGGGTCCACATCAGGTATACGTTCTCGCAAGAGTTGTGGAAACCGTTCTATCTCGAATGGCAGAACTTCACCGATGTCTTCTTCATTCTCGATTGCATTTTTTGCTTGGTCGAGGGCTTCTTTCAGTTTACTTTCGGCACCCTGCAAAAGAATGGTTCCTGTATTGTATACCTTAACAACACATTTTGATTTTCCGTGCTGAACATCCATTCGTTTGCAGTTCTGCTCATCCGTTTCAGAAAATGGGAAACCATTACGCTCAATATAGGATTTAATTTGAAAATAATTGCTTTGCATGATCTCAGACATCTCAGTACTCCTCATATGACGTAACAATTCTTAAATAAAAAGCCCCATCTCTCATTTTGAGAAACAGGGCCTTAACTTATAAAACCATAATCCCCCCTTAGGTTACAGCTTGTAAAAGTACATGTACACATTCAGGATCAATGGAATGTGCCAAGTTTGTAACTCTATCACGACATCTTGTCAAGGAGTATTCCCGTGCAACTTTCCTACTATCGGAAGCTCTAAAAAGTTTGAATTCGCTTTCAGTGAAGCCTCATAAATAAATGTGATTTAAAAATGAAAAGTCTTGGCATTTTATTTTTATTTCATGTTAACTCACCTATCTTCCTAAACTCTATATTTGACATACACCGCCAGAACGTGTAGATTTCTTTCCACAATTCTCAAATGATCGAATGTAATCGAAAGAATCTCGGTGATTATTTGAGGGCCTCGATCTTGCGGATATCCAAATGGAGATAATTGACAATATAAACAGTCTGCTGGGCGACGATCTCAAAAAGGAACTTTGTCCCAACGTAAAGCTGAAGATTGCTGCCTCCTGTTTCTCCATTTATGCGTACGAATCTCTTAAAAAAGAGTTAGAACAGATTGATTTTCTCGAATTTCTCTTTACTTCACCAACATTCATTCCTAATCAGGTTACCGACAAATTCCACAAAGAGAAGCGGGAGTTTCACATCCCCAAGCTCAATCGAGAGAACAGTCTCTATGGCTCCGAATTTGAGATTCGTTTGAAAAACGAACTTACTCAACGTGCCATAGCTAAAGAGTGTGCTGACTGGATCAGCCGCAAGGTCCGATTCCGCTCCAACCGATCCAATGCCTACATGCAGCAGTTTGCCTGTATAGAAGATGGTCAGGCCAAGACAGCCTATTCCCCCCTGAGCGGCTTTACTGCGGTAGACCTAGGTTTTCAAAAAGGAAATGCCGTATCCAATTTTGTAAATAAATTGACTGATACAGTTATGACAACTCAGTACCTGAACCTCTTCGATCAGATATGGCATGATCAGGATAAGGTAGACGATATAACAGATAGGGTCAGCGAGCAAATTGCCGCAGTCTATGCAGAAAATTCTCCTGAATTTATTTACTTTTTGATTCTCTTTAACATCTTCAATGAATTTCTCGAAGATATCTCCGAGGATGTCATGCCCAACGATCTGACAGGCTACAAGGATAGTCTGATCTGGAATAAGCTGTTCAATTTCCAGCAGGATGCCGCCGTTGGAATTATCAACAAGTTGGAGAGATACAATGGGTGTGTTCTGGCCGATAGCGTAGGGCTGGGTAAGACCTTCACCACTCTGGCGGTAATCAAATATTATGAACTTCGTAACAAATCGGTACTAGTATTGTGTCCCAAGAGACTTGCCGATAACTGGCAGAATTATAATCAGAATCTCGTAACAAACATTTTTGCACGGGACCGTTTCAACTATACTGTTCTCTGTCATACGGATCTGCAGAGAAATAGAGGCTATTCGCTTGGTATTCCGCTCGATCGAATAAACTGGGGCAATTTTGATCTCGTTGTTATCGATGAATCGCACAATTTCCGTAACAACGAGGCGTTCAAAGACAGAGAGACTCGCTATCAGAAGTTGATGAACAGGGTTATCAAGGCCGGGGTCAAGACGAAGGTCCTGATGCTTTCCGCCACGCCCGTCAATAATAGGTTCAACGACCTGCGAAATCAGCTCGTCCTTGCCTATGAGGGTGACTCCGAAAAGCTGGACAAAAAGCTGCGAACAGGGAAAAGCATCAACGAGATATTCCGAAGGGCTCAAGGAGTATTCAATACATGGGCAAAATTACCGCCGGAAGAGAGGACTCCAGCATCTATTCTAAATGCGCTGGATTTCGATTTCTTTGAGCTACTTGATAGCGTTACCATTGCCCGGTCCAGAAAACATATCCAGAAATTTTACGATACCAATGATGTAGGTCCGTTCCCGGAACGTCTAAAACCAATCTCGTTCCACAGCCCTCTGACCCGACGCACCGACATCATTAACTTCAACGAGATATTCAACCGCCTTATCATCCTGAATATGTCGGTGTATGCGCCTTTCCGCTATATCCTACCCAGTCGCCTAGAAAAATATGAAGCTCTGTATGACACCGAAATACAGGGTGGTATTTCCCGCCTGAAGCAGAGTGACAGAGAAAGAAGTCTTCAGGCGCTGATGACGGTCAATCTCCTGAAGCGTCTGGAAAGTTCCGTTGAGGCCTTTCGTATCACCCTTCAGATGCTGCAGGACAAGCATGAACAGATGCTCACAAGAATTGCCCAGTTCAGAAAAACAGGCATCGACAGCAGCTTCGATGATATTTCGATGGCCTTTGAGAATGCCGATGAAGACGACATGGAAGCTCCCGAAGGAAATGGTGCCGTCACGGGCGGAAAGGTTCGTATCAATCTGGCCGATATGGATCTTGAGTCATGGGAATTTGATCTTAGCAGCGATTTGGAAATCCTTTCCGGACTATTTTCACAAATGCAGAAGATTGCCCCTCCTGATGATACAAAACTGCAATGCCTGAGAGAGCTGATAGACCGAAAGCAGATAGAACCCATCAATCCGGGCAACAAAAAGATATTGATCTTCACCGCCTTCGCCGACACAGCCCATTACCTCTACGATAATCTGTCACCCCAGATTAAAAAAACCTACAAACTGGACATGGGAATCGTCACCGGCAGCGACGGTTGCAAATCGACGTTACGTTGCAAATACGATTTTCAATCGATCCTTACTCTCTTTTCTCCTGTGGCGAAGGAAAAAGACCTGGTCATGCCGCTAGAACAGGCGGAGATCGACATCGTGATCGGCACCGACTGCATATCGGAGGGACAGAATCTGCAGGACTGCGATTTTGTGGTGAACTATGATATCCACTGGAATCCTGTCCGCATTATTCAGCGTTTCGGTCGCATCGATAGAATCGGCTCCAGAAACGCGAGGATTCAGCTCGTCAACTTCTGGCCAGACATCTCTCTTGATGATTATATCAACCTGAAGGCCCGTGTCGAAAACCGCATGATCAT
This sequence comes from Syntrophales bacterium, assembly GCA_023230565.1. Lineage (GTDB taxonomy): Bacteria > Desulfobacterota > Syntrophia > Syntrophales > UBA2210 > JALNXD01. The sequence goes on from JALNXD010000087.1 coordinate 4,997, forward strand.
CGCAGATGTGACCGCTACAGGCGACGACAATCCCCTGAGCGCAGAAGCCAACGATCTTGCCTTCCGTAAGGAACAGCTCCGGCGACTCCAGGATGAAGTCATCGATCTGGAGGATGTGAAAACCGGCGTATCAATTACGGACCTAGGTCTCAATGACTTCCGGATGGACTTGGTGAACTATGTAAAGACCAACGGAACCCTTGAGAGCGCGCCTAAGGGATTGCATACGGTAGTTGCAGCGAACCCCGATAAGGAAATCCACCCCGGCGTGATCTTCATATTGACGTAAGATGCTTTGAATGGACACCAAAAGTGCTGTAAAAAGAGATGATGGAGGTGTCTAAATGGAAAGAATTCCCAATGCAGTATACACAAAGGAGCTTCGGGAAGAAGCTGTGAAA
>JALNXD010000088.1 GCA_023230565.1 Syntrophales bacterium
CAGTTTCACAGCTTCTTCCCGAAGCTCCTTTGTGTATACTGCATTGGGAATTCTTTCCATTTAGACACCTCCATCATCTCTTTTTACAGCACTTTTGGTGTCCATTCAAAGCATCTTACGTCATTTTCCACCATCTCTTCTTCGGCGATGCATCCGATTTCTGATTTACGCCTCTTTCATTGCTTTTGACTCGTTGTTTCTCTGAATTTTCCATGGATGCATCCTTGCGAATTTATCTCATAACAATACTAATAATTATGCGATCGGCAATGGGGTAAAGACTGTATACTTCCAAACAGGCCTGCATCATTGCTCCGGCGGCAGCAATTCCCCCAAATCGGATACCACAGCATCGGCGCCGTTGCGGCGCAATTCGTCCGGAGTCACGCTGCGGCTCACGCCAAGAACGAGGCCGAAGCCGCCCCGCCGACCCGCCTGCACACCGGACAGGGCGTCCTCGACCACCACCGACCGCTCGGGAAGAGCGCCGATCCTCCGCGCCGCCTCCAGATATGAATCGGGATCGGGTTTGCCGGCCAACTGCAATTCGGAGATGACATTCCCATCCACTTTCGCATCGAAAAGGCCCGCAATTCCGGCCGCCTCGAGGGTCATATCCGCATTGGCGCTCGAAGTGACCACGGCGGTGCGGAAACCGTCACGGTGCAGGTGCTGCAGCAGCCGGACCGACCCGGGGAAGGCATGGACGCCCCCTTCACGGATAATTTCATGGACCCTGTTGTTCTTGCGGTTGCTGAGCGCCCATTCCGTTTCCATATCCGGACTGTCTTCGGGTGACCCCTTCGGCAACTGAATCCCCCGGGAAGCAAGAAAATCGTGAGTTCCCTCTTCACGCAGCTTGCCGTCCACCAGCAGGAGATACTCGGTCCCGATTTCAAAAGGACGAAACGGTTCGCCCAGCCGCCGCTCCCTGTCCTTCAGGTATTCGTCGAACATCTCCTTCCAGGCCGCCGCATGCACCTCGGCCGTCGCGGTAAGCACCCCGTCCATGTCGAAGAGGACGGCATCGAAGCGATTGCGGGGGATCATGGTTTCCACAGTCGGAACTTCCCCTTTTTCCGGTATCCCCAAATCGAAACGTGCCGATTCACCCTCTCCCAGCGTAAATTCCCGGTCCCGGTGCCGGATCGTCAAGGCCTTTCCCCTGCGCAGGCGATAGACAGCCCAGTCATGACCTATTTCAATCTCCAGTTCGGAACCGCGGACGGTGAGTGGGAAACTCATACGATCCCATTGAACCGGCAGCCGGGGATCGAAGGAAAGCACGCCGCCGTAGTCGCGCATTCCTGCCAATCCGTAGGTCAGCGCCATCCAGGTTCCGCCGATGGATGCCACATGGACGCCGTCGCGGACATTGCCGCCGATATCGGCAAGATCCATGAGGACTGCATAGCGAAAATATTCAAAGGCCTCTTCGCCATAGCCGCATTCGGCAGCAATGATGCTCTGGATGCAGACCGACAGGGACGAATCGCCTGTGGTAAGGGGGTCGTAATAATCGAAGTCGCGGCGTTTTTCTTCAGGAGTGAATCTGTTGCCGAGAAGAAAAAGCGCCAGGACGACGTCCGCCTGCTTGATTACGCGATGCCGGTATATCACCAGCGGATGATAGTGCAAAAGCAGCGGAAAATTTTCCGGCGGTTCGTTCTCCAGATCCCAGAGCTGCCTGTTGAGGAATTCGTCATCCTGCAGGTGAATGCCCAGATGTTTATCATAGGGAATGTACATGGCCGATGCCGCCCGGCGCCATTCTTCAATCTCATCCTGACGGACGCCGGTGCGATCCGCCACCAGCGCACACTGCTCCGGAGCCTCTCTGTGCAAGGCAGACAGCACGCGGGCGGCATACCGCAGATTTTCCCTCGCCATGAGATTGGTGAAAAGATTATTATCAACCACCGCATTGTATTCATCGGGTCCCGTTACGCCGTTGATGCAAAATCGCCCGCTTTTCCGTTTCGAATAGAATCCCAGCGTCATCCACAACCGCGCCGTCTCGATCAGGATTTCGGCGCCGTGGCTTGCGAGAAAATATTTGTCGCCGCTCATTTCGGCGTATTTGCGGATTGCATAGGCGATATCGGCATCGATGTGATACTGGGCCGTCCCTGCCGCATAATAGGCCGAGGCCTCTTCTCCATTGATGGTGCGCCAGGGGAAAAGCGCCCCGCCTTCTCCGACCTCTCTGGCGCGGCGCCGCGCAGCGGGCAGCATGCCGTGGCGGAAGCGGAGAAGATTGCCTGCGATGCGCGGCGCCGTATAGATCAAAAAGGGCAGGACATAAATCTCCGAATCCCAGAAATAGTGCCCTTCATAGGTCTGTCCGGTGAGCCCGCGCGCGCCGATCCCGGCATTCTCAACCCGGGCCGATGCCTGGAGGAGCTGGTAGAGATTCCAGCGCAGCGACTGCTGGACACGCAGATCGCCCGATATCTTGACATCGCTGCGGCGCCAGAAATCGTCCACGAACCGCCGCTGGCCTTCACAGAGCGTCCGCCACCCCTCGCCACGGGACCTCACGAGAGTGCGCACCGCACGATCGGCAAGCTCCGAGGCCGGCGCCCTGCGGGATGTGTGATAGGTAATGAATTTCGTAAGGCGGAACGCCTGCCCCGGACGGGCGGCGACCGTATACACGATACCCCCGCTGTCTTCACTACAGTAGGCCTGCAGGGAATAGTCGCAGTCGGTCCGTATCACATGATCCATTCCGCAGGCGATGGTCATCGTGCTGTTCCGTGTCCGGTGTCCGATGATGATGCGCTGGCCTTCACAATTGTGGAGTTCCGGAAGAAGCACCCGCTCGCTGAAGCTCCTGGACCGCCTGGGGTCGACCTTGCCGGGGTCGGGCTCCGGCGAACGGGACCGGCCAGCTTCATCGCCCAATACATCGGGCGGTACAATCATTTCCGAGATCAGAACGACCGGCGCCTCCGCATTATGAACGGTAAACTCGTAATCTATGGCAGCAACGTGCCTGTGCTCGAACGATACCAGCCTCACGGACTTGATCTCGATCCGTTTCCCCGCGGGAGTTTCCCATAGAATCCTGCGCTCCAGCCGGCCGTCTTTCATATTCAGCACACGTTCGAAGCCGATGAGATTGGCACGTTCCGGCATGAACGGCTCGTCGTCGACAAAAAGCCGCAGCCTTTTGGCATCGGTCACATTGAGCATGGTCTGGGCGGTGTCCGCAAACCCGTAGGCCGTCTCGGGATAGACGATCGGCGTCGTTTCATGAAAACCGTTGATGAAGACCCCGTTTTGAAAAGCCGGCCTCCCCTCTTCGAAAGCCCCGCGAATGCCCATATACCCGTTGGCGAGAGTGAATATGGTTTCGCTCTGTTCCAGATACCGGGGAGAGAAACGCTTCTCGACGATGGACCATTCGTCGACCGGGTAAATGTATTCCGGGGCGATTCCGGGTTTCCGGTGAAGCATCGGCGAGCCCCCTCTTTCACATAAGAGTTTCTTTACCATTCAGCAAATTCAAAGTTTCAACCACTCCCGTTCTCAAGGCAATACTTGAAATACAGTATATTCATTCGTTTTTCCGGCAGTTTCGCTACAGCGCATCGATTTTGCGGAGTATGCCGATACCGGAAATATAATGCCAATGTTCCAGGAATCACTATATTTCAAGCAGACAGCGCCCATTGTTCCGAACGGCTTTCTCACCGGATAAAATTTTTAATTAAATAATGAATATTTAGCTTGCGTTCACCGCAAATGATGATATTGTGGAACTTCAACCCGGTTCCGCGTGCCAGGCGGGACGATTTTTACCTGAAGGAGCACGTCATGTGTGCCGGCGATATCCTCCAGTTGAAAATCTTGACAACAATAACAGAGGAGGATGTGTTTCATGGCAAATGGTACCGTGAAGTGGTTCAACGATAAAAAGGGATTCGGTTTTATCGAGCAGGAAAACGGACCTGACGTATTTGTTCACCATTCGGCAATCAATGCAGCAGGTTTTAAAAGTCTCAAGGAGGGCGATAAAGTCTCTTTTGAAATCGAGCAGGGTAAAAAGGGACCTTCTGCAGCCAATGTCACTGTAAAATAATCATGCTGTAATATAAGGCCGCTCATCCGGGCGGCCTCTTTACTATCTACGGGGCATAATCTTCCGCTGCCCGGAATCCGTTAGTCTCCATCATCTCTGAGGGGAGAATGGCCTGACCTGTGCCCTTTGGAAACCAACAAGGAAAGGACCATAAAATGAATATTTATGTCGGCAATTTATCCTTCAGCACCACGGAAGAGGCCTTAAAAAAACTGTTCGATGAATTTGGAAACGTCGAAACGGCCAAAGTAATAAAGGACAACTATACTGGAAGATCGAAAGGATTCGGCTTTGTGGAAATGCCTGATAATTCAGAAGCCGATAAAGCGATAAAGGCCTTGAACGGCAAGTTGATTGAAGGAAAGAATATAAAGGTGAATCAGGCTGAAACCGGCGGCAAGAAGCGCCAGAAAAAAACCTTCAGGAGAAGGAGTTACTGACTCTTTCAAAAGCTTAATTCTGCATCTGGCGGGGGAAATAGTAAGATTCAGGAATGCCCATGAGTTCGCATAATGCACTGTCACAAAAAAAGATAATTATCTTGATTGTGAATGCACCTTTCTTTCATGCTCGAAGTTTCCAAAACGAAACCGGACGGCCCGACCTTAATGCGTACGCCGGACCGTCCGGTCTAGACGGAAACAAATAGTTATTCTTCTCTTTTATCTATCTGTTCCATCACACCACCACAATGCCGTTATTAATCCTGCTGCGCATCGGGAGACTGCATCCTTCCATATTGCTGTCCTGTATAAGGCATTCCGTAACGATCTCTCGAGTAGGGCTGCTGATATGTTTGTTGATCGTACTGCCTCGATGAATCGAATCCCCGCATTCTCGGCTGATCGGATTGATACCTGTTCTCCGAATACTGCTCACCCGAATAACCGCGCACCTGCGGGTCGTGCGTATTGACGTAAGATGCTTTGAATGGACACCAAAAGTGCTGTAAAAAGAGATGATGGAGGTGTCTAAATGGAAAGAATTCCCAATGCAGTATACACAAAGGAGCTTCGGGAAGAAGCTGTGAAA
>JALNXD010000089.1 GCA_023230565.1 Syntrophales bacterium
AACAGCCATTTTTGATGAAATGCACCAGACATTGCCGGCGATAACGGTCTTTCTCATAACGGCAAGCGGAATAATCAAATCATCATGGCTTGCCTTATTGATTCTGCTGATCGTAATGTCTATCGTGCTTCGATATATTTTTACCAGGACACACAAAGGGCGGTACATATGGGATAGAATTAAACTGGCCGCACCTTTAATGGGATCTCTCATCCATAAACTTGCAGTTGCGCGATTCAGCAGAACACTGGGGACTCTCCTCGGAAGCGGTGTGCCGCTTCTCAATTCATTGTCGATCGTGCGGAATGTCGTCAATAACAGACTTATCTCCGATGCCATAGGAGAAGCGGCAAAGGATGTCGAAGAGGGAGGGAGTCTTTCTGCGACATTATCACGGAGCGATCTTTTTCCCCCGCTGGTAGTGCAGATGATTGCAGTGGGTGAGCAGAGCGGGGCGCTGGAAGCCATGCTGGCAAAAATAGCGGATGGTTACGAGACTGAGGCGGAATCGAATATACTTCAGCTGATGTCGCTTCTGGAGCCGGTGATGATTCTCGTAATGGGGTTTTTTGTAGGATTTGTGGTCATTTCCATACTGCTTCCGATTTTTGAAATGAACCAGCTCGTGAGATGACTTTTTGAAGATTCAGGAGTTTCTATGAAATCTGTAATCTCGTACAGGAGAAAAAAATGAAAAAAAAATATAATGCGGGAGGCTTTACGCTCATTGAACTTATGGTGGTAATCGTAATTCTCGGTATTCTGGCCGGTCTTATTGTTCCCCGAATAATGGGACGGCCCGATGAAGCCCGGCAGGCAAAAGCTCGAATGCAAATCGAAAGTCTTGAGACGGCATTAAAGCTCTACCGGCTGGACAACGGGAATTACCCCACCACGGAGCAGGGGCTTCAGGCGCTGGTGGAAGCGCCTGAGGTTGGTGAACTTGCCAGGAAATGGCGCGAAGGAGGGTATCTTGAAAAAGGCAAGGTGCCCAAGGACCCCTGGGGAAACGATTTTGTCTATCTTAGCCCTGGTGCAAACGGTGAATTCGATCTCCTTTGTTATGGCGCAGACGGCGAAGAGGGAGGCGAAGGCAAAAACACTGATATTACGAATTGGGACGTTGAATAACAGAGGATTTACACTCATAGAACTCACAGTGGTCATGGCCCTGATAGGGCTGATGCTTTCGATCACCGTTCCCGCAATTCGTGACGAGGTACTGACCGATTCTCTCAAGAAAACGGTGAATCATCTCATCAATACCAACGCTGAACTCAGAAACAATGCCCTGCGGGAGCAGGTTGATTACCTGCTCCACATAGATATCGACAACGGACTCTTTTATACTTACACTGAGGATATGACACCGGAAGGAAAGGATGAGCAAAAAAAAAGGGCCTACTGCCTTTCCCCGGGGATTAAGCTGAAAGACCTCTATCGATTCGGGGGGGAAAAGATAACCGATGGTGAAGTGACGATTCGTTTTTTCAAGGGGGGCTATGTTCAGCCTACGGTGCTTCACCTTTCAGAAGACGACCGGTCATTTACCCTCGTCTTTGAACCTTTTTTTCACAGGGTCAAAATTTATGACAGGTATATCGAAATTGAGAAGGAAGGAAGTTAACCTGATTTTCTCTGAAGGAGCCATTCAATGAAAGAAAGAGCCAGCTCTTTTGAAATTCGCCGTTTTCTGATTTTTTTCCTCTGTATATTTATTGTTGCAGCAGGGACCGACTGTATGCTTTTGGCTCTGGAAAAACCCTGCACAGATACGGAAGAAAAATCCGAAGACGCGGTCCTTGCCGAAGTTGATGGCGAGCGCATCACGTTGGAGGACTTCGAACCCCGAATGCAGAGTATCTCCGGGTACGATAATTCCGGATCGGCAACACAACGTGATCGCAACAGGAAGGCCCTGGAGTCGCATCTCAAAACCTGTCTTTTTGCAGTGGCTGCCAAAGATGGGAAACTGGACCAGAATGAAACAGTAAGAAAACGACTGGAGGACGCGAAGCGTGCGATATTGGCGGTCGAATATACGAAAAGACTTCATTCATCCAAAAAAAGCGAAGTGACGAATAGGGAAATCAAAACCTACTATAATGCCCACAAAAACGAATTCAGCCGCCCTGCCATGGTGCGGGCCCGCCATATATTGATACGCGTTGATCCCGGCGCCGGGCCTTCTGAAATCAGTGCAGCCTTGAAAAGAGCAAAAAAGGTGAAAAAAGAACTTGAGGACGGAGCCGATTTTACCGAGCTTGTCAAAATATATTCCGATGACGGCGGAACGAAAAATCAGGGCGGCGATCTCGGCTTCATCACCGAAAACCGGACGGATCAGGCCTTTACGGATGCTGTTTTTTCATTGAAACCGGGGGAACTGAGCGAACCTGTAAGGGCGCGCCGGGGATTTCATATCATAAAAGTGGAAACAAAAAGAGAAGCAAAGCTCATCCCGCTTCCAGCAGTACACGGCCGCATCCGCGCAAAGATCGCAAACGAGCGGCAAATGGAAAGAGAGCAGATTGAATATGAACGCCTTAAAAAGAAGTACAATGTAAAAATTTTTGAAGAAAATCTCGACAGGATCAAGCTGAAAAAAAGCGGGTGAAATAAATAAAAAGCCCTGGTCAAGGGCATGCTACACCACCATACGTACGGTTCCATATAGCGGTCCATATCGATGCTTCCCCTGAGTATTTCCCGCTTCCACTGACGATCTGCTGCGCTCGTTTCTTGATTGTTTTGTAGGCGCAGCCGCCGTGTAAGGAACTTCCCAATCGATTCGAGCGCCATATAAGAAAAGGCGCTCTCTTATTGCCGTGTCACTTGACGCGCCTTTGAAGTCATTGGCAGATTCCGTCCGCCTCTCTCCTACACGACATGGCGCGTATCATCGCGATCTGTCGGGCGTGAAGAGGACAGGACATGCACCTCCAAGCGGGTGCGCCCTGCCGGCAGTGCACATAAAAAAAGGAATGCCGTAATCACGGCATTCCTTTTTTTATGGTTTTTGTCAGGGAGGATCTTGCATGAAAGATCCTCCCTTTGTGTATCAGTCTTCCTTTCTCCCCGGTTTCAGGAGGAGGCCGCACACTATTACCCCGCCCATCAGGATAAGCGAGACACACATCGCGCTCCAGGAGCCCGCGATTCCACAGGCTGCGGTATTTATGAAGCAGTCGCTGGAGCTGGACGATGCAGCCGGCGAAGACGAAGGAGTCGTTCCATCCGATGGTGCAGGCGCCGGCCCAGGTGGTGGCGGCGGTACAACTCCTATTCCGAATGAGGTCAGGTGGTCGACAACGAAGGTCACTTTCCCATTGATATAATCGATGGGAAGGATGATCTGGCCGACCGGAACCGCTGTTCCGTTTCCGCTCACAAGGGCCTGCAACGTATCGGCCTTATAAATCACGAAGGTTTCACTTTCCAGAGTGCCCTGAGTGACGACGGTCGGATCGAATTGCATCGTAATGAAGATCCTTGCGATGTCGTCGTCGCTCACCTCATTGCCTTCATCATCGACCAGAGTCACATCGACGATATCGGAGCCGTTGATTGTCGCAGCGCCGGCATCGGAGGCGTCGGATTCCGTTATTACAAAGTACACGCTGTCCTTGACCTCGCCTACAAGTCCATCCGGCGGAAGGAGGACCGTACTGTCTCCCGAAACGGATGCCGCAGTACCGCCCGTGATATTGGGATTGGCGATCAGGGTTACCGTGGGAGCGGTCGTGCCTGCAACATAATTCCACGTCTTTTCCTTGAGATAGCCCGTACCGATATCGCGCACGGCCTCGCTCGTGTCTGCTTTTACGGTAACGGAGAAATCCGCGTATCCCTGGTGCACAAAGGACCATGTGCCGCCTGCGAAGTTGATAACAGGACTGGTACCTGAATCGGTGACTGAAATCTCCGCCGGCGTTCCGTCAAAGGCCTGCGGCATCGCCGTAATCTCCACCAGAACCTGGTCATAAGCGGTACCGGTAGGATCAGACGAGTCCTGAGGCGTGCCGGATATCGTGATATTCGTTACCGGCCGCAGGACGATGTTGGCGGTGGTGGAACCGTCATTGACTCCTGTCAAAACCCCCAGCCCCAAGGTTTCATTGAAAATGAACCCCGTACGCCTGAATTCGAGCGTGAAAGGTCCGTCACCGAGATTGGCCGCAGGAACGGGGAAGAGATAGGAACCGTCGGACGGATTCGAAAGGGCCTCGATCGCAACGCCATCCGCATTGGTGATATAGTCACCTGCGAGAGTCTTGCACTTTACCGAAACCGTTCCCGTGCCGACTGAGAGAGTTGCATTTCCGGAGATACTTGAGCTTCCCGCCGCCAGTTCTTCAAGAAGAATCGGACCGGCTTCGATATCCGCCATGGTGGCGGTTCTCGAGATGAATCCCGGCAGAAAAATATAGAATTTAAAAGTGGCCCCTGTGTTTTTGAGTTCCGTTATGGTGAACGAACCGTCAGGAGCGGCCGTGGTATCGGTCAATGTCGCATCATGTGTAGCCGCAACCATTGCGCCCACCACCGGCGTGGTTCCATCTATCGCCTTTACCACTGTCCCCGATACGTCGATTTCCGGAATAACCGCAAATATACCCGACCAGACCTCGTCGAGTTCGGCTTCTGCCAGTCTGGCGACGTCGGCATTGTTCGAAGTCACGTCGAGCATGACCCGTACCTTAAACGCGGTTGCCTTGGGAACCGGGCTTGCAAAGGTAAAGTCGTTTGTCTCGTCCGTGGGCGAGATATCGACAAGCGTTCCGCAATTTGCCGCTTTGACGGGAATTCCGGTAAGATCGAGAGCGTCGTAGATATACACGTCAACCCCCACAGGTCCTCCCAGAACAGTGAAGGTATCCGTGCCTCCCTGGGTGCCGATGTAGTACGTTCCGCTCGCGCTTCCGAATTGTGCCGCCACAAACTTCATGGGAATGCGGATTTTAAGGGTTGCCCCCGCCAGTGCAGGATTTGTCTTATCCTTCAGAGAGACTGTGTAGACCCCGGC
>JALNXD010000090.1 GCA_023230565.1 Syntrophales bacterium
GTACCGCTTTTGGTTTTCGCAATACCGACAGTCTGATTGCCATGGTGATGCTGACTTGCTCAGTTATTCAGCCAAGGCTTCCTGGACGCTGAGTTTTCACCCACACATTCTACCGAAGCCTCAGATTTTTGCTGATTTCTGGTTGTCAAACCGGGTGCAACTGTCCGTGGAGAAGTGGAGGGGTATTTCCTTCCAAATCATATATCCCCTGCGTGGGGAGGAAGGAGCTCAACAATGGTAAGAGCAATGATTCTGGAACCTGGCAAGCATGCGGAGGTGCGCTTTATCTGTCCGAAGAAGATCGCCGAGCTGGTGGACGGCTGCCCTGAATTCACAGCTCCCCACAAAGGGATCTGTATCGCGGTCAACGAGGAAGGCAAGATCAAGGGACTTCCCCTGAACCGGTCCCTGGTGGGCGATGACGGTGAAATTCTGGATATCTTTGCCGGAACGATGGTCATCCTCGGCTGTAATGAAGAGGAAGAGATCCACAGCCTGACTGATGAGCAGGTGGTGTCCCTTCTGGCGGAGTTCGGCGAGCCTGAAACTCCTGATGACTGGGTGGAGGATGACATCGACCTCACCAGAGAGGACCTGCATCGCATCCTCGATGAAGTAATCGACAAGTTTTTTTCTTAAGTGTGGTTGTCAACCGGTTCCTAACTGTCCGTGGAGAGATAGAGGGGCAGAAAGCCGCCTCGGAAAGGAGGGAGCCGGTCATGACACAGATCACTGGAATCCGCGCCGGGGGCAAGGCGGATGCGAGAAACATCCTCCGAGCCCTTGGCGCAGTCGAAGCACGTATGAAAGGAGGAAACGACAATGAAAGAAGCACAGATCGTAGCGACCATTCACAGAATCGGCGAGGACATCATTGCCCTGGCGGATTACCTGGCCGCGTATGTAAAGGAAGAACAGACCATTGCTGAGAATACGGTGACGCCGGTAGCAGGGGAAGCGCCTGCAGCCCCGGCCATCAAGCTGGAAGATGTCCGCACCATTCTGGCTGAGATCAGCCGTTCCGGGAAGACCGCACAGATGAAGGAACTGCTCGGCATGTTTGGTGCCAGCAAGCTTTCGGATGTGAAACCGGATGACTATGCCGCCCTTCTCGCTGCTGCGAAGGAGGTCAAGAATGCCTGACGTGCACGCCAAATTTTCGCCATCGGCATCAGATCGCCTGATCCATTGTCCGCCGTCTCTTGTTCTGGGAGAGCAGTACGGGCCGGAAGACACCGGCAGCGAATACAGCCGGGAGGGCACGGAGGCTCACAGCCTGGGAGAATTCCTTTTGAAGGAAACACTGGGTCTCCCCTGTGAGGATCCGCGGCCTTCTTTAAAGATGTATAGCCCTGAAATGCAGGAATGCGCGGAAGAATACCGGGATGCAGTCCTGGAGATCTACGAAACCATGAAACAGACCTGCCCGGACGCCATCATTTCCGTGGAGCAGCAGGTCAGCTTCGAGGAATATGTCGCTGGAGGATTTGGTACTTCCGACTGCGTGATTCTCGGCGACGGTCACATGTACGTGATCGATTATAAGCACGGGAAGGGCGTAGAGGTGTCGGCGGAGGAAAACAGCCAGCTGAAATGCTACGCCTTGGGCAGTTACCTTGCTTTCTCCCCGCTGTATGACATCACGGATATCACCCTGATGATATACCAGCCCCGTATTAGCAACTACAGCCAGTGGAGCCTGAAGGCTGATGACCTGCTTTTATGGGCGGACACAGTCCTACGCCCGCAGGCGGAGCTGGCTCTGAAGGGAGCAGGTGAATATAGCTGTGGTTCGTGGTGCCGGTTTTGCCGCGCGAAAGCGATATGCCGGAAACGGGCAGAGGAGAACCTGATGCTTGCCCGGTATGACTTTGCCAGACCTGACTGTTTGGAAGAGGATGAAATCAACGTCATCCTGGCCAAGGTAGATCAGCTGGTTTCATGGGCGGAGGACGTCAAAACCTACGCCTTGCAGCAGGCTCTTGCGGGATATGCCTGGGAAGACTGGAAGGTCGTTGAAGGCAGATCCGTAAGGAAATACAGTGACGAAGCTGCCGTGGCAAAGGCTGTGGAGAAGGCAGGTTACGATCCCTTCGAACGGAAGCTCCTGACCATTACGGCGATGGAGAAGCTGCTCGGCAAGAAAAACTTTGAAGCACTGCTGGGAGACATGGTTGTCAAGCCCAGCGGGAAGCCGACGCTCGTGTCAAGAAGCGACAAGCGTCCTGAGATGACAACCGCAATCAATGAATTTATGGAGGAAAACGAAAATGGCAAAGAATAATGATCCGAAGAAAATCATCACCGGTTGGGACACCCGTTGGAGCTACTGCAATGTCTGGGAAGCAAAGGGCATTGATGGCAGCAAACCTGCCTGGTCTGTGAGCCTGATCATCCCGAAGTCTGATAAAGAAACGCTTTCCAAGATTGAGAAGGCGATCCAGGCGGCTTATGAAGAAGGCGCTTCCATCCTGAAGGGAACCGGCAAAACCGTACCCCCGCTGTCTGCGATCAACAGCCCGCTGAATGACGGCGACGAAAAGCGCAGCGGCGATCCTGCCTACGAGAACGCCTACTACCTCAACGCCAAGAACTACCAGCGTGCGCCGGGTATCGTGGATAAGGATCGTCAGGATATCCTCGATCACTCGGAGGTTTACAGCGGCGTCTATGGAAGGGCATGCATTTCCTTCTTTGCCTACAACAAGAATGGAAACAAGGGCATCGGCTGCTCTCTGCATCACCTGCAGAAAGGCCGCGACGGAGATCCGCTCGGTGGCTTCACTCGTGCTGAGGACGAGTTCGACGATGGCGAGGAGGATTTCCTGAGCTGATCCCTCTTGCAGAGCAACACGGGGTGGCGGAAATCGTCACCCCACGTACATAACAGCCAGCTCTACACATGGGGCTGGCTTTTTGCCGTTATGGAGGTGGCGAATGGAAAAGTTATCAATCGACATAGAGACATTCAGTGAAACTGATTTGATGAAGACAGGCGTTTACCGGTATGCAGAAGATCCTGCTTTTGAGGTGCTTCTCTTTGGCGTGGCGGTCGACGATGGCCCGGTCACAGTTTATGACCTGACAGCGGGAGAAGAGATACCGGAGGAGATTCTCTCCGCGCTGCAAAACCCGGAGATCACAAAATGGGCATTCAACGCCATGTTCGAGCGGGTGTGTTTATCTCGGCACCTGTGGGATAAGGGTCTGCTCACCAGAGGTCAGTTCCTTTCTCCGGAAGGCTGGCGGTGCTCCATGATCTGGAGCGCATATATGGGCTTTCCCATGTCCCTCGCTGGAGCAGGGGCGGCCCTTGGTCTGGAGCAGCAGAAGATGACGGAGGGCAAGGACCTCATCCGTTATTTCTGCGTTCCGTGCAAGGCGACAGCCAGTAATGGCGGGAGGGTAAGGAATATGCCATCTGACGCTCCCGACAAATGGGAGACCTTCGTGGCTTACAACAAGCGGGATGTCGAGGTGGAATTACAAATTAAAGATCGCCTCTCCTCCCACCCTGTCCCGGAGTCTGTCTGGCGGGAATACTGGAATGATCAGACAATCAACGATAGAGGCATCCAGATCGATCTCCCTATGGTCCGACAGGCAATCCGCCTGGATGCGCTTTCCCAGCAGCATCTCACGGATGCGCTGCAGGAGCTGACAAACCTGGACAACCCGCGCTCCGTTCAGCAGATGAAGGACTGGCTGGCATCGCAGGGAATGGAGATGGATTCCTTGGGGAAGAAGGTTGTAGCCGAGGCTCTTCGGACAGCACCGGAACCTCTCCGGACAGTTCTCACCCTTCGGCAGCAGCTCGCCATGTCAGCGGTGAAAAAATACACCGCCATGGAAAACGCGGTTTGTGCCGATGGCCGATTGCGAGGCATGTTTCGCTTTTACGGCGCAAACCGAAGCGGTCGTTTTTCCGGAACTATTGTTCAGCTCCAGAACCTTTTCAGGAATTCTCTCCCGGACCTGATTCAGGCAAGAAGCCTTGTATCCTGTGGTGACTATACCGCCCTGGAAGCGTTGTATGAATCCGTTCCAGAGGTGCTGGCGCAATGCGTCCGCACTGCGTTCATTCCCGCTCCCGGCTACAAGATGATCGTTGCGGACTTTTCCGCCATCGAATGTCGGGTGCTTGCCTGGCTTGCCGGGGAACAGTGGGTGCTGGATGTGTTTGAAGCTGGCGGCGACATTTACTGCGAGACAGCAGGGAGAATGTTCCACTGCAAGGTGGAGAAACATGGTATTAATGGAGACCTTCGGCAGAAAGGCAAGCAGGCGACTCTCAGCTGTGGTTATGGCGGTGCGGAAGGTGCGTTGATCGCGATGGGCGCATTGGATGCGGGCATGAAGGAAGAGGA